>CAWHCT010000046.1:0-38199 GCA_963827785.1 uncultured Flavobacteriaceae bacterium | reverse complement strand
TCCTAAAACAATATCATGATTCGCTATTTGTAAATCATCAGAATTTACAACATGAAGAATCCCACTACCACCGCGATTTTCCATTTTTTTCCTTTTTTCTGTTGTCAATAGGGAATCATCATCAAAAACAAATTCGTCAATATAATATTCGTTGATGGAATTAGGTTCTTTAATGGATGGATGAATATGTGCGGGTGAATCAGAATTAGGATAAGGTCCTGGACGTACTGTATATATGGCGTAATCCCCGTTTTTATTAGATTTGACCCAGCCACGATTATATCCATGTCGAGTAACTCGATTGTCCAATCCCGGTTTGTTGGCATAGTAGCCTTCAATATCTGTATGATAATAATATAAGATAACATCGGGAACTGGGGTTTTTCCCGTCAGCTTTTAAGATCTTGCCTGTAATCAATAGTTTTTGACCTTTTTGGTTCCAGCCTGCACTTGTATCAACTGAATTGATCTTATCAGGAATCCCAATGTACATGAATTCACTATTTTCAAAAGGGCCTCCCATAATTTTTGTTTAGTCAATCGTATGTTTGTCTCTGATTTTTCGGCATCTTTTGATTGTCCTTTACAGCTGGGGAAAAGACTCAATAAAGCTAGTACTAAAATAAAAGGAATATGCTTATTCATTGTTAGAGTTGTTTAAAAACTTGTCCACGATGCGGTCTTAAAGCATCTCTAATTGGTTTCATTTCACTTTCATTAACCACGAGGAAGGCAATTGAATGCGATTCTGATAATTGTCCTACGCCGGTAATATTAATATCCAACTTTTCGCTTGCAATAAATTCCTTAAGATGTACTTCATGATGTTTTGCAATTCTTAGCGAATCTGGTCCACGAAAATCCCAAATAAGTTTTAATTGACGCATTTTATTAACTTTATTTTCTCACTTGATCAATTATAGATACAGAAATATAGAGAATAAATTCAAAACAAGAATTAAAATAATAATTATTAAAAAAGTTGTATTTATTTTGTTTTAAATTAAATACTATTGACTATACTAAATTAAGGTGCTAATCGTTTGTTAATCGAACTTGCATAATATACTAATATTAGTATTTTTGCTCTTACCTGAAATGAGGACCCAAGCTCCGTCGGATAAACGGAGGGAAGTTGACACCATTTAGCTAGTGGCGCAGTTAAGTTCACCAGATATTTGAAGAAGCAGCTTTCAGTATGGAAAGGCGATTGGAGACTATTCACAACGCCTGTTGAAAGCAGAGTCTGGGATGGCATATAATAAAATTGATACGGCAAGAAACCGGTCGAGCCCCGTTGAAAGGATTTGAAAGGTCAGCTGGAGCTAATAAAGTCAAACGCGACTCAAGCGTGCACAACTTGATTAATGACGCCTACGCTTAGAAAGATCTAGAGGCACGGTACAATATAAACGACAACGATGGTAGCAATTTACAATTATTTCGAATACCATTGTTACTGATTCCTTTTACAAACGCACCTGGGAAATTCCTGAGAACTTGAATAATGAAAAACTCCTAAATACTATAGGAGAAAAACAAATAACCTATGGGGAATTTGCCAATTACCTTAAGAATGCACAACGAAAGTTAAGGAGTCAAAAACCACTTCAAGTCGTTATACAAGAAAATTATAAAGAGTTCATAGATAGTTCTGTTCTAAAATACTATGAAGATAATCTTGAAAACGAGAATCAGGAGTTTTCCAATATTGTAGATGAATACAGAGATGGTCTTTTACTTTTTGACTTGATGGAATCGGAAATTTGGAATGCAGCCAAAAAAGACAGTTTGGGTCTTAAGGAGTTTTATGAAAAAAATAAGAAAATTATTTTTTAAATAAAAGGGTTGATGCCCAGGTTGCTTCAACTCCAAAGGAAAATATCATCAAAAAAGTTTCTAAAATGTTAGCCGATGAAATATCGGAGGATAAAATAAAAGAAACCTTGAACAAAAAAGGTAAAGTTAATGTTATATTTACATCAGGAATAATGGATAAGGATCATCAGGCCTTACCATCAGATTTTGAGTTTAAAGAAGGTCTGTCAAAAATACACAAACATAATGATTCGTTTGTGGTCGTTAAAGTCAAAAAAATACTTCCTAAGGAACAATTATCCTTTGAAGATGCTAAAGGAAGAGTTATAACAAATTTTCAGGATCAAAAGGAAAAATCCTGGATTCAAGATCTACATCAAAAATATAAGGTTGTAGTGAATAATGTGGTTTTGAATAAAATCAAAGCCCAAATTAAAAATTAATTGAGGAACTTTATTTATATATTTCTTTGTGTAGTCTTTCTATTTTCATGTGATTTTCTTGTTAGGAAAGAACAACAAAACGCCATAGCCAGGGTTAATGAATCTTATCTTTATGAAGATGATATTACAGATCTGGTAACCGATGAAACCAGTAAAGAGGATAGTATCTTAATTGTGAACAATTATGTTAATCGTTGGGCGACTCAGCAATTATTAATAGATGGAGCCGAGTTGAATATTTCTGAAGAAAAGCAATCAGAATTTAACAAACTTGTAGACCAATACAGAAAAGACTTGTTTACAAAAGCTTATTTAGAAGCACTTGTAAACAAAAATTTAGACAAAACCGTAAGTATTGAAGAAGCAGAGGAATTCTATGCCGGGAAAGTGTCACAAGCAAAAATTTTTAAAGTTAACAAAGATGGTGCAGACTTTGATATAAAAGTACAACTGAAAACAATAAGATTTTTCTGAAGCATTAAAGAACGATTTAAACGCTTTAACAGAGATAAAATAATTCTACAGATTCTATAGCAATTCAATTTAGTTCCTACTCGTTAAACGATTCAATTTGGGTAAAATTAAGTCGGGCAGTCAATAAAATTCCAGCCATTAATTCAGAAAACAAAAATCAACTGTTAAAAAAATCTAATTTTATACAACTCAAAGATTCATTAGGAGTATATTTGATGCAAATTAATGATGTGTTGTTGAGAAACGAAACCGCTCCTTTAGAGTATGTAAAACCAACAATAGATCAAATAGTCACAAACCGGAGAAAATTAGAGTTAATTAGAGAATTGGAAAAAGATATCACTTCAGATGCGATTAAAAATAAACAATTCGAAATATACAATTAAAGTGAAAACGGCCTCTTATCCTCGTAGCCATTCTATTTTCCCGTACAATAAATGCACAGGAAATTATTGAAACAACTGCCAAAAGGAACATCCAAAACCAGTTCTTGACAGTGTGATCCATTGAATCCAGTTAAGGTGGATGGAGTTGCTGCAGTTGTAGGAGATTATATTGTTTTGGATTCTGATATCGATAAGACATTTCAGCAATTGAAGGCTCAGGGAGTTTCTACTGCTGAGATTTCGCGCTGTCAGTTATTTGGTAAGTTGCTTGAAGATAAATTGTATGCTCATCATGCAATCCAGGATAGTATCGTAGTTTCTGATGCAGAAATACGATCATATGTAGATCAGCAAATAAGCCAGTTTTTACAACAAACTAATGGTTCCATGGAGCGCTTACTGGAATTCTATAACAAAGAAGATGAAAAAAGTTTTAGGGATGAAATGTTCGAAATAAACAAGAACAACAAACTGGCCAGCCAGATGCAGCAAAAAATTATTGAAGATGTTGAAGTGACTCCAGAAGAAGTTAGGCAATTCTTTAATAATATTCCTAAAGATGAACGACCAACGTTTGGTACAGAGCTTAAGGTGGCTCAAATTGTTATATCACCAAACCCCACACAGGAGAATATTCAAAAAGTCATTGATTTGTTAAATCAAATACGTGCCGATGTGGTGGATAATGGTTCCAGTTTTGCAACCAAAGCAGTGTTGTATTCAGAAGATGAAGGGTCTCGATCAAACGGTGGAAAGTATACATTGAACAGAAAAAGACCAAGAATGGTAAAGGAATTTAGAGATGTGGCTTTTCGTTTACAGGAAGGCGAAGTTTCAGAACCATTTAAAACTGATTTTGGCTATCACATAATAAAATTGGATAAAATTAGAGGACAGGAGTATGATGTCCGACATATTGTGATCAAACCGGATGTCAATGATGAAACCATTGATGAAGCCAATGAAAAACTGGAAAAAATTCGCAAACGAATTGTAGATGGAGAGTTGGATTTTAAAGAAGCAGCCAGAGAATTTTCAGACGAAAAAGAAACCAAACAAGATGGAGGTCAATTGATAAATCCTGAAACTCAGGATTATAGTTTTGAATTGACAAGAATGGATCCGGAATTATATGCACAAATTCAGGACCTTAAAAGTGGCGAAGTAAGTTTGGTTCTTAAAGACCAGGACAGGATAAATAACACAAAGTTTAAAATTTTGACAGTCACCGATAGGATCGATGAGCATGACGCCGACTTTGCACGAGATTATTTAAAAATTAAAGCTCTGGCTTTACAGGAAAAACAATTTAAGGCTATTGAGAAATGGCAGAATGAAAAGATCATGGACACCTATATTAAAATAATAGGAGAGTATAGAGATTGTGAATTTTCCAGCAACTGGTTAAAACTTTAGAACACTATGTCTGACGTAGCTGCAATAAAACAACTTGTTAAAAAATATCAGCAACTTCAATCGGAAATTGCAAAAGTGATCGTTGGTCAGGATGATGTTGTCAATCAAATATTAATATCCATCTTTTCGGAGGACATTCATTGCTAATAGGAGTTCCAGGATTAGCAAAGACGTTAATGGTTAATACAATTGCTCAGGCATTGGGACTTGACTTTAAACGTATTCAATTTACTCCAGATCTCATGCCAAGTGACATTTTAGGCAGTGAAATACTGGATGAGGACAGACACTTTAAATTCATCAAAGGACCCGTTTTTGCAAATATAATTCTGGCAGATGAAATTAACAGGACACCTCCCAAAACACAGGCAGCTTTATTAGAAGCGATGCAGGAAAGATCGGTGACTGTTGCCGGACATCATTATAAATTAGATCTTCCTTATTTTGTACTGGCTACTCAAAACCCAATTGAGCAGGAGGGAACATACCCATTGCCTGAAGCTCAACTGGATCGTTTTATGTTCGCAATTAATCTGGAGTATCCATCTTTTCAGGAGGAAGTTCAGGTTGTTAAAGTGACTACAAATGATGAAATGGCTACAGTTAATAGTTTGTTCACAGCGCAGGAAATAATTGATTTCCAGCATTTGATCAGACGTATTCCAGTTGCAGACAATGTTATTGAGTATGCAGTGACACTCGTTGGAAAAACCAGACCGGAAAGTGATGCAGCGCCGGAATTGGTAAAGAATTATATTGATTGGGGAGCAGGACCAAGAGCTTCTCAAAATCTTATATTAGCGGCAAAGACGCATGCAGCAATTAATGGTAAATTCTCGCCTGATATTGAGGATGTTCAGGCTGTGGCAATGAGCATTCTAAGACACCGAATTATTAAGAATTACAAGGCCGATGCAGAGGGGATTACTGAAGTTCAGGTTATAAAGAGTTTATTTTAAAACTCATCCTATCTATTTTTTCTATTTATCTTTTTCGAATCATTTCTAAAGTAAATTTAATATTTCTTGAGTTTGACAATTTTAGATATAATGGCAATACTACGGCCTGAAATCTTGATAGAAATAATTATTTCATTACTTTAGATTTTATAATATAACTATTGTAATATTCTACATAAAAAGACTGCATCATAATGCAAATAGACTACCGTAAACGAATCTTTGGATTGGATGTGATGAGAGCAGTCGCTATATTGTTAGTCGTGTTTTCACACGTACTTTGGATCGTTCCTGATGCTAAAGGAATTATTCCGGATCTATTGAGTCTGGCAGGAGTTATTGGAGTTGAGATATTTTTTGTTTTAAGCGGATTTTTGATTGGCAGGATTGTAATTAAAATGTTTCTTCAGGAGGATTTTAATTTTAGAAAAGTGATGTATTTCTGGATACGTCGGTGGTTCAGAACCTTGCCAAATTATTATTTGATCCTGATTGTAAACATTCTTTTAATGTTGTATCTGGGATTTGACCTGCCTGGTAATTTATGGCAATATTTTATTTTCATGCAAAACTTCGCTTGGGAAATGCCTTTATTCTTCAGCGAATCCTGGAGTTTGCCAATTGAAGAGTTTGCTTATATACTCGGGCCTTTACTGTTGTATCTTTTATTTTTTATAAAAATTAAAATGGACAGGTCCAAGCTTTTTGGTTTGGTTACCATTATTATAATTCTGTTTTTCACAGTAACTAAAGTTATATACAATTTTGTGACTCCTGATTCCGATATGATGTTTTGGAACGTGAATTTAAAATCGGTGGCAATTTACAGGATAGATGCTATTTATTATGGAATGTTGGCTTCTTATTTTGCATTTGTCAATCCGGAGAAATGGAAAAACCTAAGTTGGATAGGTTTTGTAGCTGGTGTTTTAATTTTTTTCGCACTAAATTTTATTATTCCTAATCAAGGAGTTTTTATTGAAACACATCCATTTTTCTGGAATGTATTGTATTTGCCAATAAATTCAATTGCACTTGCTCTCTCTTTACCTTTACTATCCGAACTCAAAAAAGTCCCGGGATATATTGAAGCGCCAATAACTTTTATAAGTGTTGTGTCTTACTCTATGTATCTGTTGCATTATTCCATCATTTTACAACTTTTGAAACATTTTGTTCCCTCAGAAGGGTTATCAAAACCGGAAATATTTGGTTATATCTCTATTTATATAGCTTCAACGATTCTTTTGTCCTATGTTTTGTACAGTATATATGAAAAGCCAATGATGGACATTCGGGATAAAGCATTAGTTTTAAAAAGATTTAATAAGAAATAATTTATCTATTTTATAATTTATTGCCGATTTGCAATTGGATTGTTTATATAAATTGATTAATATTAGTGAATAGATAAAATTTAGGCATTACATTTAGTAATTCAATGCAAATCTTTTATATATATGTGTTGATTTTGTAAATTCGCAAGACTAAAAAATAACTAAAATATAAGTATATGGCTTTTGATATTGAAATGATAAAAAAGGTTTACGGTCAAATTAGTGAGCGTGTTGATGTAGCTCGTAAAGTGGTTGGTAAGCCATTAACTTTGTCTGAAAAAATACTTTATTCTCATCTTTGGGAGGGTAAACCCAAAAAAGCATTTACCCGAGGAAAAGATTACGTCGATTTTGCACCGGATAGAGTAGCTTGCCAGGATGCTACTGCTCAAATGGCATTATTGCAGTTCATGCAGGCAGGAAAAAGCAAAGTAGCTGTTCCTACTACAGTGCATTGTGATCATTTGATCCAAGCTAAGCAAGGAGCTACACAGGATTTGAAAAGAGCTAATGAGGTTAGTAGTGAAGTGTTTGATTTTCTTGCTGCCGTTTCAAATAAATATGGAATTGGTTTCTGGAAGCCAGGTGCTGGAATTATACATCAGGTTGTTCTTGAAAATTATGCATTCCCGGGAGGAATGATGATAGGAACCGATTCACATACTGTTAATGCCGGTGGATTGGGTATGGTAGCCATTGGAGTAGGTGGAGCCGATGCTGTTGATGTAATGGCTGGAATGGCGTGGGAATTAAAGTTTCCGAAGCTTATTGGAGTAAGGTTAACAGGAAAACTTTCCGGTTGGACAGCGCCTAAGGATGTTATACTAAAAGTTGCTGAGATTTTAACTGTAAAAGGAGGAACCGGGGCAATTGTAGAGTATTTTGGTCCTGGGGCTACTTCAATGTCTTGCACAGGAAAAGGTACTATATGCAATATGGGTGCTGAGATTGGAGCAACTACTTCTACTTTTGGCTATGATGATTCCATGGAACGTTATCTGCGTGCTACTGACAGGGAAGATGTTGCTGATGCTGCAAACAAAATAAAAGGACATTTGACTGCAGATCCAGAAGTTTATAAAAATCCGGAGAAATATTTTGATCAGGTAATCGATATTAATTTGTCAGAATTAGGGCCACTTTTAAATGGACCATTTACGCCGGATCTATCTACAACAGTGGGTAGAGAAATGACAGAAAAAGCAAAGGCAAATGATTGGCCTATGAAGGTTGAATGGGGATTAATAGGTTCTTGTACAAATTCATCATACGAAGATCTATCCCGTGCCGCATCTATTGCACAACAAGCCTTGGATAAAGGTTTAAAAACTAAAGCAGAATTCGGTATCAATCCTGGATCTGAACAGGTTAGATATACAGCAGAACGAGATGGGATTCTTCAGGTATTCGAAAAATTAGATGCTAAAATATTTACTAATGCTTGCGGACCTTGTATTGGTCAATGGGCGCGATACAGCGATCCTAAGAATGCTCCGAAGAATAGTATAGTTCACTCATTTAACAGGAACTTCGCTAAACGAGCTGACGGAAATCCGAATACTCACGCATTTGTTGCTTCGCCGGAAATTACTGCGGCAATTGCTATAGCCGGTCGGTTGGATTTTAATCCATTGACAGACAAGTTGATTAATGAAAAAGGGGAGGAAGTTATGTTGGATGAGCCTACTGGCTGGGAATTACCTCCAAAAGGCTTTGAAGTAAAGGAAAATGGTTATGTTGATCCCGTTAAAGATGGAAGTAAAGTAACGATTAAGGTTAATCCTACATCAGAAAGATTGGAATTACTAACACCGTTTGAGCCATTAGGCAGCAATATTAAAGGTGCTAGGTTATTAATAAAAGCATTCGGAAAATGCACAACGGACCATATTTCCATGGCTGGACCATGGTTAAGATTCCGAGGTCATTTGGACAATATTTCAAATAATACTTTAATAGGTGCGGTCAACGCATTTAATAAGCAAACCAATTTTGTTAAAAACCAATTAACCGGAGACTATGGAGGTGTTCCGGATGTTCAGAGAGCTTACAAAGCTGCAGGAATTAAGTCTATTGTAGTTGGAGATCACAATTACGGTGAAGGATCTTCCAGGGAGCATGCTGCAATGCAACCAAGACATTTGGGTGTGGCTGCTGTAATAGTTAAATCTTTCGCAAGAATCCATGAAACAAATTTAAAAAAGCAAGGGATGCTTGCATTAACTTTTGCCAATGAAAGTGATTATGATCTAATTCAGGAAGATGATACATTCAACTTTATTGATCTTAAGGATTTCGCTCCTGGAAAACAACTCACTATTGAAGCTGTTCACAAAGATGGAAGTAAAGATGTAATCAAACTAAATCATACTTATAACCAATCTCAAATTGAATGGTATAATGAAGGCTCAGCTTTAAATTTAATAAAGAAAGAAAACGCTAAATAATCTAATTTAAATTATTAAACTCCTGATCGCATCAGGAGTTTTTTTATAAATATAAATGAAATTAACCAGGTCAAAAATTACAAACCTGATCTTTATAGCTGTAATAGCTTTAATGATCATACCTCAAACAAGGCAACCAATTCAAATATTCTTGAATAAAGGATTAGCAATGATAAGTCCTTCGGTAACTAAAGAAGCAAAAAGGGATAAAATAGAAGACTATAACTGGCAATTAGTCGATATGCAAGGTCAATCAATTGATTTTAACCAGTCAAGGGATAAAGTTGTCCTTATAAATTTTTGGGCTACATGGTGTCCACCGTGCATTGCGGAAATGCCAAGTCTTCATAAACTTTATGATGACTATAAGGATAGCGTTGATTTTTATTTTGTTTCAAATGAAAAAGAAGGTGTTTTAAAATCTTTTTTGGAAAAAAACGGTTATGATTTTAATGTTCAAATGCCAAAAACAGAATATCCTGAAATTTTTGATGTAAGTAGTATTCCAAGAACCTTTTTAATAGATAAAGCCGGATCAATTATAATAGACAAAAAAGGTGCAGCTAATTGGAACAGCAATTCAGTTAGAGAAACTATAGATGAGCTTTTAAAAGATTTTTAAAGTTTTAAAAAAGGCCTTAATAAAAGTCAAGGAAAACAAAGAGCTCATAATTTTAATTTCTTCTATGAAACCAGTTTCTTCATCCAGGAATTTAAACATTTTTTCAGCTGAATTCTTTGAGTAGAATTTTTCAAAAACCCATTCACCTTTTTGATTTTCATTTTTTAAAACATTGAGAAAAACAGCATCATAAAATTTATATCTATTATTTATTAAACCATAAGATGGGTTTCTGTTTTGCTTCAGATTTTCAATTATCTTGAGTACTTTTTTATCAGCATGCATAAATGAATAGCCCGTTGATCCTTTTACCCAACCACCTGCTGTCCCTATTTTTGTAACAGAAGCAGTATTATATTTTTCAAATGGAAAATTGGTCATAGGGATGTTACCAACTTCTTTTTCGATTATATTATAGTTGTCGACCTTTAAAATATTGCTGATATAATCTTCGAGATACGCGTCGTAAAGATCTTGTTCTACAACATATGGCGTAAAAAATGTAAACTCGACTAAGGCTTTCCTTTTTGAAAATGGCAGCACATAAGTAAAAGTAGTATCGTCATGATGTTTTACTCTGTAATCCATCATGGCAAACGAATCCGGATCAAAAACATCGGTTTCTGACTCTATGACCCAGCCTTTAAAATGTTGGAATATAGTGGAATAGCCATCATTTGTGTTGAAGTATTCTTCGGGAATTCTGCTGTCAAATACTTTTTGTGCAAGATACTGATTCTTTATACCTAATACGTTTATTTGATCATTCTCCTCAATGCCCTGGACTTCATCTTCGATGAATTTGAAGTTACTTTTCTTTCTAATGATTTTCTTGGTGTAATTGTAAAAATCAATTGAGCGAACCATCTTGTAAGTATATGGTTCCAGACTTAAATTTATAGCACGTTTAGAAGAGTAAAATAAGCCTTGAGACCAGGTCTTAAAAAGAATATCTTCCCATTTACCCAATTTTTTTTCCCAAAAACACCAGGTCTTGTCATTAATGGTTTTTTTGGATTGATCTATTAATGCGATTTGTTTGTTAGCAAAATAAGGATCTTCAGAAAATGCTAAAGCTAATTTAAGTCCAGCCATACCATTTCCAATAATAATATAATCGAAATGGTTTGCCGTCATAAATAATTTGTTTACTCTACTTTTTGAAGTATTTAAAAGGTACGATTAACATCCCGAAATTTTCACCTTTATCTTTGCCCAAATGTTTGTGGTGGATTTTGTGAGCTCTCCGAACACCACGAGCATACCAATTATTGGCATTTCTAAATATTTTAAAACGCTGATGGATAAATATGTCATGTACTAAAAAATAAGCAGCACCATATGCCATAATTCCCAATCCAATTGGTAAACAAAACCAAACTCCTTCATAACTCCATAGATAAAAGCAAGTCATACTCACTACTGCATAAAAAATAAAGAATGCATCATTACGTTCAAACCAGGAATCATGATCCTTCTTGTGATGGTCCTTGTGCAAAGACCACAAAAATCCATGCATAATGTATTTATGTGTAAACCAAGCCATGAATTCCATTATGGAAAAAGTTCCTAAAAAAACGATGATCCAAAGTACTGTTTTCATTATTGAATATTTATAATAAATTTAGTTGATATTTAACATAACTCCTTGTGAGAATGTATATTTTACTGTAGTTAGGCACTCTGATTCTGGAATTTTTTATTTCCAGTGCAGGTGTTTTCTTGAGCTTATTTAAGAGTTGCTTATAGTAACGATATGCCATAAATACGCCAAATTTTGCCTCAATTGGTAAGTTGCGTATTCCATTCATTCCTGCTTCAAAGTCCTTTTCTATATCATTGATTATTTCTTGTTTTGAAGCCTCATCTAATTTGTTCAGATCTGTATTTGGAAAATAAGTTCTATGTAAACTATCATGATCTGCTTTTAGATCTCTTAAGAAATTCACTTTCTGGAAAGCAGAACCTAAGGCCATTGCTGAATCTTTTAGTTCCAGATATTTACTTTCATTCCCGTTTACAAATATCTTCAAGCACATTAAGCCGACAACATCGGCAGAACCATAGATATATTCCTTGAATTCTTCTTCGGTCAAATATTCTTTTTTATAAAGATCCATTCTCATACTTTTAAGAAATGAATTCACTAATTCTTTGTCAATATTGTATTTATGATATGTATTTTGAAACGAATTAAGAATGGGATTAAGACTTATTTTGTCCGTTAATGCTCGCTCAAGGTCAAGAACAAAATGATTAAAAAGTTCTTCCTTTTTATAATCATGAAAGGAATCAACAATTTCATCAGCAAAACGAACAAATCCATAGATGTTATAAATGTCCTGCCTAATTGATTTTGACAACATTTTTGTAGCTAACGAAAAGGAGGTACTGTAAGATTTTGTTACGATCTTACTGCAATCATTAGATACCGAATCAAAAAGAGATTTCATAGCTTAATTTTTTTGATATTTTGATATTAATTCTGCAACTAGTTTTCCTGAAATTAATGCAGGTGGAACACCTGGACCTGGGACAGTTAATTGACCGGTGAAATACAAATTCTTAACCTTCTTACTTCTTAATTTTGGTCTTAAAAATGCTGTTTGCAAAAGAGTATTTGCCATTCCATATGCATTTCCTTTATAAGAATTATAGTCCTTAATAAAATCATTAACACAAAATGACTCTTTAAATATAATATTATTTTTTACATTTTGAGATGTAAGTTTCTCAAAACGGGAAATAATTTTTTCAAAATATTGTTCTCTTAACTTTTGAGTATCTTCTAATCCCGGCGCAAGCGGAATTAAAAATATTCCGGCTTCTTTACCTTTTGGAGCTGAAGAATCATCGGTTATTGAAGGGAAACTAGCATAGAATAATGGCTCATCCGGCCATTTTGGTTCATCATATATTGCTTCGGCGTGTGTATCAAAATCAACATCAAAAAACAAAGTGTGATGATTGACATTCTTTAGTTTTTTATCAAATCCTACATAAAAAAGTAATGACGATGGTGCAAATGTTTTTTTAGCCCAATACTTTTCTGAATACTGTCTGTATTGCTTTTCTATAAGTGTTTCAGTATGGTTGTAATCGGCTCCACTTAAAACCACATCAGAAAAATATTTTTCACCATGAGAAATAACGCCTTTGGCCACTCTGTCTTCAACCATTATTTTATCTATTGGAGAGTCTGTTTTTATTTTAACACCAAGTTCTTTTGCTAAAGTTTCCATTGCCAGAATAACTTGATACATTCCTTTTTTCGGATGAAAAGTTCCTATTCCAAAATCGGCATAATTCATAAAATTATAGAATGAAGGAGTTTTACTTGGTTTTGCTCCTAAAAATAGAACAGGAAATTCCAGAATCTGTGCGAGTCTCACATTTTTAAAATCCTTCCTCACATCTCTTTTAATGTTACTAACAAACTGATCTAATTTCTGGATCGTTTTCATGGTAACAAGTTCTAAAGGAGATTCTCCCGGATTATAAACAAGGTCTTTTATTGCAATATCATAATTGGTTTGCGCAGATTTCATGAATTTTTTCAGCTTTGCAGAACTTCCAGCTTCTTCCTGTTCAAAGGTTTCACAAATCTTTTCAATTGTATCATCTATGGTTATAAAGTCATCTTTTCCAAAATAGACACTATATGCAGGGCTCAGTTTATCCAATTTGTAATAGTCCGATGGTAATTTATTAAAGTCTGAAAAGAATCGTTCAAAAACATCTGGCATCCAATACCAGGTTGGGCCAATATCAAAAGTAAAACCATCTTTTTGTAATTGGCGGGCTCTACCACCTATGGTGGAGTTTTTCTCAAATACAGTCACATCATGTCCTTGTTTAGCTAAATAACATGAAGCAGCGAGGGATGAAAACCCGGAACCAATTATGGATATTTTTTTTGCCATCGATCTTATTTCAGTGTTATAATTGTTTTACAAGACTTTCAATATTTGAAAATGCCTTGATCTGTTTTGGTAATTTACTTTTATCGATATGTTCCAACATTCTGCCTAAGATCCAGAGTTCATTTTTCTTTGACCTTAAAATGATGTCATGGAATTCTTTCAAGTAGTCGGCAACATCATCTTTTTCAGGTTTCACAGTAAAATAAGACACAAAATTTAAATTATCATGATAATTTAATAAGGCTGATAAGCTAGTAATTGGGACACTTGACCCGAGGTAGATACAATGATGGCCTTTACTTACTAATTCATAGGTTGTGAATAGTAATCCAATATCATGAATTTCATTCATAGGAAGATACAAAACAAATGTCTTAGAAGTATCCCTATGTTCTTTGTTTTGTATTTTTTCTATATTCAATAGTATTTTTTGCTTGATAAGGGTGGAAACAAAATGTTCATGAGCAATGGAGATAGTATCTGTTTGCCACAACGTTCCCAATTCTGCTAAAAAAGGCATGAACACCTCATAAACAATCTCTTTGAATGACTTTTCTTCTCTTAACTTATTGTAAGTATCATAAAAAAGGCCTTGATCAAAATTAAGCATCGCCACCTTTAATGAATTAATGGCATGGTTTTCTGAATTTTCTTTTAAAGCTATTTCATTAACATGGGAGGTAATATCAGCTTCGGTAAGTTTGGATATTTTAGATATTTTGTAGCCATTTTTATTCAAAAATGTCACATTCAGCAATTTCTGAAGATTTTCAAGGTCGTAATTTCTTATGTTCGTATCAGTTCTATTTGGGTGTAGTAAGTTATAACGTTTTTCCCAAATTCTGATAGTGTGAGCCTTGATACCGCTTAGGTTTTCAAGATCCTTAATACTGAACTCGTTCTTAATATTGTTCATAATTAATAAAAAATAGTTAAACAAATTTAACTAAAATTTATGTCATATAAAATTTATTAAGAAAACTTTTACAAATTTGAAGTGCGCACGAGAAGACTCGAACTTCCACATCCTAAGCGAATACTAGCCCCTCAAGCTAGCGCGTCTACCAATTCCGCCACGTGCGCATTTAAAGAATAAAAATAAAAAAAGTTAAGCACTTATGCTTAACTTTTTGTGACCTGGCTGGGACTCGAACCCAGGACCCTCTCCTTAAAAGGGAGATGCTCTACCAACTGAGCTACCAAGTCTTTTGTATGGTTTTAAAAACGAGGTGCAAATATAATTTGTTTAAATTTATAAAACAACGCTTTTACGGAGATATTTTTCTTTTTTTTGTACTATGGTTTTTATACCTTATTCCAATTCAATCAGCTATTTTATGAAGATTATTTTATTAGGATATATGGCTTCAGGAAAGTCTACGGTTGGTGGGCTTTTGGCCAAAATAATTGATTATAAATTTATTGATCTTGATGACTATATTGAAGGAAAGGAAGGTAAATCAGTATCGGGAATATTTAAAGAAAATGGCGAAGTTTATTTCAGGAAAGTTGAACATATTTATTTAAAGGAGTTGTTATCTGATCATGAGAAAACTGTTATTTCCCTTGGAGGGGGGACTCCTTGTTACGCAAATAATATGGATTTAATAAAGTCTGATAAAAATGCAATAAGTTTTTATTTAAAATCCTCAATTGATGAAATTGTGAATAGGTTGATGAATGAAAAAAGCCAAAGACCGATAGTAGCTGACATTAAATCAAGTGAAGCTTTGAAAGAATTTGTCGGGAAGCATCTCTTTGAAAGAAATCCGTATTATTTAAGATCTGATCATGTTCTGGAAACTGATGATAAAATTATACAGAGTATTGTCGAAGAAATAATATTTAAACTAGTCTAAAGTGGCTTTGTAGTTTTTCCCTGTTAATATTACATCTACATGCTCGTGTAGGGAAGTGGATAAGGAAATACCTTTAAAATCTGCTTTAACAGGATATTTTTTGTGATTCCTGTTAACTAAAACTACTGTTTTAAATTGTTTCAATGGCACTTCCAAAAAATGCTTTACGCCATAAACCAATGTTGTTCCGGAGTTTAATACATCATCAATTAATACTACTGACTTATCTTGATAATCTTGAAGCGGAATAGATGTAGTTATTTTATTTCTCGGATTTTTTTTATCGATCACCACTTTACATAAAATGGGATTTATAGTGGATATTTTAGTTAGAACAGATTTCAAATGTTTCGCCAGGACAAAGCCATTACTTTCAATTCCAGCCAGGATAATTTCTTTTTCATTCACATTGCTTTCATAGATTTGAAACGCAATTCGTTTAATTTTATGTTTTATCTCATTATGGGTCAGGATAGTATTTTCTTGTAAAGTCATTACTTAATTTTTCTCAAATATAAAAAACAGTTCTCTATTCATTCTTGGTTTAATGGAATTATATGCTCTGTCCAAAGCCTTAATTTTAAATAATTTATTGAAATACTCAAGATACTCCTCTTTAGCACCACCAAAAGGAGGGCCAGCTTGTGTTAATTCAAAATCAAACAGCAAACCAGCAAGTTTTCCTTTTTCTGATAATAGATTTGACATTTTTATGGCATAATCCTGTCTTAACTTCGGATCTAAGGCACAAAAAAAGGTTTGTTCAATTATCAGATCATAAGTATCTTCCAAATCAAAAAAATCTTTGTGTATAAGATGCGTTTCAGGGAAATCCGGAACACGTTCTTTTAAATTTACTAAAGGTTGTTTAGCGATATCCAATACAAATAAATTTTTAAATCCCTTAGTCCATAAATACTCTGCTTCATAACTGTTTCCAGCTCCGGGAATTAGGATTTTCAAGTTTTTATTTGATAATTGATCGATATAAGTCTTTATTGGTGTTGATATATAACCAATGTTCCAACCTGTAGTATTTAGAGCATATTTTTCATCCCAGTATTCTTTATTCAAATCACTCTTTATCATCATTAAAATTTTCTAGATTTCTTCTATCTTTTTTAGTTGGTCTTCCTGTTCCTTTTTTTCTGTAGTAGTCTTTTGCAAATCTAAGTTGTTCCTGTGTTGCAAAGGCTTCTTTTGGGGTTAAATCTGTTCGGTAAATATCCACTAATTTTGCTCCTACACGACTATCGGGAATATCATTGACTAAAATTTCATAATTTATTTGATCCTTTCTGCATATGATTTTACTTGTAGGGAATATTTCTTTTCCGGGCTTTGCAACCATACCATCTACCTTTACATGTCCCTTCTTGCAGGCTATTGTAGCCATATTTCTTGTTTTAAAATATCTTACACACCAAAGAAACTTATCAACACGCATATAATTAAATCAAATTCTACGTTAATCTTATTGCACAAAAATATTATAAAAATTATCTTGCGGCCAGAAAAAAGGCAATAATGAGACATCCTGTCCGAAAATGTGTCAACTTCTTAAAAACAGAAATATAAGGATGTTACATTTGATAAAAAAGCATATGAAAATTAAAAATTATTTATTAATTCTTTTGATTCTGGTTTTAGGATTTAATTCCTGCAAGAAAGATGATGATGTTACCATAACTCCACCAAGAGATCGCAGTGAACAATATTTGGTTGATATTGATTCCATTGAAGAATTCCTGTCCACTCATTTTTATAATTATGAGGAATTTCAGATTGATCCTAATAGTTCCACATTTCAAATTGTTTTTGATACCGTTGCAGGAACGAACAGTGATAAAATACCTTTGATTGATCAAGTAGAATATAAATTGGTGAGTGACTCAGAAGAGGTAGAATATAAATTGTATTATCTTAAAGTTAGAGAAGGTCTAGGAGATACACCAACATTTGGTGATTCAACATATGTTCGTTATGTGGGTACACTAATTGACCAATCCATATTTGATAGTTCCCCGGTTCCTATTTGGTTTCAGTTACCAAATGTTGTACAAGGATTTAGGGAAGGTGTAATTGAATTTAATGGAGCAACGGGGTTTACTGAAAATCCTGATGGTACTTTTGTATATGAAAATTATGGTATAGGAGCTATTTTCCTTCCTTCCGGTCTCGGTTATTATAATTCACCGGTGGCAGGAACAACAGCTTATGCGCCATTGATTTTCAAATTTGATATGTTGGCAGTCAACGAAGCAGATCAAGATGGTGACGGTGTGTTGAATATTTATGAAGACCTAGACGGGGACAGGAGTTTGTATAGTGACGATACAGATGAAGATTTTGTTCCTGATTTCTTAGATCCTGATGATGATGGCGACAATACATTAACAAAATATGAAGATTTGAATGGAGATGGCGACCCTAGGAACGATGACTCAGATGGTGATGGAATACCAAATTATTTAGACAAAGATTCAACTGAATCCACTCAAGATTCATTATAAAAAAAAGCCGATTTTTATCGGCTTTTTTTTTATAAAATATTTTTTTAGAGAAATATGAAGAGACTAGCTATAAGCTGGTCGGGACGGGTATCTAATCTATCATTGATCATTATGCCGTTGTTATCCAAAAATGTAGCCTCATTTTCGCTAAATCCTCTTTCATAGCGAAGGTCTAACCCAAAATTCTCAAAATTAACCGCTATCCCAAAATTCAATCCAACACTAAAATCATTCTTAATATTGTCGATATTAACATTATCAAATTCTGAATCTAAAATATACTGAAAGGATGGACCGACAAAAACACTGATTGGACCTAAAACTTGAAAACCAACTAAAATTGGTGCATCAAGTTTTTTCATGTCGAATTCACCGGAATCATAATCACTTTTTGTAGCTGTATAAACCAACTCTGGTCTAAAATAGAAACTGTCTCCAAATTTTCCAAAGACACCTAAGTGATAACCAATATTCCTGTCCGGATTTTCATATGAGTCACTGGCCGATTCAAAATATTTTCCATTCGCATTATAATTAAGCCCTCCCTTAACACCAAATTTGGTATTTGTTTGGGCAAGCGAAATAGTTGAAGTTATCAATATGGCAATTAAAAATAGATGTTTCATAGTTTATTCGTTTTAAGATTTGTATTAATTAAACGAATAAAAATGCGTATTATTTTCTATTGATTACTGTTTCAACTGCCTTCACAATAGCAGCGCTGTTTAAACCATATTTTTCCATTAACTGTGCTGGAGTCCCAGATTCACCAAACGTGTCATTAGTGGCGATGAATTCTTGAGGTGCAGGATAATTCTGACTGAGTACTCGGGCTATACTTTCTCCCAATCCTCCAAAATAATTATGTTCTTCCGCTGTAACTATACAACCGGTTTTCTTAACTGAATCCAAAATCGCTTTTTGGTCTAAGGGTTTTATGGTATGTATATTAATTACATCTGCCTGTATGCCTTTTTCAAATAATACTTCTGCTGCTTGTAAAGCTTCCCAAACTAAATGGCCTGTCGCTACAATAGTTACATCTTTACCTTCCTGCAGTTGGATTGCTTTGCCTATTTCAAATTTATGGTCTTTAGGTGTAAAAACTGGAACAGCTGGTCTGCCAAAGCGCAAATATACCGGACCTTTATGATCAGCGATTGCAATAGTCGCCGCTTTTGTTTGATTGTAATCACAGGTGTTTATAACTGTCATTCCCGGCAACATTTTCATCAGTCCAATATCTTCTAAAATTTGATGTGTAGCACCATCCTCACCAAGAGTTAATCCCGCATGAGACGCACATATTTTCACATTTTTCTCAGAATAAGCTATAGATTGACGAATTTGATCATAAACTCTTCCGGTAGAGAAATTGGCAAAAGTTCCCGTAAACGGTATTTTTCCACCAATGGTCATACCTGCAGCAATTCCCATCATATTAGCTTCAGCGATTCCCACTTGAAAGAAACGTTCAGGGTTTTCTTCAATGAACTTATCCATTTTTAGGGAACCGATAAGATCGGCACAAAGAGCCACAACATTTGGATTCGTTCGACCCAGTTCCGCTAATCCTGCACCAAATCCGCTTCGTGTATCTTTTTTTTCTGTATATGTGTATTTTTTCATTTTTTTGAAGATTGAAGGTTAATAGTCTCCCTGTGTTTGAGAGTTTTGGGAAAGACCAATGGCTAGTTGCTCATCGTTAGGCGCCTTCCCGTGCCAGGCGTGTGTGTGCATCATAAAATCAACACCATGACCCATAACTGTATGCAGCAAGACACAAACAGGTTTTCCATTGCCAGTTTTAGCTTTTGCATGAGCCATCCCCTTTCAAAATGGCATTAATATTATTCCCTTCAACAATTTCAACTACTTCCCAGTCAAAGGCTTTAAATTTTTCATGAAGATTTCCAAGAGATAACACCTTTTCTGTTGGGCCATCAATTTGCTGACCGTTATAGTCTATTGTAGCAATAATATTGTCAATTTTTTTTGCTGAAGCATACATTATGGCCTCCCAGTTCTGGCCTTCCTGTAATTCTCCATCTCCATGTAAACTGTAAACTAAATGGTTATCCTTATTTAATTTTTTTGTTTGAGCCGCTCCAATTGCAACAGATAAGCCTTGACCCAGTGATCCTGATGCAACTCTTACACCAGGCAATCCTTCGTGGGTGGCAGGATGACCCTGTAAGCGTGAATTCAACAACCTGAAAGTACTTAGTTCCTCAACAGGAAAATAACCTGCTCTGGCTAAAACACTATAAAATAAAGGGGATATATGGCCATTTGACAAAAAGAAAATATCTTCACCTATGCCATCCATATTAAATCCGTCCTTTCTATCCATGATCTCATTAAAAAGAGTCACCATAAATTCCGCACAACCTAATGAAGCTCCCGGATGTCCTGAATTTACTTTATGTACCATTCGTAAAATATCTCTTCGGACTTGAGATGTAAGGTCTTCTAGTTTTTTAATTTCAGGCATGTTTTTTTAGTTAGATTTTAAGGCTCAAAAATAGAATATTATGAGCCTTTAAAAAAGAAATTTTAACCTATTTTAACCGTGTTTTTCTGTTTTGTTGATAAGGCCTTAGCATTGTTAATAAGTTAATTTAATTACAATTCCATTGAATACAATATATAGTTATTTATCTTTGCCAACTACTGATAAATGCGCATGAAATTTAAACTAAAAGGTAAAGATCTTAATAGTAAAGCCAGAGCGGGAACCATGGTAACAGACCATGGTGTTATTGAAACTCCTATTTTTATGCCTGTTGGTACTGTAGCTACTGTAAAAGGTGTTCATCAACGCGAATTAAAAGATGATATTAATCCAGATATTATTTTAGGAAATACCTATCATTTGTATTTACGACCACAAACCGAAATTTTTGAAAAAGCAGGAGGCTTGCATAAATTTATGAATTGGGATAGAAATATTTTAACCGATTCTGGTGGATATCAGGTATATTCATTATCAGCAAACAGAAAAATAAAAGAAGAAGGTGTTAAATTTAAATGTCATATTGATGGTAGTCTTCACACATTTACACCAGAAAATGTAATGGAAATTCAACGAATTATTGGTGCTGATATAATTATGGCTTTTGATGAATGTACACCATATCCTTGTGATTATAATTATGCAAAACGATCTATGCATATGACGCATCGTTGGTTAGATAGATGTATTAATCATTTAGAAAAAACACCTTTAAAATATGATTATAATCAAGCTTTTTTCCCAATTGTTCAAGGAAGTACATATAAAGATTTAAGAAAACAATCTGCTGAATATATTGCAAATGTCAGGAGCAGAAGGAAATGCCATTGGTGGCTTATCTGTAGGTGAACCTGCTGAAGAAATGTATGCAATGACAGAAGTTGTTTGCGAAATTCTACCAGAAGATAAACCTCGTTATTTAATGGGTGTTGGTACACCAATAAATATTTTAGAAAATATTGCGTTAGGTATAGATATGTTTGATTGTGTTATGCCAACACGAAATGCTAGAAATGGAATGTTATTTACAGCTCATGGAACCATAAATATTAAAAATAAAAAATGGGAAGATGATTTTTCTCCTATTGATGAAATGGGAATTACTTTTGTAGATACTGAATACTCGAAAGCATATTTAAGACATTTATTTTCAGTTAATGAATTATTAGGAAAACAAATTGCAACCATTCATAATTTAGGATTTTATTTATGGTTGGTTCGTGAAGCAAGAAAACATATATTAGCAGGAGATTTTAACGACTTGGAAAAATAAAATGGTAAAACAAATGGATAAACGTTTGTAAATTGAAAATATCTAGATTGGTACATATTAAAACGATATTTGTTCACATTTTTATGATGATATTGCTGTTTATTCCGATTGGAATTACAGTAAATCTTGCAGAAAAAATTGGTAAAATTTTGGAGAATGAAGTTCCATTTGCAGAAGTTGCAGATACTATTTAGATTTCACAATTTATTTTGCAAATTTATTATTTCCATTTTTTTTATTTTTATCAGTAATTTGGTTTACGTCTAAATTAGCAAATAATACAGAAATTATTGCATTTTTAAGTTCTGGAGTTTCGTTTTACAGGTTTTTAAGACCTTATTTAATTGGAGCATCCATTGTTGCAGATTTTGCCTTATTTTAGGATTGTATTTAGCACCAATGGCAAGTAAGGGTTTTAATGAGTTTAATTATAAATATTTAAAAAAGGAAAAAGGATCGGAAAACCAAAATGTATTCAGACAAATAAATGATAATGAATTTATTTATGTAAGTAGTTTTAATATTAAGGATAAACAGAGGAAATAATTTTACTTTAGAGCATTTTGAAGACAATAAACTGAACTATAAAATTACTGCAACAATATAAAATTTATTGAAAAAGATACACTTACAGATTAATTAATTATGTTAAAAGAATAGTATGGTGATAATGATGATATTGGATATTGAGAAGACGAAAAGATACTCTTTTTTCATTTGATCTTGAAGATTTAACTCCGGTTAAATATATTGCAGAAACCTTAACTTATAGTGAATTATCAAAATTTATTGAAAAAGAAGAAGCACAGAGGCTCTTCAAATATTGGTCGATATGAATTAGTGTTATACAAAAAATGGAGTTTACCTGTTTCAGTATTTATTCTTACAATTATTGCCGTTGCCGTATCCTCAATAAAACGACGAGGTGGTATGGGTGTTAATTTAGCTGTTGGTATTTGCTATTGCCATGGTTTTTGTGTTTTTCGATAAAATTTTTGGTGTTATGGCAGAACAATCAGATTTTTCACCATTAATTGCAGTTTGGTTTCCTAATGTTATTTTTGGTATTTTAGCTGCTTATCTTCTATACAATGCCAAACGCTAAGCTTAAAAATTATCTTCATCTTCATTTTTTAGTATTTATTGCTGGATTTACGGCTATTTTAGGTGAATTAATTACTATTACAGCGATTCCCTTGGTTTGGTTTAGAATGGTAATGGCTTCAGTATTATAATGTTCATTTATATAAAGATATGCTGGGATTAATATTAATATTTCGTTCAAAAATATTATTAGATTTGTCAATTGCAGGAGTTATTATTGCCTTGCATTGGATTACTTTTTTTGGATCAATTGATGAAGCAAATGTGTCCATTGCCTTGGCCATGTTTTCTACAGGTGCTTTTTTTGCTTCATTAATTGAACCAATTATTTATAAACGCAAAGTCATTTGGTATGAAATTATATTTGGAATTCTTGTAATTATTGGTGTTTTTATTATTACGCAAAGTGAAATCAAATACCTAAAGGAATTATTTTAGGAATATTTTCAGCTTTTCTTTCATCTCTTCTTTGCAGTATTTAACGGAAATTTTTTAGAACATCATTCGGCCACAGTAATTTCATTTTACGAATTTATTAGTGGTGTTTTATTCATAACGATTTTTATTCCTTTTTTGGGGATGGATTTTCACTCAGGATTTTTTTAATTGAGGTATTTCAGATTTTGGGTACTTGTTTATTTTGGCTTCAATTTGTACTGCTTATGCATTTATTGCTTCTGTTTATGTTATGAAATAATTAGCCCATATACAGTGGTTTTAACCTATAATCTAGAACCTATTTATGGTATAATTTTAGCACTGATTTTATTTCCGGAAAAAGAAAAAATGAGCTCTATTTTATTTTGGAGCTATTGTAATAATTGCAGTAGTTCTGTTTAATGGAATTTATAAAAAATTCTAAGAAGTTAAAAAGAAGTGTCATTTAACTTTCATCAATTAAAGTTTTTATATTTGTATACTAACTAATCAAAAAATCATATTCTTATGGAATATTTAGAATTTGAACTTCCGATAAAAGAACTTGAAGATCAACTTCAAAAATGTCAATTAATTGGAGAAGAAAGTGAAGTTGATGTAACAGAAACCTGTAAACAAATTGAAAAAAAATTAGCAGAAGCTAAAAAAGAAATTTATAAAAACTTAACGGCTTGGCAACGTGTTCAGCTGTCACGTCATCCAAATAGACCATATACATTAGATTATATAAAAGCCATTTGTGGTGAATCTTTTTTAGAACTTCATGGAGATCGAGGTTTAAAGATGATAAAGCCATGATTGGTGGTTTAGGTAAAATTGGCGATCAAAGTTATATGTTTATTGGTCAGCAAAAAGGATATAATACCAAAACAAGACAATATCGAAATTTTGGAATGGCAAATCCAGAAGGTTACCGAAAAGCATTTCGTCTTATGAAATCTGCCGAAAAATTTGGTATTCCTGTGGTGACCTTATTAGATACACCTGGAGCTTATCCAGGATTTGAAGCTGAAGAACGTGGACAAGGAGAAGCAATTGCAAGAAATATTTTAGAAATGACTCGATTAAAAGTGCCTATTATTACTGTAATTATTGGAGAAGGAGCTTCTGGAGGAGCATTAGGAATTGGTGTAGGAGATAAAGTTTTAATGTTAGAAAACACTTGGTATTCTGTAATTTCTCCAGAATCCTGTTCGTCTATTCTATGGAGAAGTTGGGAATTTAAAGAACAAGCTGCTGAAGCTTTAAAACTAACGGCCAAAGATATGAAAAAATTGAAATTGGTTGATGAAATAATTAAAGAACCATTTGGTGGTGCACATAGTGATAGAGAAAAAACTTTTATTATCAGTTCGAAATGCTATTGTGAAATCATATGAACACTTAAAAACTTATCACCAAAAGATTTGGTAAAACAACGAATGGATAAATATTCTCAAATGGGAGTATTTAAATAATAATTTCCTTAAAACATAACAATTAAGAAAACCTGAAATTTAATTCGGTTTTTTTTGTGCTTATTAACAATATTTTTAAGTTATTAACAGTTAAATTGTTAACTAACAGTTAACATTCAATTATTCTAAACTATCATTTTTTTAACATTTTATTTACTTTCGCCCTTATGAAACAACCAAACCAAATAAAAGGATATAAAGTAGATAAAAGTACTTTGATAAGTCTTGAAAAAGGAAAAATACCTCCTCAAGCACTTGATTTAGAAGAAGTTGTGCTTGGAGCAATGATGATTGATAAAAAAGGTGTAGATGAAGTTATTGATATTTTAAGTCCAGAAGCTTTTTACAAAGAAGCACATCAACATATTTTTGAAGCCATTTTTCAGTTATTTGAAAATAGTGAACCAGTTGACTTATTAACCGTTTCCAGTCAATTAAAAAAAAATGAAAAATTAGATACGTGGTGGTGATTTTTATTTTATTTCATTAACACAAAAAGTATCTTCTTCTGCACATATTGAGTTTCATGCTCGTATTATTTTACAAAAATTTATTCAACGAAGTTTAATTAAAATTTCAAGTGAAATTATTGAAGATTCTTATGATGAAACAAAAGATGTTTTTGATTTATTAGATAATGCTGAAGCAAAATTATATGAAGTTACTCAAGGAAATATTAAAAAATCTAGTGAAACTGCACAAAATTTAGTTATTCAAGCTAAAAAGAAAATTGAAGAAATTTCGAATAAAGAAGGCTTAAGTGGTATTCCTTCAGGATTTGATAAATTAGATAAACTAACATCTGGTTGGCAGGAAAGTGATTTAATTATTGTTGCTGCACGTCCTGGTATGGGTAAAACGGCTTTAACGCTTTCTATGGCAAGAAATATTGCTGTTAATCATAATATTCCGGTAGCTTTTTTCTCTTTAGAGATGGCTTCTGTTCAATTAATAACACGTTTAATTTCAAGTGAAACAGGATTGTCTTCAGAAAAATTAAGAACAGGAAGACTTGAAAAACACGAATGGGAACAGTTAAATGTAAAAGTAAAAGGACTTGAAAAAGCACCTTTATTTATTGATGATACACCTTCACTTTCCATTTTCGATTTACGAGCAAAAGCAAGTCGTTTATCATCGCAACATGGAATTAAACTAATTATAATTGATTATTTACAGTTAATGACTGCTGGTAGAAGTCAAAAAGGAGGAAATCGTGAACAAGAAATTTCTACGATTTCTAGAAACTTAAAAGCTTTAGCAAAAGAATTAAGTGTTCCTGTAATTGCTTTATCACAATTATCACGTGCTGTTGAAACACGTGGAGGAAGTAAACGTCCATTATTATGTGATTTACGTGAATCTGGAGCTATTGAGCAAGATGCAGATATTGTTTCCTTTATTTACAGACCAGAATATTATAAAATTGATGAATGGGATGATGAAGAACGATCACCAACCGAAGGTCAAGCAGAATTTATTGTAGCAAAACATAGAAATGGTGGTTTAGACAACATCCGATTAAAATTTATTGGGCATTTAGGTAAGTTTGATAATTTAGATGATTTTGATTCGCCTTTCGAATTTCATTCTAAAATGAATGCTGCAGCAAATGATGATACATTTAAATCAGATAATTTTAGTCTAGTGATGAAGCTTTTGGTAGTTCAAATGATGATGACGAAAATGATGTGCCATTTTAAATTAAATACGGTTGTAAATGGTTGACACTTAGTTAAAGTCGACTTAATATGTTTACATTATCATATATTTTAAATTAACTTTGATTTTTGTTAAAAAAGGAAAGAAATATTTATGTTAAACCAAACACGTACAACCAACATATTATTGTTAATTATAGTCATTCCCTTAGTATTTTACCTGCTTAAAATACTCTCCTTTATTTTCATACCCCTTGTGTTCTCTATGTTATAGCCTTACTGTTTTTGCCTTTAATGCGATGGTTGGCAAAGAGAAAAGTTGCAAAAATTGTGAGCATAGTAGTTATTGTTTTATTAATAATTGCGGGTTTACGATTAGGAGCAGAATTGGTAAAATTATCAAGCAGGCAAATTATGTCGACAGATACTGCTTTTTTTGATAAAGCAGAGGATAAAATTACATATTTAATGTTCTATATCGAAGAAGTTTTTGGTGTAGAGATTCAAAAAGATAAAAAGATTATATCACAATTTGTAAAAAAGGAAAACCTTGGGTCTACTGTAGATTTTTTACAAAGATCGTTGACCATGGTTTTGATGGTTGCATTTTTTGTTGTACTGCTTTGGCCGAATCAATTAATATGCATAAAGTTTTAAATAATACCATATTAAAACAAAAATATGCCTCAATAAAAACTTTTATGAAGATTGAAAAAGATCTCATTACGTTTATAAAAGTTAAGTTCTTTGTAAGTTTATTGACTGGAATTGGGACAGGTCTTGCTTGTTTGTTTTTTGATATTAGTTTTCCAATATTTTGGGGTCTCTTTGTGTTCATTATAAATTTTGTTCAAATGGTAGGCTCATTTATTTCAGTAGTATTATTATCAATATTTGCATTTGTAGAGTTAGATCCAACAAGCACGTTATTCTTTTTTATTCTAACAATAACGGGAGTTCAGGTATTGTTTGGAGGTATATTGGAACCAATATTTATGGGAAAATCGTTTTCAATAAATATAATAACAGTTTTAGTAATGCTTATGTTTTGGGGTTTTCTTTGGGGAATTCCAGGTCTTATAATGGCAATTCCAATTACGGTGTTTATTAAAATCATTCTTGAGCAATTTCCCGAAACAAAAAGAATTGACAACTTGCTTTCCGGCAACGATTTAAAAGTCAGATAGTTATTTTTTGATTATATTAGAGTTTTATGAAGAATTTTTTTTAATTGTCATATTATTTTTGTTTTTCTCAACTCAGACTTACTCATCCTATATTTGATTCCAATGGATGCAGAAACTCAGGAGAATCATTTAAAAGCCTACGGAATTACATTACTGGACGCCTCAGAAAGGCAAATAACGGCCAAATGGCTGTTGAATTACGAGAGGCGGTTCGTTTTTGCTGCCAGACGAGGAGGCAACCAGAAACGAGAGTGCCAGATAAGAGGCGTGTACCTTTCAAGTGATATCTCCGATACTGAAGCAGCAATCAATTCTCGAGGAAATAAGCAGTCCTAGTCACAGAATATGGAGGCTGTTGCGCTCGAAAAAGCGCCAAAAATAGCCGTTTACACTCCTATGGGAATCGAACATGCCATGGGATGATGCGGTAACCATGGTGCTCACCTATGCCGAAATTCCTTATCGAAGCTATCTATGATGAAGAAGTATTGGAATGAAGGACTGGTGCTGTATGACTGGCTTGCACCTGCAATTGCATGAGGATTTTACCGGCCAGTATGGCAAGTTCTATGGCGCCTACAGGACGGCGCCATGGTATATTCAAGAGAAAAAAGATGCCGAGGGATTGGCATATAAATTAGGGTATAGTAAAGTTTCAGAGGCTAAATTGGCAGTTGCCCAGAAAATTAGAGATTATGTAATAGGAGGTGGATTTATGTTTGCAATGTGCAGTGCCACTGATAGTTTTGATATCGCATTATCTGCAGATGGAATAGATATTTGCGAACCTATGTTTGATGGTGATGGAAGTACACCAAACTACCAAAATAAAATAGATTACAACCGGACGTTTGCGTTTAAAGATTATATTTTAGAACGTAATCCAATGGTCTACGAATTTTCGTCAATAGATATGACCAATAAAAGACGAATACCTAAGATCAGACAGACTATTTTTCTCTTATGGATTTCTCGGCAAAGTGGAATCCTGTACCAACAATGCTTTGCCAAAACCACACTGCTTTGGTAAAAGGATTTATGGGGCAAACAACTTCTTTTGATCGTGATCTAATAAAGTCTAATGTATTGGTCATGGGCGAGAATAAAACCAATGGCGAAGCAAAATATATTCATGGTATCAAAGGAAAAGGTTTTTTCACTTTTTATGGAGGTCATGATCCCGAAGATCATACGCATCGAGTAGGGGACCGTAAAACAGAACTGGATCTTCATCCTACCTCTCCGGGATATAGGCTAATATTAAATAATGTGCTTTTTCCTGCTGCACGAAAAAAGAAACAGAAAACTTAAATGATCTAAAAAATATGGCATCTAAAGAAATCATATTAAACAAAATTCAAATTTTAATTACAAACCATTTTACTACTCCCGAAGAGGCCTTTATTTTTTTCGATAAAGATAGTGATGGGAAACTAACTAAAGCTGAAATTTTAGCACTACTAAAGCAAGCCGAAATCAGCGGTTTTATTCGTGGGATAGTATCATCTAAATTGGTTGAAGGTTACGATAAAGATGGAGACAGTTTGATTAACTGGGAAGAGTTTAAAGCTGCAATTGGCGAAATTAAAAATGACATAATGTAAAAATGCTTTATTTTCAAAAACAAATTAAGCTTCAGCATTATAAAAGAGGATTTCATTTAATTACAAACGAAATCATTCATTTGTTTCCGGAAATAAAACAAATAGAAATAGGTCAGTTACAGGTTTTTATCAAGCATACTTCGGCCAGTTTAACAATTAATGAAAATGCCGATTCAACTGTGAGGGAAGATTTTGAAAGTCATTTTAATATGATGGTTCCAGAAAATAAGCCTTATTATAAACATACTTTTGAAGGGTCAGATGATATGCCCGCGCATTTAAAAGCTTCGTTATTAAGCAACTCGGTTTTAATACCAATTACAAATGGCAAATTAAATTTAGGAATATGGCAAGGGATTTATCTTTGCGAGCATAGAAATAATGGAGGTTCCAGAAATCTGGTTCTTACTGCTTTTGGAATATAAGATTAAGGCGGTTAGTCTTCAGTTACCATACCCAATTTTGCCCCATTCGGCTCCTCCAGTTTTAATAATGGAATCTAATCTCACAACATCATTAACTTTTACTACCTTATTCCCAATTTGAGAAGTATTAGAAAAATTAGGATCTCCCATAACACCCCTTCTTACTCTCATAGCCGTGTTTGCAATATAAAATTGAACATCAGAATCCAATTCTTTGATAGGCGAAAGATATTGTTTCCCATTTGAATCTGTTATTTGAACATAACCCGTTTTATTGGCAAGTTCATTCATTTTTGCAAGTGCATCATTATAATGTTCATCCCCATTGATCGCCTTTGACAAATAATCGGCATATGCATTTATTTTATTTGAAGATACTGCCTGATCCCAGTAACTATCTAGTTTTCCTTGTACTTCTCGTAATCGTTTGTTTTGAAAAGTCAATAAAGAATCCTTTTGGGCTAACACTTTATTCTGATCTGCCAATTGTGATCTCTGATCTTCCACTATTTGTTTTTCTTTTTCCAAATTGGCATTTGCTTGTTGTACGAGGATAATTAACACTGCACTTAAGGCAATAAAAATTATCATGATCGTTGCCAGTATAGTTGAAATGCGACGTGTTCTTTTGGCGTTCTGTTCTACTTCCTTTAATTTACCTCCAATGCTACTCACAATTTTATTTTTAAAGTGTTATTAATTCTTCCAATTTTTCTTCCAAAGCCTTGATCTCTGATTCTGGGGTGCTTTGTAAATTGTTTTTTATCCGGTCTCTTGTACGTTCAAGTTTATCTATTATTGCAAGCCTTTTTTTCTTGTCTTTAATTTTACTTGCAGAGATGCCACTGAATGCATTTGGTAAAATTGCACCCACTGCAGGGAAAAACTTTGTTAATTTATCATAGGTGTTTTCTGCTGTTGAAGCAACGTAGCCACTTGTTCAGAAGAAAATAAATCAAACTTAAAAATAACAAAAACTACCACTGATATAACGACACTGGCAGCTATAAATAATCCTATTGCAATTTTGGATTCCTTAATTTGTTTTTTGAATAAAAGCCTTAGCTTCTATCTCATCATTAGACACTAATAAGCTCTCTTTTCTGGCTAATTCAGGATCGTTAGATTTTGCACTTTTGGTATTTGTATCGATATTTTTTTCAACTTTAATTTCTTGAGCAGACATTTCCGGTATTTCAACATTTTCAGTTGTACTTAATGGTTCTTTGATTGAACCTTCTGATTTCTTGATTTCTTGACTTCCAGTAAGCTTTAATTTATCAAATAAAGTCTTCATCGCTTCTGACTTATTACTTGAAAAATCGATTTTTGGTAACGATTTCCAACGCATTTTACCAGAAGTATCGCAGGTATCAATTTTAATAAGTAATCTATCCACATTATTGGCTCTGGCGAAGTCTTTTCTTGTTTTAAGGTTTCATCAGTCAAAGCATTTTCTGATGTTACAATTAAAACCAGTTTAGCCGATTTTATGGCGGCTTCTATGGCATCGTCATCATCTTGACCATGAAGACTTTCTATCCATATATTAGCACCTGCTTTAATTAAAGTGTTTGCTAGATCATTTGCAAACTTTGCATCCTTGTTGGAATAACAAATAAATATAGTTTCGGTTGACATTGCTAGTTGGTTGGTTATTAATAAGTTTATTTGCAGCAGAAATTTACTATTTTTTTTTTAATTAGACTGAATAAGGTTAAAACTTTTATTTTTAAGTTAAGAAAATTTCCTTTAAAAACTGAATGAATTCATCATTTGGTTTTTCCTTGTTTAAAGCTAAAAATGCTGTATATGCTTGATCGTGAATACTTATTTTTTCACGAATATTGGCCTTTTTTGAAGCATTTAGATAATGTTTCCTGGCATCTTCTAAATTATCCAAATAAATATTAGCTTCACCAATGGTAGCCATTTTTGAAACTTTATTTGAACGATCTTTATTGGTGTATTCAAGTGCTAATTTGGCATAGGTTTTCATATCTCTTTTATCTTGTTCAAGAAGGATATTAAGAAATGCAAGATTTATTGCATTCAGATATATTTGTTCTATGTCCTTTTTTTTCTTGGCAATTCTAAGAGCTTTTTTAAAACAATTATATGATGCTAATCCATCTTCCGGTTTGGTATTATTAAGATATTCATTCTTAAAAAGTCCACCTAGAATATAAAGCATCTCACCATCTTTTTTCGCCAGCTTATGTGTTTCAAGAATTTCAATGGCTTCCTCTCTCAAACCAGAACATTCCATGGCGTAGATCAGTTTTTCAAGACCATCGCTGTTTAAATATTCTAAAGCAGGTTTTAATTTTCTTACAACTTCATCGTATTCGCCTAGCGCAATGTTAATTTCTTCAGAATTAGTATACTTGTTAAAAAACGGATTATCAGTAAGGGTATTTAATATTAACTCATATCCATCATTATCCCTGGAAGTAACATCAACCATAGATGAATGATTACCTTTAATATTTACCCAATATTCTTTTTTGAATGGATCAAGTGCGGATTCCTTTGACACATAATCATCTCTGGTGGCAAATACAGTTTTAAATGCAAATGGGTATTTATCATTGAATTCTTTTGACCAGTCTTTACGTAAATTTTTTATAAATGGTTTGCCCTCAATTAGTTCTTCTATTTTATTTTTCCATATTTTTTTAAAGACATTATTTGTTACTCCGTTGCTTGGTGTGCCAAAAAGTATGACGTGACTTAATCGGTCTCTATGCGCCGAATTTAAATTAAGAATACTACGCTGAACAACTAATCCACCCAGACTGTGAGCAATAATTGCAATACGTTTATATTTTCCAAACTTATATTTTATAGCAGCGCTCAAATTTTCAGAAACTCTGTCTATATCACTTATACTGGCGAAAACTTCTTTACCTAATTTGGGATCAACATTTTCACTAAAACCAAAAGGGAACATATCCCATCCTTCCATCCGCGCATCTTCAGCCAAAAAATCCGGAATCTTACCAAATGTTTTCCAGGCTTCTCCGGAAAATCCGTGCACAAATATTATGGCATTATTGGCATTGGGAGATTCATAGAATACCTTTTTAACGTTTTTCCTGGCTTTGTCTTTACGAGATTGTTCCAGTAAGTTTTCCCGATCAACAATTTTTTCTTTAGGAGCCTTACTCAATTCAAAATTATAGTCGAATTGAATGTTTACAAATGGCTTTTGATTTTGACCTTCTGCCAAAGCTCGTTTTGGGACGGTTTCCAGTACATATTCAATAACATCGGTCAATCGAATGTAAGGATCTATAAATGCTGATTGATGTTCACCTCTAAGAACTTCTAATAAACAGGTAGTGAAAATACTGTTTTGTTCACCATTTATCTTATAAGATCTCTGCTCGTCTTTACACGCCGAAATAATGGCCATTCCTTCCTCGTCATCTAAATTTTGAAGTAATCCTTCAGGGTTTATTTTCGTATCGGTTTGGGTAGTTTCAATTCTGTCTTCAAGTTTTTCACTGACATCTAAAATACCCTGACCTTTTGTTAAACCTTGGGCATGACAACAGTCAAAAAAGAAGATAATTCTATCCGCAATTAATGCGTTTATCTTATCTTTTAGTTCGGTATCCAAAACTCGGTGTGTGGCCTGATTCTCATCGGTTATACCAGCCAATTTTAGAAAGTACCAAAATTCATTTTTATCCTTGTCGTATGCTTCTTCTCCATGACCTGAATAATATAAGATGACATTGGAATCTTTATTTAATTTTTTTGCAATAGTGTCAAAAGCTTCAAGTATTTTCTTACGATTCGCCTGATCATCTGTCAAGAGAATAATATTTTCTTTAGGATAGCCCGCATATCTTTTATCCAATAATACATCTCTAATTGCTTTTGCATCTGCAGCCATATATTCTTCTCCTACGCTGCTGGCGCCAATCAAAAGGGCAAAGGAGTTATTAAAATCTTCCATAGTATTTAATTTAATTTGATATGAAAAGAGCTTTTGATTATAAAAGCTTAATTATGCCAAAAGTTTAAAATCTGATTAAACATTTCAGTATTAAAATAAGGTGTGAATTGAGGATCGTTCTGAAAAGAATATGAGGTGTAAAAATTTCCGGATGCAACAGATTGCAATAAATATTTAAATGTATTTTGTTTATCTCCTGTTTGTGAATAGTATTGTGCCCTTGCATAATCCATGGCTCCATACTGAAAATCTTTTTTTAACGCATCTAATGAATTGATCATTTTTTCAGCTTTTTTAATCTTACCGGTTTTAAAATAGCAAACAGCAAGTTTAGAAATCACATCAAAATCAGCTCGATAATTTAAAAGAATGGCTTCAAAGATCTTTTCTGAATCTTCATAATTGTTAGTGTAATAATATGCAGTAGCGACATTTTTATTTGAGGTAGAATCTTTTGAAGCAATAACTTTATTAAAATATTTTATTGCTTTCTCATTTCTATTTTGGACTAATAAATCGGCTCCAATTTTGTTATAGACATTTTGCCATGTATCTTCATCAGCCATTAATTTGAGTTTTTCAAGGATAGGATCTGCCATTTCCTGATTACCGGTCCGCAAATAAGCTTTTATTAAGGGAACTTTGAAGAAAATTTTATCTATTCCCTGAGAATAAGGTTTTAGTAAACTTATAACACTATCATATTTTTTTAGTTCAAGATCGGCAGCAGCTTTAACAAAAATTCTATCTTCACAATCATAGCACAGTTCCAAATCCAATTCCTTCATGGGGATTTTATAAAAAATAGTGTCAATTTCTTCAGGCTTATTAACAAATTGCAAGGCTACAGCCATCATGGTTTTATTTGTTTGTAAATCGAATGGTGCGATATTATATTCTTTCTTCATAGTATAATATGTATCGTCGTGTTTCCCATTCAAAAGAGCATCATAAAAATTCAATAAATTTCTTTGCCTCTTATTTATCTTAGCTGTAGATTTTAGGGCTTCTTTTCTTAATGAATCTGCCTTTTTAAAATCACCCATATTATAGGTTACTGATATTTTTAACATTTTGGGTTCAAAGTATGAGCTATCGAATGCAATGGCTTTATCCATAAGAGCTAAATATTTTTCACTATCGCTTTGATAATTTTGTTTAGCTTCTAAAACTGCCTGATAAGCTTCAATTTTTGGGGGTATGTCTTGAAGCCACTCATTATCTTCTGTTATTAAATAACCTAAAATAATCTGCTTAAGTGATTCAATACATTCCAAAGGATTTTCTTTATTGCATTCAACCGGTTTAAAAGCATAAGAACTCTCATTATCTAGTATTGAGCATTTAAAAATAAGGTTATTGTCCTGCATATAAAAATTACCTGAAATAATCCTTTTTGGTTTAAAGAATTCATCTAAAATATCTTTTTCTAAAAAAGCACCAGCCTTTTGAACCTTTAGAATATTTGAGTAATCATCTACGATCTCTGGTGAGATTACTTGTGCTACCTGGTTTTCTGTAATACCATGTATTATCCAGTCCGTGGCCATTTTACTCACAATATCAAAATCTTTATTGCCGGTATTGTTTCCAAATTTAAGGATGGCAATTTTATCACTTGATTCAATTTCAGGTAAATTCAGTGACTCAATAAATTTATTGTTTATGATAAAAATGGATACCAATCCAACTAATATACTTATGGCAAGTAATGATGAAAAATACATTTTCTGGAATTTACTCCGTTTCTTTTTGTCATTTTTGTCAAGTTCTAAGTTTTCTGATTCTAAGTTAGCCAATGAATATTTCCAGATATAAAATATATTTACCGGAAGTCCTATTAGCATTAAAATTAGGATTATCGTTATTATATTTCCAGGAATACCTATGTAATCTTGTGTGACGGAAAGTACCTGAAGTATTATCCAACATGAGACAACATAAATAGAAAGTTTTTTAAATGCTTCCTTTCGTTACACTCTTTAATAAAAGAATTAAAAGTCATATTTGCAGTTGACAATTTTGGTGTAATTTATGAATATTAACTTATATATAAGAAATTAAATTTGTTGAATTGATAGGATTTTAGTAATTTCAAGCATATTAATCCTAAAAAAAACAACCTAATGTCAAAAGATTCGAAAAAAAAGGAGTTCAATCCAAAGATGGAGTGAACATCAATCCAAAAAGAGGAGTGCAATCCAAAGATGGAGTGAGCATTAATCCAAAAAGAGGCGTTCAGGCCAAAGATGGAGTGAACATTAACCCAAAAGATAATAAATATAGATGCTGCAAGATTGCAGATCAATATTTATTAAATAAAAAAATCCGATTCAAATGAATCGGATTTTTTTTAAGTGAAATAGTGTTATTTAATAGGCAAAATGCCTTATTTTACTTTTTCAACTATTGCTTTAAAAGCTTCCGGGTTATTCATTGCTAAATCAGCTAAAACCTTACGGTTTAAGTCAATATTATTAGCTTTTACTTTACCCATAAATTGAGAATAAGACATTCCATGTTGTCTTGCACCTGCATTAATACGTGTTATCCATAATGCACGGAATGTTCTTTTTTTATTTCTACGGTCTCTATAAGCATATAGCATAGCTTTGTCAACCGCATTTTTTGCTACTGTCCAAACGTTCTTACGTCTTCCGAAGTATCCTTTTGCTTGCTTGAGAACTTTTTTTCTTCTGGCTCTTTTCGCAACAGAATTTACTGATCTTGGCATATTTTTAATTTGTTTTTGTAGTAGGCGATCGATTAAATTGACACTTTTAAGTGCCTAACTCCAGGGTTATTAATTTGTTTTAACCAGAACTATTACTTTAAACGTAATTGATTTTTGATGCTATTAACATCATTCTCGTGCACTAATGCACTATGAGTTAACGCTAACTTACGCTTTTTCGACTTCTTTGTTAAGATGTGACTTTTAAAAGCGTGTTTTCTTTTAATTTTACCAGTACCAGTAACCTTAAAACGTTTTTTGGCACTAGATTTGGTTTTCATTTTAGGCATTTTCTCCTAGATTTTAATTATTTCGCTTAATTATTTTAATACTAAATACTTACTTCTATTTTTTTTTTGGAGCAATAAACATGGTCATTCGTTTACCTTCCAACTTTGGCATTTGTTCAACTTTACCGTAATCTTCTAACTCCTGAGCTAGTTTTAACAATAAGATTTGACCTTGTTCTTTAAAGATAATAGATCGTCCTTTAAAAAACACAAAAGCTTTTAATTTAGCTCCTTCTTTTAAGAACTTAATAGCATGTTTCTTTTTAAATTCGTAATCATGGTCATCTGTTTGAGGACCAAAACGAATTTCCTTAATAACAACTTTTGTTGCTTTGGCTTTAAAACTTTCTCACGTTTCTTCTGTTCGTATAGAAACTTTTTGTATTCCATAACTTTACACACTGGAGGTATGGCTTTAGGCGATATCTCAACCAGATCAAGACCTTGCTCTTCTGCGATTGCCAAGGCATCTTTAATTTTATAAACTCCAATTTCTACGTTGTCACCGACTAGGCGCACTTCTGGAGCTAAAATTTTTCTATTAATTTTATGCTGGTCTTCCTTAATAATTCTAGCAGGACCTCTATTTCTTCTTCTACGTATTGCTATGGCTTTATATTTTAGTTAAACTTTAAATTGTTTTAAAGAGTTATTTATTTCCTTATTAATTATTGATGAAAATTCCTGGTACGGTTATCATTCCTAAATCCTCTCCTCCATGTCTTCTAACAGTCACCTTATTCATTTTTTCTTCATTCTCACCGACAATTACCATGAACGGAGTTTTTGCAATTTCCGCATCCCTGATTTTTTTACCCACCGTTTCATTTCGATCATCAGAGAGGGCGCGAATTTCGTTATTTTCTAGTGAATGTAAAACTTTTTAGCGTATTTTTCGTATTTCTCACTAATTGACAAGCAATAACCTGCTGCGGAGTCAACCACAAAGGGAAAGTTCCCGGCTGTATGTTCGAGTAATATTGCAACAAAACGTTCCATACTTCCAAATGGAGCTCTATGAATCATCACAGGTCTGTGAAGTTCGTTGTCACTACCTTTGTAGGTCAGATCAAATCGTTCAGGCAAATTATAATCCACCTGAATTGTTCCTAACTGCCAGTTTCTGCCTAAGGGGCTATCTTTGACCATAAAGTCCAGTTTTGGACCATAAAATGGGCTTCTCCAGTTTCAATTACATAATTTAACCCTTTATCTTTGGCAGCATTAATAATGGCTTGCTCTGCTTTTTCCCAGTTTTCAAGACTTCCTATGTATTTATCAGGATTTTCAGGGTCTCTCAAAGATACTTGAGTAGAAAAATTCTCAAATCCTAATGACCCAAAAACA
>CAWHCT010000045.1:0-27152 GCA_963827785.1 uncultured Flavobacteriaceae bacterium | reverse complement strand
TTACGAAGAAAATTATACTTCAATAAAATTAAAAAAGCCCGGTTTTACCGGGCTTTATTTTTTTAGTTCAATTTTTTGCAAAGTTGCTATACTATCACAATTTTGAATAGTCAATTTATAGCGATTATCTGAATGATCTCCATCAATAACATAGATCTTGCATGAGTCAAGTTTAGTGTTGCTTTCTGAAAAAATAACTGAGCCTTTTGCAATTATATGATCAATAGAATTACTGTCTAATGAATTCAAAGAAATCATTTCACGGGCTTGTTCAGAAAATTTTAATGTTTTGCTTCTAATGTTCTTTTTTACTCTGGCTGAAGGACTATAGTCACATGAGACTTTTTTACCATTTAGGAAAAATGCAAGAATTACTAATCCAATTGAAAACCCTCCTAAGTAATAGCCGAATCGTTTTAGAATTGTCATCTAGAAAATCAACAAATTAATATCACTGTATTTGAGGTTAAACCAATCGGCAACCGATTTATTGGTCAAGACTCCATGATAAAAATAAAGGCCATTTTTTAATCCTCTGTCAAACCTTAAAGCATTTTCAATTCCACCATTTTCAGCGATTTGTAATAAGTATGGAGTAAAAATATTACTTATTGAGACTGAAGCGGTTCGTGAATACCTAGCCGGAATATTTGGCACACAATAATGGGTGACATTATGTTTGACAAATGTTGGTTTGGTATGAGTTGTGACTTCACTAGTCTCAAAACATCCTCCCATATCAATACTAACATCAATAATTACAGAACCTGGTTTCATGCATTCTACCATAGCTTCAGTTACCACAATTGGAGATCTGTTCTTGCCTCTAACCGCACCAATTGCCACATCACAACGTTTTAATGCTTTTAAAAGGTTTTTTGGTTGCAGAGTAGAAGTATAAATAGTCATTCCTAGATTGGTTTGTATGCGTCTTAGTTTGGTTATCGAATTATCAAAAACTTTAACATTTGCTCCTAATCCTATAGCAGATCTTGCTGCAAATTCACCAACAGTTCCTGCTCCTAAAATTACTACTTCAGTTGGTGGAACTCCACTAATATTTCCAAACATTAGTCCATTTCCATCATTTGCATTTGTTAGTAATTCTGAAGCAATTAAAACTGAAGCAGTTCCTGCAATTTCACTTAAAGCATCTCACAGCAGGATAAGCTCCATCTTCATCTCTAATAAATTCAAAAGCTATTGCTGTTATTCTTTTGGTAGCTAAAGCTTCAAAATATTTTTTATGCTGAGTTTTTAGTTGAAGTGCAGAAATTAGTAAGGTCTGTGGATTAATAAGCTTTATCTCTTCTAGACTTGGTGGTTCCACCTTTAAGATCATAGGGCAGGAGAATACTTTTGCTGTATCCTTAGTGATCTCTGCACCGGCTTCACTGTATTCATTATCGGTAAATTTTGAATCATTTCCAGCACCTGATTCTACTAATACCTTATGACCATTGGTGACCAAGGCAGATACTGCGTCTGGTGTTAAACAAACTCGTTTTTCCTGAAATGATGTTTCTTTTGGAATACCTATAAAGAGATCTCCTTTACCTTTTAAAACTTCCAACATTTCTTCCTGCGGGAGCAATTGCTGCTTTGAAAAGGGAGAAAATTGTTTACTCATGGATAATTAATTTAAAATTCAAATTACGAATTTTAAATTTAATATATAAGACTAAAACTTTAATTTGTTTGTGATCGATTTTAATTAGAAAAAATCCTTAAACGTCTTTTTACTAATTCTAAATTCATCTTCCAGATCCTGCATGGATCTATTGGTTAATTTATTGAACATTTTTGCCCTTATGAGATATATTGAAGGAATTATTATAGCCATAATAGGAATTAAATACATGATCTGATATTCATCAATAAAATTTGCATCATCATTTATTATAGCAAAAAATTGATAGGTATACATGGCAATGGGGATCAATAAAGCATGATACCACCAGTGTCGGCAAGTAAAGAACCAAATGAATAGTAAATATAAAGGTACTATTTTACCCATCATTGTCCAAATAGCAATAGCTGCATTTTCATAATATCCGCTTCTATATGTAAAAAAAAAAGTGTCCCAGATCTTTTCATCTGGAACACTTTCATAAGAGTAAAAAATATAAGGAGTAATAGCTATTAAAGTGGCTATTATACTACCTATAATTAAATTACTTTTTTTATCCTTGTGAAGGGATTTTGATTTTGGCTTTTTTGACTTGTTGTGGTCCGTCATCGCTAATACTGTTTGGTGTACAAGATGCAAACATCAACAGTCCTACTGTCGCCAAGGCGAAAAAGTACTTTCTTGTTTTCATAATTCAAGGGATTTAATTAATTAATTATGCCTAATGTATCTCAAGTCACATAACTGACACTAAAAAATCGATTAACTACCTTTTATTACGATTATAATCTTTTTTTATCGATTAACAACCAAAAAGTTAGGATTATACTTACAACCAAACTACGGTTTTAATGTAAGTGTAATTTTGATGTTCACTTATATATTTATTAATGTTTTTAACTTAATCTTTCTACTATTTTTTCCGGCCTTTTCCAAATGGATTTCGTTTACCTGGTCCGGAATTAAAGAACTAATTTTTTCCGGCCATTCAATAAATATCCATTGATCAGAGTCCAAATAATCTTCAAATCCTATATCATAGACTTCTTCTTCATTTTTTATCCTGTAAAAATCAAAATGATATACCAAACCGTCCTTGATCTCGTATTCATTAACAATAGAAAAAGTAGGGCTTGAAACATCATGAAGATACCCTAATTCCTTTACCATCTCCCTGATAAGCGTTGTTTTACCGACACCCATTTCACCATAGAACAAGATAGTCTTGGAATTTACAGATTTCAAAATTTCTTTTGCTACGGAATTAATTTCGGCAATATTGAAGCTTTTATTCATCTAGAAATAGGGTTTAAACAAAAATGTTTATACTACAATATTACTAATAAAATTTAGATAAAACCAAGAAAAAATGTATTTCATCGAAGAATTTTACCATTTATGGATAATTATCTTGGTTTTAAAACCGAAAACGGAATAATCATTTCTTCTAAAGAAACACCTCCATGTTGATATGTATTTCTGTAATAACTTACGTAATGATTGTAATTATTTGGATAAGCAAAAAACAAATCTCCTTTAGCAAAAATAAAAGAGCTACTCATATTTATAACTGGTAAATGAATTGCTTTGGGGTCTTTAACAGCATAAACATCTTTATCTTCATATGTTAAACTTCTTCCTGTTTTATAACGTAGATTTAAACTTGTATCTCTATCGCCAATAACTTTTGACGGATTTTTTACATTAATTGTACCATGATCTGTTGTAATAATTAATTTAAATCCTAATTGTTGAGCTTGTTGTATAATTTCTAGTAGGGGAGAATTTTTAAACCAACTTAAAGTTAATGATCTGTATGCTTTATCATTTGAAGCCAATTCTTTAACAACATCCATTTCTGTTTTAGAATGAGAAAGCATATCTACAAAATTGTAAACGATCACAGTTAAATCGTTATTTTTTTGAGATATTAAAATTTTCAGCTAATTTTTTACCGGCTTTTAAATTAGTTATTTTATGATATTCATATTTTAAGTGACCTTAAGCCCAAGCGTTTTATTTGCGCTTTTAAAAAATCATCTTCATGTAGATTTTTACCTCCTTCATCTGTATCGTTTTTCCAATATTCAGGATGTATTTTTTCCATTTCACTTGGCATTAAACCTGAGAAAATAGCATTTCTGGCATATTGTGTTGCTGTTGGCAGAATGCTATAAAAGGATTCTTCACTTTCTTTTTTATAATAATTATTTACTATTGGTTCAAAAGCTTTCCATTGGTCATAACGCAAATTATCCATTACAATCAGCAATGTTGGTTGTTCTTTGCTTAATTCTGGAACAATTTTTTCTTTAAATAACTGATGCGACAAGATAGGTGCATCTCCCTTTGGTTCAAACCAATTGCATAATTTTTATCTATAAACTTTCCAAACTGCATATTGGCTTCACTTTTTTGAGATTCTAAAATTTCAAACATACCCGGATCTTCAATATCTTCCAATTGAATTTCCCAATAAATTAATTTTTGATATAAGTTCAACCCATTCTTCATAAGAATTTACCATAGATAAATCCATCGCAATTTTTCTAAATTCTTGTTGGTAATTAGAAGTTGTTTTTTCTGAAACTAATCGAGAATGATCTAAATTCTTTTTTAAACTTAATAATATTTGATTTGGGTTTACAGGTTTTATTAAATAATCTGCAATTTTATTACCAATAGCTTCTTCCATAATATATTCTTCTTCACTTTTGGTAATCATAACACCGGAATATTTGCTTTGTTTCTCTTTAATTTCATTTAATGTTTCTAAACCTGTAAGTCCTGGCATATTTTCATCTAAAAAAACAATATCAAAATTATTTTCGTCTAATACTTCCAATGCTTCCGTACCACTTTGGCAAGTTGTTACCTTATAATTCTTTTGTTCTAAGAAAAAGGATATGTGGTTTTAATAAATCGATTTCATCATCAACCCAAAGAATATTTATATTGTTCATGTATATTTGTTTTATTAATTAGTAAAACTCAACTGTTTGCAGGCAAATAACAAACTTAAAATATTTAACGACCCAATTTACGGATTTATTACTATTCCAAATTCGTTAATTTTTGATTTAATAGAGCATAAATATTTTCAAAGATTAAGAAGAATTACTCAAATGGGTTTGTCTTATTTGGTTTATCCAGGAGCACATCATACAAGATTTCATCATGCCATTGGTAGCATGCATTTAATGCAAAAAGCAGTTAGAGTGCTTCGTTTTAAAGGAGTTACAATTTCTGAAGATGAAGAAAATGCACTTTATATTGCTATTTTATTACATGATATTGGTCATGGACCATTTAGTCATGCTATGGAAAATAGCTTTAGTAAATGGTGTTTCACATGAGGATATTTCCTTGCTATTTATGGAAGAATTAAATAAAGAATTTAACGCAAATTTAACTCTTGCCATTAGAATTTTTAAAGGTGAATATGAAAGAAAGTTCATGTGTCAGCTTATTTCGAGTCAATTAGATATGGATAGAGCCGATTATTTAAAGCGAGATAGTTTTTATACAGGAGTTGCAGAAGGAAATATTAATAGTGAACGCATTATTACCATGTTAAATGTAGCTAGACAACAATCTTGTGGTTGAAGAAAAAGGGATTTACAGTGTAGAAAAATTTTTAGTGGCCAGACGATTAATGTATTGGCAGGTCTATTTACATAAAACAAGCTTGGTTGCCGAGCAGCTATTAATTAGAGTTTTAGAACGAGCAAAATCATTGATCTTAAAAGGGGTGCATTTAAATTGCAGTGAAGCCTTGAAATTTTTCTTGGAAAATAATATTTCAATTGGTGATTTTGATGCCGAAGTTTTGAAAAAGTTCTCAAAATTGGATGATTACGATATTATTTCAGCTATGAAGGAATGGCAATATCATTATGATTTTGTTCTAAGTAATTTGTGTGAGATGATCATAAATAGAGATTTGTTAAAAATTAAGATATCCAAAAAAAGATTTGATTCAGATCTGTTGAATGATCAAAAAAACAAGCTGATACAGAGATATAATATAACCAAATCGGAGGCCAGTTATTTTGTGTTTACAGGTAAGATATCCAATCAGGCTTATCAGGAAAAAAATCAGACAATTAATATTATGCATAAATCCGGTGAGATTGAAGATATAGTTAACGCTTCAGATCAATTAAATTTGAAAGCGCTTTCAAAACCGGTCAATAAATACTATATATGTTATCCAAAAGATTGAATTTGGTACATTTTTCCTATTTTTGCCACAAATGAAGTTTACAGCAAGTCAAATAGCAGGAATTTTAGAAGGCGATATAGTTGGAAATCCCGATGTAGAAGTTTTCAAATTAGCTAAGATAGAAGAAGGGATTAAGGGGTCTTTAACTTTTCTTGCGAACCCAAAATACAAGTCATTTATCTATTCAACTGAAGCTTCAATAACAATAGTAAATAGAGATTTTGTTGCCGAAAATGGCATAACCTCAACTTTAATAAAAGTAGATGATGCCTATAAATCATTTTCTAAATTACTGGAATATTACAATCAGGTAAAAATGAATAAGACAGGTATAGAAAAACCGTCTTTTATTTCTGATTCAGCTGTGCATGGAGATGATATTTATCTTGGTGCATTTTCGTATTTAGGAGATAATGTAGTTATTGGAAATAATGTTAAAATCTATCCAAACTGTTATATTGGTGACAACGTGTCAATTGGGAATAATGTTGTTATTTTTGCAGGTGCGAAGATATATTCTGAAACTGTTATAGGTAATAATTGTGTTATAAATTCAGGGGCTATTATCGGAGCTGATGGATTTGGTTTTGTTCCAAATGAAAAAGGAGAATATAGCAAAGTTCCTCAAACCGGAAATGTTATTCTTGAGGATTTTGTTGATGTAGGAGCTGCTACTACGATTGATAGAGCTACTTTAGGCTCAACAATTATTAGAAAAGGAGTGAAGTTGGATAATCAAATTCAAATAGCACACAATGTCGAAATTGATGAAAATACAGTGATTGCAGCTCAAACAGGAATTGCAGGTTCAACCAAGATTGGAAAGAATTGCCAGATTGGCGGACAGGTAGGAATTGTGGGTCATATTACAATTGGGAACAATGTAAAAATACAGGCACAGTCTGGAATTGGCAGAAATGTAAAGGATAATGAAGTTCTTCAGGGCACTCCTGCTTTAGCATATGCAGATTTCAACAAATCATACGTTTATTTTAAAAATCTTCCAAAAATTGTTAAAAATATTAGTGATATTGAAAATGAATTGAAGAATGATAGTAAGAACTGATAAAAAACAAAAAACAATAGCTCAGGAAATATCTTTAAAAGGTGTTGGGCTTCACACTGGCAAGGAAGTAAATTTGACTTTTAAACCAGCTCCCGAAAATTTTGGATTTGCCTTTAAAAGAGTGGATCTTGAAGGAGAGCCTGTTATTGAAGCAGATGCAAACTATGTTAGTAACACACTGAGAGGTACCTGTCTAGAGAAAAATGGAGTTAAAATCCAAACTACAGAGCATGTTTTGGCTGCTTTAGTAGGAATGCAAGTTGATAATGCAATTATTGAATTAAATGCTTCTGAACCGCCAATTATGGATGGCTCTTCAAAATATTTTGTTGAAGCCATTAACAAAGTTGGAACTGTTGAACAAAATGCTGAAATAATTGAATTTGCTGTAAAAGACATCATTACCTATTCTGATGAAGAGTCAGGTAGTGAAATAACAATAATCCCTTCCGATAAATTTTGTGTGACTACAATGGTAGATTTTGGAACAAAAGTTTTAGGAACACAGAATGCAACTTTAAAAGATATATCAGACTTTAAAGACGAAATTTCCGATTCAAGAACTTTCAGTTTTTTACACGAAATTGAAATGCTTTTGGATAAAGGCCTAATAAAAGGAGGAGACTTAAGTAATGCCATCGTTTATGTTGATAAAATAATATCCACAGAAACCATGGAAAAATTAAAAGTTGCTTTTAAAAAAGATTCTATTACTGTGAAGTCAAATGGAATACTTGATAATTTAACACTTCATCATGCAAATGAGGCAGCAAGACATAAGCTTTTGGATGTCATTGGAGATCTTGCTTTAATTGGAATAAGAATCAAAGGGAAAGTAATTGCGAATAAACCAGGGCATTTTGTTAATACCCAATTTGCAAAGAAAATGTCTAAAATAATAAAGGCAGAAAAGCGTAATAATGTGCCTTCGGTTGATCTAAATCAGGAACCACTCATGGATGTTAATCAAATTATGGCCATGTTACCTCACAGACCACCATTTTTATTGATTGATAAGGTTTTTGAATTATCAGATTCACATGTTATTGGGATGAAAAATGTAACCATGAACGAATCATTCTTTCAAGGACATTTCCCGGGAGCTCCTGTTATGCCCGGTGTTTTAATCATTGAAGCCATGGCGCAAACCGGTGGTATTCTAGTACTTAGCACAGTACCAGATCCGGAAAATTATCTGACATTTTTTATGAAGATGGACAATGTTAAGTTTAAGCAAAAAGTTAGTCCTGGAGATACATTGATCTTTAAATGTGAACTAATTACGCCCATAAGGCGTGGTATTTGTCACATGCAAGGTTATGCTTACTGCAAATGGAAAATTGTGCGCTGAAGCTGAATTAATGGCTCAAATAAGTAAAGTCAAATAACTATGAAATGAGTACAATTAAATTTTTAAAAATTACTAATGATTTAATGTGCGAATTACATCTGACAAATAGAAAAATAAAACTCAACAGATGAATCAACCTTTAGCATACGTTCACCCTGGGGCCAAAATTGCAAAAAATGTTGTAATTGAACCGTTTACTACCATCTATAATAATGTTATTATTGGTGAAGGTACCTGGATAGGTAGTAATGTAACTATTATGGAAGGTGCCAGAATTGGAAAAAATTGTAATATTTTTCCTGGAGCCGTAATTTCTGCTGTACCTCAAGACTTAAAATATAATGATGAAGATACTACTGTTGAAATTGGTAACAATGTTACAATAAGAGAATGTGTAACAATTAATAGAGGTACTTCTGATAGACTGAAAACTGTTATTGGGGATAATTGTTTGATTATGGCTTATTGTCATATTGCACACGATTGTATTGTTGGCAATAATTGTATTTTCTCAAATAATAGCACACTTGCAGGACATATTACCGTTGGAGATTATGTTGTTTTAGCAGGTATGACTGCCGTTCATCAATTCTGTTCCATCGGGAATCATGCTTTTGTTACAGGTGGGTCTTTAGTTAGAAAAGATGTACCGCCTTTTGTAAAAGCGGCCAGAGAACCTTTGTCTTATGTTGGGATAAATTCTGTGGGATTACGAAGACGTGGATTTTCCACTGAAAAAATATGAGAAATTCAAAATATTTATAGAATTCTTTATCAAAAAAACTATAATAATACACAAGCTTCAGAAATCATTGAAGCTGAAATGGAAGCGACTACAGAACGAGATGAAATTTTACAATTTATCAAAAATTCGCATCGAGGAATTATGAAAGGATATTTTAAATCAAATTAATTAATATAATGGCAAGTACATCAGATATTAGAAACGGATTATGTATTAAATATAATCATGACATTTTTAAAATTATAGAATTTTTACATGTTAAACCAGGTAAAGGTCCTGCCTTTGTTAGAACAAAACTTAAAAGTGTAACAACCGGAAAAGTAATAGATAACACCTTTTCTGCCGGACATAAAATAGAAGATGTACGTGTGGAAACACATAAGTTTCAATTTTTATATAATGATGGAGAATTCTATCATTTTATGAATACTGAAGATTACACACAAATACGCTTATTAGAAGCAGCTTTAGATAATCCAGGTTTAATGAAAGAAGGTGAAGTTGTAACTGTGATTATCAACACCGAAGATAATATGCCACTTTCTGTTGAAATGCCTGCAAGTGTAATTTTAGAAGTAACAGCTACCGAACCAGGAGTTAAAGGGAATACAGCAACTAACGCAACAAAACCTGCTACTGTAGAAACCGGTGCTACTGTCAATGTGCCTTTATTTATTAATGAAGGTGATAAAATAAAGATCGAAACTGATAAGGGAACTTACAAAGAAAGAATTAAAGAATAATTTATCTGTGAAATTTCCTAAACCTTTATACATTAAAACAAATTGCGGAATTAATTGGATGCAAATTTGTTGGCGAAGGTGATTTTACGGTTTTGGGAATGAATGAAATTCACGTCGTGGAAAAAGGTGATATCGTTTTTGTCGATCATCCTAAATATTATGACAAGGCATTAAAGTCAAAAGCAACTACCATTTTAATTAATAAAGAAGTTGATTGTCCTGAAGGTAAAGCACTATTGATCAGTGATGATCCATTTAGGGATTTTAACAAACTCACAAACCACTTTAAACCTTTTCAACCGGCAATTAACGCGATTTCAAAGTCTGCTCGAATAGGAACAAATACGATTATTCAACCAAATTGTTTTATTGGTAATAATGTTGTTATTGGGAATAACTGTATTATTCATAGTAATGTCAGTATTTATGATGATACCATTATTGGTAATAACGTTGACAATTCATGCAGGTACTGTTTTAGGAGCAAGTGCATTTTATTATAAAAATAGACCAGAAGGCTATGATCAATTAAAGTCTGGTGGGAGAGTGGTAATAGAAGACCATGTTGATATTGGAGCTCTTTGTACCATTGATAAAGGAGTAACAGGAGATACAACAATTGGTGAAGGCACGAAATTAGACAATCAGATCCAAATTGGACATGATACAGTCATTGGTAAAAAATGCCTTAATCGCTTCACAAACCGGTATTGCAGGATGTGTAATTATAGAAGATGAAGTAACCATTTGGGGACAGGTTGGATGTACAAGTGGTATAACTATTGGCACTAAAGCCATTATTATGGCACAATCAGGTATAAGTAAATCCCTTGAAGGGAATAAGACCTATTGGGGTACTCCTGCTGTTGAATCAAGAGAAAAATTAAAGGAGTTAGCGGCTATTCGACAATTACCAAAATTACTGGAACTGCTAAAAGAAAAAAAATAACGAGTAAAACCTATAATAAATACAGTCAAAAAATTACTTTTGTGATGTATTGAATTAAATAGAAAAATTTCACAAATGAGTGTTTTAGTAAATAAAAATTCCAAAATTATAGTTCAGGGTTTCACTGGAAGTGAAGGTACTTTTCATGCAGGTCAAATGATTGAATACGGCACTAATGTTGTTGGTGGTGTTACGCCCGGAAAAGGTGGTCAGACTCATTTAGACAAACCGGTTTTCAATACAGTTGAAGACGCTGTTAAACAAGTTGGGGCCGATACATCCATTATTTTTGTACCACCTGCCTTTGCTGCAGATGCGATAATGGAAGCTGCTGATGCGGGTATTAAAGTCATTATTACGATTACTGAAGGAATTCCTGTAGCTGATATGATCAAAACCTATAATTATATTAAAAATAAGGATTGCCGATTAGTTGGACCAAACTGTCCAGGAGTGATTACACCTGGAGAAGCTAAAGTAGGTATTATGCCAGGTTTTGTCTTTAAAAAAGGTAAAGTAGGGATTGTTTCCAAATCAGGAACCTTGACTTATGAAGCTGCAGATCAAGTTGTAAAACAAGGTTTAGGAATTACAACAGCAATTGGTATTGGTGGAGATCCAATAATTGGAACAACCACAAAAGAAGCTGTTGAATTATTGATTAATGATCCAGAAACCGAATGTGTTGTCATGATTGGTGAAATTGGAGGCCAATTAGAAGCTGATGCTGCAAAGTGGTATAAAGCTAGTGGAAGTAAAAAACCAATAGTAGGTTTTATTGCCGGTGAAACTGCACCAGCAGGAAGAACAATGGGTCACGCAGGAGCAATTGTTGGTGGAAGTGATGATACAGCCCAGGCGAAAAAACAAATTATGAGAGAATGTGGAATACATGTTGTGGATTCTCCTGCAGAAATTGGCAAGAAAGTGGCTGAAGTCTTGAAATAAATTAACTATGATATCAATTTAAAACCTCACAATATTTGTGAGGTTTTTTTATGAGCCTCTGTTTTGTTATTATTATATTTACAAATACAAATATCAATTTATAAAAATGAAATTATTAGAAGGAAAAACAGCAATAATTACAGGAGCCAGCAGAGGTATTGGCAGAGGAATAGCTAAAGTGTTTGCAGAGAATGGTGCAAATGTGGCTTTTACATATAGTTCTTCGGTAGATGCAGCAAAAGAGCTTGAAAAAGAATTAAATACTTTGGGAATTAAGGCTAAAGGTTATAAAAGCAATGCAGCCAGTTTTGATGAGGCTCAAAAACTAGCTGAAGATGTTTTTAAAGAGTTTGGAACAATTGATATACTGGTCAACAATGCAGGAATTACAAAGGATAATTTATTAATGAGAATTAGTGAAGAAGATTTTGATACTGTAATAGAAGTCAATCTTAAATCTGTTTTTAATATGACGAAAGCTGTTCAACGAACAATGCTTAAACAAAGAAAAGGATCTATCATTAATATGAGCTCAGTAGTGGGAGTCAAAGGAAATGCCGGTCAAACTAATTATGCTGCCTCTAAAGCCGGTATAATCGGATTTTCAAAATCAGTGGCCTTAGAATTAGGATCGAGAAATATTAGATGTAATGCAATTGCACCTGGATTCATTGAAACTGAAATGACCGCAAAACTGGATGAAGCAACCGTTAATACCTGGAGATCTGCAATACCTTTAAAAAGAGGAGGAACACCGGAAGACGTAGCCAATGTGTGCGTATTTTTGGCAAGTGATCTTTCTGCTTATGTAACAGGTCAAACAATAAATGTTGATGGAGGAATGTTAACTTAATCAATGTTAGTACAAACCATTTTATTTATTGTATTATCCGGGATCATAGCGCTATTATTAGCGCTTTTTCAATATGCTTACCGATCAAAATTCAATAAACTAAATGCCTTGTTTATCTTTTTAAGATTTGTTACTTATTTTTCTATACTTCTACTTCTTATTAATCCAAAGTTTGAAAAAATAAAATATTATAATGAGAAACCAAACTTAGTTCTTGCTATTGACAATTCAAGCTCAATAAAATTTTTGGAGCAGGACGATAATGTCAAAAATTTGATTCAAGTTATAAAAGGCAATAAAGAGTTAAACAATAAATTCAACATTGATTATTTTTCCTTTGGAACCGAGCTAAGAAATCTGGACACAATAGAATTTGATGATCGAAGGACAAACTTATCCGGTGTTTTCTCAGATTTAGATCAGATTTACAAAAACTCGGTTTCCCCAACATTACTGGTGTCAGATGGGAATCAGACTTATGGTTATGATTATGAGTTTACTGCCCGACGAATATGATCAGCCTGTCTATTCAATTATTTTAGGTGATACTATTACTTATTCAGATTTAAAAATCGAACAAATAAATGTTAACAGATATGCATATTTAAAGAATCAATTCCCGGTTGAAGCTATAATAAATTATAATGGCAATGAATCTGTAAAAACCGATTTCATAGTTAAAAAGGGTAACCAGACAGTTTATAGAAAATCCATTTCTTTATCAAAATTAGAAAATTCACAAATTATCAATTTCACACTTGCTGCAAACCCAGCTGGAGTAATAAGGTACAGTGCCGCAATAGTCCCTTTGGAAAGTGAAAAGAACAAGATTAATAATTTCAAAGATTTTGGAGTAGAAGTCATAGATCAAAAATCAAAAATAGCATTAATAAGCGACATTATTCATCCGGATCTTGGTGCTATTAAAAAGAGTATTGAAAGTAATGAACAGAGAACAGTTAGTATTTTAAAACCATATGAAACAAAAAATAAAATCAATGATTTTCAATTAATTATACTATATCAGCCTAACAATTCATTTAAATCCGTTTATGACGAATTGAATGAACTCAATAAAAATATCTTCATAGTGACGGGATCTAAAACAGACTGGTCATTTTTAAATTCAATTCAAAAGAATTATTATAAAAAAGTTTCAAATCTTACTGAGGACTATCAGCCATTATTGAATGAGAATTTCAATACATTTATAGTTAATGATATGGATTTCCAATCTTTTCCTCCATTAACATCCTTTTTTGAACCAGTAGAGTTTAAGACGAGGTCAGAATCAATACTGTTTAAAGCAGTTAATGGCTTAGTCACAGATCAGCCTCTTTTATCCATTTTGGAGTATGGCAATAGAAGGGAAGCTGCATTGTTTGGGGAAGGCCTCTGGAGATGGAGAGCTCAAAGTTTTATTAATGAGAAATCATTTGCGGGGTTTGATAATTTCATAGCAAAGATTGTTTTATATCTGGCATCCAATAATCAAAAGTCCAGGCTTACAGTTGCCTATGAATCATTTTATTACGGGAATGACGATATCTTAATTTCTGCACAATATTTTAACAAGAATTATGAATTGAATCAACAAGGAAATGTAGTGATAGAGATCAAGGATGAAAATACGGGAAGTATCAAAACATTACCATTCGTTTTTGACAAGAACAAATATCAGGTTAGTTTAAATAACTTGCCTGCATCAAACTATTCTTTTGTGGTCAAGGTTAGCGATGAGCCTTTAAGTCGGTCGGGAAAACTTAAGATATTGGATTATAATGTAGAGCAGCAATTTTTGAATGCCAATGCAACAAAACTTAAACGCATTGCTGCTAATACAGAAGGGAATAGTTATTTTATTAAGAATACCGATAAATTGTTTTCAGATTTGCTGGAGGATGATCGATATATAACAATACAAAAAAGTAATAAAAATACAGTACCTTTGATTGATTTTAAAATACTACTCTTTTTGATAATTCTAAGTTTGGCAATAGAGTGGTTTTTAAGGAAATATAACGGATTAATTTAAAAGAAAAATTATGGAAAAATTACCAAAAATTGCATTACCCTTAATAATTGGCATTATTGTTTTTGTAATAGTATTGTCAAAATCAGCAGTAACCATTGACTCAGGAGAAGCCGGAGTATTGTTTAGGACTTTCGGAGAAGGTGTTGTCATTGATGAGCCACCAATGGGAGAAGGTTTTCATATTGTAGCACCTTGGAATAAGGTTTATGTTTATGAAGTACGTCAACAAGAGCTGTTTGAAAAAATGAAAGTATTATCGTCTAATGGATTAGAAATTCAAATTGATGCCTCGGCATGGTATGAACCCGTTTATAAGGACTTAGGTAATTTACATCAGTCTCTAGGTCAAAATTATTTACAACGTGTAATCATGCCATCTATTCGCAGTGCGGCCAGAAGTGTAGTAGGAAGGTATACTCCCGAACAATTATATTCAAGTAAACGTGATGCAATTCAAGATGAGATTTATGAAGAAACTAAAAAGATTTTAGAAAATCAATATGTTCAGCTTAATGAAGTCTTAGTGCGTGATGTAACTCTACCGAATACTATCAAAGATGCCATAGAACGCAAATTAAAGCAAGAGCAGGAGTCACTTGAATACGAATTCAGACTTGTTACAGCAGCCAAAGAAGCTGAAAAAGTAATTATTGAAGCACAGGGGAAGGCAGACGCGAACAGAATATTAAGCGCTTCTTTAACAGATAAGATCTTACAGGATAAGGGGATAGAAGCAACTACAAAATTAGCTGAGTCGCCAAATAGTAAAGTTGTTATAATTGGAGCCGGAGATTCCGGAATGCCAATAATACTGGGCAATTAATCAGTATAGAAAATCATAAAAAAAGGCATCAATATTTAGTTGATGCTTTTTTTTATGATTAATTTTCCCTTATTTCATAAGTTTTTTGGCTTGCCCAACCCAATTATCGCGTTCTATTCTACCTGGAAAAAACTTAATTGATTCCGTAATATTTTCAATATCTTCAGCTGAAAACTTGCTTATCTGAGAAAAGCTATAAATACCAATACCATTTAATTTTTTTTGTATAAATGGCCCAATACCACTAATAAGCGTAAGATCGTCTTTATCTTCTTTTGTAGCTGAGGCTAATCCTTCTATATTTGTTTTTGGACTTAGATCGAATTCAGGCCTTAATTCTTCCTCTAATGGTTTAGCCAGTTCGCCCTTTCTATCTCTTGTCTTTACTGCTTTTATTCCACTTGAATAAGTAGAATTAGCATGCTCTAAACTCAGTTCCTTATATTTTTTTACTTCTTCTTCATAATCGATAAGGTCATTTTGAAATTTTCTTTTAAAATAGGCTCTGGCAAAGAAATATCCGATTAAAAAAGCACCGAATAAAAGCAGAAAGATTTCTATCCAGGCGGTCCACTTATCCAAAGGGTTTAAATTTTCAAACATGATCTTACAGCTGTTTTTTTATTAGTTTATTTTAATTTCTATTCTTCTGTTTTTCCTTCGTCCTTCAAGGGTCGCATTACTTTCAATAGGTTCAGTTTCTCCCTTAGAAGTGGCAATTAGCCTAGCACTTTCAATACCCAGACTTTCCAAATACTGCTTCACATTCTTTGCGCGTTCCATCCCATACCAATCATTAGCTTCAAGATCTCCAACGCTATCTGTATGTCCAATAATACTAGCTTTTTTGTTTGGATATTTATCCAGATAATTCTTTAATTCCAAAGCATAGGCCTGCAATGTATTATCTGCACTGAATTCTTTTGAACCAAATCCAGAGTATAATGTTTTATTCTCAATACCACTTTCAATAGCTTTCCGTCTTTCCGCAGAAATGTCGATAAAACCGAAAAGAATACCTCCTTCATAAATTCCATTCGCATTGAAGTTAAATCCGGATTCTTTACTTTCTGTGGTGATTCGGTTGGCATTTATTCCATATTCAACTAACAGATCTTTTACAAAATCGGCTCTTTTTATTCCTAATGGATTATTGGATTTGGACTCTTCATCGTTATATAAACCAGTAATGACTAACTCTAAAGTCTGTTGCTTATTTAAAAAAGTAAAAATGGATTTTTTAAATGATTCTGAGCCTTCGGGAAAAATAACTTCATCACTTTGAGATTTTAAACTCAAATTTCTGGGAAAATTGAACACAAGATCACCATTTTTGTATACAAAAGAAGGTTCAGTTTTGACGGGTTCAGTAATTGGTTCATTATTTTTTGTCTGGGGGTCCTTATTTTGATCAACAACTACATTTTGTTCAGTATTTTCGTTTACATCATCACATAATTCCTTTATCACACATGCATGATACCACATTCCGAAAATTGAATAGATAAGAAAAACAAAAAATGCAAGTAAAAAGTTTTTCATTTAAAAAGGTTAGTTATTATATACTAAAGTTATGAAAATTGTAATATAATTTTGAACTAATAAACTACAATTTTTAAAACTAAGGCATCAGATGATTTCTGATGCCTTTCTATTATTTATAAGGCCTTTTCTTAATCGATCCATCCCTTAACAACGGACCTTTTAGAATACCACACTAAAAATAATCCTACAAGCATTACTAAAATTGGCATAACTACTGCACCAGGTCCGTAAACTTCCATTGCCTTGCTTATAAACAGATTATAGATCATCTGCACCACTATTCCAATTAGTGAAAGCAGGAACAAGGGCTTTGCCCAACTTTTTCTTAATAAAAGTGCAATACAACCCAACGCACCTGCAAACACTGCAATTGCAAAAGCCCCAATGGCCCAGGCTGGCGTGTTGGTTATCAAATCAAGTTGTTCGGGTGTATACATAGCTTTAAAGCTTTCAGTTTGATAAGCCTGTTGTAAATAAGCATTGACACCCATAAGGTTCCATAATAAAGCGATAACACCAATTACCCAAAACCAAACAGGGGGTTTAGTTGAAGAATTTGTCATAATTATTGAATGTTTAGTTAGTTTATAAGTATACAATTTACAAATATTTTGTAATAAAGTATAAATTAGCGTACTTGTTACTTGAAATTAATTAATTCATATTTTTTAAGTTGGAAAGATATTATTATGTCATAACCATTCAGTTTTTAGGGTACAGATTCCATGGATGGCAAAAACAGCCTCATGTTAAAACTGTGCATTTAATGATAGACAGAACTTTGAAATTTATACTTAATGAGACTAAATTTAAAACCTTAGGTGCAGGAAGAACAGATGCCATGGTTTCTGCTCAGGAAGCAGCATTTGAACTATTCATTGAAGAACCTATTAAAGATTTTGAACTATTTATGGCTGAATTCAATTTAAACCTCCCTCAAGATATCAGGGCTTTGTCTATAAAAGAAGTGGATTCCGACTTTAACATCATTCAGCACTCAAAGACCAAAGAATATTTATATTTATTTTCACAAGGAACCAAAAACCACCCTTTTTGCGCCCCTTTGTTGACTACAATTCTGGAACCACTTGATATGGAGATCATGAAAAAAGGAGCCAAATTATTTCAAGGAAAACATAATTTTAAAACCTATTGTTATAAGCCAACTGACAAGGGCACTTACAACAGAGTGATCTCCCTGTGCGAATTGGTGGAAAATGAAATTTTTACCGCCAATTTTTTCCCAGAAGAGACTTATTTATTAAAAATTCGAGGCAAAGGATTTTTACGAAATCAGATCAGATTGATCATGGGTGGTTTGATCAAATTGGGCAGAGGCGAGGTAACCTTGGACTATATAGAGAAAAGCCTGCTTCCTGAAAGTACGGAGGTCATGGATTATATTGCACCAGCTTCCGGACTGATCCTGAATAAAATTGAATTTGAATAATGTACTAATTTTTGTAAATTCAACTAAATGAATTAATTATGATCGATGCCATTCCAAAGGAAGCTTTTTCCTTTCTAAAGCAGTTAGAAAAGAACAATAATAGAGATTGGTTCAATGAGCACAAAACCGAGTTTAAATCGATTGAGGCTGAAGTCAAAGGTTTTTATGAGAATGTTCTCATAAACCTCAGATCTCATGACGATATTGATAAACTAAAAGTGTTTCGAATTTATCGTGACGTAAGATTCTCTAAGAACAAACTTCCTTATAAAACGCATTTTGGAGGATCGTTTCACAGATCAAAACCCAATTTGAGAGGGGGATATTATTTACATATCCAACCAAACAATGAATCATTTATTGCCACAGGATTTTGGGAACCTAACAAGGACGATCTTTTAAGAATAAGAAAGGAGTTTGAAATGGATGATGAGGAAATACGCACAATAATAAAGGAAAAATCCTTTAAAAAAATATGGGGAGAATTTGTTGGTGATGAAGTAAAAACCGCTCCTAAAGGATTTGACAAGGGTCATCCTGCGATAGATCTCATTAAAAAGAAGCAGTATATATTCGTTAAAAAATTCACTGATAAGGAAGTTTTGGACACCGAATTTATAAATGAAATAGACACGGCTTTTAAAGCTATAAGGCCTTATTTTGATTATATGAGCGATGTTTTAACCACGAATTTAAATGGTGAACCTTTAGTTTAAACCACTTTCATAATATCCTCTTTTTCAAATACTTGAATATTACTTAAGTATCTTTCTTTAACAATATTCATCATTCGCTTATTCAAGGCAGATGAGTTTTGAATGTATAGGGCATATTCATTATTGGTAAATTGACCAATGATCATTCCCTTTATAGAATTTCTGAACTTCATGTCTTTATGAATAGCATTTTCAATGTAGTCAATGCGCTTTTCAAGAAATAATTCATAAAACACGTTTTTGTGTTTAGCAATGTAGTTTTTAAAAACTTCCATCAATAAATCACTTTGCAACTTTATAATTGGTCTAAGAGTTGTGTTTTGAAAACGCTCTTCGCTACTCATGTTTTCACTTAATTTAGCCGATAAAATTTGTGGACGAAGGTTTAATAGGTATTGGTCTCTGATTGCCATTTTGGGTTCTGTTTGAGGTAAAATTAAAAAGAAACACTCGTGGTAAAATAAAGAAAAAGATTACTTGTTAACTCGGTTATTAACATTTTACATGATTTCTTCAGAATACTCTAAACATTCTTTAGGTATTTACCATCGATATAAAACGTGCCGAAAGGAACTACCGATGCCAACAATATTACTGATAAGGTCTTTGAATTCCACTTCAATTCTCCCGCGAATAATATTGCCAAGAGCACATAACCCATAAATAACAAACCATGCGGCATGCCGAGTAGCTTTACATAATCCGGATTATTTGAGAAATATTTTATAGGTACCGCTATAAAGAGAAGGAGTATGAATGAAAGCCCTTCAAGAAAAGCAATGACTCTGAAAAAAGTAATGTATTTGGACATAGCATGTTTTTTTCAAAAATACAAACCTAATAATAAATGCATTGTACTTTAACCTTTTTTTGGGAGCAGATAAGTAAATTGCAAGTTGATAATTATATGGTAAAACCGTATTATTTTTGAGTTAAAGCAGCATCATATTCTTAAATAATTAGACTTACTTTGTTGTATCCCTTTTAGTTAAAGGATTATTAATTCCTAAGTATTAAGCAGTATTCTTTTGATTAAGTAAATAATTTAAAGATGCTGCTTTTTTTTATTTAACTTTGTTTGATTATAAACTTAAATTTTCGTAACTATATCCTCCGAAATTTTATAAAAATCCTTTTTCAATTTTTCTGCTCCAAAAAAGGTAAACAAAACCTAACAAAGGTCATATTTTTAATAAATTATTATAAATAGTTTTATATCCTATAAACATCAAACACGTACAATATGAAAATATATGATGATAAACACATAAAAAATGTAGTATTCGTAGGGGCCCATCACAGCGGAAAAACAACAATGGCTGAAACCATGTTGTTTGAAGCTGGACTCCTTAATAGAAGAGGAACTGTAGAGGAAAAAAATACGGTTTCTGATTACACTGAGATAGAACAAGAAAGAGGCGCTTCGGTTTTTGCAACTCCACTTCACACAGAATGGCGCAATTACAAAATAAATATTATAGACACTCCAGGTTTAGACGATTTTATTGGTGAAATCATTTCATCCATCAGGGTTGGAGACACGGTTTTGGCCGTGATAAACGGTAGACAAGGCGTTGAGGTTGGTACTGAAATTATCTGGAATTACATAGATAAATATAACAGACCAACCTTATTTGTTATAAACCAGATCGATCATCCAGATTGCAAATTTGAAGAAAGTTTTAACAGCATTAAATCCCTTGTTGGAAATAATGCCGTGAAAATACAATATCCTCTAAAAGTAGATGGTGCGCAGTGCATTGTGGATGTACTTAAAATGAAGATGTACAAATTTGGACCAGAAGGAGGGAAGCCGGAAAAACTGGAAATTCCAGAGGACCAAAAAGAGCTGGCAAATGAGTTACACAATGAACTTGTTGAAAAAGCAGCCGAGAATGATGAGGACCTAATGGAATTATACTTTGATAAAGGAACACTCAATGAAGATGAAATGAGACAAGGCATTAAAATAGGCATGCTCAATCATCAATTATTTCCGGTATTTTGTGTATCTGCACTCAAGGATATGGGAACGGGACGACTAATGGGCTTTATTGACAATGTAGCGCCTGCAGCCTCAGAAACAAAAGGAGAGCAAAGTAAGGAAGGTGAGGAGATCAAACCGCAAAAAGATGCGCCAACTTCATTATTTGTATTCAAAACCTTATATCAGCCTAATTTAGGTCAGATAACATTTTTTAAAGTGAAGTCAGGTGAAGTAAAAGCCAATGACAAACTAACTAATTCAAGAAATGACGAAACCGAAGTTTTCAATCAATTATTCATAATGGATGGAAAAAACAGGGAGCCTGTCGCAAAATTGACCGTTGGGGATATTGGTGCCACTTTAAAATTAAAAAATACCGATACAAATGATACTTTGTACAGTGGTAAAAAGAAAATAACAATTAAAGAGATTCAGTATCCTGCACCAAGGATAACAAAGGCTGTTAGTGCAAAAGATAAGAATGATGATGAAAAGCTAAGTGAAGGCTTAAAGCGTATTCAAAGTCAGGATCCTTGTGTGGTATTTTATTTTTCCAAGGAATCAAAACAACAGTTATTGGGTTGTCAGGGCGAACTTCATTTAGCTACCATTGACTGGGCGTTAAAAAACACATATGGAGTTGATGTAAATTATAAAAGACCAAAGATCCAGTACAGAGAAACCATTCAGCGTTCATCAAATGCGAGTTATAAACACAAAAAACAATCAGGTGGAGCTGGACAATTTGGTGAGGTACATATGAAAATTGAACCATGGTATGAAGGTATGTCAGAACCGGAAGGATTTAACCTCAGAGGTAAGGAAGAAATTGATCTTCCCTGGGGTGGTAAACTCATATTTTATAACTGTATTGTAGGCGGTGTGATCGATCAGCGTTATTTACCTTCAATAATGAAGGGTGTTTTGGAGGTCATGGAAGAAGGGCCATTAACAGGTTCTTATATTCGCGATGTTCGTGTTATGGTTTATGATGGAAAGATGCACTCGGTGGATTCCAATGATATTTCCTTTAAAATAGCGGGAGCACATGCATTTAAAGACGCTTTCTTGAATGCCAATCCTAAGTTGCTGGAACCAACCAATAATTTGGTAGTAAAAGTACCGGAAGAAATGGTAGGAAGTGTGATGACCGATCTTCAATCGAGAAGATCCATTATTCAGGGAATAGACAGTAACAACAATTATCAGATATTAAAGTGTGTTACACCGGCAGCAGAATTGTTTGGTTATTCAACAGATCTTAGATCTTTAACGCAGGGAAGAGCTACTTTTAGTTCAACCTTTGCATCCTATCAGCCTGTTCCGTCAAATGTTCAGCAAGAATTAGTAAAACAAGTAGAAACAGAAGAAGTTTAATATAAAAACAAATAATATGCATACGAAAATTTCATATTTAAGTGACCTAAAATTCAATTTAGAGACCTGGAAGAGAGAATTGCGTTTCCATTTCAACGAAATGGATACGTTTCAAGAAAAACTTGAAGAAATAGCAGGAAGAGAATTTGGAAAAAAAGCAACAGTTCCTTTAGAAAATTTCCAAAACAGGATTATGATAGAAAAAGATGCTATTTCTAAGCTTATGCACAGAATTAAACGTAAGATGGCTAAAATTAATACTGTTGATTATGATGAAGAAATAGATGGTCGACTTTCAACTGCGCAGCATACACTTAAAGAAGATATGCGAACTTACATTAGAATGCATTACGAACTCAAGGAACAAATGATGGAGTATTTTTTAGAGTGGTTATAATTTGTTGATAATCTAGTAATTTTAAAACGGAAGACCATGTTTATAAATAGGGCATGGTCTTTTTAATAATCAAAAATACTATTTTACATAATATAAATTATAGTACAAATATAAAGTAATTATTGTATAGCCGTATTCAGCCTATTTACACATTTAGGTCCATATCGTTAACAATTATGTTAAAAAGAAATACGAAGTATTCATGAGCAAAATTAAAAAACAATAAGATTGACGTGAACTAAATTACGGCTTAGAAAATGTATCACTTTATTTGGAGTCTACAATTCTAACGTTTGTGAACAATAATAATTTCGAATAATTGGATTGTCACTTATTCAACAAAAAAAGGGAAACTTAACTTGATTCCCTTTAATTAGTTTTTTAGCAACAGGCTAATTCATTAGTTTTTCGTTAATGATCTCTTCTAAAACATTTTTTGGCAAAGCTCCTGCCTGCATCATAGGTTGGCTTTCTTTAGGAATGAATAATATACTTGGTATACTACGTATCCTGAAAAGAGAGGAAAGCTCCTGCTCTATTTCGGTATCGACTTTGTAAATGTTCAGTTTCCCTTCATATTCATTGGAGAGCTCTTCCAAAACAGGTGCCACCATTTTGCATGGACCACACCAATCGGCATAAAAGTCAATGATTGCCGGGATATCACCTTTAAATTTCCATTCATTTTCTGTAGAATAGTCGAATATATCTTTTTTAAATATTTCTGATGTTAATTTTATGGTAGCCATTTGTTTAAATTTTTTGTAAAAATACTATCAGAAATACTCATAATATGTAACGTCTGTTACATATTGGAATTTTAGTTTATAGAATTGTAAATCATGAAATTCTTCATTTAAATTTAATATACTGGAGTTATAAAAAAGATTGGTTATATTCACTTAACAAATTTGAATATGTAATAGTTTCAATGAAAAATATTCAAAAGTTCGGAACTTTTGGAGGTGTTTTTACACCATCATTGCTTACCATTTTGGGCGTTATCATGTACATGCGTTTAGGATGGGTTGTTGGTAATGCGGGATTAATCGGGACCATTGTCATCATCATCATCGCCCATGTGATATCAGTTACCACCGGATTAAGTATCTCATCTGTAGCTACAGATAAAAAAATTGGTGCAGGAGGAGTTTACTATGTACTTTCACGTAGTATGGGCATCCCTATAGGTGGCTCAATTGGTATTGCCCTCTATGTAGGTACAGCACTGTCTATTGCTTTGTATTTAATTGGATTTGCAGAAAGTTTCAATGATTTTTTTGACTTTGGCATGACCATTAACGATTTTAGGATAACCGGAACCATAGCGTTGGTTAGCATTACTATTTTGGCTTTAATCAGCACTTCAGTAGCCTTAAAAACACAATACATCATTTTAACTGCAATTGCAGTATCCATTATTTCCATTGTTTTTGGAACAAGGGATCTTGCACCTGAAACAGTAAATATGGTTGCTACCGAAGGTGCGGTGCCTATGGAAATCATTTTTGCCGTATTTTTCCCGGCTGTGACCGGATTTACCGCTGGAATTGCTATGAGTGGTGATTTAAAAGATCCTAAAAAATCTATTCCTAAAGGCACTTTATGGGCTATTGCGGTTGGGCTTATCGTATATATTTTCCTGGCGATTTTTATAGCTCTTAGCATCAATTCAGAAACCTTAAAATCGGATTATAATATTTTAATGAAAATGGCCTTATTTTCACCTGCCGTAGTAGCCGGTATCTGGGGAGCTACTCTATCGTCGGCATTAGGCGGTATTCTTGGTGGGCCAAGAATTCTACAGGCCATGTCGATAGACCAGGTAACACCAAAGGTATTTTCTAAAGGAAAAGGACAAAACAATGAACCTGTTAATGCCCTTATAATGGTATTCATCATTGCTGAAGCGGGTATTTTAATTGGAGAATTGGATGTTATTGCTCGTGTAGTTTCTATGTTTTACCTTACGGCTTATGGTTTTATTAATATTGCTTTTTTCTTAGAAAACTGGGCAAATCCTGATTTTCAACCTACCTTCAAAATTAAGCGCTGGATTGGATTGCTTGGTTTTTTAGCTTGTTTTACTGTCATGTTTAAGCTTGACATGTTTGCAATGTTTGCAGCATTCTCTGTTATTGGAAGTTTATATTTTTGGCTGCAGCGCAAGGAAGTAAAAATTCAATCAAATGATGTCTGGCGCAGTGTTTGGGAAAATATCGTGAATAAAGGCTTAAAAAAAATTAATGCAAATACAGAAGTCCAATCCAGTTGGAATCCCAATATCATTTTGTTCAGTGGTCAAAGTGAACACCAATCTTATTTATTGGAATTGAGTAAAACCGTATCGGGTCGCACAGGTATTGTAACAAATTTTAAACTAATCCTTGATAAGAATAATAGTAAACCTCTTAAGAAAACCGAACAAATTGTTTCGGACGATGTTTTCTCTGACCTGGGCATCTTTGCCAGGCAAATAAAAGTGGACAATATTTATAGTGGTATTAAAAATATTGCCACTACGTTTGGCTTTTCAGGAGTTGAGCCTAATACCATAATGATGGGTTGGCCAAAAGGCCTGGAAGGCTCTAAGGAATATGCTGAAATGACTGAAACCCTCCTTCATCTGGATTATAATTTATTGTATTTGGATTTTGACAAAAAAACAAAATTCGGCAATTATAAAGCCGTCGATTTATGGTGGCGCGAAACCGATAGTAAAAATGCTGAAATGATGTTAAATATAGCTCGTTTTATCATAGCCTCTCCTAGATGGCATAAAACTAATATTAGGGTGTTATTTGTTAATAATAACAATGTTGATAATACTATTATTTATAGTAAAATCAGCAAACTTGTTGAAGATTTGCGAGTTAGCGTAGAGATTGAAATAATAGATAATGCTGTTCAGCAAATTGCTTTTTATGATTTGATCAAGCTGTATTCCGGCGCTACGGATTTAACCTTGGTTGGTATTCCCAATTATAAAATTGAACAGCAGGCTGAATTTATAGTTAAAACCAATCAGTTATTTGAAACTATTGGCTCTACACTTTTGGTAAAGGCCGCTAATAATTTTAATGTTTTGGATTTAAATTTTAAGAAAGAAAAGTCGTAAAAAACAGGAATAATACTATTCAAATATAATTTTTGGTTAGTTAAAAAAACCCAATAAAAAACCATTTTAAAAACATTATACTCAATAGCTTCCAACCGCTTAGTTCAACGTAATCACTTCGCTCTTTAAGACCCACTTTCCATTGACTTGTACACTGTATGTTACTGTAATTTTATTGGGGCCTGTTTTTTTAAATACGTCAATAAGACTGAGGTTTTTATGAACATTAGTATTAATTACAATAGGCTCGCAAAGCAAGCTACCATTTGATGCATTATAAACATAGAGGCTCTTGGTCGTAGGTTTTATATCCCAAAAACCAATCTCGTCTGCGCCGTCGCTATTAAGATCTTTAAGATTTTCTAATTGTGATTGGTACGCCCCTTTGATTGTAATGGCTCCTAGACCCTTATTACTAAAGATGATTACACTGTTGCATTCTCCTTTGCATTGTACCTCATCACTGTTTTGGATATCAGTATTTGAAGTGTAGATTATTTCCGGAGAGATAACAGAAGCATAGTCTGAAAGTCCGTCACCATTAAAATCGCCAAACAGTTGCCTGGTATTAGTTACGATAGCATTACTTTCACGAGCACTAGGAAAAATAAGAGCATCTAGATCTTTAGCATTTTTTTCAACCCCTTCTCGTAGTATTTTGAAATTACCATTTTTAGTCATCACCGAAAGATACGAGGTGTAATCAGCTTCTATCCCATTGTAGTTGACGTGTTTGGTGAAATTAACTAAATAGATTCCATCTTCTTTCGTTACTGCTAATTGGCCATTTAAAATACTCTGTGTGTAGTCTGGGAATTGTTGGAACAGCAAATTCTTATCTTTCTGCACTTGATTTTTAGTGAACTCTTTTCCGTAATAGGATACTACGTCCATATAGTATCGTTCTAAGTAAGGTGACATTATTTGTGTATGGGCATCGTTCCATTGTTTAATAAACGTAAGCACCTCTTTTTCACCCTTAGGATTAACCTCATTGCAACTAAAGAATAGAAGGACAAGCAGGCAGGACATAAGTTGGAGATACTTCATAGATCGAATGTAATTTTAGTTAAAAAAATGAACTTTAAAGATACATGTTTTTTTATGAATTTAGGTCCCATGTGTGTATACTTTGTAGCGCAAAAGTCTCCTTCCAAAATGCATCCTTATAAAAACGCATAATCTAATCCAACA
>CAWHCT010000044.1:0-95484 GCA_963827785.1 uncultured Flavobacteriaceae bacterium | reverse complement strand
AAAAATGGTTGCAGTTGCAGTATCTTTTTTACCTAATATAAAGCAAGGAACCCTTGCATCAGAAATTGTATAATCGAAAGTAGTTCCAGTAAAAATAGTTCCTGCACCATTGTAGGTATAAGTAACTAGTCCTGCATTGGCATCGTCTATTACAACGGAACCAATAGCTGGCTGTACAACACTTTCTATAAAGAATGAATCACCATCTAAATCGGAGTCGTTTGCCAGGAAATCGATTTGAACTGAAATAGTATCACCATAGGCAACGATCTCCAGTCGTCGTCCGCTGTTGGTGCATTTGGGTTTTGAAGATTTTCTGCATCCGTGGTCGTTAGTCAAACTGTAATGATTTATACCCGGTATAATCACTATGGTTCTGCAGCTGCCGTTGCCAATAATCTTGTTATTCCTCCTGCTGACGCATTATATAGATTTGGATAATGTATTTCTATAATATAAACTTGACCTTCTGCAACACCTAGTGGCAATCCAAAATGGACTTCTTCCGGGATTTGCGTACCATGTCCATATACTCCATTTACCTGGCGCAACCCACTAAGTATATTGCCTTGGCAATCTTTTAGAACAATATTAGTACCAATAGCTGTCCTTTCAGGTCCTCCAGTAATACCGCTCTCATTTCTATCTTCCGTAACATCAATCAATAAATGATTCACACGGTTAGCCTCAGCAAGATTATTTATATATAATTGATTGGGACCATTATTTATATTCATGTATATATCCAGATCACCATCATCATCAATATCTATCATGGTAGTACCCTCTCCATCTGCTCCAACATTAAAAGTCTGAGCGTCTAGAGTAAATGACATGGCTGCCCCAATTCCAATGACTCCCGGAGCCGGAGTTGGACTGTTTATTTGATTGATGAATAAATAACTTCTTGAATCACCAACAAATAAAATATCTATATCGCCATCATTATCAATATCTCCACCTGCAAGTGCATCTATACCAGCTGCAGATGTAGCATCAAACTGTTGCAGGTTGCGGTAATCCTGGAAAGGAAGTTGATGGGTCTAATGGTGTCCAAATTCCAGGACCGTCATTCCTGATATATTTGGGTTTGTCCGTTTTCTGTCCAAACTGCATCCATATCTCCGTCGTTATCCAGATCCCATAGACCATTGGCTCCTTTATTATGCATTTTGTGCCTGACCAAGTCAGAACCATTGCTAAATGTTCCACCCTGATTTAAAAAGAAATCGTTTTGGTTTCGTTTACGCATAAATATATCAACCCAACCATCATCATTTACATCAGCAGATGTCCCATAATCGCCATCGGTAGCATATTGATTCAATCCTAGTTCTACAACACCTGCACCGTTTCCCGGAGTAGCATGGGAAAACAATGATGACGGAGCGGGATTGACCACGGTATTTGTTAAATGATCTATATAGTTATTCCTTAATACTTCAATTCCATAATCATGGCTATCAAAAAAAACATCCAGATCGCCATCACCTTCCAAATCAAAAAACCCTGCTCCTTCTGCATTGATTGGATTTACAGTAAGGGAAACTCCAGGACCTCTCCCAACTGTTATTGGAACTGTTCCTCCAATTCCATTGCCAAAAGTACCATCAGCATTTTGAAGGAATAATTGAATTGCTACACTTTGTGTAGGATAACCAGCTGAATTTATCATAAAATCCGGACGACCGTCGTTATTAAGGTCTCCCCAGGCTGCTTGCCTTTCTGCCAAAGCGCCAGCCACCATTCCAGGCGCCAGTGTAGGTTGAACATTGGTAAATGTCCCATTACCATTATTACGCAATAAGTAATTTCTTAATGTAGTGCTATTAAGGTTTATTAATACATCCTGATCACCATCTTTATCATAGTCGGCCCAGGCATGACCACCATCTTTTGGATGCGGTATGTTCAATCCATAAGAAGCTGCACTTTCAGTATATGTAGTCTGAGCTAATAATGAAGAATAAAACGCACTAAAAATGAATGAAAATATAAGTAGCCTTAATTTCATTTAGTTCAATAATTTGGGTCAATTAAGCAAACATAATATAAATCCTATTATAATCAAGGATTTGAGGGTTTTATTCGATGAAATACATCGATAAAAAGTAAATATATTGGATGAAATACACTTTTTTTGTCCTTTTCTTATGCAAAAAACAAGCTAAAACTAGCAGGTCTGCAACAAAAAAGCGCAACCAATTAGTTGCGCTTTTTTACTCGTAATTTTAGGATTCCCATTAATTAATAATTACTCTTTTATCTATTGATATATTATTATCTGTTTGAATACTTACAATATAAACACCACTGCTAAGATCTGAGATATTGATTCCATTTTCTAAAGTCTGGTTGTCTATTGTATTCAAGGATTTTACGGTTTGACCTATCATGTTGGTCATACTTAAAGCTTTAGCCTGATTGCTCAACGCTTTTACATAAAGCTTGTCTTCCAGCTGATTTACATAGATAAGTGTATTGTCACTTTTAAATTCTTCTGTTCCTAAAGTTTCAGATGCCTTAAAAACAATATCAAAACGATCTGTAAACAGTCCAGGCTCTGATGTGAAGTTATAAGCCTCTTCACTTGTAAGATCAAACAAGGTATTTGTTAAATTATCTCTTAAAAAGATCTCTTGTCCATCAGCAAAATTAGCTAACTCAACGGCTTTTAAGGTGTAGGTAAAGTTACCTGAAGTATTCAAGTTAAGGTCTACTACTTTATCCTCAGTGATAGGTGAAAATGCCTGAATCACATATTGTTGTCCGTTTAGCAAGCTTCCCATATCATCTGCAGGAAGATCGGTAACAACTCCACCATCTAAACCGTAGTCATACCCTTCTGTAGCATCTTCTCCAAACCCTATTACGAATCTGCGAGTAGACCCTTCAGAGGTTGCAAACTCCAATCGAATCAACTGGAATGGGCTTGTTTCAGTTTCAGCATTGGTACTTGCTTCAGTATTTGTCGATCTGTAGAACATAGATCCATTATTAGGATTACTTTCAGAATAATCACTTTCTTTTACAAATACACGTTGCCCGTTATTGAATTCAATATCACCATCATTTATTACTTCAACAAAGAATCCTTGTCCCACAGGAATATTGAATGTAGGTGTTTTGATACCTTCTGGCTGTACTTGATCTGCAATTGGAATATCAGCATGCTGATACGCTCTTGCTGTTGTGAAGGCAGTTATATATCCATATCCACCTTGATAATCGGCTAAATAATGTGAGCTCCCTGCCCATTGTTCCCATAATTGGATTGTTCCACTAATAACACCTGTACCTGTTCCAGGTACGTTATCTTTAATAAATTGTACTGCATCCAGTGCACTTGGGTAAGGGTTACCTATCAATGTAGTTGTTAAGGTTAAGTTTGGCTCACTTTCGTTTGCAGAATCACCTGGCACATCAGTTGCAGCAACTAGAATAGTACCGTTATTAGGTTTTCCTTCAAAGATATATTGTTGCAATGCTCCTGCATTTCCGGTTCCCTTTTGTGTATAACCAAATCCCGGTTGAATAGCTGTGTTTTGATTGAATCGTTCCCAATCATAATAGGTGACTCCATTTTGGAAGGTATATAACCAATATGTACTTATCTTACCAATTTCTTCATAAGCATTTGTAAATTGGAAAGGCGTACCTGAGCCATCTTTAAGCATATTCAGGCTAAAAGGTGTGTTGTTTGCATTAGCTGTTGGACCATTATTATCTGATATTGCTGTAGCAGCTTGAGTACCAACCGGTGATGACCAGTAGTTATACCAGAAATAATTAGTGTTTCCTTCCTGTCTTCTTAATATTTTACCATCTGCAGAAGTTACAAGGTCACTTCTGTCACCCTGAATCAACTGTGAATCTCCCTGAAGATCTAAGGTTCCATTCAATTCTAAGTACCATAGGTTAGAAACTGCGCTTTCTCCTGTTACTGTTATTGATTTATCAGCATCAATGATCAAGGCATGAGAGTTAATATCATTTTTAGCGATCATGTTATGACTTACCTTAATAATACTCCAAGGACTGGTGATTGGATTTGTTGAAATATCCCAAACTCCTCCATTAGACCATGTACTGGTTTGCTCCCAGTTACCATCTGCTACAGTAGTATAAGGCATTGGAGCTGTTTGCGGCTGTATTGAAGTTATATTATAAAGTTGAGCAACTCTATTATAAGATGAAATATCAAAAGTTTTAGAAGCCAAAATATCTGTCATTCTGTAATACGCCTGTAAATTTGTCCAAGATATGGTTGCATCTGTATCAAAGTCTATTATATTCTTAGGCACTACTGAACCTCTAACATCACCAAAAAAGTTATTTATTTCCTGATGGATCATTTGGTGTAATTGAGCTTCAGATAATGCAATATCAAACACTCTTACTTCGTCGATAGATCCTTTAAAATAAGTGTCATTCTTAGTAGATTCCTTACCAATAGTGAATCTGTCCGGACTAGTGACCATAGCACTTGATAATGAACTGTCACTGCTTGAAGCCATTAATTCACCATTTACATACAATTTTAAATTATCGCTGCCTAGAGTAGAATCAAAGATCACTGCAATATGGCTCCATTTATTTAATTCTATTGAATCTTCCGGAAGTGTAATGGTCTCATCATTTATTTTAATGCTAACTTCTTTTTTATCAGAAACCTCTATTAAGAAATCTCCCTGATTAATTATTACACCGTCATCATCAAATCCCAAGTCTAATTTTACCCATGCCATCACAGTTGCTTTGGTCATACCTCCAAAATCTAAATTGCTGTCCATATAATCATCTACACCATCAAAATCGATTGTAGCAGAACTATAAAATACATCTAATCCATCTCTATAATCAAGATCACCACCCAAAAAGAGGTCTAAATCAGAATCAGGTAAGATTGAAGCTGAAGGATTCTCAATGTCTTCGTTAACATCATAAACAGGATCATTGGTTCCGTTTGTTTCAAAAATGTTGTCTAAACCATCGTTATCATCATCTGTAAAAACTATAATGGCATTTGCCATTCCATTTTCCTCGATATCCGGAGTACCATCGTTATCAGAATCAGTATCTACATAATCAAATAAGTCATCATCATCAGAATTTACGATTACAATACCGTTTGGATAAGCTGTATCAATTCCTGTCACGTAATCAACAACTCCATTAGGCGCAATATAACCAGTAGTTGTTTGAGCTTCAACGTTATCCGGAATACCATCGTTATCTGAATCCAGATCTAAATTGTTAGTTATACCATCTCCATCTGTATCATTACCTGAAAGGATAATTAACTGAGGTGATTTATAATCTAAGATGTCACATTGTGTAAAGGACATGGCATATAAACGAGTTCTACTGGAAGTCGTCGTTTTTTTAAGCTGCATTCTAATATTGAATGTATTGCTTAAGAACTGAAAATAAGATCTAAGAGTTGTGTTTGTCGCAAAACCATTATATGTTACATTCCCTGAAGTTACACCGGCACCATCACCATAGTTATCTGTTGTCAATGAAGTTGGGTTATCCAAACCATAAGCAGATGGATTGTAATATCTTACTGATTCCTGATATTCATTTGTACCATCCACATCCCAGGTTGTACCACCAATTCTGAATATTGAAGCAGAAGGGTTGGAAGTATTTTCATCTACCAAGGTAAATTTGAATTCAATACCCGGAGTACCATTACCACTAAACTCTATTTCTGTTTGTAGAAATTCCGGTGTGTCCTGACCATCGTCGTCTAACTGTTTTAATACTGCATTATCAATAGCCACTATTTCAACAAGAATATCATAACCTTCCAAGGCATTTCCAAATCTGTAAATGGCTCCTACTTGCCCTTCTGTACCAGATTCAAATACTCCATCTTGAAAAACAAGTGTAGGTATTGTACAATTATAATTATCGATTCCTAAACCTTCCTCTGCATCAAGAATACCATCGTTATCATCATCAAGGTCTACTATATCAATCACACCATCGCCATCACTGTCCGGATAGTTACAATAGGTTGCGCTGTTGACATTAAAAGAGAAAGAAACTCCTGTTGAGTTTGCTGTGCTACCATTATTAGTAAATACATCAACACCGGCAACATTTATTTTTATAGAAGCTGCTCCACTCCATCCGTCATCTTCTAAATTAAATAACTTTACAGTATAATTAGGTAAGGCTAAAGGATCTATTGCTAAACAACCAAGATCGTATGTTCCGTTAAACTGGTCAAGATCACCATCTGAATCATAACAATCGTCAACATTACAAATATTCAATAATAAGTTATTTGCAGGGTCATAAACTTCCACTTTATTCTCATATGATTTGTCTGGCCAGTTAACAGTGATCTTTACTCTGTTAGTTTGGCTAAATAATATGTTTGAACTTAAAAAAACGAATGCACAAAGTGCATAAACGGAAGTTTTCATAAGTAGGGTAATTTTTTTCATTTTAATTTGTTTTGGGGCATTGAAGCATTCGGGTGGAACTTCAATACATTTCAAAAATAAAGCAAAGGCCCTGTCAAACCTTAGTTATTCGATAAATGCAGTTGATTTTCGTCAAAATGAAAATAAATGTCAATTTTATCGATGTAAAACACCCTAATTAGAACTCATTTTTAATTTAGCTTTGATAAAATTATATTCTTTTAGAGAAAAATTTAAAGCGAAATTGTTCAAAAATCAGCTAATTATAAAGAGTATTTAAGGGCGAGTATAAAGTTCCTCCCGGGAGCCGATAAACCGGAAGAATAGGTCCTGTATCGCTGGTCTGTGATGTTCTCCAAACTGGCAGTAATCTGAGTTGACCTATTGAACTGAAATTGGGTTCTTAAATTAAGTGTATACCAGGCAGGAGAATAGGGATTCCCGTTGGTATCCAGTGCGTAGATATAATCCTTTTCAATTTCGGAAGGCGCTAATTGGTCATAAGATAATTCGCCATTGTAATTTACAAAAGCATCTAACTGGAATTTTTCTTTTTTGAATACCAGGTGAGCATTTCCAAAACTAGGCGCTACGTGCCTTACAGGTACTTCAATTTCATCATTCTCTTCTGTACCTCCAATGAAATTGTATTGAGATGTTAATTTGAAGGCTTTTGAAAAATTAACTTTCAAACCGGTCTCAAAGCCATAGATCCATGCTTTGGAAGCATTTTGAATAGCCTGAATATTGCTTAATTCTCCATCGTATATCAATTCGCTTTCACCATTTAGTTCAAAGTCTCTTCTTACCAAGGCATTATCAAGATAAGTATAGTAGGTGGCTAACTCGAGCTTAACAACATCATTGAAATTAAGATTAAGCCCTAGATCTCCACTATAAGCGTATTCCGGTTTTAAATTTTGATTAGGCACAACAACAGAACCAGGTTCTGAATCGAATACCTTACCAATATCATCAATATTTGGTGCTCTGAAAGCTGTTGAGGCATTAAACCGCCATTCGATAATACTGTTTGGAGTCCACGTAATTCCAGCTGTTCCGGTTAAGGCACCTGTGTCTACTTTAGAGGTGTTAAAAGGAAGATTTAGGTATTGATTATTTTCGGTAAAATCGGCATTTGCAATAATATGACTATATCGTAATCCGGACTGAAAAACAAATTTGGGGTTAGGTTTAAACTTCAGGCTTGTATAAGCTGCCATAGATTGCCAGTCTGATCCGTCAGGATACCTTGAAACGGTTGGACTTTCTATAGTAGTATCAATATTGAATTCCGTTCCTTTTGAGAATACTTTGTTATACAGATATTCTAAACCGTAATTAATTTCAGATTTTTTAGACAATTTTTTTTCCAGGTCTAAGTTAAATGAATACGCATCAACACTTTCTTTTCTGATATTTTTGAGATCGGATTGGAAATCTCTGTCAAATCTGCTTTCCTTAAAATTTTGATACGCTGAGGTCATTTTTAATTTATCATATAAATTTGACCGACTACTTATCCTTGTTATTTTAAAATTAGCCATAAACCAATCCTGCGGTCCGTAATACCACTCGGCAGATCTTAAATTTGAGTTTCGGTAGCGCAACAATCTGTCGTATCTGGAGTAGTCTGAAGTTGTGCTGTAATGAAGGCCCAGGTCAAAAAACAATGATTGAGTTTTTTCAAATCTTATTTTCTGCATAATATTAAACTGATCGTATCCTGAAGGTCTTTGGATCAATGGATCCTTATTATCAACCATAGCATCTTCTCCATTAATGGTTTGCACATATTCCTTACGCAAATAATCGACAGGACCATATTGGCCCATTCTTAGATCATCAAAATCGGTATAACTGACATTGGTCAAAAACGCCCATTTTTTAAAGCCGAAGTTAAAATCAAGATGCGATGTTTTTTCCTGATTTGCCGAGGCATATCTTACTATGGCATTGGCATTTAGTAAAGGGGAGCCTGTAAAAGAAACTTCCGGTTTTTGAGTATAAAAACTCATAACACCGCCAATGGCATCACTGCCGTATATTACTGATCCTGAACCAAGAGTAACCTCAGTATTTTCAACAGAAAAGGGATCTATGGAGATCACATTTTGTAAATTTCCACCTCTAAAAATGGCATTATTCATCCGTACATCGTCAACAGAAATCAACAGTCTGTTAGTTGAGAATCCTCTTATCATAGGGCTGCCTCCACCTTGCTGGCTTTTTTGTATGTAAAGATTTCCACTATTCTCCAATAGGTCTGCACTGGTTTGAGGATTTGAGAACTGAATGATTTTGGTGTCTAAACTGGTGATTTTTTGAGGTATTTCTTCCTTGCTTTGAACGAACCTGGAAGCCGATACAACAATTTCACCTAAGCTTTGAGGGTTTGGGCGCAACAATAGCCTTTTAGTCCCCTTTAATATATCTTGTTTTGTTGTCCTTAATGTCTGATAGGAAAGGTGCCGGAAATATATAAACTCAGTGTCATTGAATCCTTTGAGGTTCGCATTTCCATTCAGATCTGTTATTGTGTTTTTCGATTTTGAAGCATTAAAAACAGCTACACCGGGAATTGGCTCGTATGTGATATTATTGAGTATAGTGATGTCCTGCGAATATGCAAGTGTAACAAATAGGAATAAAAACAACGAAGTCAATCGTTTCATTATGCAAAAACTTGATTTAATACCTGCAAAGATCTGGGCTTTTTCAAACTACCCAAATGTAACTCAAAATAGAGCAAAATCATATTTAAAAGTTCCTGCCTCTTTTTTGAACTGATATTTATTGAATTTAATGCATCAAAATTTATGCCTAAAAGCTGTTTAAATTGAGTTAATTGGTCACCTGAAATACAATAAGGATTTGTTTTCTGAGTTTGAAATTTTCCATCCTCCAGATTGAATACTTCCGAGTTTGAGTTGGTTAATTCAGGATAGAATCCAAGATACCTCGTTAAGTTAATCAAGAAAAGGAGATGAAAATTAGAAATTTCATCATTTGCATCAAGCCATAAAAATGTAGTTTCCAGATAAGTGTAAAGAGATTGATTTTTTTCCTCTTCCTTTAGTATCCCGGATAATACTTCGGCCAAAAACATAGCAATGGCACTTTTGGCAACATTGGAATAAATGCTTTGGTAAAAATTTATGGGCTTGACATCCCTTATAGATTGAAGTGATCTGTTTTGTCTGTAATTAACTATTATTTCCAATTGAGATAATAGCTGAAAATAGGCCGTTCTTAATTTGCCTTTTTTGCTTTTTAGCACACCACGAAGCAAATAACTTTGTACGCCAAAATGCTCCGTATAACATTTTATAATGAGATCATTATCTCTGTATTTTAACTTTGAAATTACTATTGCTTTTGTGGGTACAAGCATTATCTAATGACCATTAATTTAAGGACCTTGGTCTCTAAGGTGTCCATATCTGACAGTAAAACCAGATAAACACCTGATGAAACTATGTTGTTTGCTAAATTTTTACCGTTCCAAAAGGCGGTACCACCATCAATTTCCAGATTGTATCCTTTATATCGTGCGTTGGTATTTGACTGTGCTTCGGCAACAAGATTCCCTTCAATATCGGTTATTTTAATATTGATGTTTTCTGATATATCTTTTATTTTAACTCGTTCATCTGTAATGTTAAATGTCGGTCTAACCGGATTAGGATACACAAAAGCGTTTTCCAAATCTGTTTTTGGTTTTGAACCACCTGATCTAAAAGCGACCAGCCCTTTATCTGTTGCAATGTACACCTTCCCACTTGATGAGTCAATGGATATATCAATAATATCATTTGACGGCAACGGAGAGTTATCCTTTGTAAAATGATAGATGGTCTCCTGTCCATTCTCTGAAAAATAAAATAAGCCTGTTGTTAGTGTTCCAATCCATTTGTTGTTTGATCCATCAACCTCAATATCTGAGATCCATTGCTGGAATAGTAACTCTTTTGGAATTCCATCTTCAAGAATTATTATTTCATCAGCTTGTGCACCCTCATTGCTAAACAAGGATTCAGGGTTATATAAGACACGTAAACCGCTACTTGTACCAATCCAGAGTTGGTTTCTGTCATCTACTTTTATCGCTCGAATATCATTACTTGGTAAATTAGCTTCTTCTTCACCTTGTAAGATCTTGACTGTGGCTGAATTTCCGTTTGTTTTAACACCAATAAGACCAACAAATGAACCAATCCATTTAGTCTGATTATTATCGACTACTAGATCTTTAAATCCCTGACTACTGAATGGGTCATCTATAATATCTGATAAGCTAAAGCTTTGCCATTGATTTGTTGCCGGATTAAAGGATTTTAATGCCTTGTCGACTAAAGAAGTTACACTCCATAGAAGACCTCCATTATCAAAATTTGATCCAGATACACGTATATCAACATAATTAGGATTATTTGGTAAAATAAGTGACTCAAGGCCGCTATTGGTTTGATTGTAAAGTAAAGTGGGGATTTTATCGTTTAATTCAAGAATACCATTAATAAAAGAGCTGATAAAAACCTGGTTATTATTATCAGGATTTACTGTTATCTTATTTAATTCTGCTGCTCCCAAAACACTATCATATGGAATATTCAACCAATTTTCTTCAATTAAATGACTGATTCCTCGTCTTGTGATTGGATATGGATTATAGTAAATTGTATATTCTCCAAAAGTTACCCACAAATTACCTTCCGAGGCTTCAAGAGAGAATGGACTATTAAATAATGGTCCATCAGGATGTATTTCCAACATTTCTGATGTGTTTTCCAATGATGTTTTTAAAATCCCGAATTCTTTTGTTCCAATGTATAGGTCTGTGTCCGAAACGATTATTCCGGATGTGAAATCTGAATCATACTCTTGAATAGGCAAGACATTGGAGAGTAAATTAAAATCAGTATCATAAACATAAACGCTGTCCTTGGTTGTAATTACAAAATTATTGTTTTCCACATTAAAGTCTAATGGAATGCTCGGGTAAGTAAATAATTCAACCAAAGAATCATTTATAACCTCATAGATCTTTCTATTGCTCTGAATTACGTAAAGTTTTCCATTTATTGTTTGAGAAAATAAGTAACTGCCATTAATAACGGTTTGCCATTCCTGATAATCAATTAAATTATTACTGGAGTAAACCGCTTTTCTCAAGCCATTATTATCTTTACATGCCGCATATATAAAATCACCATAAATAACAGTTTCGGAAACCGGTATTTGACTGCCTGAATTTCCAATATAATAGGTGTCACCAAATTCCAGGCTGCTCAAACTATAAACCGAAATTCCATAATCGGTTGAAATGTAAACTACATCTTCAAACTCATTAAAATGATTTATCCCTTTGTCAGTAGGTGGAATAGTGGGTTTTTCCAGTATGTCTATTATAGTTAAAACGTCTTCATCGTTATCAAAAACTATTTCAATCAACCCATTATCATGACCTATCAAGAGGAGATTATATTCCGCACTGTAATGAATTGTAGATATTGTTTCACCGGACAAACCATTAATGGTAGAAATTGTACTAATTTCTTGATTGGTCAAATCATAAACAAAAACAGCATTTTCTGAAGCCGCATATACTTTACCGTTTCCCTTAGAAATATCTTTTACATTGAAGTAAGAGAAATGACCTTCCCAAAGATTGGAATAATCCTGAGAAAAGTTAATTATAGGCATTAAACAAATAATGACAAACAATAATCTTTTGATCATATTCTTTTTTTCAAATATATTTATATAAAACGAATAAAAAATAAGAATAATATAGATTGAACAAAAAAGGCTCCCTAACCTGGAGCCTTGATTTTAATTAACACAGAATTTAAATTATTCCTTGATCTAACATTGAATCGGCTACTTTAATAAAGCCGGCAATATTAGCACCTTTAACATAATTAATGTATCCATCATCTTGGGTCCCATACTTAATACAGGCAGAATGTATAGACGACATCATTTGATGTAATTTTGCATCAACTTCTTCAAAAGTCCAATTTAATTTCATGGCATTCTGGGACATTTCCAATCCGGAAACACCAACTCCTCCTGCATTAGCAGCTTTTCCCGGAGCAAACGGGATTTTCGCTTTTTGAAATGCATCTATGCCCTCTGGTGTACAACCCATATTAGAACCTTCTACAGCATATTTAACTCCATTAGCAATTAATTGTTCTGCATCTTTACCATTTAATTCGTTTTGAGTTGCACAAGGTATAGCTAAATCACATTTTACTTCCCATGGTCTTTTACCTGAAATAAATTTAGCTTCTGGAAACTCTTTTACATAAGGTGCAACCACATCGTTATTTGAGGCTCTTAAAAATAATAAATAATCAATTTTTTCTGCATCCAATCCTTTTTCATCATAAATATATCCGTCTGGACCAGAGATAGTTACAACTTTACCTCCTAACTCTATAACTTTTATGGCGGCTCCCCAAGCCACATTACCAAAGCCCGATAATGCAACTGTTTTACCTTCAAAAGAATCATTATTCTCAGTCAACATTTCTTTTGCAAAATAAACAACACCAAAACCTGTTGCTTCCGGTCTTATCAAGCTCCCTCCCCAATTTAGGCCTTTACCTGTAAGGACACCAGAATTTTCCATTCTTAGTTTTTTGAACATTCCATACATATATCCTATTTCTCTACTGCCTGTTCCTATATCTCCTGCCGGCACATCTGTATTAGGACCAATAATTCTCCATAATTCTAACATAAATGATTGACAGAAACGCATAATTTCTGTATCTGACTTACCCTTAGGATTAAAATCCGACCCACCTTTTGCGCCACCCATAGGAAGTGTTGTCAGTGCATTTTTGAAAATTTGTTCAAATCCTAAAAACTTAAGAATACTTAAGTTTACACTTGGGTGAAAACGAATACCTCCTTTGTATGGTCCAATTGCATTATTAAACTGTACTCTGTAACCTAAGTTTGTGTGGACTTCTCCTTTGTCATCTAACCAAGAGACTTTAAAGGTTAAAATTCTATCAGGTTCAACAATTCTTTCAACAATTTTTGCTGCTTCATACTGAGGATTTTCGTTATAAATATCTTCAATAGATTCTAATACTTCGTGTACAGCTTGTAAATATTCATGTTCACCAGGATGCCTGGTTTCTAGGTCTGTTAATATGCTTTTTATATTCATGTTTTTAGACAAATAAGTTTATAAAAAAAAGTGTTTGTTTAATGAATTGCAAAATTACTAACTTTTAATTCAATATTTAATAATTATAAGTGACATTTATTGATGATTTTATAAATATCTTCCAAGGGAGGATTCATCCAAAAGATTTTCATTTTCTGATTGTGAATTTTGTTCTTTATAACCTTCCTTAAAAATGGCTGCTTTGTTATTTGCTCCATCTATAACAATCTGTAAAGGTGCATCAAATCTTATGTGTTTTAAATAATCATCTTCAAAACAAATGTCTTGTTGGTTTAAATAATCAAAGTCAACAAAACCTTCACCTTTAAATGGGTTTACAGTAAAATACCCAACTCTAAACGATGTTATGTTTTGGAAAAAGTGCGTGCCTTGACTTGGCTCTATCCTATAATCGTTTAAACCTGTTTCTATAATTATTTTTGCTGATGATATTTGTGGCCAAATAACCGGAATTCCCAACCAAGGATCACTAGAACCCCAACGTCCCGGTCCTGCCAGAATATAATATTTACCACTTTCCACAAATTTTTTGTTTAGGTTTTCTATTGATTCTGCTATTTTTTGAGTGTTGGCGGGATCAAATGTTTCCGGTTTTACATAGACAAAATCCGTAATATAGTCATAAGTACCATTTCCTAAAGCTGATTCGGAGTAAATTATGGTATCTTTTTCATCGAAATTTTCTGGCAATTTACTTTTAACTTCAATGTTTTCTACTATTGGTCTTATTTGTAAAAAACTAAAAATTCGTGGTCTCCCTTTAGGTACATCTAAATTAACTGCAAATTCAATTTCTATAGGATTTCTCATCTCACGCTGACCAATACGCAACAAATCCTTCAAAATTTCTGACAACGGAAATGAATTATATTTTAAAACGCTATCAAAAGTAATCACTCTTAAACCATCATGCATCACTCCTGGTTTTATTATGTTGTTTTGTAAATCGTAGGTTGAGGCTACAAATTTTAGGGATTTATGGCTTTTTGCTTGCCTTATTGAAAGTTTCTTTTTATTAACAGTATCGTTAACCGATGTTTTGTAGCTTTCCGGGTTTAAATCCAATCCATAAAAATATTTTTGTGTTTCTCTGACGGCAGATTCTGTGGATGATAATTGCAATATGTTTTTTGAGTGATATGGCGAAAACCGCAACGAACGTCCGCCTCTAACAATAGTATCTCCCAAGCCTAAGGCAATATTTACGATACCTTCGTTTGGTTTTTCGTTTCCAATAGGATAAAAATTTAAGGAACGTGCAACTCCAGAAATATTTGGGTAATAGATCCCTTCATACTCTTGACCAGTTAATTCTTGAAGTATCACAGCCATTTTGTTTTCTTCAATGGTATGCGATGCTGCTTTTAAATAAACTCTACTTTTCTCAAAAAATGCCGATGCTATTACAGATTTAACAGCACTAGATACCATTTCCAGCATCCTATCGTCATTTGTATTCGGAATCATGTACGTAGAAAATACTCCTGCAAATGGCTGATAATGTGAATCTTCTAAAACACTGGAAGAACGAATAGCAATTGGCCTTTTAACGATATTTAAATAGACTTGAATATCATTTAAAACCCATTCTGGAAGTGGTTTGGAAATGAATTTCATTAAAATTTCTTCATCGTTATGAGACTTTGCAACAAACCTGATTAAGTCGTTTTTTTCAATAAATTCATCAAAAATCTCTGTACTTAACACAACTGTTCTTGGTATTGAAATGTAGACATCTTCGTATTTTCTAAACAGTCTATTTCGCTTTAAAAAAGAGTCTATAAATGCCAGTCCCAATCCTTTTCCACCAAGAGAACCTTCCCCAATACGAGCAAAACCTAGATATTCATCATATTTATTTTTATGAAACTTTGCAATTACACCACGTGAACTATAAACTCTGTATACTTTAATGGATTCTATTAAAAACTCCCTTATGTCTTCAAGTCTATCAAAATCTTCATACTCCACATTGGCGAACAAATCAGCTAACTGAAATAAGGCTCTCGATCTTAACCATTTAGAGTATTCACTTCGCTTAGCATGATAAACTATGGCTTCTTGGGAAACAATTTTTAGGGCCTTTTGAAATTCGCTTAAGTTTTTAACCGTTGCCAACACTTCCATTTTAACAGGATCCCAAAACTCAAAATCACCAAAAGAGAAATATTTAGTAATGTATTTTTTTATCTCTGTCCCTAAAGTTTCTGAATGTTTGTACAAAAACTTGCCTTTAAGTTCTAGAGCTGTTTTTTCGTTTTCCAGATCAGAAGATTGAATTAATACAGGAAAATATCTTGCATAGTTTCTAACATATTTTAAGAGCTCAAACCCTGCTTCCGGATCTCGTTTTCCATCTCTAAAATAATTTACATCAGAAATGACACCTAAAAGATTTTCCTTGTATTTCTCAAACAATTCAATGGCTTCTTCATATGTTGTTGCCAGTAGAATTTTAGGTCGTCCTCTCATTAACATCATGCTTCTATGTTCATTCAACCCTTCAGACATAAAAGAACGCGTTTGTTTTAGCAGAATTTTATATATCATTGGAAGGTATCTTGAGTAGAATTTTAAAGAGTCTTCTACTAACAAAATCCCTTTAACACCAATTTGTCCAATGTCTTTTTCAGCATTCATTCTGTCTTCTGTCAACTTAATTATAGCTACAAAAATCTCAACATTACCATTCCAATGAAATACAGAATCTATAATACCTTTGTTCCCTTTTCTTAGTTTACTTCTCAGCTCAGAAGAGTACAAACTTAAAGCTGCAATAGGTACGTTTGGATATGCTTGTTTTATATTTTTTGATGTTTCAAAAGCGTTGTAATCTCCAATATCAAGCCAAGTAATCACCAAATCAATCTTAACATCATTAATTGTCTCTATTGCCTTTTTTGCGGAGTAGGCATGTAAAAAGTTTGGTGGATATCTTAGGTTAAGTGCAGTGTATTCGTTAAAGATTCGCTCATCTATTCTACCATCTTCTTCAAGCATGTAATAGTCATAATTGGAGCATACTATAAGAACATTGTTAATTCTTTTCTGCATTAAATCACCAAAGCCAAATTCCCCAAATTCGTATGTTCTTAAGTTTGGTAATGGTCTTTTGGATATCATAAAATATTAGTCGTTGAAATACATAAAAATAAACATTTAAAGTAGATTAATGCAATGAAAAAGATGTTTTATGTATGAACTATTTAATTCTTGTTTCATTTAACAAAAAAGGCACACAAAAACATATTTTTGCGTGCCTTTTTTTATGTTATTTGTATTAAAACCTATACAATACCTTGTGCTAACATAGCATCAGCTACTTTAACAAATCCTGCAATGTTTGCCCCTCTTACATAGTCAATGTAACCATCTTTGTTCCTACCATATTTAATACACTTTTTATGAATTTCAGACATGATTTCTTTTAATTTTTCGTCTACTTCCTTTCTTGTCCAATTTAGTCGTAATGAGTTTTGACTCATTTCTAAACCGGAAGTGGCAACACCTCCTGCATTAGATGCTTTTCCGGGAGCATATAAAATTTTTGCTTTTTGGAAGGTATGAACAGCTTCAATGGTAGATGGCATATTAGCTCCTTCACTTACACAAATACAACCGTTTTTTAATAATGTTTGTGCATCGTCTCTATTAAGCTCATTTTGAGTTGCACATGGCATTGCAATATCACATTTTACTTCCCAAGGTGTTTTACCCTTTACAAATTTAGCCTTTGGATATTCTTTAACGTATTCGCTTATTCTGCCACGTTTAACATTCTTTAAATCCATCACATAGGCTAATTTCTTTTTGTCAATTCCGTCAGCATCATAAACATAACCGGAAGAATCAGAAAGCGTAAGGACTTTTCCTCCCAGCTGTAATATTTTTTCGGCAGCAAATTGGGCCACATTACCGGAGCCCGAAACAGTTACTGTTTTTCCTTTAATAGAATCTCCTTTAGTCTTTAACATGCTTACAGCAAAATAAACTGTACCATAACCCGTGGCCTCTGGTCTGATCAAAGAACCACCCCAGGACATTCCTTTTCCTGTTAAAACACCGGTGAATTCATTTCTTAATTTTTTATACATTCCAAATAAAAATCCTATTTCTCTTGCTCCAACACCAATATCACCGGCAGGAACATCTGTGTTTGACCCAATATGTCTGAAAAGTTCACTCATAAATGAATGGCAAAATCGCATGATTTCACCATCGCTCTTTCCTTTTGGGTCAAAATCACTACCACCTTTACCACCGCCCATTGGCAATGTTGTCAAGCTGTTTTTGAAAACTTGTTCAAAAGCCAAGAATTTTAAAATGCTCATGTTAACTGTTGGATGAAAACGTAAACCACCTTTATAAGGTCCAATAGCTGAATTCATTTGAACTCTATAACCTCTGTTAACCTGGATTTCACCTTTATCATCGACCCAGGAAACTCTAAACGTCATTGCCCTTTCCGGCTCTACCATTCTTAATAATAGGTTTTTACCATGATAGATATCATGTTGAACAATGTACGGAATGGTAGTTTCTGCTACTTCCTGAACAGCTTGTAAAAATTCTGGCTCATGGCCATTTCTTTCTTTTACAAGATCCATAAATGCATTTATTTTACTTTTCATGTAAGATTATTTAAAATTGTTTATTTTACACTAATTTATTACGTACAAATATACGGTATCTTTAAAATTTACCCTATTTTTTTTAGAAATTCGTATTCTTGTTATAGAAATATTTTGTAAGAAATATATGATGATATAAAAATAATTGTGCATTTTATCGTATTTATTTGTTATTTCATCGAGTTTTTATATATTTGTCCGTAATATTGCCTCATCAATTAGGATAAATCTATGTTTAAACCCAAATACTTGACCATATTATTCTGCCTGCTATTCGGAATAAACGATGTTTTAGCACAATTTGGTTTCTCTCATGAAGTTGGTGTAATAGCTGGTCCAATTGCCTTCCAATCGGATTATGGTGAACGAAAAGATTGGGATACCAACAAAGGAAATTCAGGAATAGGAATCGGGTTAATTCATTATATAAACTTCTCATATCGAGCCGATTGTAATTGCTATACTACCGATACTTATTTCAATGATCACTTTAAGATCCGAAATGAAATTTCATATAACAAGACGAAACTAAATCATTTTGGCCCCGAATCTGAAAAACAATCCTTTTGGGGTGAAACGCTTCGTGCCATGGAAGGAGAAGCTAATAATCTGAATATTGGAACACAATTAGAATATTTCCCATTAAGTATCAGGGATTTTGCCGCAGGTGCTTATAAAATTGCACCCTACGGAAGTCTGGGTGCCCAGTTCACTTACTTCAGCCCTAAAGCAACATCTTCATTGCCGGGTGGTCTAGAAAACCCGGACAACATATTTTTATGATTTTGCCGATGGCGGCATTAATACAGACGGCGGTACAACATGGTCTGTCGTGGCAAGTGTAGGTGTACGATATAAACTAACTTTATTATCAGATCTTTTAATAGATCTTAGATGGCAATATTATTTCTCTAATTGGGTAGATGGCTTAAGTCATCAAGAAGACGTCCAGGATAAGGCCAATGACTGGTTAGTGTGGTTCAATGTTGGTTATGTTTATTATCTGGATTAATAAAATTAACATATTTAAAAAAGGCTCAAAATTTAAATTTTGAGCCTTTTTTGTTATGCAATTGCTTGTTTTAAATCGTTAATTAGATCATCTACATCTTCTATTCCTACACTTAATCTTATTAAAGAATCTACAACACCTGTTTTTTCACGTTCTTCTTTTGGTATACTTGCATGAGTCATGCTTGCCGGGTGTCCAGCCAATGATTCAACACCACCCAACGATTCTGCCAAGGTAAATATTTTAAGTTCTCTACAATTCTTATAGCTTCATCGTAGTTGTTACCTTTAGTTGTAAAAGAGATCATACCTCCAAAGTCCTTCATTTGTTTTTTAGCTATTTTATGATTAGGGTGGTCTTCAAAACCTGGCCAATAGACATTTTCAATTTTTGGATGTGATCTTAAATATTCAGCAATAGCTTTCCCGTTTTCACAGTGGCGTTGCATTCTCACATGCAATGTCTTTATTCCTCTTAACACCAAAAAACTATCCTGGGGCCCGCAAATTGCACCACTCGCATTCTGGATAAAATATAATTTATCTGCAAGATCTTTATCTTTGACAATAAGCGCTCCCATGACTACATCACTATGTCCTCCTAAGTATTTGGTTGCAGAATGCATGACTATATCAGCCCCCAGATCCAAAGGTTGTTGCAAATAAGGTGTAGCAAAAGTATTATCTACTCCAAGCAGAATTTTGTTCTTTTTTGCAATCTTTGAAGCTGCTTCTATATCTATGATATTCATCATTGGGTTTGTAGGAGTTTCCACCCAAATTAATTTTGTGTTTTTATTTATATAATCTTCAATTTTTGATGTGTTTTCCATGCCAATAAAATGAAACTTAATCCCAAAGCTTTCAAATATCTTGGTAAATAACCTGTAAGTCCCACCATAAAGATCATTGGTTGAAATGACTTCGTCTCCGGGTTTTAACAATTTTATTACCGCATCAATTGCCGCTAAACCAGAACCAAAAGCCAATCCATAATTTCCATTCTCCAGACTTGCAAAGGACTTTTCCAAAGCATTTCGTGTTGGGTTATGAGTTCTTGAGTATTCGTAACCTTTATGTCCTCCCGGAGTTGATTGAGCATAGGTTGAAGTTTGATAAATTGGTGGCATTACCGACCCATAAGCTTTGTCGTGTTCCTGTCCTCCGTGTATGGTTTTGGTGTTGAATTTCATCAGTAAAATATTTGCAACAAAGTTAGGTTTTAATTCGTTCTATTCAAATGTAAAATAATACCTTTAGTTTATGATTTTCAATAAAACACATATTAGTTCAAAACCTCTCCTTTTAATCTTATTAGCAGGTCTGATGTTTTGTTGTGAAGAAGAAATAAATTTAGTCTTTTCTGAGATCAATATCCTGGAAGAAAAAGGGGCCGTTGTAGAAATAAACATCCCCCAGGCCGAAAGTCAGGATATTGTAAGTTCCAGAATAAATTCAGAATTAATGGAATTTACAAATAATGCATTGAACATTGACTCGGTTCAAGGGCAGTTGGATACATTTGAAAAAGGCATTGAGCAATTCAATTTATCTTATGAAAAATTTTTGAATAGTTTAAATGAAGAACTGCAATTGGAGATCACACCTTGGGAAGCTGCAATAGATGGTGAGGTCACATATCAATCACATAATTTAATCTGTATTGCAATGACCACATATTTAAATACAGGTGCCATACATGGCACCTCAAAAGTTACCTTTTTGAATTTTGATGCTTCTACAGGTGAACTATTGGATTACAATGCATTTGTTAATGACAAAACAGAACTTCTAAAAATGATAAAGCCTTATTTTGAAAAAGAAGTCGGAGCAATTCCGGATAAAGATTTTAAATTACCGGAATCTATCGGATTGGATGATGAAGGCATTATTATTTTATATAATGAAAATGAACTACCATCATACACAGATAGTTTAACTGAATTTAATATCCCATTTAGCGAAGTGAAATCTCTATTAAAAGTTTATTGATCTTCTTTTCCTTCCAATTTTTTAATTAATGGTCCTACGGTTAACCCTTGTCCTATTATGGAAAATGTTACTATAAAATAAGTGATCAACAAAAACAGATCTCGATTCATTTCTGATGTTAAACTTAGAGCCAAAGCAATAGAAATACCGCCACGTAATCCGCCCCAGGTCATAATTAAATTGGTATTGGGCACAAACTCCAGTTTCTTTTTAAAAAATCTGATAGGAATCCAAAGTGAAAGATATCTTGACAACAATACAATTGGAATAGCTAACAACCCGGCAAATATGTAATGGCCTTCAAAAGTTAATACAAGAATTTCCATCCCAATTAAAACAAACAACAAAGTATTCAATAGCACATCTACTAATTCCCAAAATTTATCTACATAAGTCTCTGTAATCTCACTCATAGCGGAATTTCTTACCTTATCATTGCCTACCATTAGCCCGCAAGAAACCATTGCTAATGGCGCTGACATATGAAATTTTTGAGCTAATACAGTGCCTCCCATAACAGCCGCCAAGGTGATTATAACCTCAACATCATAGTCATCAATAGATCGCATCAATCTATAGGTAATCCAGCCCAAAATTAGACCTAAGGCTATTCCTCCCAGGACTTCAATTGCAAACATTTCAGCAACATGACTAAAAGAAATTTCATTACCCCCTTTTGCTATTTGATAAATTGTAAGGAAAATAACAACTCCAACCCCATCATTAAATAGTGACTCCCCAACAATTTTTGTTTCCAGCTTTTTAGGTGCTCCAGCCTGTTTTAATATACCTAGAACTGCTATTGGATCGGTTGGGGAAATCAATGCCCCAAATAATAAACAATAGATAAAGCTGACATCTAAACCTATTAACTGCAATATGTAAAACATAAAGATTCCAATCAGAAAAGTGGAAACCAGTACACCTGCTGTAGCAAAAACAAAAACAGGCCAGCGTTGAACTTTTAACTGTTCAAAATTTGTATGCAAAGCGCCTGCAAACAATAGGTAAGAAAGCATGATGTCCAACAAAACAGTTTCAAAATCGATGCTTTGGATCAATTCTTTTTCCCTTAATAATAAGGTGTCATCAAAATACCCTATAACGATCACGATCAAGGTAAATATCAATGTAATGACCATCAATCCAATGGTAATAGGCATTTTTAAAAACCGAACATTTATATACCCAAATAAAGCAGACAGTACTATTAATATGGTGGCTATTGTAAAGTATTCCATAATTTACAAGGATTTTTCATGGCTAAAAGTAACTAATTTCTACTTAAATGTTTTTCTTTGTTGGGCTAATGTAACTTTAAAATGAAAAAAATATATTACCTGAAAACCTGTAACACTTGTGCCCGAATTTTAAAGGAGTTGAAACCCTCTTCTGATTATATTCTGCAGGATATCAAATCTGAAGAACTAACTGTAGCCCAACTTGAGCAGATGAAAAATCTGGCAGGTAGCTATGAAGTTCTATTTAGTAAACGGGCGAAACTTTATAAAGAAATGGGGTTAAAAGACCAGGAACTGACTGAAAGAGACTATAAACAATATATATTGGACCATTACACATTTTTAAGCAGACCTGTGATCATAATTGAAAATCAAATCTTCATTGGAAGTAGCAAAAAGACCATTGAAAGAGCAAAAGCTGCTATGTAAATTTTTGTTAAATTAATTTTCATGAAAAAATTTCTTATTCTGATTCTTTAGTTTAGAGAAAAATCACGACTAATTGCCAATAATGACCAACCTTAAAACCACTATACTAAATTCTGTTGAAGACATAGACGACTCTTATTGTAGAGCGATTAATCCTCAAGAAAATACCTATTTCACTAAACCCTTTTTACAATCATTTGAATTCTCTAATCCAAATATTACTTTCAAATACATTGTAGTAAAAAAGGGAGATCAAACAGTGGCATTGGCAATAATTCAAATAATAAAGGTTGGAATAGATGTTATCTTAAAGAACATTAAACTTTCTTCCTGGGTCAAAAGGCCTTTAAATTATTTCTTCTGCCGTGACCACCTCAACATTATGTTTTGTGGAAATATCTTTTTAAGTGGTGAGCATGGAATAATCATAGCAGATAAAGAAGATAAAATAAAAATTATTAGATCTATAGGATTTGAAATCATTAAACTGGCCAAACAAACAAAGCCACTACATGCTACTTTTATTAAGGATTTTATGGAAGAATCCAGATCATTAACTGATCATTTTCAGGAATTAGGGTTCACACCTATGCGTGTAGAACCTAACTTGATAATTACCTTAGACCCGAAGTGGAAGACCTATGAGCATTATAAGGAATCTTTAAAATCCAAATACAGGATAAAGGTAAATAAGGCTGATAGTACGAGTAAGTCCCTTGAGGCCAGATTATTTTCAGAATCTGATTTCGCAACTTACAAAGATCAATTACAACAACTTTATCAGAACACAATAGATAATGCCAATTTTAATGCTCAAGTATTGAATTTAGACACTTATGTTAAGTTACGTTCGGCTTATCATGAGGATTTTATTGTTAAGGCATATTTCTATGAAAACAATCTAGTTGGATTCTTATCGGCTCTGGCAAATAACCATCATCTGGATGCCCATTTTATTGGATTAGATTATACATTGAATAAGACTCTCGCTATTTATCCAAGGATTTTAAATGATTACATCCGTATTGGGATTGAGAAAAAAGTAAAATACATAAATTTGGGAAGGACTGCTTCTGAAATCAAAACAACTGTTGGTGCCTTACCAGTTGAATTAACCTGTTATTTGAGACACAAAAGACCGGTTATAAATGAGGTTTTTAAGTTGTTAATAAATAAGATCCATCTAAAAGAATTCAAACAGCATTATCCTTTCAAAACACAAAAAGAGGCTAAATAAGCCTCTTCTTAACATTCTAAATTTACTGACTTTAAGTCCATGCATTAATGATTCCTCCCATTAAAGCCATGGTTACAACCCAATAACCAGCATTAATAGCCAAATATTTAAAAGATTTTTGTTCAAATAAGGCATTGGTTGCCAGAACAGGCATTGCAACAAAAAGCCCTAACATGGCTCCATGAAAAGCTCCGTGCTTAAAGGTTAAAAAAGGTTCTACACCATGCGGCATTCCGGGTCCTCCACCCATAAATACCATTGGCCAAATAGAAAACGCAATTAAAAAAGCCATTATTACCGCTAAACCATAAGTTTTTGCAGGATTCATGCTTTTTGCTTTTTCTTCTGTCATTCCAGATTCTCGCATCCAGGCTTTACCAAATAGTGGTCCATACCACAGAAAACCGGTTGCAAGAGGTAAGATCGAAGCTGCCACTATTGCCAGCCAATTAATGTCCATTTCTTCCATAATTTTAAGATATTTAGTTGTTAGTTAATTTTAAATTTACGGAAAAAATATTACTCGCTATTTATCCAACACTAGATCAATCGGCTTTTTTCCAAATCTCCTTGTATCTTCTTTTGTCAATATTCTAAAGTCATGGGTGTGATCCAAACCATCCAAAATATCAATAAAACTCTGTGGTAATTTAGTTAATTGTCTTGTTTCAAGATTGATCCATGAACCAAACATTTCACAGTGACAAAGGTGCCTCCCTTTTTGATCATAGAAATTATGGACAAACTCAAAGAACATCCCATCTTTACTCAGCCCACCAATTTCTAAAGTCACTCTTATAGGTTTCCCCGGAAATATCTCTTTGAAATAATATACATGCTCGTAAAAAATTACAGGTCCGATATTGTGCTTATTCATCTCCTTATGGCTAAACCCGTTAGATTCTAAAAATGCCATTCTGGTATGACTCATGAAATTTAAATATGACGCATTTGCCAAGTGTCTGTTTGCATCCAGATCACTCCACCTAATTTCGAATTCTTTATAAAACATTGGTTGTTTTTTAGCTGGCAATTTACAATTTTTTGTTATGCATGCATAACAAAAAATGCATTAAAATTGTTTATCTTTGGGTAATTTTAAATTAAACGAATGATACAATCCATGACGGGTTTCGGGAAGTCAGTTATTCAACTTCCGTCCAAAAAAATAAATATTGAAATTAAGTCCTTAAACAGTAAAAGTTTAGACTTAAATGCAAGAATGCCATCCATGTATCGTGAAAAGGAACTGGTAATAAGAAAGCAAATAGCTGATGCTCTAACCAGAGGTAAAATAGATTTTTCGCTTTTTGTTGAAATGACCGGAGAAGGCACTTCAACTCTTATAAACAAAACAATAGTTACACAATACATCAAACAATTGAAAGAAGTTGTTGATGGTGATGAGACTGAAATGCTAAAAATGGCTATTCGATTGCCCGACGCAGTCACAACAGAACGTGACGAGATTGATGAAGATGAGTGGAAACTGATACAAAAAGAAATTGATTCAGCCCTTAAACATCTGGTTGATTACAGACTTCATGAAGGCAAATCCTTAGAAGCTGACTTTTTAGATAGGATTAAAAATATTAATGACCTTCTTAAAAAGGTTATGGAAATGGATCCGGAGCGAATAGAAGGTGTTCGAGAAAGACTTAGAAAGGGAATAGCGGAATTGAAAGAAAATATTGATCAAAATAGATTTGAACAGGAATTGGTTTATTACATTGAAAAATTTGATATCACGGAGGAAAAAGTCAGACTTCACAATCATTTGGATTATTTTATAAAAACATTGATTTCACCAGATTCCAACGGGAAAAAACTTGGATTCATCTCTCAGGAAATAGGCAGAGAGATCAATACTATAGGCTCAAAGAGCAATTACGCACCTATGCAAAAATTGGTTGTGCAAATGAAAGATGAACTTGAAAAAATTAAGGAACAATTGCTTAATGTATTGTAGTTAATAATTGGCATTTAATTATTTTTACCTGGTCGAGGGCTTTCGAGAATTTTTTTAAAATCTGTTGAGTGACAAACAAACACAAAAATCAAGGCAAATTAATCGTTTTTTCCGCACCTTCAGGATCTGGAAAAACTACAATAGTCAGGCATTTATTAAAGCAAAAAGAACTTAATTTGGAGTTCTCTGTTTCGGCCACATCAAGAGAAAGACGGGGAGAGGAAATTGATGGAAAAGACTACTATTTTTTGTCATCAAACGAATTCAAATCCAAAATAAAGAATGATGAGTTTTTGGAATGGGAAGAAGTTTACAGAGACAATTTTTATGGAACATTAAAGTCTGAGGTGGAGCGAATCTGGAAAAAAGGCAAACATGTTATTTTTGATATTGATGTGTCAGGAGGGTTACGAATTAAAAGAAAATTTCCAGAGGAAACCCTGGCTGTTTTTGTAAAACCTCCAAGCATAGATGAGCTTAAGATCAGACTCAAAAAACGAAAAACCGAAAGTGCTGATAAAATTAATATGCGAGTTGCAAAAGCTTCTGCCGAATTAGCTACAGCTCCATTATTTGATATGGTCATTGAAAATGATGATTTAGATAAGGCCCTTTCGCAAGCATATGGTTTAGTTGAAAAGTTTGTCAACCCCCAGCAAAAACAAAAGTAGAAATGAAGATTGGCTTGTTTTTCGGAACCTTCAATCCAATACATATTGGACACTTGACTATTGCTAACCATTTAGTGGAATATACTGATCTGGATCAGGTTTGGTTTGTAGTCACACCTCACAGCCCATTCAAAAAAAAGAATTCTTTATTAGATGATCACCAACGATTGGAAATGGTATATCGTGCCGTTAAAGATTATCCGAAATTAAGACAAAGTGATATTGAGTTTAACTTACCTCAGCCAAATTATACAGTTAACACCTTAACACATTTAGAGGAAAAATATCCCGATCATTCTTTTGCGCTTATAATGGGTGAAGACAATCTAAAAAGCTTTCATAAATGGAAGAATTATCAGGTGATCCTTGAACTTCATGATCTTTATGTCTATCCAAGAATGTCTGAAGGAAAAGCAGAAACCGAATTTGAAGATCATCCAAAAATTCATCATGTTGATGCACCAATAATGGAATTATCATCTACATTCATCAGGAAATCCATAAAAGAAGGAAAAAATGTGAGACCAATGCTTCCGGAACATGTCTGGGAATACCTGGATGAGATGAATTTTTATAAATAATCAGTAGAATCCGTTGTTAAAAAAGCAAAATTATTTTTGTGGATTAAAATATCCATCGTAATATTGCAATGTAATACTTAAAAATGGGAGTTACCAAAACAGATCTTTTTTCAGATGAACAGAATGCCATTGCATTAGCAGCAAAGGCTTTTGCACATCCTGCAAGAGTTGCAATCATTCATTATCTACTAAAAACCAATGCCTGTATTAACAGCGATCTGGTACTGGAATTAGGTTTGGCTCAGGCTACGATCAGTCAGCATTTAAGAGAATTGAAAGATATTGGCATCATACAAGGGTCAATAGACGGATCAAAAATCAATTATTGCATCAATTCAGATAGATGGGAAGCTATTCAGAAGCAATTTGAAGATTTATTTAATACGTTTCAATCAAAAAGCAGTTGCTGCTAAATAATTATAAACTATTTCACAATTTTATAAAGAGATGAAAACAGAAAAAGATTTAAAGCAAGTTGTAAAAGACCGTTATTCTAGAATAGCGACTCAAGATAAAGCAGTAAACGCATCGTCATGTTGTGGAGCAACCACACCATCAAACAAAGTATATAACATTATGATGGATGACTATTCTGACACCGAAGGATATGTTGAAGATGCCGATTTAGGATTAGGCTGTGGATTGCCAACTGCTTTCGCTAAAATAAAAGAAGGAGATACAGTTATTGATTTAGGCTCCGGTGCTGGAAATGATTGCTTTGTTGCACGACACGAAACTGGTGCAACCGGAAAAGTGATTGGAGTTGATTTTACACCAGCCATGATAAAACAGGCAAGAATCAATTCTGATAAATTAGGGTATAATAACGTTGAATTCCGCGAAGGCGATATTGATGATATACCTGTAAGTGATGATTTAGCAGATGTAATTGTTAGCAATTGTGTGCTGAATTTAGTACCAAATAAATCGAAGGTGATCAACGAGATTTTTAGAGTATTGAAACCTGGAGGTCATTTTAGTATTTCTGATATTGTTCTGGTAGGAGAATTACCTGATGCTTTAAGGCAAGATGCCGAAATGTATGCCGGTTGTGTGGCTGGAGCAATTCAAAAAAATCAGTATTTAAAGCATATTGAAGATGCTGGATTTAGTAATATCAATATTCAGAAGCAAAAGACGATTTTCATTCCAGAAGATATTTTAAGCAAGTATTTATCGGATGCTGAAATTAAGGATTTCGTGTCTGGTGAAACAGGGGTTTTCAGCATCACCGTTTATGCTGAAAAACCAGGAATCACTCAAGAAAAGCCAAAAGTTAAAATGTCGGAATTGCAATCAGAAGACCCTTGTTGTTCACCAAGTTCAGGTTGTTGCTAAATTCTTAAAATTAAAACAATAATATGTTTCCTCAACTAACCACAACTATCGAAGAATTACGTATTTCTTCAATTGCCGAAGCACGCAAAAAAACACTTCAACCCTTAATTGAATATGTTCAAGACAAGATAGATAATTCAGAAGCAATCAATCTAAATTTTATCTGTACTCACAATTCAAGAAGAAGCCATTTATCGCAAATCTGGGCTCAAACAATGGCCTCTTTTTTCAATATTAAAAATGTACACTGTTATTCTGGTGGGACCGAAGAAACTGCTATGTTTCCTATGATAGCCAAAACATTAAGCAATCAAGGGTTTTTAGTTAAAACACTATCAGAAGGGAAAAATCCTGTGTATAGCATTAAATTTTCAGATAATAACCATCCTGTAATCTGTTTTTCAAAAACTTTTGATGATAATTTTAATCCTAAATCTAATTTTTCAGCTATCATGACTTGTTCTCATGCAGATGAAAATTGTCCAATTGTTTTGGGTAGTGAAGCTCGAATTCCTATAACTTTTGAAGACCCAAAAGCATTTGATGGCACACCCCAACAAGCAGAAAAATATCTTGAAAGAAGCATTCAAATTGCAACCGAATTAAAATATGTATTCTCTAAAATTAAAGCCTAATGTCTACCAAAAAATTAAGTTTTCTAGATAGTTATTTAACACTTTGGATATTTATTGCCATGGGATTGGGAGTTGGAGTCGGTTATTTAATTCCGTCCATTCCGGACACAATCAATTCATATAGCAGTGGTTCCACAAACATTCCAATTGCTATTGGTTTAATTCTGATGATGTATCCTCCTTTGGCAAAAGTGAACTATGCCTTGTTGCCCAAAGTATTTAAGAATGTAAAAGTGTTGAGCATTTCGCTTTTACTGAATTGGATTATTGGACCAATTTTAATGTTTGTATTGGCTATTACTTTTCTACATGACTATCCGGAATACATGGTTGGACTAATATTAATAGGATTAGCCAGATGTATTGCCATGGTTTTGGTTTGGAACGATTTAGCTGAAGGCAGTAGTGAATATGGAGCAGGATTAGTGGCTCTTAACAGTATTTTTCAAGTCTTCGCATACAGTTTTTATGCTTGGTTATTCATTACCAAATTGCCTCCTTTGTTCGGATTTGAAGGTGCAATCGTGGATATTTCCATAGCGACCATTGCAGAAAGTGTGGCCATTTATTTAGGAATTCCGTTTTGTAGCTGGAATTTTAAGCCGATTGATATTGGTAAAACTGAAAGGAGAAGAATGGTACTCAACCAAATTTATCCCAACCATTTCACCTTTAACCTTAATTGCTTTATTGTTTACCATTATAGTGATGTTCTCATTAAAAGGAGAGCTCATTGTAGACTTGCCAATGGATGTTCTGATTATTGCAATTCCATTATTAATTTACTTTACTGTCATGTTCTTTCTGAGCTTTTTTATCAGCAAAGCTGCAGGAACCAGTTACGATAAAAATGCATCCATTTCATTTACTGCTGCAGGAAACAATTTTGAGTTAGCTATTGCAGTTGCAATTGCTGTTTTCGGACTCAATTCCGGGCAGGCTTTTGCTGGAGTGATTGGACCTTTGGTAGAGGTCCCTGCTCTTATTTTATTGGTACGTGTAGCTTTTTGGTTGAAGAAGAAGTATTACAATTAAAGGCATGAATCGTCATCTTATTTTTTTTTAGATTGATTACTTTTCCTAATAAATTAAAAAAACACTTTTGTCATCTTTCATTCATCTTTATGAAGTATTTAAACATCAATCTCATAATCCGTTTAGCAGTAATTCTTGTATTTGTAAATGCTTGTAGAAATGATGATAATACTGAGATGAATGAGAATCCAGGTTTATTCTATATTGAAGGATCTGAATTACTGCAAAATGGAAATAGTGTTAGTTTTCGGGGTGTTAATGCCTTGCAAACATTTGGTTTAGGTGACCAGAACTTAATGAATGAATGGAATATAGAAATAGTCAGAGAGTTTATTGGCAATTTAAGAGAACAACCAATTAACGGAAATGCTATTCTAGGTACTGATAATGTCTGGTATCATCCGCTTCAAAATATTGTTGATAGTAACAGAGCGAATAATAAAATTACCATTTTTTGTCCTTTTGGATGGGTTAATAATAGTGGAGAGCAAACGTTATTTACCGGGCTAAATCCCAGTTCCCAGCCATTTTACGCTGCATATAAACAAAAAATGAGAGAGATAGCCGAACAATTTAAAAACCAGGAAGATGTTTGGCTGGAGGTCTGGAATGAACCTTTTCATTGGAACAACGAAAATAACTATAGTCATGATATTTGGCTAAGTAACATGCTTGATATGGTTTCAAATTTAAGAGCGATAGAAGGATTTGATAATATTATTCTCGTTCCGGGAAATGAGCAAGGACAATCTGAAAACGCCATTTTACAAAAAGGAAATGAATTATTACAGCATAACTATAATTTAATGTTTGATCTTCATGCATATGAGAAATGGTTGAACAATACAACAACTCAGGATATAGTTGATAGAATAGAAGCTATTAAATCTAATGGATTTTCTTTTTTATTCGGAGAAATAGGTGTTAAAAATGTAGGTGACGTGATGCCATTTGAGCATTTTCTTGAAGCCTCAGAAGTTACATTAACTACAGTTTTGGCTTGGCTATGGAACAAAAATTCTACAGATTTCAACTCTTTACTTACAGATGAAGGTTTGCCCCATAGTACAATTGAAAATAATTTTTGGGGATCAACTTTTAAGGAATTTTTGGCAAATTAGGTTATATTACCCTTGTCTTCCGCACTGATTCGAGTTGTTTGTGCAGCATTTGTTTAAGAAAGTAGTATTACAGTTAAATCTGTTGCCTTTTTATTGTAAAACAACTAACTTCGTTGGACTTCTAATTTTAAAATCACAATGAAGAAATCAATCATTTTCGCATTCACAATCTTATTTTTTAGTTCATTTTTTATTCTAGCTCAGAAATCATCAAAAGAAGACAAACAACCCCTTGACACCCTTAATATTGAGGGCCTAAAATGGAGAAGTATTGGACCTTCATTAACCTCCGGTAGAATATCAGATATTGCAGTCAATCCCGATAATCATTTCGAGTATTATGTTGCCACTTCCTCTGGAGGTGTCTGGAAAACTATCAATGCCGGTGTGGAGTACTTTCCAATATTTGACAAAGAAGGTTCCTATTCTATTGGGTGCATAACTATGGATCCTAACAACACTAATGTAATTTGGGTTGGTACTGGCGAAAATAACAACCAACGGTCAGTAGCCTATGGTGATGGTGTATACAAATCCTTAGATGGAGGTAAAACCTGGAAAAACATGGGTTTAAAAACATCCGAGCATATTGGTAAGATCATTGTACACCCTGAAAATTCCAATGTTATTTTTGTGGCAGCAATCGGTCCATTATGGAGCAAAGAGGGCGAACGTGGATTGTATAAATCAATAGATGGAGGTAAAACGTGGAATGCCATCCTTTCTGTAGATGAGAATACAGGAGTTAATGATGTGGTTATGGATCCAAGAGATCCTGATGTATTATACGCATCAACATTTCAACGTAGAAGGCATGTTTATACTTATGTTGGTGGAGGACCTGGTTCTGGAATGCATAAAAGTACGGATGGCGGAAAAACCTGGGAAAAAATCAATAAGGGATTACCAGAAACCGAATTAGGTAGAATTGGTTTGGCAATTTCTCCTGCAAATCCAGAAATTATTTATGCCATTGTGGAAGCAGCAGATGACAAAAGCGGTTTTTTTGCATCAACCAATAGAGGTGCCAGTTGGGAAAAGCGAGGTAAGCACAAAACCAGTGGAAATTATTATCAGGAAATAATTGCAGATCCAATTGATGAAAATACAATTTACTCTATGGATACATGGATGTCCGTGAGCCACGATGGAGGTAAAACATTTAAAAAAGTAGGTGAAGTCTATAAACATGTAGATAATCATTGCATGTGGATCAACCCAAAGAACAACAAACACTGGTTGGTTGGCTGTGATGGTGGCATGTACGAAACATTTGATGCAGCAAAAACCTGGGATTTTAAAGAAAATATTCCTGTGACTCAGTTTTACAAAGTTGCTGTAGATAATGACGCTCCTTTTTACAATGTATATGGGGGAACGCAAGATAATTTTACTATTGGCGGACCATCAAGAGTGCTAACAGATCATGGAATTACTAATTTTGACTGGTTTATAACCAATGGAGGTGATGGGTTTGAATCGCAAGTAGATCCGGAAAATCCGGATATCGTTTATTCGCAATCTCAATATGGATTTTTAGTACGATTCGATAAGAAAAGTGGAGAACGTGTTGGTATTCAACCTCAAGAAAGAGAGGAAGAAAATGCCTATCGGTTTAATTGGGATGCGCCTTTAGTAGTAAGTAGACATGCTTCCGGGCGCTTATATTTTGCTGCCGAAAAATTATTTCGATCAAACGATTATGGTAACAGTTGGGAAGTTATTAGTGACGATCTTACCCAGCAGATAGACAGAAATAAACTTAAGGTATACGATCGTGTTGTAAGTATTGATGCTGTAGCCAAAAATGCTTCAACATCACTTTACGGTAGTATTGTAGCATTGTCTGAATCGCCAATTGACGAAAATCTAATCTTAGTTGGTACTGATGACGGATTGGTTCAAATTACTGAAAATGGAGGAATATCATGGCGAAAAATTAATAACATCTCAGGTGCTCCTAAACAATCATATGTGAACAGTGTCTATCTATCCAAACACGATGTAAATGTTATGTATGTAGCATTTAATCATCATAAATATGGCGATTTTAAACCATACATTTTTAAATCTGAAAATAAAGGAAAAACATGGACTTCTATCAGTTCTAACCTGCCTACAAAAGGCAGTGTTTACAGCATTGAAGAAGATCATGTCGACAAGGATCTTATTTTCTGTGGTACAGAATTTGGTGCTTTCTTTTCGCCAGATAAAGGGAAGCGTTGGAAAGAATTAGCAGCCGGATTACCAACAATAGCCGTTCGAGATATTGCCATTCAGGAAAGAGAGAACGATCTGGTACTTGGTACTTTTGGAAGAGGATTTTATGTCCTAGATGATTATTCCGCATTGAGATCTGTTGAAAACACCACTCCAACTGATAAGGCAAAAATCTATCCAATTCGTAATGCTTTATCCTGGGAAAAAAGCCTTCCGTTAGGACTACCAAGAAAGGCATTTCAAGGTGATAATTTCTTCACTGCTCCTAACCTTGGGCCTGAAGCAATAATCACCTATTATTATAATAGCACTTATAAATCTCTTAAAGAATTACGTACAGAAAAAGAGAAAGAACTTATAAAGAACAAACAAGATGCTCATTATCCAGATTATTTAGCATTAAAATCTGAGGTTAATGAAAATGAACAATCTTTAGTGTTTACAATTAAAAATGAACAGGGAAAAGTTGTAAAAAAAGAGTTTAATAAACCTAAAGAAGGTATACAGCGCTTTAATTGGGATTTACGATATACTCGACAAACACCAATAGATTTAAGTAAGCCTTCCTTCTATAACCCTTGGAGTACAGTTGATGAAGGAACACTTGTGCAACCTGGTACCTATACAGTTGAAATGGGTTTATTTAAAGATGGTGAGTTAATTGAATTGGCAAGTCCAGTATCATTTAAGGTAATTGCATTAGACAATACTGTAATGCCTGCAGAAGACAGAGCGTCAAAAGTTGCTTTCCAAAAAGAAGTAGCACAACTTAATGCCGATTTACAAGCTTGTAGAAAAATTATGGATGAAAGCAATTCTAAATTGAAATATATAAAATCAGCCATAAAACGATCGGAACTTCCTTTTGAAGAACTTTCAAAGGAAGTATTGGTTATTGAAAATAAACTTAAGGACATAAAGATTTCGCTTTATGGAGATCCTGTAAAAACTAGATTGGATATAAGACAACCTAAAAGTCCAGCGTCAAGAATTGGAAATATAAGTTACGAGCAAAAGTATTCTACTGCAACACCAACTAAAACGCATAAGGATAGTTATTTAATAGCTAAAGCTAAAATAACTGGGTTAAAACAAAAGGTTGAGGCCATTTATAATATTGATGTAAAACAACTAGAAGAAAAACTTGTTAAATCTGGAGCTCCTTATACTCCTGGACGCGGCTATAAAAATGAAGATTAATTAAAATATTTATATTTAATAAAAAAGCCAGCTAATAAGCTGGCTTTTTTGATATCACTATATAATATATTACTTGTCCAAATGAGGAATTCGTAATACTTGTCCAGGATAAATTAGATCCGGATCTTTAAGCATAGGTTTATTAGCTTCAAAAATAACTGGATATTTCATCGCATTTCCATAATATTTTTTAGCAATTTTACCCAAAGTATCACCACTAACAACAGTGTGGAATTGTGCTTCCGGTTCTGGATTCTCAACAGTCATCTGATCGTCAACAGTTGCAATTCCGGACGAGTTTCCAACAACCAATACTACTTTTTCTTTTGTAGCCTGATCGTGAGCAGCTCCTTTTACTGTAGCCATATCACCTTTAATATGAACATTTAAGTTTTCTACTTTTAATTGTAGATCGCTTATAGTTTCTTGTAGTTTTTTAGCTGCTGCTGCTTCTGCAGCTTTTTCTGCTGCCGCTGCTTCTGCAGCTTTTTCTGCTGATGTTTTTCCGCCAAATATTTTAGCTCCTGCATCTTTAATAAATGAAAATAATCCCATTGGTTTTAGTGTTTTAAAATTATAATTCAAAAATACAAAATTATGTTTTTTAAAACAGCTAAATCATATTATAAAATATAAAGAGAAACCGCCCAACTGTATAAATATCAGATGAGCGGTCTTGAAACTAAATAACCAACCAAAAAATTTAGCTTCGTGTATTTTCTCTTGGATTATCTTTCTTCTTTGTTTTCTGCTTACGCATTTTATCTGCAGAGGATTTAGATTTATCTATTTCTGTTCCAAGCTTCATATATTGAATATATCCTCTGCCTGTAAATTCATAAACCGTTCCAGATGCAGCATGGTATAATTCAATAACCTGATCATTTATAACGTATAATTCAAAGAATTCATTGTCAAAATAGTCATAATCCAGTGTTAAAGTTTTAAGATACATATTCCCGGAAACATCTCCAACTCCATAATATCCAATATAATCCCAGTAAATATTATTCACATTTGAGATGTCAAAATCCTGTGAACTTCTGAAAGTAGAATCATCGCCACCAGATAAGAACTGTAAATAATTCTCATTATCAAATTCATTCAGAGCTCCATATTCGCTGGTATAAGTCTTTTCCCATGCCTCATATTCCTGTAAGAAATAATGAATGTTATCATAAAACACATAGTCATAATCAAAATTAGAACGTTGATATCCATTCAAGAAATATGAGGTATCAGTATAAGGGTTGTAAAGTTCTATTGTATTATTGTCTATTTGATAGACATCAAAAGTGGTATACCCATCAATATCATGATATATGTCCAGAATCATATCGTAAGCATCGTAATAACCTACTGAAATTCCGAATCCACTTCCCTGACTTCCAATTCCAACCAGATTATTATTAGCATAAACATTTCCATTTCTAAATGACATTGTAAACGCCATTTGCAAAAACGGAGTTTCCCCGTAGCCTACTGTTTGGTTAATGTCTACATACCACAATTCATAAGAACCCAATAACTGATTCAATGAAATTGTTGGTGTATTATCTACATATACTACATCGTCATGAATGACATCCACAATACAAGAAGTAAATAATGTAGTTGCTAAAACTAATCCTAAAAGTAATTTTGTAGTCTTCATAATCCAACAATTTAAAAGTTATATTTAATACATTTCAAAACGTATGCCAAAAAACACATCTTATTGTCTATCAATGGTTTAACAAGATTGATTTTTTCCGTATTTTTGGTTAACTATTAATTCCATTATATGAGTAAAGAACTGAAATATGCTGTTTTTGGAGCGGGAAGTTGGGCCACAGCCATTGTCAAAATGCTTTGCGAAAATCTGGATGAAGTAGGTTGGTATATGCGAAGTGTTTATATCAAGGAACATTTAATGAGAGAGCAGCATAATCCCAGTTACTTAAGTTCAGTTGAGTTTGATTTAAAAAAACTAAAACTAAGCAATGATATTAATGAAATGGCTGAGTATGCAGATGTTATGATCTTTGCGATACCTTCGGCTTTTATGTATTCTGAACTGCAAAAACTAACTGTGGATGTTAAAAATAAAATTGTGGTTTCTGCTGTTAAAGGTATCATTCCTGAATCTGGACTTGTGGTTGGAGAACACTTTCATGATGTTTATAAAGTTCCTTTTGAAAACATAGCTGTATTAGCAGGACCATGCCATGCAGAAGAGGTAGCCCTGGAGCGATTATCCTATTTAACTATTTCTTGTGCCGACGCAAAAAAAGCTCAGGACATAGCTGATAAGCTGTCTTGTGAATATATAAAGACAAAAATAAGTGATGATGTGATTGGTGTTGAATATTCTGTAATGCTTAAAAATATTTATGCAATTGCGGCCGGAATTGCTCATGGACTTGGATATGGTGATAATTTCCAGAGTGTGCTTATGAGCAATGCCATACGAGAAATGAAGCGCTTTCTTAAAAATGTACATAAATTAAAACGCAATATAAATAACTCGGCTTATTTAGGTGATTTGTTGGTGACTGGTTACTCTGTTTTTTCCAGAAACAGAATGTTTGGTAACATGATTGGCAAAGGTTATACCGTAAAATCTGCCCAGATGGAAATGAGTATGATCGCTGAAGGTTATTATGCTACTAAGAGCGCATATTTACTCAATGAGACGAATGAGAAGAAAACAGATATCCCAATTATAAATACTGTTTATGCCGTTTTGTATGAAGGCAAGGACCCAAAAAGAGAATTTAAAAAATTAACGGAATTGTTGGATTAATTTTTATCTCTAATCATAGTCAACACCATTTTAAAACTTTCTACAGCCTTTAAGGCATGAGGAATATTTGCCGGCATGATGATCGTATCATTGGCTTCAAGAATATTTGATTTGCCATCAATAATAATATCTGCTTTTCCATCTACAATATAAACAACCGCATCAAAAGGTGTGGTATGCTCGCTCAACCCTTCTCCCTTATCAAAAGCGAATAACGAAATATTTCCGCTGTCTTTTTTTAATATATGCTTACTAACTACAGCTTTTTCGTTATAATTTATACTGTCGTTAAAAGAGAATTTCACTCCTTTTTCAAATTCGTTGTTTGCCATAATACCGTATTTTTATTTAACTAATATTCCTTTACATTCCATTAATGGGATAGGTTGCAAGGCTTTTTCGTTTATCGTGTTTTTTCTAAATAAATATGTTTTATCATACATTCTGTTATCTTCAAAAAAAGTAACCTTGAATTCGTTATTCAAAACAAAAACATCCTCCTGCATCAATTCTATTTTTGCATAGCTTTTTGGAGGAAGTTTATCCAGTTTGTGTCTCATTATTGAAGTTTTCTTTTCTTGAGTATATCCTTTAGATACAATAAGTAACATGTCTAAATCAATATCTTTATCGTTTATGATATAAGCATTCCAATCATAAGTTTTATAGAATTCGTTGTACTCATTTACAATAGCCATGTAAACACCTTTAACTTCAGGAATGTTAATGTCTTTTTTCAAATCAAAGTGCCGACTTAAATTGCTCAAGAAAGCGCACATCATTTTCACTCAACAATCGAATGTCACTAATTTGATGCAACAACAATGCAATTCTGTCGATTCCCATCCCAAATGCAAAACCAGAATATTCCTTGGAGTCGATTCCGCAGTTATCAAGTACATTAGGATCTACCATTCCGCATCCCATTATTTCCAGCCATCCTGTTCCTTTGGTCATTTTATAATCGGTTTCGGTCTCCAATCCCCAATATACATCTACCTCAGCACTTGGTTCTGTAAATGGGAAATATGACGGGCGTAAACGTATCTTAGACTTGCCAAACATTTCTGTAGTAAAGTATTGCAATGTTTGCTTTAAATCGGCAAAACTTACATCCTTATCTATATACAATCCTTCTACCTGATGGAAGAAACAATGCGAACGAGCTGAAATAGCTTCGTTTCTGTACACTCTTCCAGGCGAAATAGTACGAATTGGTGGCTTGTTATTTTCCATGTAACGTACTTGTACAGAACTTGTATGGGTACGCAATAAAATATCTGGATTGGTTTGAATAAAGAAGGTGTCCTGCATATCCCGCGCCGGATGGTATTCCGGCAAGTTCAAAGCAGTAAAGTTGTGCCAGTCATCTTCAATTTCCGGACCTTCACTAACATTGAAACCAATACGAGAAAAGATATCAATAATCTGATTTTTAACTATAGAAATAGGATGACGAGCACCAATTTCTATTGGTTCTCCAGGACGAGACAGATCGCCATAAACACCTTTAACCTCTTCTTTGCTTTCAAGTTCAGCTTTTAATGAATTGACCTTGTCTTCAGCCGTTTTTTTAAGTTGATTTAAAGTTTGTCCAAACTCCTTTTTCTGGTCGTTTGCCACATTTTTAAATTCAGCGAAAAATTCGTTGAGAAATCCTTTTTTTCCTAAAAATTTTATTCTGAATGCTTCAATCTCCTCTTTAGATTGTGCCTTAAACGCTTCTGCTTCTGCTATGAGTTCTTTTATCTTATCTAACATGATATGTAGTCAAAATGAATGCAAATTTACTATTTTTTCTATCAACTGCGTTAGTGATCAAGCAATTGTTGGAGCTCTCCAAACGTGTATAGTCTGGAAGCGATTTGCGAGAGCACGACCTTAATGTAATATTGAGCTCAGTCGAGATAAAATTAAGGTAACGCCCAAAAGCTATTCTATATAATTAGTTTCCACAAAATAGTTTACTATGGCTTCTTTCATTAAAACACTTTGTTCACCAGCCTTTAAATTGGGTAATTCTTCCTTTACTTTATAATGAGGCCATCCTTCCTCATCTACAAAATCAAAATCGTAAAAACCATATGGCATAAGAAGTTTACATATGGCAATATGCATGAGGTCGAGTTTTTGATCTTTTTTGAATTCACGATGAATTTGTCCCAATTCCTGAATTCCTATGAGATAAATAATGGCATCAAGATCCATGGTGTCTCCTTCTGCGAATTGATTGGACAGTTTTTCAACCACCAGGTCCCAGCGCTCCTTTAATTGTTCGTCTCTTGACATATTAATCTTGTAAAACCGATCGTTATTAAGTCACAAAGTTAATTTATATTTACAGAAATATTGATAATTATGAGTGTTTTAGATATTATTCTAGGTGCCTTATTACTCTTTGGATTGGTTAATGGATTTATTAAAGGACTGTTTGTAGAAATGGCCTCACTATTGGCCCTGGTTTTAGGAGTTTATGGCGCAATACATTTCAGTGATTTTGCTGCAGATCTTTTACAAAGCAGATTCGACTGGAGCGAAAAAACCATTAATATTACAGCTTTCGCTATAACATTCGTCGTCATAGTTTTAACAATAAGTTTAGCAGGTAAAGCACTCACAAAAATTGCCGATTTTGCAGCTTTAGGAATTATAAACAAGTTGCTTGGCGGTGTTTTTGGAGCACTTAAAATTGGATTGATCCTTAGTATTATCCTTATTGTTTTTGATAAAATGAATAGAACATTACCATTTGTAGATAAGTCTGAACTTGAAGAATCTGTACTTTATAATCCGGTTAAATCCTTAGCTCCAACTATTTTTCCAAGCATTATTAAAAATGACTCTGAAGAAGATGAGGTTCAAGTTTAGTTAACGAATTTCATTAATTCTAATCTAAATGGTAGATCTCCATAATATCCTTAAGGTAATTTTCGAAATCTATTTTAAGATCAATGAGTTTCCCCGAATGAACATCAAAAACCCATCCATGAACTTTTAATCCTCGCTCTCTATATGCTTTTTGAACACAGGCCGTTTTAATTAGATTTACACACTGCTCTTTTACATTAAGTTCAACCAGTCTGTCGTATTTCTTTTCTTCATCATCTATGGCATTCAATTCATTTCTGTGAATTCTATAGACATCACGTATATTTCTTAACCAGGAGTTCAGAATTCCAAGATCTGCCGATTGCATGGCTGCTTTTACTCCACCACATGCATAATGCCCGCAAACTACCACATGATTCACTTTAAGATGAACTACCGCATATTCCACGACCGACATAGCACTTAGATCAATACTTGTTACCATGTTGGCAATGTTGCGATGTACAAAAACATCACCGGGACCAAGACCCATCAAATCTTCTGCTGTAACCCTGCTATCACTGCAGCCAATATAAAGTAGCTCGGGGTTTTGACCACGACCTAACTCTTCGAAATAATCTGAATTAGTAGCAAGTTTGTCTTTAACCCACTTTTCATTATTCTTAAATACTTTATCTATATTCATTAATGATTGTCTTTAACGTGTAGCTTAATCCAGTTGACACATTTATTAAAACTTTTGAAAATTCGCTCTTCCGGAACAAAATCAGGAATAATATCAATTCGTTCCATCAAATATCTTGGTTGTTCCAAAAGATTTACAAAGAGGACCTCTATATTCTTGCTCTTTAAATCCAGCAACATATCCTCCATAGCATACAACCCGGACTGGTCCATATATTGCATCCTTCCCAATCTTAAAATAACATAAGATGCTGTATCCGGTATTTGTTTAGTCAATTGCTGAAAATCACTAGTCGACCCAAAAAACAATGGTCCTTTGAGGTGTTTAATAAAAACTTCTTCCTTTAATTTATCAGGAAAATCGGCTTCATCAGCCCATGCTTCTTCTTTTAATGGCTTAACATCACTCCTTTCTGCTGTTAAATCTCCAATCTTCTTCATGAACATCAATGAAGCTATAACCAATCCTATTCCAACGGCATATACCAGGTTCCAAAATGTTGACAAGGCCATTACAGTAAGCATTATTACTACCTCCATACTAAATTTTAAAGGCCCAATTTTTACATCCTTAGGTAAATATGGAATTGCTTTCAACCCTTTATAGTCCATAACGCCAATTCCTACAGTTATCAAAATTCCGGCTAAAACAGCAGCTGGAATCCTTGAAGCAATTGGAGCCAACGCCAATAAGATTATAAATAACATTACACCGGCAATCATTCCAGATAATTTTGTTTTTCCTCCAGAATTGATATTTACAACTGTACGGATGGTCGCTCCTGCTCCCGGAATACCTCCGAATAAAGCAGCAATACTGTTCCCTATTCCTTGACCAACCAATTCTTTATTTGGATTGTGCTTGGTTTTGGTCATATTATCTGCAACCACACTTGTTAAAAGCGAATCGATTGCCCCCAAAAGCGATAAAGTAAGTGCAGTAAATATGTATGGTGTTATACTGCCTATGCTAAACTCGGAAAAAATTTCCAGTCTTGGAATTGGTAATCCACTGGGTATTTCTTCAATTGGCCTGTAATCCAATCCGAATCCAACTGCAATTCCAGACATTACCAAAAGCGCAACCAAAGTACTTGGAATCACAGTAGTAATTCGTTTAAAACCGAAAATTATTATGATTGTTCCCAAAGCCAAGATTAGTTCCAACCAATTAATATTCTGTAAAGCCCTTGGAATCACCTTTAAAGCTCCATAGGCACCTGAAGCCTCTTTTGCAGCCAGTGTTTGGGATTCTTTTAGTATATCATCTTGATTAATAGTGCCAGCCCTATTGATAGTTTCCTTGAAATCTTCTAAAACCAATATTCCTTCCCCTGCTTCTTCTTTAAGTATGTTTTCAAGAATTACTTCTTGTGCTATTGGTTTAAACTGTTCAACAAAAGTGATATCTTCTTTAGGATAATATCCAAGTGAAGGAAGTATTTGAGTGATAATGATTATGACACCAATAGCCGTCATAAAACCTGATACTACCGGATATGGTATGTATCTGATATATTTTCCAAGTCCCAATCCACCTAGTCCAATTTGAAATAATCCTGCTAATAAAAAGACTGTCAAAATGGAAGGTAATGCTTTATTAACATCGCCATCATTAGCTGCAATAATTCCAGCAATAACAATCATACTAACAGCTGTCATTGGGGCTGTAGGTCCGGATATTTGAGTATTAGTCCCGCCAAAAAGTGCTGCAAAAAAACTAATGAAAATAGCGCCATATAATCCTGCGCTAGGCCCTAGGCCTGAGGATACACCAAAGGCTAAAGCCAATGGCAAAGCAACAATCCCAGCTGTGATGCCTCCAAAAGCATCTCCTTTAATATTTGAAAATAAATTTTTCATATATTAATTTAGATTTTCGTCTAAATTAAACTTATTTTCTTAACATTAATAAATGATTCATAAAATAACTGAATGATTTTTTGTTAGAAATTAACAAATGTGATAATATTTAATTGATCTCTGCTTGTAGTTTCAAAAAACTGATTCATATATCCAAGTTCTAATCTTACACTGTTGTTAAATTTGTAACCCAAACCAGTATATAATCTATTCCTATCAAAAATTGAGGTTTCTGTATTTAAAAACACCTCATTATAACCAGTAAAATAATATTTATTAGTTTCTTTTTGGCTAAAAGGAATATTAATACCTAAAAAATATCGAAAACGCATTTTAAAATCACTTTCTACAAATCGTTGTTCGAACCTGTACCTGTGATTTATCTTTACATTTCCTATTTTTTGATTCGATGTAAACTGTTGAAATATTCTATGTTCACTAACTGAATTCTTATCATCTGTATTATTAATGTAATTTTCAGATAAAATATAGCCATAACCTAGTAAAACGTTATTCTTACTTTCATTAAAGCTATATCCTAATCCTGTTCGCAACAATAATTGTTCAAGATCGCCAATAGCATTATAATTCCTGTATTGAACTTCATTATGGATATTCCATTTAGAATTTAATTTTTTATTTCCAATATATATCAACCAATTCCCAAAATTACTATCCTGAGCCTTAATTTTAAAAGGCAACACTAATAATAAAACTAGATACTGCCATTAATATTTTGTTTTTCATCCTTTTGCGTGAAATCGATTATATTATTCATAAAAAGTAACTTCTCCTGTATTGATATCATACATAGCTCCAATAATCATTATTTCCCCACTTTTTTCCATTTCTGAAAGAATTGGACTTTCCTCATGTATTCTGTCTATTGTTAATTGAACATTTTTTTCTGCAACTGAATCAACAAATTCTAAGTTTGATGAGTTTCTTAAATTTACGTCCTTAGGTTCTGTTAACAGCATCAACAGCAGGAGTTATTTTTTCAATAAGTTTCGTTAAGATTACCCATTTTAGCATTGTCACAAGCTCCTTTTACCGCCCCACAACTTGTGTGTCCTAATACAACAATCAGCTTTGTTCCTGCAAGTTTACAGGCAAATTCCATACTTCCTAAAATATCTTCGTTGACAAAGTTTCCTGCAATTCTCACGCTAAAAATATCTCCTAATCCTTGATCAAAAACTAATTCTGCCGAAACCCTGGAGTCGATACAACTTAAAATTGTTGCAAATGGAAATTGACCATCGCTAGTATCGTTTACCTGTTCTAAAAGATTTCTGTGTGCTTTTAAGTTGTTTTGAAATCTTAGGTTTCCCTCTTTTAAATATTGTAATGACTTTTGAGGGGTCATTGTAGCTTGTGTTTCTTTTGTATGTGCTTTCATAATTTATGTTTTAAAATAATTATGCCTGATTTGTCTCTGAGTTTAAAAAGGCAATATAATAGTTTTCGAGGTTTTAAATTAGATCCTCGTCAAATGTTAATTCAAAATTAATTCTGAGCTAATATGCCGAATGACTTTAAATTTTATAAAAAAAGGTCCGGAGGTGGACTGAATAAATTTAGGTGAGGAATGGAATAGTGATTAAACCTGTATTCCAATAATAATTCATCAATGGAAGTCAAAAAAACTTCGCGATTGTAAGAATTGTTTATGTCCGGAATTTTCAAATTTGTATTCTGTTCATTCTCTTCTTCTTCCGGATTACTAAAAAGAATTGTAATATCTGTAGAATCGTCAATGGCCACGATTATTGATGGCGCAGTTAAAAATGCCATAAATAAACATAAAAAGAAAATTGTGATTATCTTTTTAGCCATTTCTTCTATTGATTTGCTGCAAATATAAAATATCTTAAAAAGTAACCTAATAAAAAATAATTAAAGTTCCTTTAACAATTTTATGTTTTCGGTAATAATCCATCCTGTTTTACCATCAACCAATAAAATCTCTGACCAGTTATTAAGGGTGTCAACAACCTGAACTTTAGTTCCTTCATGAAGTCTGAAGGCTTCTCCGCCACTAAGATTTGGGTCTGTTCTAACTACAGACTCTTTAGAGAAAACTATGGCAGGATTATCTTTTCTATCTATAGATTGTTTTTTAAAGGCAAATGTTAAGAAGAGTAGCATCAAAAAAATAGAAATTATACTAGTGACGAAAGTGAATCTCTTTTTACCAGTATTTGAAGTAAAATAATAGGCCAAAAACAATATGATGAACAAGATCATAAATGATACAGACAAATAAGCCCAAGTATCAAAACTAAAAGTATTTATCGCTTTTCTAAGAAATCTGGAAATCCCTATTTCTGGCACAGTTTCTATTGCATCTATTGTCATATTTTGGGCAAAGGATAAGTTATTAAGGATCTCCTTATCACTAGGAGCAAGTAGTAAGGCCTTTTCATAATAATATATGCTGGGCGCTATTCGATTAAGTTTATAATGAGCATTTCCTAAATTAAAATAAACTTCAGCAGACTGATATCCGGAATTTATAATTGCTTCATATTTCTCAATAGCTTCATAATATTTTCCATTACTGTAAAGCGTATTCCCTTCTTCAAATAGTGACTCATTTTGGGCAGAAGTAATAACGCTTAACAAAAAAGTTAATATGTATAAGATGGATTTCATGTTAACTTATTTGTTTATCCAACATTGAGATTGTTTTGGATGCTTTGTCATAATCCATTCTCATTTCCACCTTTGTTGAAGGCGTATATCTTGCTAATTCACAGCTTTTTAAAAGGGAAAGGAATTCTGAAATTGTTGATTCATTTACCTTTCTTTCGCTCAATAAAGTTGTGATCTTATCCTTGCTCAAATCGGAAGTTTCAATTCGTAATTTAGCTTTTAAATAATTATGAAGTGCTTTTTCCAGTGCTATATAAAAAGACTCCTTGTTTCCAAGAGACTTTTTTGATTCACCTAAATATTTTCTTGCCATTTTATCTGCCTTTCTTATCCTGATACCCTCGAAATCGGCGTCTCTAACTGCTTTTTTTCGTCTAAAAACGATTGCAAATGGAATAGCCAACAATGGCAGAACTAAACTGCTCCAGAACAATTTAGACCTAAAGAAATCTTTGGACTCCTGAGGAATGAAAATTGTTCTTGTTTTTATGAACGCAAATTGATTAGTATTTGCGATAACTTGCTGTTTAAAATTATTGTTTGGCTGGTTACCGGAATTTGCACTATTGGCAGGCCCTTCCATGACGTCTATTACGATCTCATCAGAAGATAATCTTCTATAACTTTCTGTTCTCGGATCAAAATATGAAAATGAAATGCTCGGAACAGGATATTTTCCTTTGTATTGTGGAACAATGGTATAACTCTCTACCCTTTCTCCCTGCATTCCCTGAATTGTAGTGTTTATATTGTCTGACTTTTCAGGCTCATAAACTTCCAAAGAGCTAGGAACGGTTAGTTTAGGTAATTCAAACAGTTTTAAATTCCCGTTTCCGGACACTTTTACCTTAGCCTGCAAAGATTCAGTGGCATTCAATTCTGTTTTTGTAGTTGAAACTTTAAAATCAAAATTACCAACTGCTCCTGTAAAATCTATTGGCTTTCCAGCTTCAGGTAAAGGTTTTACATTTATAGTTCTGTTGCCTGCCGAAACAGTTTTATGAACTTGTTTCATTAATCGACCGCCAAAGATATCCCTTCGGTTGGTTGGAACATCAACAGTAATATCAAGACTTAATGGCTCTATATTGAGTTTTCCGGTTTTTTGTGGATATAGCACAGTTCTTCTTAACACTACATATCTGTAATCCTCACCATCGTAAGTACCGTTCTCAACTTTTAGACCCTTGATATCTATATTCTGGCTCCAAAAATCATTAAATCTTGGATTGTCAATTTCACGCCAATTGCTCACTCCTGTATTTGGTGAAACATATAACTTATAAACAACTGTAATTGCCTGATTTAAATATGGATAAGCATTAGATACTTCTGCTACCAAATGTATGTTCTCTGATGCGACATATTCAGGATCATTAGGATCCTTAGGTTTGTCAACGGCCGCTGTAACGGTAATTTTTACAGGACTGGTCTTGTAGATTTGTCCGTCAATTACGATGGTGGCCTGATCAATAACAAAAGTGCCTCTTTTTTGGGGTGATAAGAAATAACTGTAGGTTTTTGAATATGATCTTTTTCCATTAATCCAGGAATTACTAACAGATTGATTTGGGCCTCCAACTACGGTAAAATTTGCAAAATTGGGTGGGTTAAAATCATCTCCATCCTGATTCATTTCAAAATCCACACGCAACCTCTCATTGATTCCAAGATTGTTCTTACTGACCTTGACCTCAAATTTAACCTGAGCGCATGCCAAACCGGAAATAAGAAATAAAATTAACGATATGTGTTTAACAAATTTCATTAGTTCTTCTTACCAATCTTTATCCGTTTGAACATTGATACCTTTTGCCTTTTGGGCATTTATTTTTTCCTGGACCTGCTTTTCCTGATCATTCATTGCCTCCAAAAGGTTTTTTATTTGTTGAGGAGATAATTGTCCGGGTTGAGGTTTTGGCTTTTGTTCTTTTTTCTCATCTCCTTCTTGTCCCTTATCCTCTTTCTCGTCCTTTGGCTGGCCCTGTTCATCTTCTTTTTGGTCTCCTTCTTTTTCGTCCTGATCGCCTTCGTCCTCTTTATCTTCCTTATTATCTCCTTCGTCCTTTTTGTCTTCCTTTTGCTGATCTTCTTTCTGATCCTGGTCTTGATCCTGATTTTGATCTTCCCCTCCTCCGCCTTCTTCTTTAGCGCATTCTTTTGCTAATCCAAGATTATATCTGGTTTCATCATCATTTGGATTATTTCTGAGAGCATTTTTGTAAGCCTCAACGGCTTCTTTACATTGTTTGTTCTGCATCAGGGTGTTACCGATATTATGATATGCCATATGCTTTTCTTCTTTGGTAACTGCCGATTTTATGGCTTCCTGATGTCTTAATATGGCTTCACTAAACTTTCCGTTCTTGTAATAGGCATTGCCCAAATTGTAAGTGCCAATTGCATTTGAAGGGCTTTTTGAAATGGCTTTACGATATTCCATTTCTGCCGAAATAAAATCTTCTGATCAACAATTCGTTCCCCTCGATATACATAATCATTGGATTTTTGTAACGCCAAATCCTTCATTTGGGCATAACCCACCAAGGTTGTCAAACTGATTAATATGTATAGTATTTTCTTCATTTTACATAAATTCCCAACATTATTGAGAATGGTATTTTATATCAACGAAATTATAAAACAAATAGATTTGATACAGTTAAAGGTTTTATAAAATATCTGAAATACATCCTACTTCATTTTTAAAGGTTTTTATATTTGAGAAAACTAAAAGTTTTCATTAAACAAATTCAACTTTTTCAACCATTCTGTTTTTCTGTCTAAAAGGAAAACGTCTAGTAACAAAAAGAAAAATGCAAAGCCCAAAAACCATTGGAATTGATCTTTAAATTCTGCCACTTGTTTCGATTCAAATTCCTGCTTATCCATCTTATTCAATATATCACGTATTTTTTCTACAACCTCACCAGTGTTTTCACCATTGATATAGACTCCATTTGCTTTGCTGGCTATATTTTGAAGTGTTTCCTCATCCAATTTTGTAATTACGGTTTCACCTTCATTATCTTTTTTATAATTTAAAACGATACTTCCTCTTTTAATCGGGATTGGAGCTCCTTTATCACTTCCTACTCCAATAGTGAATATTTTTATACCATCCTCACTGGCTTCTTCCGCAGCATCAACAGCTCGTTCTCCATGATCTTCTCCATCAGAAATAATAATAAGCACTCTGTTGGTTTGCTCTTCATCATCATAATAAGTTTTAGCCAAATCTATTGCTTCATCAATTGCGGTCCCTTGAGATGATAACATGTCTGTGTTCATATTCTGCAAAAACATTTTTGCCGAAGCATAGTCTGTTGTAATTGGCAATTGTGGAAATGCCTTTCCTGCATAGGCAATAATTCCAATTCGGTCACTTGCCAGATTATTTATGATCTGAGTTACAAGTTGTTTTGACTTTTCAAGACGATTTGGTGCTATGTCCTCAGCCAGCATACTTTTTGAAACATCAACAGCAAAAACAATGTCCACCCCTTCACGTTTTATAGTTTCTAATTTGGTCCCGACTTTAGGATTAACAAGTGCAATGACAATGCTGGCTATAGCCAAACAAAACAAGATTATCTTTAAGAGTGATTTTATAATCGACCTGTTAGGGGCTAGTTTGTTCAAAAGCCTCTTATCCGAAAACTTATTTTGGACCTTCTGTTTCCAGATCTGCAGTATAGCAAATAGTACCAATATTATCGGTATTAATAGCAACAACCAAAACCATATTCTTTCTTCTAATTGATACATGTTAAATCTTCAGTTTGCAGTATTTATTTGGCAGTTTTTGCCTCTAATACATGAATAATTTCATTTTAAAATTTTAATTGTTTGTTTCGGATCTTTTATTCTAATATTAATTTTACTATAATTCCATTCTGCCTCTTTTTTATCAGCAGAAATTTCAATTTTACCTTTTCCTTTAGAGCCTTTCACTCTTAAACTCATATCAACAGAGTTATTATTATTGGAATATATCACAGAGCCTTCAAAAATTGCCATGTTATCTATTGGTTTTAACTTACCCAACAATTTCTTTATTTGATTATTTTTTTGAGCTAACTCTAAAGCATTTTCATAAATAGAAGCATCAGTATAAGCCCTTGTAATATCTGTAATACTTTCTCCAACTTTTGAATTAAAAATTAGTCCTAATCCAATGAATACTGCTATCATTAAAGAAATAAACCATCTCCCATTTAGTTTCCACCAGCTTTTATGTTCAATTAACTCATTCATTTTTATAAATCCCAATGCTTTAAAGTCTTGGTTCTTGGTACTATTTTAAACAAAACTTCTAAATATCGTAAATCTCAATAGCAATTCTAAAAGCAATAAACCTATTGCTAATAATACTAACGGCCTATATTTTTCTTCGTAATTATAGAATTTAAACTCTTCAACATCTGTTTTTTCCAGTTTATTGATCTCTTTATAGATCTCCTTTAATTTTTCGTTATTCGTTGCTCTGAAATATTTCCCTCCGGTTGCTTCGGCAATTTCCTTTAGCAGATCTTCATCTATCTCCACCTGTACTCGTCCATATTGAAAAGTTCCATTGGGTTTAATGGCAACAGGAGATAAGGCCATTCCATTTGTGCCTAAACCAATTGTATATGTTTTTATGCCATATTCTATTGCCAGATCACTTGCCATTTTCGGATCAATAAACCCGGAATTATTTACTCCATCTGTCAACAGAATGATCACTTTACTTTTGGCTTTACTGTCCTTCAGTCGATTAACCGATGTAGCAAGCCCCATGCCTATCGCTGTTCCTCCTTCAATTATAGTATTGTATTCTATACTTTTTAAAGACTTCAAAATAATTGACTTATCGCTTGTAATTGGAGTTTTTGTATAACTCTCGCCGGCATATTCCACCAATCCTATTCTGTCATTCGGCCTTCCATTTATAAATTCTGCCGCTACACTTTTAAGCGCCTCAAGTCTGTTAGGTGTTAGATCCTTGGCTAGCATACTTGCCGAAACATCTATAGCAATAATGATGTCAATTCCTCTCGTGGTCTTTGTTTTGGTGCTAACATCCACCGTTTGTGGTCTTGCTAATCCCATAATTATTAAAACCAAAGCTAAAAGCCTAAAGGCAAACAACAGGTGTTTGAGTCTTGGCAAAAACGAATTCGAAATTTTGAACCCTTTCAAGGAAGACATTTTTAATTCGGCTGTTTGTTTATTCTGTTTTAAAACATACCAAAGAATAGCTAGTGGCAGCAATAAAAGCAGCCAGAAAAATTGTTTGTTTACAAATTCTATTCCTTCAAACATTTATACCTGTGGTTTTATTAATTCAATAGAGTTAATGACTCTTTGAACTATTTGCTCTGCATATTCATCGTTTCTATCATATATCAGCTGCACCTGCTGATATGCACCATTATTATAAAAATTAAGTATTGAATATTTACTGTCCATTTCTTTGTTTGTAGCCGGATTAACCAAAGTCATCGTGCCATGAATATCAATACCTTTAGCTCCGTTAGGTGTTACAAATTCATCTTGTTTTGTAATGATGTTTTGAGCTCCCTGAGCCTCAAATTGAAGCATGACATTTTCTACCGCCTTATTTAGATCGAATTCAACTTGCGGATTAAGTAAGGTGCTATTAACTACAATGTAAAAGTTACTCATTAAACTTCCATAGACAAACATTTGGGTATCCTGAACCGCTCGTTGCATTCCATCTGGTATTTGAGGGTTTACCCTCATTAATACTTTTGGAGTTTTAATGACCAATGGTGGTGCACCATACTCGCTTGTTACCCATTCTTTGGTTTCCAGTAACTCTTTGCTGTCATGACCAATAATAGTGTCCTTAACATAATTGAATCCATATTTTAAAGAAAACCCTGTTATAATTATTACTAATACAACAAATGCAATTGCAGTTGTCAGGATCACTTTTTTTGTCTTCTGTTTTCGTTCGATTTGTTCCCTATACTTTTCATCCAAAAGTTTTTCCTCTTCAGAAGGCTCCGGAAGTGCTTCTTTTACATGGTCTATTTCTGCTTCTATAGTTTGTTTGTCTATTTGAGCTAAGGCAATTTCCGGTGCACCTTTTGCAAACTTCACCAAGTCAGCTCTTTTTAAAATACTTTCAATATTTTTGATAGTCTCTTTACTGAGGTCAATCTTGTTCGCTTCTTTTAACAAGAGTAATCTATTTATTAACTCATCTGTTGTACTTTCCAGTGAATGATCATAAACCTTTTCATCCAGATATTTTCTGATTATCAGTGTTAATTCTGAATAATAATCCTTTAGAGCTTGATTTTCTAAATAGTCACTCTCTTCCAATTTTTTTAGGGCTAACTTGGCTCTGTCATATGGAGGTAACAATGCTATTTTTTCTGCATCAGATAATGGTTTTTTCCTCCAGATAAACCAATAAAGTAAATATGATAACACGCCAAGGATCAACAATCCAATTAATAAATATTTCCACCATTTGCTCGGACTCTTATCAACATTAATTAAAGGTTTTATGTCATATAAGCCCTGTTTTGTAGTGTCAATTTCAACGTTTCTAACTTCAATTTTTAGAGAGTCTGTAAAATAGAATTTGTTCGCTGACCGCAATCTTTTGTCTTGGAATTGTGAATGAACCCGAATCGAATTGAGTCAGGGCATATTTTTTAATAAGACTCATCCTGATATCAATAATTGTTGTATCCACTTTAAAAGATTCAATTACTTCAAGTGGTAAAAAGGTTTGTCCTTCAGGAAAAGCAACAAAATCAGTAGTATCAGCCTCAACTTGTATCTTATAGGTTATCTGTTCACCAATCTTTATAGAATCCAAATCAATAGATGAAGTCACCTGAGAGAAGGAGGATAAAGAGACAAAAACAAGGATACAAGACAATACAAGTCTTAACTCTTGGTTCTTGATTCTTGATTCATTTCTATTTGAATTGATATTCTTCATTTCCAATTAGGTCTCGATTGAACTCGACCTGATAATTTATTGTTCTATCCTCTTCGCTTAAAGTATCCCAACAACTTTTTCACGTAACTTTCATCCACTCGACAATCGATAACTCCTGCGCCTGATTTCGCGAAGCTATCCTTGAAGTATTCTACCCTATCTCGGTAATAGTGTTGATAATTATCTCTTACTTTTTTTGAAGATGTATTTACAAGCATCAATTCACCCGTTTCTTCATCCTGCATTTCAACCATTCCAAGATTTGGAATTTCCTCTTCTCTTTTATCATAAACCCTAATTCCTGTAACATCATGTCTCTTCGCTGCTATTTTAAGTGTATGTTCGGTAATCATCTGTAATAAAATCTGATAACACAAAAACTATGGCTTTTTTCTTCATCACATTTGACAAGAATTTTAAAGCTTCTGTGACATTGGTGAGTTTACTTTTCGGTTCAAATTCTATAAGTTCACGAATAATCCTAAGTACATGTGAACGTCCTTTTTTAGGTGGAATATAAAGTTCAACTTCATCAGAAAACAGGATCAACCCAATTTTGTCATTATTCTGTGTTGCCGAAAAGGCAAGAGTTGCGGCAATTTCAGTTACTACTTCAATTTTAAATTGTTTCATGGTGCCAAAAAGCTTACTTCCTGAAAAATCGACCATTAACATCATGGTCAATTCTCTTTCTTCTTCAAAAACCTTGACATGATGGTTCATTGTAACGGGCTGTTACATTCCAATCAATACTTCTTACATCATCGCCATATTGGTATTGTCTAACTTCACTAAAGGTCATACCTCGTCCTTTGAAAGTAGAATGATATTCTCCTCCAAAAATATGATCAGACAAGCGTCTTGTCTTGATCTCGATCTTTCTAACTTTTTTTAGTAATTCTTTAGTATCCATTTTTTGATTTACGATGGTGTATTTTTGATTTACGATTTCTAAAAAATCACAAATCGTAATTCGTCATTCTAAAATCTGAATTCCTATGGTACTTCTATTTCGTTTACAATTTTATTAATGATATCTTCTGAAGTTACATTTTCTGCTTCGGCTTCATAGGTAATTCCAATTCTGTGCCTCAACACATCATGAACCACAGCCCTCACATCTTCAGGAATCACATAGCCTCTTCTCCTGATAAATGCATAACATTTTGCAGCATTTGCCAAATTAATACTTCCTCTAGGTGAAGCTCCAAAAGAAATTAGAGGCTTTAGATTCTGAAAGTTTATATTTTTCAGGGTAACGTGTTGCAAATACTATATCCAGTATATATTTTTCAATTTTTTCGTCCATATAAACCTCACGAACAGCACTTTGAGCTTTAAGTATTTGCTTAACGGAAACAACAGGTTTAATTTTTTCAAGGCTATCTTTCAAATTGGCCCTCATAATTAATTGCTCCTCATCCATTTTTGGATAATCAATTATAGTTTTAAGCATAAACCTGTCAACCTGAGCTTCAGGTAAAGGATAAGTTCCTTCCTGTTCAACAGGATTCTGGGTCGCCATAACCAAAAATGGTCTATCCAGAATGTAAGTTTCATCACCTATGGTCACTTGCTTTTCCTGCATGGCCTCCAGTAAAGCAGATTGGACTTTTGCAGGTGCTCTGTTTATCTCATCAGCAAGAATAAAATTGGCAAAAATCGGCCCTTTTTTTATTGAGAAATCATTCTCCTTAACATTGTAGATCAATGTGCCAACAACATCGGCCGGTAAAAGATCTGGTGTGAATTGTATTCTGCTAAAACTGGCTTCTATAGCCTTAGACAAGCTGCTTATTGCTAAAGTTTTAGCGAGACCCGGAACACCTTCCAGTAATATATGTCCTTGTCCCAACAATCCGATCAATAGTCTTTCAATCATATGCTTTTGCCCTACAATAACCTTATTCATTTCCAGTGTTAGTAGGTCAACAAAAGCACTTTCTTTCTCAATTTTTTCATTAATCGCTTTAATATCGATTGTACTGGTTTCTTCCATCTTGTTTTAATTTTTTAGAACTCGTATGTAATGAACATTTTTTAACGGTGCAAATTGTTAAAATATTTCTATTAATGCTGTTAATAATTGGTTAAAAATTCCAGTATTTAAAAGAGTTTATAAGTATTTTGTTTTCTAATTTTAGACTTTAATTGAATTAAATGACTAAAAACAACTATTCAAGAATAATTGCCGGAGTCATGTCTTGGGGAAGTTTTGGTAAAGCCCTTGTCAAAAAATGAGATGATTTCCTTAATGAACCATTGTGTTGATAATCATGTAACTACTTTTGATCATGCAGACATTTATGGAGGCTATACAACTGAATCTGAATTTGGAAATGCCTTCACGGAAAGCGGAATTAAACGTGAAGACATAGAACTTATTTCTAAATGTGGTATTCAGTACCTGGCAGAAAATAGGAATAATAAAGTCAAACATTATAATTACAGTAAGGATTACATAATTTGGTCTGCAGAGGAATCTCTTAAAAACCTGCAAACAGAATATTTGGATCTGTTCCTGCTTCATAGACCAAGTCCACTTATGCAACCTGAAGAAATTGCTGAAGCAATAGTGCTTCTTAAAAATCAAGGGAAGATCAAGGACTTTGGTGTCTCTAACTTTACATCTTCACAAGTAGATCTAATTTCAAAATATTTATCAATATCCGTCAACCAAATAGAATTTTCGTTAACAGCTGATTCTGCAATGTATAATGGTTTTCTTGATCAAATGATGATCAAGAATATAACCCCAATGGCCTGGTCACCGCTAGGACACGTATTCAAGGAAGATACTGAACAAACCCGAAGAATCCACAAACAACTTGGTGAACTTTTGGATAAGTATCAGGCGACCGAAGACCAGTTGCTTTTAGCCTGGTTACTGAAACATCCTTCAAAAACCCATCCGGTAATTGGCACAACAAACAAACGACGAATTAAAGACGCCATGGAGGCAACCAAAATAGAATTGGAACTGGAAGATTGGTTTTTAATACTGACAGCAAGTCAAGGACATAAAGTACCTTAAAATGAAAAAAACAGCACTTATAACCGGAGCAACCAGCGGAATTGGAAGAGCAACAGCTCATGAGTTCGCAAAACATGGCATAAATCTTATCCTTTGCGGGCGACGACAAGAACGCCTGGAAATAGTTGAACATGCATTGGAAAAATTAACAGATGTCTGTACATTAAATTTTGATGTACGAGATAAAACTGAAGTTAAAAAGGCCATTGATTCCATTCCTGAAAAATTTAAGCAAATAGATATTTTGATCAATAATGCCGGAAATGCTCATGGGCTTGATCCTATTCAGGATGGGAGTTTAGATGACTGGGATGCTATGATGGATATTAATGTAAAAGGCCTCTTGTATGTCAGTAAGGCGGTGATTCCTCAAATGACCGCAAGGCAATCCGGACATATTGTAAACATTGGTTCATCGGCAGGAAAAGAAGTATATCCTAAAGGGAATGTTTACTGTGGGAGCAAACATGCTGTTATTGCAATTACTGAAGGGATGCGAATTGACTTAAATCCTTTCGGAATTAAAGTGTCTGCAATAAACCCTGGTTTGGTTGAAACCGAATTCTCCAAGGTTCGCTTTAAAGGAGATTCAAAAGCTGATTCAGTTTATAAAGGATTCAAAGCCTTACAGGCTGAGGACATTGCAGAAATCATTTATTTTACAATTTCAAGACCACAACATGTTAATATTGCAGATTTGCTGGTGTTTCCAACTGCTCAGGCAAACAGTACAATAGTCAAGAAGGACCTTTAAATGATCAATAAACGCCTCCTTATAAAAAACCTGCTTGCTCATAATGATGAGAATAGCTTTTACGATAAAAAGCGGAAGATCGACATAAGTCAGAAAGAAGGAAAGGCCAAATTCTTAAAGCATATTTGTGCTTTGTCAAACAGTAATCCTAAAAACAACTCATATATTGTTATTGGTGTTGAAGATGAGGATAACAATATTGTTGGTGTGGATTTTTTCGATGACAGCAAAATCCAAAATTTAATTAATGCTTACTTAGCAAATCCGCCTATTGTTCAATACGAAAATATACCTTTTCCACATTTACCTGATGATAAAGTTGTTGGGCTTGTAACCATCAGGGCGAATGATAAAATTACCTCCCTTCGTAAAAATATTTGGAAATATTATGGTGGATCTGTTTTTCTTAGGGACGGCAGCATGAGCATGCCCAAAGTGTTTGACATAGAAATTAAAGATGTCAATTCTGAAATTGTTGCCGCTATTGAAAACCATGCACAAAATAATATTGAATATACTTTAGATGGTGTGTTTCATTTCATGAACAAGCGACAGGATTTTAATCCACAATATAAGGTGTTCAAAGAATATTTTGTGTTATGCTGGTCCGGGCAACAAAAAATTGTGGAAGATGGTGAATTTTATTCAAGGGTGGATATTGAACTCATCAATGAACAGGTAAGATTATTCTTCTCCACTTTAGACGAGGTTTCCATCTCTTTCGATAATGACCATTTTAAGATAATAGAATATGTTAATCTTGGTCTTCATAATAATTACAAATATTATAAACTTGAAGAAACTAAAATTCTGTTTGATGACAGTGTCAATTACAGTATAGAAACGAAGCTGCTTTTTGAACCTCCTCAATTTGATAAAAAAGTTTTGCATCACATTTACAATGCAAATAATTCTATTCTGGATAAATTAAAAAAAGGTCTTTTATTAAATAAAAACGAAGAGCGAGATCTAAAGAACCTTCCGGCAACGTATTTAATATGTTACTTAAATCTATTTCATGAAGCAATCGACAAACTCAATGAAGCCAGACCTTATTTAAGAAATTATAGTGAGGAATTATTTGAGCTTTACAAAGAGTCTGTCAGAATTTTAAGGAAAGTTAAATATAGCTAATTGAATAAATTTAATAACATATATGTATAAAATTACCACTTATACAGATTTATTGACCAATTATAGATTTTTTAGTGGTTGATTACTGATTTTTTACGAAATTAGTATTGCTATTAATCAAATTTATATACGACCTTGCTTCTCCCGACAAAGTTACGGCACTGAAGCAAGGTTTTTTTGTTTAAATAGGTCTAACTCCTCACTCAAAACAAGCCAAATTATTTATTTTAAACTGCTCAGCGGTTAAATAGGTTTTTTATCGATTATAAATTATTTTCTTTTAATTATTTATAAAAAAATTTCGGACAATACATGCAGTATTGCGATTTTTGCAGTGCTATTAATCATTATTTATAACCTTGCTTCTCCCGACAAAGTTCCGGCACTGAAGCAAGGTTTTTTGCATAAAAAAACCACATTGAACATGTGATTTTTTAAAAGATTTATATAATTATTACAAATCAAATTTTATTCCCTGAGCCAATGGTAAATTGGTTGTATAATTTATGGTATTCGTTTGTCTTCTCATATAGATTTTCCATGCATCACTTCCGGACTCACGTCCCCCTCCTGTTTCTTTTTCACCACCAAAGGCTCCGCCAATTTCTGCACCCGAAGTTCCAATATTCACATTTGCAATACCACAATCAGAACCCGCTACAGACAAGAAACGTTCAGCTTCACGCAAATTATTGGTCATTATGGCTGAAGATAACCCTTGAACAACACCATTTTGTATCTCAATAGCATTTTCAACTCCTCCATTATATTTTAATAAATATAAAACCGGAGCAAAAGTCTCATGTTGCACTATTTCAAACGAATTATCAGCTTCGGCAATCGCAGGTTTTACATAACAACCACTCTCATAGCCTTCCCCTGAAAGTACTCCTCCTTCAACAATAACCCTTCCACCTTCTTCCACAACTTTATCTAAAGCTAGCCTGATACATTTTTACTGCATCTTTGTCAATTAACGGTCCTACATGGTTGTTTTCGATCTAATGGATTTCCAATTCGCATTTGTTTATAAGCATCAACTAGTGCCGATTTAACTTTGTCGTAAATACTTTCATGAATGATCAATCTTCGAGTTGAAGTACAACGTTGTCCAGCGGTTCCAACAGCACCAAAAACAGCACCAATTATGGTCATTTTTATATCCGCATCAGGTGTTACAATAATGGCATTATTACCACCTAACTCCAAAAGGGATTTACCTAATCTCTTTGCAACTTCCTGAGCTACAATTTTACCCATTCTGATAGATCCTGTTGCAGAAATTAACGGCACTCGTATTGTCTTTTGTCATTAATTCACCGACTTTATAATCGCCATTAATTAAACATGAGATCCCTTCAGGTAAATTATTCGCTTTAAAGACTTCCGCTGCAATATTCTGGCAGGCAATTCCGCACAAAGGCGCTTTTTCTGATGGTTTCCATACACATACATCACCGCAAATCCATGCTAAGGCAGTGTTCCAAGCCCAAACAGCCACTGGAAAATTAAATGCTGAAATAATTCCTACAACTCCCAACGGATGGTATTGCTCATACATTCTATGTCCAGGTCTCTCACTATGCATAGTTAATCCATGTAACTGACGTGACAGTCCAACCGCAAAATCACAGATATCTATCATTTCCTGTACTTCTCCTAATCCTTCCTGATAGCTTTTACCCATTTCATAGGATACCAACTTCCCTAACGCTTCTTTTTTTTCTCTTAATTTATCTCCAAATTGACGAACTATTTCTCCTCTTTGAGGCGCAGGCATTAATCTCCATGTTTTAAATGCCGATGTTGCCGTTTTCATCATTTTTTCATAATCATCTTTGGTAGTGGTTTTAACCGATCCTATTAACTTGCCGTCAACAGGTGAATAACTTTTAACTAATTCTCCTTTGGAAAACCAATTAGAACCAGTTGAAGTTCCTTCATTTATTTCTTTAACACCTAACTCTTTAAGTGCTTTTTCTATTCCGAAATCAATAACAACTGCTTGCATATTTATATGTTTTTTACGAATTATTTAATCTAGGGCAAAGATACTGATAAAAAGTTGCTTTTACAGATTCCTTCAGTCCTAAAAAGTACTAACTTTAGTGCACTTAATTTATCTAAGAATTCTTATGAAAAAAAATATCTTTTTAATAATAGTCGGCATTGTATTTCTCTTTAATTGTAGAAATGAAGGGAGACTAATTGATTCCGAAATCAAAGAAAGTGAAATTCAATCACCTCCACCACCTCCACCTCCAAGTCCTTTCGAAAATAATAATCATGAATTTGCTATTGCTATTCATGGTGGCGCCGGAACAATTTTAAAAGAAAATATGTCCCCTGAAAAAGAGGCTGCTTACAAAGAGAAGCTTGAAGAGGCAATTCGAATTGGATATTCGATTTTAAATGATGGTGGAACAAGTCTTGATGCAGTTGAAAAAACCATTACTGTTTTGGAAGATTCCCCTTTATTCAATGCTGGAAAAGGAGCTGTTTTTACAAATGCCGGAACCAACGAATTAGATGCATCAATTATGGATGGTTCAAATCTCAATGCAGGTGCCTCCGCCGGAACGAAAATCGTCAAAAACCCAATAAGTCTGGCTCGAACAATTATGGAGAGATCTCCACATGTAATGCTGTCAGGCGATGGAGCAGAACAGTTTGCTAAAGAACAAAATTTAGATATCGTTGATCCATCTTATTTCTATACTGAAAATAGAATGAGATCCTTAAATCGGGTCAAAGAATTGGAAAAAGAAAAAATCGACAATATCAGAAAATCAGCTTTTTATGATCATGATACCAAGGATTATAAATTCGGTACGGTTGGCTGTGTGGCTTTAGACAAAAATGGAAATCTCGCTGCCGGAACTTCAACTGGAGGAATGACCAATAAACGCTGGGGACGCATTGGTGATGCGCCTATTATTGGTGCGGGAACTTATGCCAACAACAATACTTGTGCAGTATCCAGTACTGGCTGGGGAGAATATTTTATAAGAGCTATGGTAGCCCATGACATTTCAGCATTAATGGAATATAAAGGTCTGAGTTTGGATGAGGCCGCTAAAGAAGTAATCCAGAAAAAGGTCCCGGAATTAGGAGGTGATGGCGGTATAATTGCGGTTGATAAAAACGGGAATATAGCGTTTGGAATTCAATACAGCCGGAATGTATCGTGCCAGTATGACTAGCAAGGATGATATAAAAATAGCTATTTATAAAGATTGACTTGTTATGAAAGAACCTTATTACGCTGTCATATTCACTTCAATAAGAACTGATGTTGAAAATGGCTATGATGAAACATCCCAAAAGATGGAGGAATTAGCCAAACAACAACCTGGGTTTTTAGGAATGGACAGTGCCAGAAATGACAGTTGGAATTACTATAAGCTATTGGGACAGTTTAGATGCTATTAAAAACTGGAAGACAGAATTTAGACCATCTAGTCGCTCAGAAAATTGGAAAGAAAAATGGTACAGCAGTTATCATGTCCGGATTTGCAAGGTTGAAAAGGAATATTCCTTTAATAAATAGCCTGCTATTTTAGTAAAAATCCTTATTTTTTATACTACTTATCTCTCCGTACCAAAAAAAATAATCTTATCCTTTTTTCTTTACATTTCAACTTTTATCCGGCATTTCAACGAGAATAGCTCATAATTAATCGAATAAATTAATTAAGTTACTGGTTTTAAAGTACTTTAGTTCTGCTATTAATTGAAGAAATGATTTAATAACAAGGAAAATTAGCAGATTTGAGGTCTGTTTTTTTTCCATTAAATGTCCTAACACTATGAAAAAAAACTACTCAAGCAAACTGCTTTTATTAATTGCATTAATATCCAGCAGTTTTATTTTTGCTCAAACTAACCGAGTAAAGATAACCGTAAACTGGCCAAACAATGCTGCTCAAAATAAAGTTGAAGTTTATGACCAAGCAAATAATTTAACATTTTAACTAATTCCGACATGTTTCATCGTCCGGTTCTGATGTTTTTACAGCAACTTATGATTTAGGCTGTTTAACAGTTGATCCTGATGCAGGTAATTATTCAGTAAAATTGTTTGATCTTTGCCGGAGGCTGGTCTAGTTGGAATGGTCATTGACTGTAGAAGTTGAAGGAATTGCTGATCAAAATATTGATATTAATTCAGCTTACTAGTACAGGTGGTCCTAATCAAATTTTAATGTAAATAGTAATACACAATGCAATTTTGATGATACAGATCTTGATGGTGTAATTGACCTTATAGATGTCAGATGATGACAATGATGGTATTCTAGATACTGCTGAAGGATTAGATTTGAATCAATTTAATTGCCAGGTTCCAGCCTTAGTATTTTTAAGTGGCACTGGTGTATAGATTCAGATCCGACTCCAGAAACTGGAGGTGCTGGACAGGTAGGTGCTGTTTATAGATTTTCGAATGCAACAGAAGGTTATGATGTGTTAGTCGAAATTATTGAACTTGATAATGCAACTCTAGTTGATCTAGATGATGACTGATTGGTAAATAGTTGCCTACATTCTTTACAAACAAGAATTAGATTTAATAATGTGGTACTGATCCGAAACGGTGCCTGGAATAACATTCCGGTTTACTTTAGTAGATAATGACCCTGATGATCCAACAGATGATACCAACACGATTCCAACACAACCTTATTCAGTATTGGTGGAACTACTTGGGATTGTGATGGAACAGATAATTATCAGGAATCTGTAAGATATTATAATCCTTCTGCATACGGAGTTGATAATCCAACTTCGTTAACTCAAGATGATTATGAGATGGATGCAGGAATTACTGCAGGAACAGTTACTTATGATGGCTTTTCATACAAATACAATTTTAAGATCCTATTTTCAATTTAAACTAGATGCAACGGATGAAATAGTGACAATAATGATTATTTTGAAATAAAAATGCAGCTTAAAAGAGATAATGCAAATATAACTCCAGACAAGGTATTATGCAATGTCATTTACTCAATGTGATATATTTGACTATAAAGCCCCTATCTTTAATAATTTTAATATGGAGAAGATACAGATGGTGATGGCATAAATAACGAATTAGATATAGACGCCGATGGTGATGGTATTCCAGACAATGTGGAAGCTCAAAGCTACATTAGGTTACGCTCAACCTAATGGGTGTGATTGATTTTGCCCAATACAGGATTGGATACAGCTTATACCAATGGGTTTGATATAAGTGATACAGATGGTGACGGATATTCCTGACTTCCTGGATACAGACTCCTGATAATGATGGAACTCCGGATATGGATGAAAACGGGATCGAATATGTTCTTGCGGTATTTGGAATCGGATACAGATGGTGATGGTTTAGATGATGAATTTGAAGGAGGAGAACTAATGATCCTCGAGATGTTAATGATGAAATTCAATGATCCTGCAAACGACTTACCAGATACGATGTGATTTAGGAATCACTGATGATGGTGTTTTTGTCGGTGGTGATTGATTATCGTGATGCTTCTACATTTGGTTCGGCTACAATAGATTTTGATGGTATAGATGATTATTTGGACAGTGCACAAATACTAATAATGGTAAATCTGCTGCCTCAATTATGGCATGGATCAAGTTAGATGATCGAATTTGAGTGATGATTGGTTTGTTGTGGGTCAGGATAATTTAATATATTTGTTAACGATGACAGGAATTTAAAGGTAAGGGTTAATGGAGACTCTTATTCCCTTATCATACCCTAGATTTGATTTAAATAAATGGTATCATGTAGCAGCCGTTTATGATCAATCAAGTGGATCTGATGATATATGTTAATGGTGAGCTAGAGAATCTAATGCTAATCTATTTCAGGGTTTATTAAGTTCAAATGAGTGATGAAATTTACTATAGGTAAAAATTCACTTAACAGATTCATGAATATTTTAAAGGATCTATTGATGAAGTACGTGTGTTTGATGTTGCATTAACAGAAGACCAAATGCAACAAATGGTATTTCAGGAAATTGAACAAAATACTGATACCCCTGGACAACCTTTAACTGGAGTTGTAAAGGGAAAAGTTGTACCTAGAGATATAACGGACTTTTTTACTGAAAATACTATTCCTTGGTCAAATCTTACAGGCTTATTATCCAATGAATATTATAACCGGAGGAGTAACTTTTAACGAGTCGGGTTATCCTGAAAGAGATGCAACTTTATATAATATTAATTCCATTCAGGAACAAACCTCACCAATTCCTTATGAAACAAAAGAGGATGGTGACTGGGAATCGACTTCAACATGGTTAAATGGTGATGTTTGGGATATTCAAGACCCAACAACAGTAAAACCTTGGGCTATATTCAGAATTAATAATAATGTCAACCTTTCTTCAACTTCCAAATCTTATGGTTTAATATTAGAAGATGGTAATACAATTTCTGTGTCAGGAGATCAGGAAGTGAAGTAACGGTTGGTATCTGGAACTTAACGGAACTATAGATCTTACAGACGATTCTCAATTGGTTCAATCTGAAAACAGTGAATTGATAACAAGTGAAAATGGTAGAATATTACGCAGACAAGAAGGTAACTTGAATTTTTACTGGTACAACTATTGGAGTTCACCAGTGGGTGTGCAAGCAGTTACAAACAATAGCAATACCAATTATAATATTGGAATGATAAAAGATGGAGGCGGCATTAGTGGGTTTAACTTTACAAATGCATACGAAGCTGAAGGACAAATAAGCAGATACTGGTTATATACATTCCAAAATGGACAAACCTATTACAATTGGCAACAAATAAATGAGCTATCTGAAATTGATCCAGGTATTGGTTACACTCAAAAAGGTATACATAGTTCTAATGATCCTGCTGATGAACAACAATACACATTTGTTGGTAAACCAAATAACGGAACTATTCTAGTGGAAGCTAATGATGTTGATGGTGATTCTGATAATGAAAGTGAACAAGATGTTACATTAACAACTTCTTTAATTGGTAACCCTTATCCTTCTGCATTGGATGCAAGGAAGTTTATTGAGGATAACATCCCAGTAATTGGGAATGACGTAATTGATGGAGTCACAACTGGAACAATATACTTATGGGAACAATGGTCAGGTGCCAGCCATTATTTGGCAGAATATGAAGGTGGTTATGGAACCATTAACCTATCCAGTGAAGTGCCTGCTTATCAGTGGAATAATCCTGATTTAAATGTGTCGGATCTAGTAAAAACTCCATCACGATATATTCCGGTTGCACAAGGATTCTTTGTTGAAGTAGTTGAAGATGGTAGATATTGAATTCAATAACAGTCAGCGTAGTATTCAAAAAAGAATCAGATCCAGATGGACCTATTTTCTTTAGAAATTCTAATGCTGAAAATCAATCGGCCACAACAGAAAATAATTCAATGGGTATTATTCGTTTAGAATTAAACGTGTCCAATGGGAATAAAAGAAACTTTGTTTTAGGTTTCAGCGAACAAACTACCGATGGATATGATTACGGATTTGATTCCAGAACCATCGACCCACAGGATGATGACATGAATAGCTATTTAAATGATGAGAAAATGGTCATTCAGTCTTATTCACCTATTACAGAAGATAAGGTTGTAGATCTTGTATTTAACAGCACAGGTACTTATAACTATTCAATTGAAATACTTGAACTTAAAAACATACCTGAAGACCAGACTATCATTGTAAGAGATAATTTGACTAATACTGAGTTCGATCTTAGAACTGGTGCATATAACTTTACAAGTGATGTAAGCGGTGAAGATAGAGATCGTTTTGATATTGTTTTTAAAGCGACTACGTTAGATACAAATGATTTTAGTACTGACAATACATTGATCTTTGTGAATAACAATGAGCACAAGCTGTATGTCAAAGGATTGTCAACTCAGGCTAATAAAGTAAGCTTGACTAATATGCTAGGTCAAAACATAAGAAATTATGGTAATTTATCCAGTCAAACTTTAGATAACGGCTTGGATGTTTCCAATCTAAGCTCTGGTGTGTACATTGTTAGCCTTACAAATGATAGCAATCAGACTATAGACAAAAAAGTGATCATAGAATAATAGATTTAACATTAATCAAACTTAAAGCGCAACCCAATTGGTTGCGCTTTTTTATTATAGAATATTCTTCACCTTAATGAGAATCCTTTTGCTGCCCACCACGGATGAATTTCAATAACCAGTCTTCCAGATTTGACCATAGGATCACTGTTTGCTAAACTATCGGCCATTTCAATGGTCGGTGTGTTATAAATAGTAATGCCTCTAATGTCTCCGTTATCACCAAAAGGTCCAGAAATATCTGCATAGCCTAAATTGTACATTTTTTGCAGATGGTCTAAATGAAGAGTTTGCAGACTATCAGCTTCTTCCTTGGTTTGAGATCGTGTTGGTCCGCTTTTTAAAAATGCCATGAAATATTGCTGCATAAGAATTGTATCCTTGGTCTCATGATCAATGTAATCAAAGGTCTGATAGCCTTTTGAAGTTAAATCTTTTTTAATCTCTGTTATTGATAGCTTGCTTTCTGCTGCTTCATTTTTAGATTCAGTTTTGCATGAGAAAACTACAATAATAAGTGACAAAAGATTAATTGTATTTTTTATTGTTTCCATTGCTTAATTAGTAATTAGTGTTTAAAATCTGATGGATCCTTTAAGAATTATCAGAAATTTTCTGAATCTTATCAGAAGTGATTCTACCTGTATTATAGTCATTGTTTGCTAGCCAAACCATAGTATTTACAATCGTATTTGGATGAATAGAACGATACTTTTTTAAACTTCCAACTAAAAGTGGGTTTAAAGCCCTCATTACGTTTTTAGCTATTTTCTCTCCTGTTCTTTTTTCCGTTCTACTACCTCCAATTAAAGATGGTTGCAGAATATATACGTTTTTAATTCTTTCCTGCAATACCGCCTCTTCCATTTTGCCTTTGGTTCTGTTATAGAAAATCTTGCTTTTTTTATCAGCTCCCATTGCCGAAAGAACTACCAAAGTTTCAATATTATTTTTTGCACATAGCTTAGCTGTAGTTACAGGAATTCCATAATCAATTTTAAGATATTGCTCTTCATCAGGTGTTTTTGACTTGGTTGTGCCAATGCAGCAAAAAACCTCATCTGCGCTAAAATATTTATCATTTTGATCTAATTCAAGCACATCAACCAAATGCTCTTCAATCTTTGGATTGTCTATTTTACAGGATCTTCTGCTAAATAATTTAACAGAATCATATCTTTCATCTTGTAAAAGTCGGTTCAACAACAAACCTCCGGTAAGCCCTGTTGCGCCAATTATAATGGCTGTTTTTCCCATATTTAGAATGTCTTTGATAAAGATATTATATTTTTACATGATGTCAGTTTCTTTACTCATTAGAAAAATTATTCATGTTGATATGGATGCATTTTATGCATCGGTTGAACAATTGGATAACCCTGACTTAAAAGGCAGGCCAGTGGCAGTAGGAGGAAGTGAAAAAAGAGGTGTAGTCAGTGCAGCGAGCTATGAAGCAAGGAAATTTGGTGTTAGAAGTGCTATGAGTGGAATGCAAGCAAAAAGACTGTGTCCGGAATTGACTTTTGTAAAACCCAGATTTGACAGATATGGCGAGATCTCCAAAAAGATAAGGGCTATTTTTCTGGATTATACAGATTTGGTAGAACCACTTTCTTTAGATGAGGCTTATCTCGATGTGACCGAGAATAAAAAAGGAAATCCAAGCGCCACTTTAATTGCCAAAGAAATAAGGGAACGAATATTTAATGAACTTGGACTAACAGCATCAGCTGGTATTTCCATTAATAAATTTGTCGCCAAAATAGCTAGTGACTACAATAAACCCAATGGTCAAAAAACTGTAAATCCTCATGAAGTCTTACCCTTCTTAGAAGTCTTAGACATCCGGAAATTCTATGGTGTTGGAAAAGTGACGACTGAAAAAATGTATCAGCTTGGTATTTTTACCGGGAAAGATCTAAAAGAAAAATCCCTTGAGTTTTTAGAAGATCAATTCGGGAAATCAGGTAAATACTATTATTATGTTGTTAGAGGTATTCATGAAAGCGAGGTTAAACCAAACAGAATACGAAAATCTTTGGCAGCCGAAAGGACCTTTAGCAATAATTTGTCATCAGAGATTTTTATGCTCGAAAAATTAGATCATATTACAGATGAAGTTTCAAGACGACTTCAAAAAAGTAAGGTTTCCGGAAAAACGATCACTCTTAAAATAAAATACAGCGATTTTACTTTGCAAACCAGAAGTAAGACAGTACCCTATTTTATAAACGATAAAACTTTAATATTAGCACTTGCGAAGGAATTGCTCTATCAGGAAAAACTAAATAATTCCGTCAGGTTGCTCGGAATTTCAATTTCCAATTTGAATAATGAAAGAAAATCACAGAAAATTGAAAAAAAGAGCATTAGCGTTCAGCTTGAATTCGATTTTTAGAAACTACATGTATTAATTTCAGATATCCTTAAAGTGTTTACCATTCCTTTATCCTGAATTGGCATAGCGGCTAAACTTACCAGCATATCACCTACTTCTAAATAACCTTTTTTACAAGCCAGTGCGTTTACATCTTCTATGGTTTCATCAGTACTTACAAACCTGTCATAATAAAAGGCTTTTACACCCCAAAGTAAATTTAATTGAGTTAGGATCCTTCGGTTTGATGAGAATACTAAAATATGTGCGTCTGGTCTCCAGGCTGAAATTTGAAAAGCCGTATAACCACTATTTGTTAAGGTTGAAATGGCTTTAGCTTTAATTTCGTTTGCCATAAGTGCTGCATGATAACACACAGACTTTGTAATATACCTGTTAGTACGAATATTTGGTGGCATTTGCGGCACATGGATCAATGATGAATTCTCTACCTTTTTGATGATGCTGGACATTCTTTCAATTACCTGCACAGGATAACTACCTACAGATGTTTCTCCCGACAGCATAACTGCATCTGCCCCATCCATTACAGAGTTGGCGACGTCGTTAACCTCAGCTCTTGTCGGTGTCAGGCTATTGATCATGGATTCCATCATTTGAGTTGCAATAATTACAGGAATTCGTGCTCGTTTTGCTCTTAGTACCAGTTGTTTCTGAATCAATGGCACCTCTTCCGCAGGAACCTCAACACCAAGATCCCCTCTTGCAACCATCAACCCATCACAATAGGATACAATTTTATCAATATTCTTGACCGCTTCCGGTTTTTCAATTTTAGCAATAATTGGAATCTTATATTTACTATGTTTTTTGATGAGTTCCTGCAATTCCATCAGATCTTCAGCATGCCTTACAAAAGAAAGGGCTATCCAATCCACTTCCAGTTTAATTGCAAAAAGGGCATCTTCTATATCCTTTTCTGTAAGAGCAGGCTGTGAAATATTTGTATTTGGAAGGTTCACCCCCTTTTTAGATTTCAATGGCCCGCCTTGGATCACCTTAGCTTTGACTTCACTTTTTTTATCAGTACTAACTACTTCAAAAATAAGTTTACCATCATCCAGCAAAATTCGCTCACCTGGTTTTGCGTCCTGAGGAAATCTGTCATAGGTCATGTAAACACGTTCTTTTGTGCCTTCAAATTTTTCTCCAGTGGCAAATATAATTTCATCGCCTTCATTTACCACTACTTCATCTTTCATGACACCCACCCTAAGTTTTGGGCCTTGTAAATCTGCCAATATCGCAGTATTATGCTCGTGCTCAATGTTTAATTCTCTGATCATTTTGACCCGTTCCTCAACATCTTTATAATCTGCATGAGAAAAATTAATCCTAAATACATTTACACCTTCATCCATCATTGCAAGAAGCGTTTCCTTTTTGCTGGTTGCCGGCCCAAGTGTAGCTACTATCTTTGTTTTCTTTCTGTTAATGGTTCCCATTATTTAAAAATTAGGTTGGTTTTTGACTTTAAACTTTCGGTTTCAACCGTATATGCTGTTACTATTTGTTGTATTGACAACAATTTATCAATTATTTCTTGTTCTCTGAAAAAATCTGTTTGATGCATGATCTTAAGAATGTAATTTGTTGAGTTGTGTTCCGGAATCAAATTATATTTTTTGATCATGCTTTCTTCGTTACTAAACAATGAGGATGGGTTATTCTCAATCCCTTCTTCAATTTTACAAATGTTAGATACTAAAGTCCATGTAATAAGTTGACTTGTATCTTCCCATTCAAACATGGAATATTTTGCTTTGCCTAAATCCAGATCTTCCTTGCCTCGCTTTAATTTTAAATTTAAGTTTTGATTTAGTAAAAATGCTATCCGATAATCCTCCAAAGCAGAATGAATGGCGATCAATACAAATGAATCGCAATCTTCAAAGTCATCAATTAAAAGTTTATGTTTAGTCATTCCTCTAAAAATTCTTGTAAATATAGCATATAAAACAAATACCTATTTAAGGAAATTGCTAATCTTTGATACGAAAACGTTTGAAGTAATTTAAAAGAATCTTAATATTAGAATATTCGGTTAAAGGTCTTTGTCGATCTTTCTCTGAAAAACGAAATACGCTCTTTTTGAGGCTTTTTCTTCTGCCTTTTTCTTTGAAGTTGCTCTGGCTTTTGCCACAACTTTGTCATTTATTGACAATTTTACCGAAAAATGCTTTTGGTTATCATTTCCGGAATCTTCATAAACATCATAGTAAAAAGTCTTCTTTTCTTTTTGACACCATTCAATTAACAAGCTTTTATAGCTAATTACTTTCCCTTCCAATAGTTCAATATCTACATGAGGAATAATAACTGTTTTAAATATGTATTTCTCGCATTGTTCATATCCTTTGTCTAAAAATATGGCTCCAATAAGAGCTTCAAAAAGATTGCCGTGAACATTGTCTCCAAAACTGTTTTTATCAATCTTACTTTCAATAAAATCTATTAAATTCAATTCCTTTCCTAATTCATTAAGATGTTCTCTACTAACAATTTTAGATCTCATTTTAGTTAGGTAACCTTCATTGCCTTTTGGCACCTCTTTAAACAGATGAAGCGCAACAACCGCTCCAAGCATTGCATCACCCAGAAATTCAAGTCTTTCATAATTGATAGCATTTCCATGCTTATCCCTTAAATTCATGGAACGATGTGTAAATGCCTTTTGGTAAAATTGGATATTCGCAGGCTTAAAACCGAGTGTTTTACATAAATTAATAAAAAAAATCCCGTCCTTACGAGGACGGGATTTTAATATGTTACGAATGAAGTTCATTCAAAATTTAATCTAATTTTTTAAATAATACACAAGCATTGTGTCCGCCAAAACCAAATGTATTACTCATGACAACTTTAACGTCTCTTTTTTGTGCCTTGTTCAATGTTAAGTTCAATTCAGGATCTATATTTTCGTCCACTGTTGAATGATTTATTGTAGGCGGAACTATTCCATATTGCATGGATAAAATAGAGGCAATGGCTTCAACTGCTCCTGCTGCGCCTAACAAATGTCCTGTCATGGACTTGGTAGAATTAATATTAATATCCTTAGCATGATCTCCAAACACTTCCGATATAGCCTTTAACTCTGCAACATCTCCCAAAGAAGTAGCTGTACCATGAGTATTAATAGCATCCACATCTTCAGAATTTAACCCGGCATTCTCTAAACAATTTTTCATAACTGCAACTACACCTATACCATCAGGGTGAGGCGCGGTCATATGATAAGCATCAGAAGATAATCCTCCACCAACAAATTCAGCATAAATTTTGGCCCCTCTTGCCTTAGCATGCTCATATTCTTCAAGAATTATAGATCCTGCTCCTTCACCTAAGACAAAACCATCTCTGGTCGCATCAAATGGTCTGGAAGCCGTTTCAGGACTTTCATTTCTTGTAGACAATGCATGCATGGCATTAAAACCGCCCATTCCTGCCATAGTTACTGCTGCCTCACTACCTCCTGTAACAATGACATCACAATGCCCCAAACGTATGTAATTGAGTGCATCTATCATTGCATTTGCTGCAGAGGCGCATGCAGAAACTGTTGTGTAATTGGGGCCCATAAAACCATATCTGATAGATATGTTACCAGGTGCAATATCTGCTATCATTTTAGGAATAAAAAACGGATTGAATCTTGGAGTACCATCTCCAGCTGCAAAGTTTAGAACTTCATTCTGAAATGTTTCCAAACCACCTATTCCGGCTCCCCAAATAACACCAACTCGCATTTTATTTACTTTATCAAGATCTAATTTAGAGTCGATAATAGCTTCATCTGATGCAACTAGCGCATATTGGGTAAACCTGTCCATTTTACGAACTTCTTTCCTGTCAAAAAAATCAGTCGCGTCAAAGTTTTTTAGTTCACAAGCGAATTTTGTTTTGAACTTTTCAGCATCAAAATACGTTATTGGACCAGCACCGCTTTTACCATTTTTAAGACCATCCCAAAACTCGTCCTTGGTATTGCCTATAGGGGTAAGAGCACCTAATCCGGTAACTACTACTCGCTTTAATTCCATAAAAAAATGTTACTTATTTTGCGTTTTCAATATATGAAATTGCCTGACCAACTGTCGCGATGTTTTCGGCCTGATCATCTGGTATTTGAATATCAAATTCTTTTTCAAATTCCATGATTAGCTCAACAGTGTCTAATGAATCGGCTCCTAAGTCGTTTGTAAAGCTAGCTTCACTTACAACTTCATTCTCATCTACGCCTAATTTGTCTACGATAATCGCTTTTACTCTTGATGCAATGTCTGACATAATTTTTTAATTTTAAGTTTAATTAGGAGGCAAAAATAAAAAACTTTATTTTAAAACTCACCTTTAGTTTAAAAATGTGTCTGTAATTTAATAAATTTAAGCTAAAGTAATTCCTATTTACCTTCTAATTGTTAATAATTATTCTTTTTTTTGTTTTGAACATTCTTAACATTATTTGCTGAAAATGAAACGGGTTATAATTTTTGCGTCCGGAAGTGGATCTAATGCTGAAAATTTAATAAAGTTTTTTCAAAACAGAGATAATGCGTCTGTTATTCTAGTACTGACTAACAATCCTCGTGCCAAAGTTTTAGACAGATGCAAGGACTTAAAGGTAAGTGCTTTAAGTTTCAACCGAACTGCTTTTTCTGAAACATCAGATGTATTGAATATTTTAAAGATTTCAAAACCCGATCTAATTGTCCTTGCAGGCTTCTTGTGGAAAATCCCTCAAAATATTATTTCTGAATTTCCAAATAGAATAATTAATATCCATCCGGCCTTATTACCTAAATACGGAGGCAAGGGTATGTATGGAATAAATGTTCATGAGGCCGTTGTGAACAATAAGGAAAAAGAAACAGGTATCACTATACACTATGTAAATGAAAATTATGATGAAGGAGCTATTATTTTTCAAACCAAATGTCCTGTAAACCCGGCTGATACAGCAGAAGATATAGCTAAAAAAATTCATGAATTGGAAATGAGACATTTCCCTGTAGTCGTTGATTCTCTCTTATTTCCAATCAATGGGTAAATCAAAGAAAAAATATTATGTCGTTTGGAAAGGGCATCATACCGGAATATTTGAATCCTGGGATGATTGTAAAGCACAGATCAAAGATTTCAGAGGTGCGCAGTATAAATCCTTTGAAACGTTTGATGCGGCCAAAAATGCTTTGAAGAATAATTATAAAGATTATGTAAGGAAATCGAAGTTCAAAAGCGAATTAAGTGAAGCCCTTCTCAAAAAAATAGGAAAGCCTAATTTAAATTCCGTTTCAGTAGACGCAGCTTCCAGTGGAAACCCCGGAATTATGGAGTACCGGGGCGTAGACACTAAAACCAAAAAAGAACTTTTTAAACAAGGCCCTTTTGAAGAAGCGACAAACAATATTGGAGAGTTTTTAGCCATTGTACATGCATTAGCATTTTTAAAACAACAAAAAAGCGAACGAATAATTTACACTGACTCGAGAACCGCTTTAAGCTGGGTTAAAAAAAAGATATGTAACACTAAGCTAGAACGAGTTGAAAAAAATAAATCTGTTTTTGAATTGGTTGACAGAGCAGTCAAATGGTTACAGTCAAATGATTATAAAACTGTTATCGTGAAATGGGAAACCAAAGCTTGGGGAGAAATACCAGCCGATTTTGGCAGAAAGTAGAGGCACCTTAACCAGCTCCTACTAAACTTTTATACAGAATTTATTTTGCGTAAGTTTGCACAAAAAATATGACACACCATTCATGAATAAATTAGTCATAGTTGGTACAGTAGCTTTTGATGCTATTGAAACTCCCTTCGGTAAAACCGATAAAATTCTTGGCGGTGCTGCAACTTTTATTGGCTTGGCTGCATCTCAATTTGAAGTAGATTCAGCAATTATTTCGATAGTAGGAGGTGATTTCCCTGAAAAATATTTGGACTTATTATCTAATAACAAAATTGATATAAGCGGTATTGAGATCGTTAAAGATGGAAAGACTTTCTTTTGGAGTGGATTATACCATAACGACATGAATTCCAGAGATACCTTGGCAACTGAGCTTAATGTACTTGCCGATTTTAAACCAGTCGTCCCAAATAATTACAGAGATGCCAAAGTAATAATGCTTGGTAATTTGCATCCTTTGGTACAATTAAGTGTTATCGAGCAAATGAGCAAAAAACCAGACTTAATTGTATTGGATACAATGAATTTCTGGATGGATAATGCACTGGATGACTTACATAAGGTGATGAAAAAGATTGATGTCATAACCATTAATGATGAAGAAGCAAGACAACTAAGTGGAGAATATTCATTGGTTGTCGCAGCAAGGAAAATTCAAGAAATGGGTCCTAAATATGTCGTGATCAAAAAAGGTGAACATGGGGCTTTCTTATTTAACGACGATAATGTATTCTTTGCGCCTGCCTTACCTTTAGAAGAAGTGTTCGACCCAACTGGTGCGGGAGACACATTTGCCGGAGGATTTTCGGGCTACTTAGCTGCCACAAATGATTTCTCATTTGAAAATATGAAAAATGCTATTATTTACGGCTCGACCTTAGCCTCCTTTTGTGTAGAAAGATTCGGTACAGAAAGAATGATCGATCTTAAAAAAGATGATGTTCTTAAACGATTAAAACAATTTAAAAATTTGACTCAATTTGAAATCGTCTTAGATGAAGGATAATAGGCTAGGAAAATGAAAAAAAAACGATTAAATAAAGCCATTAAAAAACAATTATTAAAAACTTATATAATTGAATTATCATAAACAAACGCGTTCAAAATTGAGCGCGTTTTTATTTTATTTTGAACTGATAACCTGACCCATTATGAGTGATGCAATAAAACATGAGTGCGGAATTGCTTTAATCAGACTTTTAAAACCGCTTGAATTCTATAAAGAAAAATATGGAAGTGCATTTTATGGTGTAAATAGAATGTACTTGATGATGGAAAAACAGCATAATCGCGGACAGGATGGTGCTGGATTTGCAAGCATTAAACTTGATGTTGAACCGGGACAACGCTATATTAGTCGAATCAGATCTGTAGAACAGCAGCCGATACAAGATATTTTTGATCAAATAAACGAAAGAATTAATAAGGAGTTTATTGATCATCCTGAATACATAAAGGATGTCTCATTACAAAAAAAGAATATCCCTTACATTGGGGAACTTTTATTAGGCCATGTTAGATATGGAACTTTTGGGAAAAATAGTGTGGAGAGTGTTCATCCATTTTTGAGACAAAACAATTGGATGCACAGAAACCTTATTCTTGCAGGTAATTTTAATATGACCAATGTCAAAGAGCTTTTTAAGAATCTGGTAGATCTGGGTCAGCATCCAAAGGAATATACAGACACCGTAACTGTCATGGAAAAGATTGGTCATTTTCTAGATGATTCCGTTAGCAAGATATATAAGGACCTAAAAAAGGAAGGATACAACAAAAATGAATGTTCTCCCTTAATTGCAAAACGGCTAAATGTGGCAAAAATATTGCAAAAAGCAGCGAAAAACTGGGATGGAGGTTATGCTATGGCCGGATTATTAGGTCATGGAGATTCCTTTGTTTTAAGAGATCCTTCCGGAATAAGACCGGCATACTATTATAAAGATGATGAAGTTGTTGTGGTAGCCTCAGAAAGACCAGTAATTCAGACAGTCTTCAATGTAGCATTTAAGGATGTCATTGAACTCAAACCAGGCTATGCTATAATTACTAAAAAGTCGGGGGAAACCGGTATTAAAAAAATATTAGAGCCATTGGAAAGAAAAGCTTGTTCTTTTGAGCGAATTTATTTTTCCCGAGGGAGTGATGCCGAAATATATAAGGAACGAAAAGAATTAGGTAAATTAATTGTACCCAAAGTATTAGAAGCCGTCAATTACGATATTAAGAACACCGTTTTTTCATTTATTCCTAATACAGCTGAAACGTCTTTTTATGGAATGACTGAAACTGTTGAAAACTATCTAAACGAACAGAAAACCAACGCAATCTTAAAAGGAAAGCGGAGCTTATCTGCAGAGAAAGTTAAAGAAATTCTGGAACAAAGACCTCGAATTGAAAAAATTGCAGTAAAAGATGTTAAGTTAAGAACCTTTATAACAGAAGATAGTAGTCGTGACGATCTGGTGGCACATGTTTATGATGTGACATATGGAATTGTGAAACCTAAAGATAACTTAGTAATAATTGATGACAGCATTGTAAGAGGTACAACCTTAAAGAAAAGTATAATTAAAATACTGGACAGGCTAAAGCCTAAAAAAATAATTGTGGTTTCTTCCGCTCCTCAAATACGTTATCCCGATTGTTATGGGATTGACATGGCGCGACTGGAAGATCTTATTGCTTTCAGGGCCATGTTATCTTTATTAAAGGATATCAATAAATACGATAAAGTTGAAAAAGTATATAAAAAATGTAAGGCTCAGGAAAACTTAGAAGATCAGAAAGTAGTAAACTTTGTAAAAGAGCTATACGAAGAATTTACCGATGAAGATATATCTGCTAAAATATCCGATCTGATTTGTGACAAAGATATCAATGCCGAAGTTAAAGTGATTTTTCAAACAGTTTCAAATCTCAATAAAGCGTGTCCTAAAAACCTGGGGGACTGGTATTTTACAGGTAACTATCCAACCAGCGGTGGTAACAGGGTTGTCAATAGAGCGTTTATAAACTTTTATGAAGGAAACAAAGAACGCGCCTATTAAATTAGGTTTTTTCTTACAAATACTTACAAGTTATACACTTTATCTAATAAAAATGTATTTTGTCTAAAAGATTCTTAGTCTTAATTAAAGCTGTGTTATATTAGCATCACCATAACATAAGTAGGTTAAGTTCATGGTAGATTTGGGGCAAAAAAAGGTAAACACTTGTTTACCTTTTTTTATTTTATACCCTTACCGAATTTAACTCTCATCAACCTCCCTTTTTTCTCACATAGACTAATTTATAAGTAGTTCGTCTAATAAATTAAATATTAATTAATAAAGCGCCTTATATTAGTACCACCATAACATAAGTAGGTTAAGTTCATGGTAGATTTGGGGCAAAAAAGGTGAACACTTGTTCACCTTTTTTATTTTCACTTTTTTCAAAACAGAGCAAAAAAAAGACGAACATTTTGTCCGTCTTAATTTTTATAAATCTGTAATTATTTACTTCGCTTCAGCATATCGTCTTTCTACTTCATTCCAGTTAATAACATTAAAAAACGCTTCAATATAGTCAGGACGTCTGTTTTGGTAGTTTAAGTAATATGCGTGCTCCCAAACATCTATTCCCAAAATAGGAGTAGCTTCACATGTAACTCCCGGCATTAAAGGATTATCCTGATTTGGCGTAGAACACACCTCAACTTTTCCTCCTTTATGTGCACACAACCAGGCCCAGCCAGATCCAAATCGAGTAGCGGCTGCTTTACTAAATGCATCTTTAAATCCATCAAAAGATCCAAATGCAGATTCTATGGCATTCTTGAGTTCACCTGATAATCTTCCTTTCCCTTCCGGGTTCATCACATCCCAATATAAACTGTGATTATAAAAGCCTCCTCCGTTGTTCCTGACAGCCATATTCTTCATATCAAGTTTTGAAAGGATTTGCTCAATAGATTTACCTTCTAGGTTTGTCCCTTTGATCGCATTGTTCAAATTATTGGTGTATCCCTGATGGTGTTTCGTATAATGTATCTCCATTGTGCGTGCATCTATATGAGGCTCTAAAGCGTCATATGAATATTTTAATTTTGGTAATTCAAAAGCCATATTCTTAATTTTTTTAGTTGTTAATACTTATTTTCTCAAATTTACAATAAAGGATTAAAAATTATCTTAAGATTATATTAAGATTACTTATTTTGGTATAAAAATTATCTTTTGTCAACTTCATCATCATTCAAAATATTTAATGCTTCGGCTGGTAGTGGCAAAACCTATACCCTTGTAAAAGAATATTTAAAAATCTTATTTGAATCTGAGAACCTCTTTAAATTCCGTCAAATTCTGGCAATGACATTTACTAATAAGGCTGTCGGGGAAATGAAAGAGCGTATCCTGGAAATGTTGAAATCATTTTCAAATGAAGAAATTCTTAAAGAACCTAACAGTATGTTTTTAGATATATGTCAAGATCTAAATATGGATAAGAATGTAGTTCATACGAAATCTAAAAAAATCCTTGAAATTATTCTTCACAACTACGGAGCTTTTGATATTAGTACAATAGACAGATTCAATCATAAAATAATAAGGACTTTTGCGCACGATCTAAAATTACCTCAGAATTTTGAAGTGGAACTTGATACGGATAGTCTGCTGAATAAAGCCGTGGACAATCTAATCTCGAAGACTGGATTCAATAGAGAATTGACTAAAATCTTAGTTGAATTTGCACTTGAAAAAACAGATGATGACAAAAGCTGGGACATTAGTTTTGACCTAAACAGAATAGCTAAACTTTTAGTTAACGAAAACCATATTTTACATCTTGACATTTTAGAACAAAAATCTATTGATGATTTTAAAGCGCTCAAAAAAAATGTGATTGAAAAAACAATTGTTTTGGAACAAAAAATAATTGATCATGCCAACAGTGTGCTGTCATTAATTGAAGAATGTGGATTGACACATACCGATTTTACAAGAGGCACACTACCAAATCACTTTAAAAAACTGGTTTCTCTAGATCTTTACAAACTATATGACAATCAACTTGAAAGCAATCTGGCTGAAAACAAAAACATTTACAACAAAACTCTTTCTGAAGACCTAGCAAGCATCATTAACAGTATTTTACCACAAATAGGATCTGCTTTCCTTAGCATCAAGGAAAATGTTCTTGAATATAAATTTTTAAAGAATATTTATCAGAATTTAACGCCATTAACGGTTTTAAATGCGATTAATCAAGAATTAAACCTAATAAAAGAGGAGCAAAACCTATTGCTGATCTCAGAATTTAATTCTGTTATTAGCAATGAGATCAAAAATCAGCCAATACCTTTTATTTATGAGCGTATTGGAGAGAAATACAAACACTATTTTATTGATGAATTTCAGGACACTTCTGAGTTGCAATGGCTTAATTTGATTCCATTACTTGAGAATTCGTTGGCCTCAGAAAACGGTTCAGCTATGTTAGTTGGCGACGCAAAGCAGGCTATTTACAGGTGGCGAGGTGGTAAAGCCGAACAATTTATTTCACTTTTTAATGAGAAACAGCAACCATTTCCTGTAAAACAAAGTGTCAAAGATCTTCCTGTAAATTATAGAAGCTGTAAACAGATCGTCAGTTTTAACAATGACTTTTTTAATTACTTATCTGCTTTGGTTTTTAGCAATCCTGAATATGCGACTATTTATTCTAAATGCAGGCAAGAACCTGATAACAAATATGATGGTTTAGTTGATATTAATTTATTGGATATATCAAGGGAAGACGATCGAAACGAGGTGTATTGTCAAAAAGTTTTTGAAACCATACAAACTATATTAACTTTTGGATATGAACTTAAAGATATCTGCATTTTGGTTAGAAAAGGGATTGAAGGAATTGCTATTGCCGATATCCTGAACAATCAAGGCATCCCAATAATCTCTTCTGAAACTTTACTCTTGGATCGATCACCAGAAATTCGTTTCATTATTGATATCATGAAATTAGCTGTTCAACCTAACAATAACGAGGTGAAAGTTGAAATTTTGAACTATATAGCTAATTCAAAAGCCATAGAAAATAAACATGATTTTTTTCAATCTTTGATTAGTTTAGAACCTGCCGATATCTTTAAAGAATTAGGAGATTTTGATTTTGATGCCTTTTTGCAATTATCACTTTACGATTCTGTTGAGTACGTTCTGAGAGCTTTTGATCTTATAAAAAAAGCTGATGCCTACATTCAGTTCTTTTTAGATGAAGTGCTGAACTATTCTCTTGAAAATCAATCCAGCCTTATTGGGTTTCTTAATTATTGGGAAACAAAAAAGGAAAAATTGAGCATTGTGATTCCCCAAGGTCAGAACGCAGTACAAATAATGACCATTCACAAAGCTAAAGGTCTTGAATTCCCAATAGTAATTTTCCCATATGCCGATTTAGATATCTACAGAGAAAAAGAATCTAAATCCTGGTTTAAAATAGATCCGAAAGAATATAATGGCTTCACTGAAGCCTTTATAAACTTAAATAAAGACATTGAGGCTTTCAGCCAATATGGTGATGATACCTATTCCAAACATCAGGCAGAATTGGAATTAGACAATATCAACCTTTTGTATGTAGCCTTAACAAGAGCTGTTGAACAATTATATATAATTGGCAAAAAAGATATTAATTCAAAAGGTGATGAAAATCAAAAAACGTATTCCGGACTTATAATTAAATTCTTGAAGTCGATAGGTTCATGGGATGACGGCAAATTACATTACACTTTTGGAATCCCCATAGCTATCGGGCCAAGCAAGCAATTAAAAAGAAAAGAGCAAAAAGTTAATACTTACTTTCAGGAAGAATTTATTTCATCATCTGCAGAATCGCATAATATTAATGTAATTACCAATTCGGGTTTACTTTGGGACACAAAACAAAAAGAAGCAATAGAAAAAGGAAATCTTATACATAAAATAATGTCAAACATTTATACTCTTAAAGATGTAGATTTTGTGCTTAAAGATTATTTGAATTTTGGCATTATTGATAAAATTCAGAAAAAAGAACTATCCGAAACGATAACGAATATTATTTCACATCCAAAATTAATAGAATATTATGCTCACGATATAACTTCCTATAATGAAAGGGAAATCATCACTGACGATGGAAAATTTTTAAGACCGGATAAAGTTGTAATTAATAAAAATAAAAAGGCTATCATCATTGATTATAAAACTGGTCTGCCAAATCCAAAATATCAGGAGCAGTTGGAAGAATATGCCGGCGCTTTGCATAGAATAGGCTTTTCAACAACTAAAAAAATACTTGTTTACACTAATGAAAATATATCAGTTGTTGAGTGCTGATTATTGTTTGCAAACGCAGTAAATTTGAACAAAACTATTTAGACATGTACGGTAAATTAAAAAATCACTTAAAAGAAGAACTAAAAGAGATAAAAGATAATGGCCTTTTTAAAGAAGAGCGCATAATCACATCACCTCAGGGAACCGAAATTACATTGTCAACAGGTGAGACTGTCCTAAACTTTTGTGCGAACAATTATTTAGGGCTGTCATCCCACCCGGATGTTGTTCAAGCTGCCAAAGACACCATGGACACACATGGTTTTGGTATGTCTTCAGTTCGTTTTATTTGTGGCACCCAGGACATTCATAAAGAATTGGAACAAAAAATAGCAGATTTTTACGGTACAGAGGACACTATTTTATATGCAGCAGCATTTGACGCCAATGGAGGAGTTTTTGAACCGCTTTTTAGTGAAGAAGATGCTATTATTTCTGATTCTCTAAACCACGCGTCCATAATTGACGGTGTAAGACTATGTAAAGCTTCTCGTTACAGATACCAAAACAGTGACATGGCGGATCTGGAAAAACAATTGATTGAAGCGAATAAAAATGGGGCAAGGTTTAAAATTATTGTAACCGATGGTGTTTTCTCCATGGATGGGGTTGTGGCACCACTAGACAAAATTTGCGATCTGGCAGATAAATATGATTCTTTGGTTATGATCGATGAGTGTCATGCGGCTGGATTTATTGGTAAAACCGGAAGAGGTACGCTGGAAGACAAAAGTGTTATGGGAAGAATCGATATTATCACAGGAACACTTGGCAAAGCCCTTGGTGGCGCAATGGGAGGCTATACGACAGGGAAAAGTGAAATTATTGAAATGCTTCGCCAACGATCCAGACCTTACTTGTTTTCAAATTCGTTGGCACCGGCAATTGTAGGAGCATCAATTAAAGTTTTTGATATGCTCAAAAACGATTCTTCACTAAGAGATAAATTGGAATGGAATACAAATTATTTCAAAAAAGGCATGAGCGAAGCTGGATTCGACATAATTGACGGGGATTCTGCTATTGTTCCTGTAATGCTTTACGACGCCAAACTCGCTCAATCAATGGCCAAATTGCTTCTGAAAGAGGGAATTTATGTAATTGGCTTCTTTTTCCCTGTTGTACCACGCGAAAAGGCTAGGATTCGTGTGCAATTGTCTGCTGCTCATAATCAAAATCAATTGGACAAGGCAATTTCAGCCTTTAAAAAGGTTGGAACGGAATTAAAAATTATATAAAATCCACTGTTTACAGTGTTTAAAACGGTGTTTTTACAATATTTTTCTATATTTGTCTTTGTTAATAAGATATAACAACTTATTTTTGTCCATAATTAACACTTAAAAATAAATTTTTTGAATATGAAAAATCTTAGCAGATTATTATTAGTTACTTTACTAATGTTCGGTTTAAGTAACGTTAATGCACAAAACGAGAACAATCCTTGGCAAATAAGTTTTGGAGTAAATGCAGTTGACATATACCCAACTGGTGAAGATGCTCCATTAGGAGGATATTTTGATGAATATTTTAATGTAGCAGATCACTACAACATTCTTCCTTCTTTGTCAACAATTTCTGTTTCCAAGTATTTAAATGATAATTTTTCTCTAGCCGTTGGAGGTTCTATCAACAAGATTGATAAAATTGGTGATTCTTCTGCTGATGATTTATCATATTACGCAGTAGATGGTACGGTTAAATATTCATTTGCTAACGCTATTAACTCTAAAAAATTAGAGCCTATTCTTGGAGTAGGTGGTGGTTATACTTGGGTTGATGATATAGGCGCTGGTACATTAAACGGAACTTTAGGCTTAAATTTCTGGTTCACAGAAAATATTGCACTTGGTCTACAATCTACTTATAAGCATTCATTCGAAGATTACTTACCAAAACATTTCCAACATACTTTAGGATTATCTGTTAACTTTGGTGGAACAGATACAGATGGTGATGGTATTTATGACAAAAATGATGCATGTCCAGAAGTATTCGGTCTAGAAGCCTTTAATGGTTGCCCAGATACAGATGGTGATGGTATTGAAGATAGTAAAGATGATTGTCCTAACGCAGCCGGACCTGCTGAATTTAATGGCTGTCCAGATTCTGATGGTGATGGTGTAGTTGACAAAAGTGATGATTGCCCTACAGTTGCTGGTTCAAAAGCTTTAAATGGTTGTCCTGATGCTGATGGCGATGGTGTAACTGATGCTAAAGATAAATGTCCAAAAGAAGCTGGTCCTGTAGCAAACGATGGTTGTCCTTGGGCTGATACTGATAAAGATGGCGTTTTAGATAAAGATGATAAGTGTCCTAACGAAGCTGGTACTGTTGCTAATAATGGTTGCCCAGAAGTTGTTCCAACTCCTGAAGTAATGGCTACTTTAAACAGTTACGCTAAAACTATCTTATTTGATTCTGGTAAATCATCTTTCAAACAAGCTACAATGCCTGTTTTACAAGCTATCACTGCAATCTTAAAAGAATATCCACAAGCTAACTTCACAATTGAAGGTCACACTGACAGTGACGGTAGCAAAACTCTTAACCAGGGATTATCTGATTCTAGAGCTAATGCTGTAATGGCTTATCTCGTTGAGAATGGTATTGATTCTGCAAGATTAACTGCTATTGGATTTGGAGAAGATTATCCAATTGATACCAACGCAACAAGAGCTGGTAAGAAAAATAACAGACGTGTTGAAGTAAAACTTAAAAAGTAATTTAAGAAAAGCTAAATTTTAAATATTATAAAAACGCTTCGGAATTCCGAAGCGTTTTTTATTTTTATTGAATGATAAGTTTTATTTCTAATGTCCTTTCAGATTTAAAATCAAGAGATAAAGAAATCTCGGAACTTACCTTTATCCTGCCCAACAAACGTGCTGGAATCTTTTTAAAACATGAATTAAGCAAAACCCTTACCAAATCCATATTTGCTCCTGAAATACTAAGCATTGAAGAATTTATTGAAGAACTATCACAATTAAAAAAAATCCCTAATATTCAATTGCTTTTCGAGTTTTACGCTGTTTATTCTAAACTGGAAAGGAAACAGGATGTTGAAGGATTTGATTCATTTTCAAAATGGGCTCAGATCTTATTACAAGACTTTAATGAAATTGATCGGTTTTTAATTGACCCGGAAAAGATCTTTAACTATTTAAGTGAAATTAAAGATATTGAACATTGGTCTTTAGTTTCAGATCAGACCGATCTGGTAAAAAATTATTTATCATTTTGGAAAAAGCTTTATTCCTTATACCATCTGTTTTCTAATAATTTAAAACAAAATAAAATTGGGTATCAAGGACTAATTTACAGAGAAGCCGTTGAAAATCTGGAAAACTATATTCAAAGTAATTCCGCTAAACAACATATATTTTTAGGTTTTAACGCATTGAACTCTGCGGAAGAGATCATTATTCAAGAATTATTACAAAATAATTTAGCAAACATTTATTGGGACATTGATGAATATTTCATGAAAAATCCAATTCACGATGCCGGATTATTTGCAAGACAGCATAAAAATAATTGGAAATATTTTTCTAACAACTCTTTTAATTGGGTAACCGATAATTACTCCAAACCTAAAAAAATTGAAGTTATAGGCGTTCCGAAAAACGTGGGGCAGGCAAAATATATGGGAACTCTTATTGATAAATTAAAAAAGGAGGATCCGGATTTATTTAATACAGCTCTCATTCTTGGAGATGAATCATTGCTAACTCCTGTCATCAATTCATTACCGGAAAACGTAAAAGCCCTCAATATAACCATGGGAGTGCCATTAAGATCTGTTCCTCTAACAACACTTTTTGAAAGTTTACTATTGCTGCATAAAAATAAACAGTCAAGGGGTGTTTATAATAAAGACATTCAATCAATTCTATCCCATCAATTTTTAAGACCTCTGTTTGTAGATAATAAATCAGATTATACTCAAATAATACTTGATCATATTCAAAAAAACAATCTGATTTATGTTTCGCTTGACAAGTTAACAAAACTTGCTCCTGAAAAAACGCAAATATTATCTCTTATTTTTAAAAACTGGGCAAATGATCCTTCTACTGCAGTTGATAATTGCGTAGAGCTTATTCTGAAAATCAAAAAACAATTGTCTTTGGATAAAAAGGCTAACCTATTATCTCTTGAGTATTTGTTTCGATTTTATGAGGTTTTTAATCAACTTAAAAACCTAATTGCCGCTTATAATAGTGTAACAGATATTAAAACGCTATATGCGGTTTATAAGGAATTGTTGAATGCCGAAAATTTAGATTTTAAAGGCGAACCCTTACAAGGGCTTCAATTAATGGGAATGCTTGAATCCAGAGTGTTAGATTTTGAAACTGTTATTATCTCGTCTGTTAATGAAGGCATTCTGCCTTCCGGAAAGACAAGCAATTCATTTATACCTTTTGATGTCAAAATTGAAAACAATTTACCAACATATAAAGAAAAGGATGCAGTATACTCTTATCACTTTTTTAGATTGATCCAACGGGCAAAAAATGTTTACATCTTATATAATACTGAGCCCGATTCATTTACTGGAGGAGAAAAAAGCAGATTTATTACTCAACTTGAAGTTGAAGGGATTCATAATATTAAACATACTTTGATTTCACCTAATGTTCCTTCATTTGATAATTCTCTTAGCAATATAAAAAAACCTGAGGCAGTTATGGTTAAAATAAAAGAGGTTGCAGAAAAAGGATTTTCTCCATCGACTTTAACCAGTTATATTAGAAACCCAATAGAATTCTATTACAGAAAAATACTAAGAATAGCCCAATATGAGGATGTTGAAGAAACAGTTGCCTTAAATACATTGGGCACAGTAATCCATAAAACTTTAGAAGATTTTTATAGGCCTTTAGAAAATACTTACCTCACAATAGATGTTCTAAAAGGCTTAAAACCATCAATTGAAAAAACTGTCACTTCCCACTTTAAAGACATTTATAAAGAAGGTGACTTAAAAAGCGGTAAAAACCTGATCATTTTTGAAATTGCAAAACGTTATGTTGCAAATTTTCTAAATCTTGAAATTGAATCTTTAAAACAGGGGAATCAAATTAAGATCCTTGAAATTGAATCAGAAAATAATAAGACTTTATTAGATATCCCTGAACTTAACTTTCCCGTTAATTTAACTGGAAAAATTGACCGAATTGATGAGTTTAATGGAAAAATTAGGATAATAGACTATAAAACCGGAAATGTTGATGAAAGAAAACTGACCATTGTTGATTGGGAAGATATTAATTCTGATTATGACAGATACAGCAAACCGCATCAAATATTGGCTTATGCTTATTTAATGAATTCAAGAACTCCATTTACAAATCCCATTGAGGCTGGAGTGATTTCATTTAAAAACCTGAATAATGGGTTTTTAAAATTTTCTAAAAAAGAAACAAAAGGAAGCCGCAACAAAGATTCAGAAATAACGCAAGAGACTTTGGACAGTTATTTTATTGAACTAAAAAAATTAATTTTAGAGATATGTAATCCTGAAATAGATTTTATTGAAAAAGATATATAAATGAATACAACAAATAATATTGTTATACCCGGTAAACATGGAAGACCTATCCTAATAGATATCTTATATAAAAAAGATAATAAGCCTAAACCTGTTATCATATTTTGTCATGGCTATAAAGGCTTTAAAGATTGGGGTGCCTGGAGTATAATGGGTCAGGAATTTGCAAAAAACGGATTTTGTTTTATCAAATTCAATTTCTCCTTTAATGGAGGAACCGTTGAACAGCCAATTGACTTTCCTGATCTAGAAGCCTTCGGTAATAATAATTATACAAAAGAACTTGACGACCTCGATTCTGTCATAAATTGGATTCATTCCGATTTAAGTTCAAAACAAAATTTAGATCTTAAAAAAATCGCCTTGCTGGGGCATAGTCGTGGAGGTGGAATTGTAACTATAAAAGCCGAAGAGGACTCAAGAATCTCTAAAATAGTTTCATTAGCAGGAGTTAGTGACTTTGAAAAACGATTCCCTACCGGAAAAGCATTTGAAAAGTGGAAAAACGAAGGCGTTTATTATATTGAAAACGGAAGAACAAAACAACAAATGCCCCATTTTTATCAATTTTTTATAGATTTTCAAAAGAATAAAGAACGCATAAATATTAAACGAGCTGCATCAAATTTGAGAGTTCCACATTTAATAATTCATGGCAACCATGATACATCAGTATCCATTAAAGAAGCAGAAAACCTACACAAATGGAATCCCAAAAGTGAGTTGATAATTATTGCCGGGGCAGATCATGTTTTTGGCACAAAACATCCCTGGAATTTGAAAGGATTATCAAAAGAATTGAAATTGGTAGTTAAATCTGTATTGTCGTTCCTTAATAATAATTAAAACATGATTCGGAAAGGGAGCTTAACCGATATTGACGAAATACTTAATATAACAAAGGCTTGTGCACAAAAGATGAATGATGATGGTATCCATCAATGGAACGATCATTATCCTAATAGATTGGCTTTTGAAACCGATGCCCATAGAAACGAATTATATGTTCTTGAATCTAACAATTCAATTATCGGTTGTATAGCTATTTCAACTTTAATTGATAAAGAGTATGAAGAATTTAAGTGGCTAACAGAAAACAAGAAAAATATTTATATACATCGATTGGCAATTCACCCCAATCATCAGGGACAAGGTTATGCTCAACAATTGATGGACTACGCAGAAAGGTTTGCAATAGAAAATAATTATACATCCATAAGATTAGATACCTTTTCACAAAACAAAAGAAACCAATTATTTTACGAACTTCGTGGCTACAAAAAACTAGGAGATATTTATTTTCCCAAGCAAAGTGAACATCCTTTTTATTGTTACGAATTAATATTGTGAGTACAAGCATATCCTTTAAAAATATAAGCAAACTGGCTGTTCCGGCATTAATTGCCGGAGTTTCTGAGCCTATTTTGTCAATAACAGATACCGCCATTGTTGGTAATATTGATATAAACGCCACAGAATCTTTAGCTGCTGTTGGTATTGTAGGTGCCTTTATCTCAATGCTCATTTGGGTGTTGGGTCAAACCAGAAGTGCCATTTCATCAATAGTTTCACAATATTTAGGAGCCAATAAATTAGATGAAGTTAAAAATCTTCCTGCTCAGGCAATATTTATTATCACTTGGTTAAGTATTATTATAATTATTTCAACATATCCTTTTGCCGAACAAATTTTTAGGTTATACAATGCCTCTGATCTCATTTTAGATTATAGTATTGAATATTATAGAATTCGTGTATTCGGATTTCCATTTACCTTGTTTACAATCGCAGTTTTTGGCGCTTTCAGAGGTCTGCAAAACACTTATTATCCTATGATAATTGCCATAGTAGGAGCATCAGCCAATATTATCCTGGACTTTATTTTAGTATATGGAGTCGAAGGTTATATAAATCCTATGAATATTAAAGGAGCTGCCTATGCCAGTGTGGCTGCTCAGTTATTAATGGCAATATTAGCGGCCTTTTTTATTATAAAAAAGACAAGCATTCCGTTGCTTGTCACTTTCCCATTCAACAAGGAAATAAAGAAATTTTTATTAATGATCCTCAATTTATTTGTGAGAACACTTGCACTAAATGTGACCCTATATTTTGCAAGTGCATTTGCAACAAGCTACGGCAAACAATACATAGCAGCCTATACTATCGCCATTAACCTTTGGTTTCTTGGTGCTTTTATTATTGATGGTTATGCCAGTGCAGGAAATATTTTATCAGGCAAACTATACGGCGCCAAAGATTATAAGTTACTCATGCAATTAAATAATAAGCTTATCAGATACGGAATTGTAATAGGTATTATTATCGCTATAGTTGGCTCTCTACTATATTATCCATTAGGGACTTTATTTACTAAAGATCCGGAAGTTTTAAAAGAATTTTATAACATATTCTGGCTGGTTTTAGCCATGCAACCTATTTGTGCTGTTGCGTTTATTTTTGACAGTGTGTTCAAAGGTTTGGGAAGAATGAAATACCTGCGTAATGTTCTATTGTTTGCTACTATACTTGTATTTATTCCCGTTTTGTTTTGGTTAGATAGTTTAAACTATAAACTTTATGCTATTTTCATCGCAATGACATTCTGGATGATTGCCAGAGGAATTCCGCTTTTGTATGAATTTAGAAGAAAGTTTGCCCGCGCTAACTAAATTACTTTCTGTATTTTTGATAAAATTTAACCACAAATGGCTTCAACAGGTCAAACCGGAAATCTTTCCACAATCATTAATAATCATATTGCTGAAATTGAGTTTGGGCATCCTGCAGGTAATTCATTCCCAAGCGAATTACTAAACAGGTTGACCAATACGCTTAACGATTTATCCCTAAAAAAAGATGTTCATGTCATTGTCCTGAAAAGTGAAGGAGAGCGTGCTTTTTGTGCTGGTGCTTCTTTTGATGAATTAATGGCCGTTACAAATTTATCTGAAGGAAAAAAGTTGTTTAGTGGATTTGCTAATTTGATCAATGCGATGAGAATTTGTACCAAACTCATTATTGGTCGAGTTCAGGGAAAAGTAGTTGGAGGAGGTGTTGGACTGGCATGTGCTTGTGATTATGTTCTGGCTTCTGTTGACGCATCTATCAAGCTATCAGAATTAACAATAGGAATTGGTCCTTTTGTTATTGCTCCGGCAATTGAGCGTAAAATGGGAACTGCAGCTTTATCAGAATTATCATTGAATGCAACTGAATGGAAAAATGCCTATTGGGCGAAAGAAAAAGGATTGTATGCAGAAGTTTTTGATAGCATAAAAGAGCTCGATAAACAAGTGGACCTTCTAGCTAGTAAATTAGCGTCTTATAACCCAAAGGCTCTGTCTGAAATGAAGAAGATCCTTTGGAAGAACACAGATCACTGGGATGAATTATTAATAGAACGAGCTAAAATTTCAGGCGAATTAGTCCTTTCAGAATTCACTAGAAATGCACTGAATCAATTTAAGAAAAGATGAATTCTCTGGCTTTTTATTTGCAACAGGTTGATATAGAGGAGAAAATTAAAAATGCTCCTGACAAGAGCTATGAAATAGGTGTTTTTATAGGAACTATGTTGCCTTTTATATTATTAGTTGCCTTAGCTTATTTGATATACAGATACAATACAAAACAAAAAAGTAAATACGACGAATAAATGGAATTACTTAAATTTTTCAGAGGCAATGGATTATTTCTGATTTTAGCCATAGTTTTGATTATTATATATGTAATTAACAGAAACAAAAAACGATAATGAGTAACATACGCATTACAAAGGAATTCAGTTTTGAAACCGGACATGCATTATATGGCTATGATGGAAAATGCCGAAACGTTCATGGTCATAGTTATAAACTAGCTGTAACTGTTATAGGCAAACCGATTTCTGATACAAATAATGTAAAATTTGGGATGGTTATCGATTTTGGTGATCTCAAAAAAATAGTAAAAGAAGAAATTGTTGATGTGTTTGATCATGCAACTGTTTTTAATAAAAACACACCTCATGTTGAACTTGCTAAAGAATTAGAAAACAGAGGTCATAATGTTTTGTTAGTAAATTATCAGCCTACAAGTGAAATGATGGTAATCGATTTTGCAAAGAAAATCAAGAATCGTTTACCAGAAAATATCAAATTACACTCACTCAAACTAAGAGAGACAGATACATCATTTGCCGAATGGTTTTCAAGTGATAATAAATAAAGACAAGACCTAGTAGGTTATAGAAACTTCCTAGGTGTTATAAATAATATATAATGCAAATCCCAAAAGGAAAAAAGATCTATTTCGCTTCAGACAATCACTTAGGAGCTCCAACCAAGGAAAAGTCTTTTCCTCGTGAAAAAAAGTTCGTGGCCTGGTTAGATGAAGTTAAGCAAGATGCAGCAGCCATTTTCTTGTTAGGTGATCTCTTCGATTTTTGGTTTGAGTATAAAACAGTTGTTCCAAAAGGATTTACCAGAACATTTGGCAAGCTTGCCGAAATAAGTGATTCCGGAATTCCTATTTACTATTTTGTTGGTAACCACGATCTCTGGATGAACGGCTATTTTGAAGAAGAGCTGAATATTCCCGTTTATCATGAACCTAAAGAATTCAGTTTTAATGACAAAACATTTTTTATTGGTCATGGTGATGGTTTAGGGCCTGGAGACAAGGGTTTCAAACGTATGAAAAAAGTGTTTACTAATTCTGTTGCCAAATGGTTCTTCAGGTGGTTACATCCCGATTTAGGTGTTAGATTAGCTCAATATTTTTCAGTAAAAAACAGACTAATTTCGGGAGAAGAAGATGTGAAATTCCTTGGAGACGAAAACGAATGGTTAGTTCAATACTCCAAAAAGAAATTAGAAGAAAAAAACAGAGACTATTTTGTGTTTGGGCATAGACATTTACCGTTAAATATCGACCTCAATGAAAACTCAAAATACATCAATCTTGGCGATTGGATATCATATTACACATATGGAGTTTTTGATGGTGAAAGTTTCGAGTTAAAGACTTATTGATTATCGTTCTCGTGATCTTCTAAATCTTTTGTCAGATCCAGTTTTCTAAAAGAAGGCAAAACAATTCCGGTTGTTATAACGGTAATTAAAGTCATTGTTCCGCCAAAAACTACTGCAGTTACGGTACCCATCAATTTCGCGGTTAACCCGCTTTCAAAGGCTCCCAGTTCATTAGAAGAGCCAACAAACATTGAGTTTACAGAAGCTACACGACCTCGCATATTATCTGGGGTTTTTAATTGCAAAATTGTTTGTCGTATTACCATTGAAACACCGTCAGTAACACCGCTAAAGAACAGGGCAAGAAGAGAAATCCAGAATATAGATGATAACCCGAAAACGATGATACAAATTCCGAATCCAAAAATGGCTCCTAATAACTTCATTCCTGCGTTTCTACTTATCGGGATATAGGCTGTTACCAACATGGTTAAAAATGCTCCAACAGCCGGTGCTGCTCGTAATGCTCCAAATCCTTCTGAGCCTACTTTTAAAATGTCCTGAGCATAAATAGGTAAGAGAGCTATAGCTCCACCAAATAATACTGCAATCATATCTAATGTCAATGCTCCTAAGATAGCTTTGGTTTTAAAAACAAACTTTACACCTTCCTTTAAACTTTTCACAACAGGTTCTCCAATGTTTGGGTTTAAAATTGGTTTTTTATTTATCTGAAATACTACAAGGAGAGCAAACATAACTAAACCAAACACTACGCATAAGGTCCAATGAACACCAATCCAATTGATGGCCACCCCAGCGGTTGCCGGTCCTAAAACCGAAGCCATTTGCCAGGTAGAACTGCTCCAGGTTGCGGCATTAGGATAGATACGTTTTGGGACAATTAAAGCAATTAAAGAGAATATTGTTGGTCCGAAAAAAGAGCGAAGAAAACCACCAAAGAATACTAATGCATAAATGGAGTATAATATGGTATTAGTAGACCAATCCGAAACTATTTCCGGCCAAGTCAGAAGGAACAACCCTAAACTGATCAATGAAAAAGCAGAGATGCATAAGGCCAGCAGATTTCTTTTCTCATTTTGATCTACAATATGTCCCGCAAATAATGCCATTGTAAAGGCGGGAATAATTTCCATTAAACCTATTATACCTAGTGATAGCGGATCTTTGGTCAAGGTGTATACTTCCCATTCAATGACTATGAATTGCATGGACCAGGCAAAAACCAAAACAAATCTTACGACCAAAAAAATATTGAATTCCTTAAATCGTAGAGCTGAGTAAGGGTCTTTTTTTGCCATTTATAGGATTACGCTTTAATGTCTCTTAATTTTAATTGAAGTGAAACTTCTCCATTCCAATGGTTTTCATCAATGGAGTAGGCAGCTTTAAATGGTTTTCTATTAGAGATCAGATCAATTTTATCCCCTATTCCAAATCCAATTCCAACTAATTTATTTCCATTTTGTATTACAGTGACCCTTAAATGCTTATCATCTTCACCAACACATTTACCATAACCAGTATCCCTTAAATCTGAATTCATAAAAACAGGTGTCATATTTCCCGGTCCAAAAGGCGCAAACTGACTTAAGATCCTGTAAAATTTTGGTGTTATTTGATCCAAAGTGATTTCAGTATCAATTGTAATCTCCGGAGTTAACATATGATTTTCGATTGTGGCTGACACAATACTCTCAAATGCTAATTTGAAGGTTTCGTAATTTTCTTCTTTAAGAGTTAATCCGGCAGCATATTTATGCCCTCCAAATTGTTCCAGATGTTCTCTACAAGCTTCTAAAGCATTGTAGACATCGAAACCCTTTACTGATCTCGCAGATGCGGCGAGCTTTTCACCGCTTTTGGTAAACACTAATGTAGGTCTGTAATAGGTCTCGATTAATCGAGAAGCCACAATACCAATAACGCCTTTATGCCAAGATTCATCATATACAACAGTAGTAAAGTTCTCCTGTTCTTTTTGTTCTTCAATTTGCTGTAAAGCTTCTTCCGTAATTCTTTTATCTGCATCTCTTCTATCTGTGTTAAATGCTTCTATTTCTTCTGCGAATTGAATTGCCTTATCTAAATTGGTTTCCGTTAACAGATTCACTGCATATTGACCATGTTTCATTCGTCCGGCAGCATTTATCCTTGGAGCAATAATAAAAACAACATCAGTAACTGTTAACGTATCCTTTTTAACCTGATCTAGAATGGCCTTGAATCCTGTTCTGGGAGCTTCATTAATAACTTGCAAACCAAAATAGGCTAAGACCCTATTCTCGCCAGTGATAGGAACAATATCAGCTCCAATTGCAGTGGCAACTAGGTCAAGATATTCAACTAGATCTTCAGTTGTTTTACCATCTGTTGATGCCAATGCCTGAATGAGCTTAAAACCAACTCCGCAACCACATAATTCCTTATATGGATACTCGCAATCATTTCGCTTTGGGTCTAAAACGGCAACTGCGTTTGGAATATTGTCTCCGGGTCTGTGATGATCACAAATAATAAAATCTATCCCTTTTTCCGATGCATATTTAACTTTATCAATGGCTTTAATACCACAATCTAAAGCAATTATTAGGGAAAAATCGTTGTCGTTTGCAAAATCGATTCCTTTAAAAGATATGCCATAACCTTCATCATATCTATCCGGAATGTACGTTGCAACGTTTGGGTATTTACTTAATAAATAGGAAGACACTAAAGATACGGCAGTAGTTCCATCGACATCATAATCACCATAAACCAGAACGTTTTCATTATTGACAATAGCAAGCTCTACTCTGGCAACTGCTTTATCCATATCTTTCATCAGGAATGGATCGTGCAAATCATCTAAACTTGGTCTGAAAAAATGTTTTGCTTCTTCATAAGTCTCAATTCCTCTTTGAACCAATAGAGTAGCAATCACTTCATCCACTTGAAGTGATTTTTGTAATTCTTTTACTATTTGTAAATCAGGTTTTGGTTTAAGTGTCCAGCGCATAATTTTAAATGGAGAAAATTTCCAATGCTAAAAATATAAAAATAATTGTCATGCTGAGCTTGTCAAAGCATCTCAATATGAGATTCTCCCTTTCGTTCAGAATGCCAAAATCCTCTTTTTTGTGTAAATAAATTTCTGTATCCATTTTAGCAAACTGACGGAACATTTCGAATACACCACAATATCGATCTATAGATAAATTTACTGCTTTTTCGATTTTCTTTTCGTTCAACTCCTTGCCGTAGAAATGATAATAAACCTTCACTTTATGATAATATTTTGGATGTTCATCTGTCTAATTCTCCTGCAGTAACAATCTTAAATCATCAATTTCAACTTTCATTTTCTTTAAAAGAGATACAACATCAGCCAAAACATCCGACGAAGACGATAACATTAAAGCTCCTGGGCGTAATCCTAATTGGTTCCTCCAAATTCCTTATCAGAATCGATAGAAATTTATGTTTACTGGGATTGTCTAAATTCAAAAACCATATCCCTTTTCCATTCAGTTGTAACTATATTAGTCATATGTAGAAATAATTTTGTTAATTGAAGCTGCAAAAATACGACTAATAAACATAAAATTTTGTAACATATGGCAAGCTTGTTTCACCTTTACCTTCAGACCAGATTTAGAGACTAAAGAATTAAGCCCAATTCTTTAATGAAACACTTCGTTTTTGTCCAAATTCAGTATTGACAATGCAACGTCGTCCAGCAA
>CAWHCT010000043.1:0-120126 GCA_963827785.1 uncultured Flavobacteriaceae bacterium | reverse complement strand
TGCTCTGGCTCTTGAAACTGCTAATTTTACCCAATCCTGGACTGGTGCATCCTTGGTTTGACACATACGCCAGATATCACCTTTTTCTACATGGTGCTCTATTAAAACCTTGTTATTATCATCAATAACTTGGACAACTCCATTTGATGAAATTTCAAATGTTTTGTCATGAGAACCATATTCTTCAGCTTTTTGAGCCATTAGACCAACATTGGGCACAGTGCCCATGGTAGTTGGGTCGAATGCACCATGTTTTTTACAAAAGTCTATTGTAGCAATATAAATTCCTGCATAACTACTGTCTGGAATAACGGCTTTAGTATCTTGTAATTTGCCATTTTTATCCCACATTTTACCTGAAGTCCTGATCATTGCAGGCATGGATGCATCAATGATCACATCACTTGGTACATGAAGATTTGTAATGCCTTTTTCAGAATTCACCATTGCAAGTTCAGGACCATCTTGTAAGGCCTTTTTAATATCTGCAACTATTTCTTTTCTCTTATTTTCCGGTAATTTTTGAATATCAGATAATAGATCACCAAATCCATTTTTCACGTCCACACCAATTTCATCAAAGGTTTGTGCGTGTTTCTTAAAGACGTTTTTAAAGAACACCTCTACAGCATGGCCAAAAATAATTGGATCGGACACTTTCATCATGGTCGCTTTCATGTGTAATGAAAACAGTACATTTTTAGATTTCGCATCTTTTATTTGATCTTCCAAAAACCCAATTAATTCTTTTTTATTTAGGACTGTCGCATCAATTATTTCACCTTTTAAAATTGGAAAGCTATCTTTTAATGTTGTTTTTGTTTCTTGAGAATTGGTATGAACTATTTTTATGGAGGTAGGATAATCCAGTGTAACAGATTTTTCGTTATGTGCAAAATCACCTTTCGTCATTGTTGCCACATGTGTTTTGGAATCAGGAGACCAGGCACCCATGGAATGTGGATTTTTTTTTGCGTAATTTTTGATAGCTTTAGGTGCGCGTCTATCAGAATTACCTTCGCGAAGTACCGGATTTACAGCACTTCCTTTTATCTTATCGTACTTTAATTTTATTGACTTTTCCTTATCGTTTTTTGGATCTTCCGGGTAGTTGGGTAAACGAAATCCTTTGGATTGTAATTCCTTTATTGCAGCTTCAAGTTGCGGAAGTGAAGCACTTATATTTGGTAATTTAATTATGTTAGCATCAGGTTTTTTAACTATATCACTTAATTCTGATAACGCATCAGTAACTTTTTGATCCTCATTTAAAAATTCAGGAAAACTGGCTAATATTCTTCCGGCTAATGAAATATCTTTTGTTTCGATCCGTATTCCGGACGGTTTCAAAAATGCTTTAATTATTGGTAAAAATGATCGAGTAGCCAATGCAGGTGCTTCATCTGTTTTCGTGTAAATGATTGTAGACTTATCTGACATTTATTTTATTTTAAAAAATTAAGAAAAAAGGCCTTGTTTGGGCGTTGTAAATATACAAAAATCAAGTGGCTAATGTTATTAGGAAAGGATATTAATAGTAAGAATACTTCTCTTTTTTAATCTGACAATATATACAGAAATCAAAGGTGTATAAAAAACAAAAGCCATATCATCTAGAAGTTAATCTATCTTGACATGGCTTTCTTGAAACAGTTCCACATGACCTATTTAGCATTGCTACTAACCTCAGTTAAAATTTTCATTTTACACTTTTTCGGTTCAAGTTTCACTATTTCAATAAAACATTTCGTTTAGTGTAATTTTCAATATGCATTGACCTATTACTAAAATGTTTTAGTTAAACTGTTTTCCTTGATAAATTATCAATTGCATTTTACTTGCGTAACCTACCACCTCTAATTCATTGCTTCCTTTTCCAACTTTCACTTTCGCTTCTGCAAGATACCTAAGCTTTCCGTTGCACCAGTTTTTGTCTGCCGAAACATACAATACTTTTTACAACTTCTTGATCTCTCAACTTTCACATGCATACACATGGCGCCTTGAGACCTCAGAAAACAGTTTTATAAAGAACGTTACTTTATTGAACTTAAATCTAATTTGGTTTTGACACCAAAACCGGCCGAAGCCGTTATCAAATTCTTTAGCTAAGATAATGCGGCAATCCAATATTTAAAATATTTTAAGGGTTTTAATATCAACGATTTATAAACCAAGTTTATTAACATTTGTTAATAAAAAAAGCCCTGAAATATCAGGGCTTTTAAAAGTTATTAAACGTTTATTAACGTCTTTCTTCTTTAATTCTTGCTTTTTTACCGGTAAGACCTCTAAAATAAAAGATCCTAGCTCTTCTTACTTTACCTTTTTTATTGACCTCAATTTTTTGAAGTGCAGGCATATTTACAGGAAAAATTCTTTCAACACCTATTGTTCCAGACATTTTTCTAATTGTAAAGGTTTCAGTCGTTCCTGTCCCTCTTCGTTGAAGCACTACACCTTTAAAGAACTGAGTTCTTGTTTTAGCTCCTTCCTTAATTTCATAATACACAGTAATTGTGTCACCGGCAGAAAATTCAGGTAATTCCTTTTTAGCTATAAATTCGTCCTGAACATATTTTAATAAAGATTCCATTTTGTAATCTATTTAATAATTAATCCGAAACAACATTCACGATTCTCGCCAGAGGTTAACCCGAAATTGGGTGCAAATATAAGTAAAAAGTTAAATGTTGAAGATAAAAGTTAAAAGTTTTTTGGGTGTTTCCTTTCGTTGCACTTCAGGTCGGGCTTTCAGCAGTCGCTTTTTTGTCTAAAAACCTTTCGACAAGTTATACTTGCTACTTTCAATAAAAATATATTTTCATTTAAGTAATGCTCAAGGAGACAAAAAGAGCTCCAACAAATGCTTCAATCCTTAACACTTACTCTTCCAACAAATCTGGTCTTCTGTCCTTGGTATGTTTATAAGCTTCTTCTTCGCGCCATTTTTCTATTTCGGGGAAATTGCCACTGAATAATACATCCGGAACCTTCCAGCCTTTATAATCTCTAGGACGAGTATAAATGGGTGGTGCCAACAAATTATCCTGGAAACTATCTGTTAATGCAGATGTTTCATTCCCTAATACTCCCGGAATAAGCCTGATTACTGCATCGCAAAACACAGCAGCTCCCAATTCACCACCAGACAATACATAATCGCCAATCGATATTTCTCGTGTTATAAAATGGTCACGTACACGCTGATCCACACCTTTGTAATGTCCGCAAAGAATAATGATATTCTCTTTTAATGAGATTTGGTTGGCTATACCTTGATTAAATTGTTCTCCATCCGGAGTCATGTAAATGATCTCGTCATATGTTCTCTCTGCCTTTAAACCGGAAATGCATTTGTCAATAGGTTCAACCATCATCACCATGCCTGCTCCGCCACCAAATTGGTAATCGTCAACCGACTTATAATTGTCAGTAGTATAATCCCGCAAATTGTGGGTATGTACTTCTACCAAATTTGCCTCAATGGCACGTTTTAAAATGGAGGCTTCAAACGGACTTTTAAGTAATTCCGGTAAAACGGTTATAATATCAATTCTCATTATTGCAAAGATGCAAATATTCAACTAGATAGAAAAGAAATGATTTTTGGAGTTTCGTTTAACGTTATCTGTTATAATTTTGTAGCAGAATCTGTCGTATGAATATTATACCATGATAACTTACTAATAGTATTGCACATATGTTTTTTTCCATTTCAATTATTTTTCATTTCATTACACCAAATATGTAAACCACATAATCCATAGCGCATAAAAAATCATAGGACACATTATTGAATTAGCTAAAAATATTATTCCAAATGAGTTTTTAAGAAAGTAAAGAATTAAACCAAAGATCAAATTAAAACCAAATAATAGCAGGGTAATTTGTAATACTCCTAATGCATTAATCGACTCAGGTCTCATCGTGTAAAACCAGACTCCCATAATAATAATTTCAATTATAAAAATTCCAATTCCGTATTTTAATATTTTATTGTATTTCATGGTAATTAAATTTTAATTTTCGTCAATTGACATGATAAGGTTTTTTTAATTGTCTGCATCGGACATTAAACGATGTCAGTAGTTTTTTCTTATAAAATCAAGTTTTCATTGGCCCAGAAATAAAACAAATCCTTGTCTTTTTTCCAGCCTAAACTTTCGTATAAATGTTGCGCCGGATTGGTTCTTTCAGTTTGCAAGGACAGTCCTTTACAATTCTGTTCCCTGCATAATTGCTTTGCTTTATTAAGTAGAGCCACACCAATGCCTTGTTTTCTATATAGTTTCTCAACGTATAAGTCGTTTAGAATATATAATGGTTGCATACTAACCGATGAAAAACTGGGGAATAATTGTATAAATCCTACTGCTTTTTTATCAATAAAAGTTATGTAAATAACTGTATCGTTCTTTGTTAATCGCTTATATAAAAAGTCTTTAGCCTCTTTTGGATTTGAATTTTGCCGGTAAAAAACACGATAGGCATCAAATAAAGGAAGTAGATCATTAAGATGATCGATAGTTGCTTGTATAATAGTCATAAAAAAAATCTGTAATACAAATTACAGATTTTTAATAACACCAAGTTATGCTCAGTGTGACATCTTGAATATCTTATTTTGTTTTTGTTTTTTGTTTATTTAACTCATCCTGGAGTCTTCGCATCACCTTTTGTTCGCGTTCAAGAGCTCTTTTTCTGTGATCTTCAAACTCTTCTTCTGTTTCGGCCAATGCTATTTTTGCTTGTTTAGTTATGGCATTACTATTTTTGAATTTAAAAATAAAAAATAGTAACAGTGCCAAAAGGCCTGCAATAATAGACCACAATAATATATTATATCCTGTTTTACTCATTAAAAACCCAAATAATGACATACTGTTTTTCTCCAATTCAGTTTGATTTAGGTTTGCATTAGTATTGTCTAAATTGGTCTTTAATACCTCTATTTCTTTATCTTGATTTTCAACTATCTGCTTTGTACTGTTAAGTTTCTCCTTTATAGCATTCAATGAATCTAAAGTATGAGCTCTTAAAGCATCAAGCCAATATCTTTCTACATTTTTATAGACTTTTCCATTGCCATTATAGGTGTAAGATTTTGTGATCACATATTCAAATTGGTTATCAATGGTACCGCTATTAAGCGAGAGTTTTTCTTCAGGTGCGTTCTGTGCCGATAAAAAAGAAAGATTTAATAGTAAAAATAGGGTGGTAAGAGTTTTGAAATTCATTTTTTAATAATTCAATAGGTTAGTTATTTGATTACGCGAATTTAACAATAAAGTATGAGTAAATAATAATAATAAAATATTTTTAGCCTCATAAATTGAGTGTCTAAATTAGATACGTAATATGCAATTAGTTTAGATGTCAATACAACTAATAATATGTATAACGTCTTACTTTAGAAATATATTTTGCTAATCTTATAACTTGATGACTATAACCGTATTCATTATCATACCAAACATATAGTATAACATTTTTACCATCCTTTCTAACTATAGTGGCTTTGCTATCATAGATTGCAGGAGCAGAGCTACCTACGATATCTGTTGAAACCAATTCATCACTTAACTCATATTTTATTTGTTCTACCAGATCACCTTCCAAAGCATACTTTTTTAAAGTTGCATTTATGCTATCTAATGAAGTCTTTTTGTCCAGCTCCAAATTCAAAATAGCTAATGAGCCATTTGGTACCGGAACTCTAATGGCATTGGAAGTTAATTTACCCTCCAAACTAGGTAATGCTTTGGCTACTGCAGTTCCTGCACCTGTTTCTGTAATAACCATATTGAGTGCTGCTGCTCGTCCGCGGCGATATTTTTTATGAAAATTATCAACTAAATTCTGGTCATTTGTGTAGGCATGAATAGTTTCAATATGACCGCTTTTAACTCCAAAAGAGTCTTGAACAGCTTTTAAAACGGGAGTAATAGCATTTGTAGTGCACGAAGCCGCAGAAAATATGCTCACTTTATCTGGGTCATAATCCAATTGATTAACGCCATGTACAATATTTGGAACACCTTTACCTGGAGCAGTAAGTAATACCTTATCAATACCCTTAGCTGCCAAATGTCGGCCTAATCCTTCTTCATCTCTAAAGGCACCCGTGTTATCTATTACCAAAGCATTTCTAATTCCATATTTAGTATAGTCTATATCTTCAGGATTATTGGACGAAATTATATTAACTGTTGTTCCATTGATCAATAGTGCCTGATTTTTAACATCGATTGATACTGTGCCGGGGAAATCGCCATGAACAGAGTCGTTTCGAAGTAATGAAGCTCTCTTTTCTAGGATGGTTTTATCTATATCACCACGAGTAACAATGGCTCTCAATCTTAATTGGCTACCTTGACCGGTTCTTGCCATTAATTCACGTGCTACAAGTCTTCCAATTCTTCCAAAGCCATAGAGGACCACATCTTTAGGAGATATATTGTCTTTTTTATATGCACCCTTTAATTTATTTGATACAAAAGCCAGTGTATTGCTGTATTTCTTCTTTTCTAACTGATATTCATAAGTTAATTTACCGATATCAATTTTGGCAGGTGGTAATAATAAAAATTTAATAGCTTTAGCAATATCAACCGAGTCGAATATAGAAATTGGTTTTTGGACAAATTCGCCGGCATATTCATGAAGACTTAATATCTGACTTACATTTCTATCTGTCAACTGATTTCTGAACAGCACCAATTCGATTGAATTATCATAATAAAGGTCACTTACCGATTTAATAAATTCAATAGTTGCCCGTCGTCTTTCTGCTTGAAAGGCTAATTCCTTTTCATAAGTTTTGTTAGAACTCATTGATTCTTGTATGTTGTTAGGTTAATCAAATTTCGGCAAAAGTACAGATTTCAAACGTTTTCGTAAATAAATTTATAAAAAAAATAAGCCTTCAATTTACTGAAGGCTTAAATGCATATTTAGTAAAATGTTATTTAAAGATATAGCGTTCTCTCTGGCCATATTCGTTAACTACTCCCATTTTATAGATGCTTTTTTCTAAAGCACTATTGCCAAAATTTCCTTTGAATTTTTCTATATCTTCAATGTTTTTAATCGGTTCATCATTAATGTCGGTAATTATATAGCCATGTTTTAAACCAAGCTTTTTGTAAAGTTCATAATTATTGGATTTATAGACGTAAGCACCACCATCCAATTCGTATTTTTCCTTTGCTTCCTTTGATAAATTTCTTAATTCTAATCCGAGAAACTCAACCTGTTCAAGGCTTTTTTTCGATAATTTTACAGGAATTACTTTTTGGTCTCCACTTCTTAAAACAGTTACGTTTACAATATCGTTTGGTCGCTTAGAACTTATATAGCCACTGAGGTCGGAGAATTTAGAAATCTCTATATTATCTAATTTTTTAATTATATCTCCGCTCTTCAAGCCGGCTTTTTGTGCACCTGATTTTTCCTCAACATCATCAACATAGAATCCCTCTGTTTCATTAAGGCCTAATTTTTTTGCATAAGCACTGTTTAATGATCCTCCTGTTACACCTAGAATTCCATTTTGTACATTTCCAAATTCCATGATATCTTCAATAACCTTTCTGGCTATATTACTTGGTACAGCAAATGAGTATCCTATGTATGAACCGGTTTGTGAAGTTATTGCCGTATTAATTCCTATTAGATCGCCATGGGTATTCACGAATGCTCCACCTGAATTTCCTGGATTAACAGCTGCATCTGTTTGAATGAATGATTGGTAATTCTGACCTGAAAGATCTCGCGATTTTGCACTGATAATACCTGCAGTAACCGTAGAAGTTAAATTAAATGGATTGCCGACGGCTAAAACCCATTCTCCAACTTTTGCCTGATCGCTATCACCAAATGTTGTATAAGGCAATTCCTCATCTGCATCGATCTTTAAAAGTGCTATATCTGTTTTTGGATCCGTTCCTATTAATTCAGCTTCATATGTTCTATTATCGTTCATTGTTACTGAAAGTGATTGAGCACCATTGATAACATGATTATTGGTTACAATATATCCATCAGGAGAAATTATAACACCGGATCCGGTACCTACTTGAGCCCGTTCTGTGCTTCTTCCAAAAAACAGGTCCTGAATGGTCACAGGTGCTCTGGAACTGGTTGTATTTTTCACATGAACTACAGCATTGACTGTTTTTTCTGCTGCACTGGAAAAATCAGTAGCCTGCTGCTAAGACAGAATTCGTTTGAATTGTATTTAAATTGGTTGGGATGTAAAAGTGGGTTGATTCTTGGTTGTTTCTAGTACAACCTGTTGTTCTTTTTCAAAAAAACTTTGTAGGTTCCAAGAGTAATCGCGCCTCCTAATAGCTGAAACCAAAACTAAGTCAAGATCTTATTTCATTTTCATTGTATTTAGTTTAGAATTTATTTGAATAACGATTAAAATTAAATATTTATTGAATTTGAAATTTAACTTTAACTTCTTTTAACAACGAGTTAACTGTAATTTAACATCTCTCGAATAACTCTGTTTTATTTTTATCTTTGCTGATACAATTAGTTTATGACATACACCTTTTATAAATATCAAGGTACAGGAAATGACTTTGTTTTAATTGATAATCGTAGCAACATGTTGTGAACAAAAACGATACCAAATTGATAACATTTTTATGTGACAGACGATTTGGCATAGGAGCAGATGGTCTGATACTACTGGAGAATCATGATGCATTGCGATTTTAAAATGGTTTATTTCAATTCTGATGGAAATGAAAGTACCATGTGTGGTAATGGAGGCGTTGTTTTGCTAGCTTATGCAAAGCATACTTGGAATAATAGAAATGAGGCAACTTTTGAGGCAATTGATGGGATGCATAAGGCCAGAATTAGATGGTGATATTGGTTAAACTACAAATGCAGGATGTAGACGAATGTTGAGAAACATGACAATCATGTTTTTTTGGATACAGGGTCACCACATCATGTTCAATTTGAAATCAATTTGGAAAATCTGGATGTAAAAAAAGAAGGTGCTAAAATTAGATATGGAAAACCGTATAATGAAGAAGGTGCTAATGTGAATTTTGTGAGAAAATATCGATGACAAATTTTTGCAATCAGAACCTATGAACGTGGTGTAGAAGATGAAACCTTATCCTGTGGAACTGGAGTGACAGCAGTTGCATTGGCAATGAATTATATAGGTGAAACAGAAAAGAATTTAATTACACTTAAAACCAAAGGAGGGCGACTTGAAGTTTCTTTTGATCGTGTAAACGGATCTTATAAAGATATTTGGCTAATAGGGCCTGCAAAACAAGTTTTTAAAGGAGCAATATGAATGGTAACATTAAAAGGTGAACATATATTTTTAAGAGCTTTGGAGCCTGAAGACCTGGATTTTATACATGAAATTGAAAATGATGAATCAATTTGGGAAATAAGCAATACACAAACGCCTTATTCTAGATTTCTAATAAAACAATATCTTGAACAATCTCATAAAGATATCTATGAAGTGAAACAGTTGCGCTTGGTAATTTCAAATTATGAGAACACAGCCTTTGGGAATGATAGATCTTTTTGATTTTGATTTTAAAAATCAAACGTGCTGGAATAGGCATTTTAATTAAAGATGAAAAAGATAGAAATAAAGGAATTGGAACTGAAGCTCTACAACTATTGATAAACTACTGTTTTATACACTTAAATTTGCATCAGTTATATTGCAATATTTCAGAAGACAATAAAGCAAGTATTAAATTATTTAAAAAACAAGGATTCTGTGAAGATTGGATTGAAAAAAGATTGGAATTTTGTTAATGGAGCATATAAAAACGAGTATTTATATCAACTAATAAAGCAATAAATGTATATTAAAAAAATTCTTTTGGCGATTGTTTTGATTAGGTTTGGTAATTGCAGGTATTATTGCATATTATGTGTATTCTGCCATGTTTGAGCCAAATACTGCTTTTGATAATCAGCAAGCTTATATTTATATACCTACAGATGCACAATACGAAGATGTACGAGAGCAATTAGAACCATTATTGAAGAATATTGACAAATTTGATGCACTGGCTGCACGAAAGAAATACACTACGAATATTAAACCAGGTAAATTTGTTATTGATAAAGGTATGAGTAATAACGATATCATCAATTCTATTAGAAGTAATAATATTCCCGTAAAAGTATCTTTTAACAATCAAGAAACCTTCCTCAATTTGCAGGAAGAATTGCATCTCAAATTGAAGCGGACAGTTTATCACTTATTAATACTTTTGAAGATGATGAGTTCTTAAAGGAAAATGGCTTCACAGAAAATACTGCATTAGGAATGTACATTCCAAATAGTTATGAATTTTTCTGGAATACATCCGCTGAAAAATTTCGAGATAGAATGTTAAAAGAATATAACAAATTCTGGACCGAAACAAGATTGGAAAAGGCAAAAGCCTTTGGATTAGATCAAGAAAGGTCATCACCTTGGCCTCTATAGTTCAAAAAGAAACAGCTAAAGTAGACGAACGACCAAGAGTTGCCGGAGTTTATTTAAACTAGATTAAAAATAGGTATGCCTTTACAAGCGGATCCAACAGTGATTTATGCCATCAAACAGAAGACCGGTAATTTTGATACTATTATTAAACGCGTATTGTATAAAGATCTTGAATTAGATTCGCCTTATAACACCTACAAATATGCAGGAATTCCACCAGGTCCAATTGCAATGCCTGACATTTCCTCAATAGATGCTGTATTAAATCCGGAAAACCATGACTATTATTATTTTGTTGCTAATGTTGAACAGTTTGGTTATCATAAGTTTGCTAAAACTTTGTCACAACATAACAGAAATAGAGAGGAATATGTAAGATGGATTAACAAACAAGGAATTAATCGTTAATGTTGAGATTTAGTCCTAATCAAGTTGTATTATTCTTTTTAACAATCATCATCAGCCATTGCACATTAGGGCAATCAAAGACCGATTTATTTTTAACCCCCAGTGACACCTTAAACAGACCAAGACGAAATACTGTCATTATTACTGAAGCAGCTCTAGGTTCAGGAGCTTTAATTGGATTGAATAAGCTATGGTATAGTGATTATGATCAATCTAAATTCCATACAATTGATGATAATAATGAATGGCTTCAAATGGATAAATTAGGACATGTTCTTACTTCATATCATATTGGAAGACTGGGAGCAGATGTCTTGAATTGGAGTGGTACAAACAACAAAAATCAATTGATCTATGGAGCTACTTTAGGGCTTACATTTTTAACAGTGGTTGAAGTATTTGATGGATTCTCTGAAGAATGGGGATTTTCTTGGGGAGATATGGCCTCCAATTTTGCCGGAACAGGACTTTATGTTGGTCAGGAACTACTTATGGGAGGAACAACGCATTACTTTTAAATATTCTTTTCATCAAACTAAATTTGCCGAGAAAAGACCAGAACGATTAGGAACGAATTTTTTGGAACAAACTATAAAAGATTATAATGGTCAGACGTATTGGTTAAGTGCCAATATTCATTCTTTCACTAAAGGAGGCAAGATACCTAAATGGCTTAACATTGCATTTGGTTATGGAGCTGATGGAATGCTGACTGGAGATGAATATTCTAATATTTTGGAATTCCCTGATCAGGAGAGAATTAGACAATATTATTTAAGTTTAGATGTAGATCTGGGACGAATTGAGACTAATTCAAGGTTATTGAAGTCTCTCTTCAATGTTATTAATTTCATAAAAATACCAGCTCCTACTTTTGAAATAAACAGTAATGGTAAGTTGAAATTCCACTATCTATATTTTTAACAGAAGTGTAACATATTAATATTTAGCGTTTTGAAAAATAGCATATCTTTGCAAAAGATTTTAAGACAATTAATTAAACATTATTCTTGTCTTATAAACGATAAAATATGATAAAAAATATTGTAAGTTATTTTGGTATTCTATTATCAATTTTTGCAGTACTTTACTTCTCAACCAAATCAAATAAATCAATAGATATTTCCGATTATTCTACCCAGGGTTTAGAGTTGTGTTATAATGTTGTTAACGAAGAAGCATTACAAGAAGACGGAGACACTGCGGATTTATATATGCCTTATTTAGGTAAAACCTATCTTGGATTCAAAGATGCCTTAGGCTTCAAGGAATCCAGAGGGAATTATTTTTCAGTCAATGATTTTGGCTATTTGGGGAAATATCAATTTGGAATTGAAACACTTGAATTAATTGGCATTTATACTCCAAATCAATTTTTATATAATCCTGAATTACAGGAAAAAGCTTTTATGGCGAATACTTCACGAAACAAATGGATTCTTAGAAAGGATATTGATCGCTTTGTTGGGAAGAAAATAAATGGAATTGAAATCACTGAATCAGGAATATTGGCAGCTGCGCATTTAGCTGGTCCTGGAGGTGTCAAAAAGTACTTAAGGAGTTTCGGCAGAAATGGTTTTTCTGATGCCTATGGAACTTCTATATCGTATTACATGAAGAAATTTTCAGGATACGATACATCTATAATTATCCCAAATAAAAAAGCTAAAGTTTCCAAGATTTAAATTCGGTGAATGATGAAGATTGTTGGCCTTTTATGAAGATCAACTTTAGTTTGTTTCCACTCTTTAACTGTTTTAGTTTTGATGTATTCTGTGGGTAAAGTAATATCACAGGCTACACAAACCTCGGTTTCTGAATGCAAGGTTTTACAAATCTCTTCAAGAATTTTATTATTTCTATAAGGTGTTTCAATAAATATTTGACTTGTATTGCTATTTAATGATTCTCGCTCCAGAGCTTTAAGTGCTTTTTTTCTTTCATCATTGTCTATAGGTAAATAACCATTAAATGTAAATTTCTGGCCATTCATTCCAGAGGCCATCATTGCTAATAAAATGGATGAGGGTCCAACCAAAGGAATAACTCTGATATCTTTTTTATGGGCAATTTTTACAATATCTGCCCCAGGATCAGCTATTCCAGGACAACCTGCTTCTGAAAGTAATCCAATGGGTTTACCATCTTTACAAGCATCCAAAAAACTTTCTAATTCTATTGGTTGTGTAAATTTATTTAATATGTGAATTTTTAATGATGGCTGCGATTTACTTGAGCTTATCTTTTTTATGAAATTTCTGGCGGTTTTTTCATTTTCCACGATATAGTCATCTACTAACTCAATTATTTTTTTGACCGACATTGGTAAAACCTCTAAGGGAGCATTATCTCCTAGTCTTGTTGGTATTAAATAGAGTTTGCCTTTTTCCATAGTTGATAGATTACCCAGTTTACTTTTCTGGAAAGGATCAATTTATTGCAGACTTCTAAATTATGAAACCATTTTGAATATCCAGACCAGAAACTCACAATATTTAACTTTTATTAGATCAATTGAGAGTTTGTATACGAAATCAACTTTCTAAATTTTCAGCAATTATTTTGCAAGCTTTATCCAGCAGATCGAAAACATTTTTAAATCCATCATGTCCTCCATAATAAGGATCAGGAACATCCATATTCTCTTCAGGGTAAAGTTCGTTCAAAATGAGTTTGACCTTCTTTTTATCACCTTCATTTCTCGCTAATCTCATAACGTTTTGGTAGTTAGACCTATCCATGACATAAATATGGTCAAACTGATCAAAATCATTAACCTCGAATTGTCTTCCTCTTTGGGCTGTTATATTTATATGATTTTTTTGGGCTATTTGAATGGATCTAATATCAGGAGAATCTCCAATATGGTAATTGGCAGTTCCCGCAGAATCTATATAGAATTTATTTGCTGGTAATTTTGATTTTAAGATCCCTTCGGCCAATGGGGAGCGACAGATGTTTCCGAGGCAAACCATTAAGATATTAGTCATGTTTCAAAAAATATTTAAACGGAAAGTTTTTTGGTCAGATCTTCAACGTATTTTCTGAACTGCTTATCGGTAGTAGAAAGATTATCTACAGTCTTACAAGCATGAAGGACCGTTGCATGATCTCGCTTGCCAATTTGAGATCCAATACTTGCCAATGAGGCTTTTGTGAATTTTTTGGCAAAGAACATGGCTAACTGTCTTGCCTGAACAATATGACGTTTTCTTGTTTTTGACTGTAAGGTGTCAACATCCATTTGGAAGTAATCTGAAACTACTTTTTGTATGTAATCTATAGAAACCTCTCGTTTTGTATTTTTGACAAATTTCTCAACAACTTGTTTTGCAAGCTCTAAGGTGATCTCTTTTTTATTAAATGAAGACTGAGCAATCAAGGAAATGATGGCTCCTTCTAATTCCCTGACATTTGATTTGATGTTTTTTGCCACGTAATCTATTATATCATCTGGCATTTCAACACCATCTCTATACAATTTATTCTTTAAGTATAGATACACGTGTTTCAAAATTAGGGCTTTGTAATTCAGCTGATAATCCCCATTTAAATCTGGATAGCAATCTTTGTTCAATATCCTGCATATCAACAGGAGCCTTATCACTTGTTAATATAACCTGCTTTCCATTTTGGTGTAAATGATTGAAAATATGGAAGAAAACATCCTGAGTACCAGTTTTTCCTGATAGGAATTGAACATCATCAATTATCAGCACATCTATTAATTGATAGAAATGAATAAAATCATTTCGATTATTCTTTTTAACCGAATCTATATATTGCTGAGTAAACTTTTCTGCAGAAATGTAAAGAACTGTTTTTTCCGGATATTTATCTTTGATATCAACGCCAATGGCATGAGCCAGATGCGTTTTACCTAAACCAACTCCACCAAAGATCAATAATGGATTGAATGATGTTCCTCCCGGTTTTGCAGCTACTGCTAATCCCGCACTTCTTGCTAAACGATTGGAATCACCTTCCAGGAAGTTTTCAAAACTATAATTAGGATTTAATTGTGATTCAATTTTCACATTCCTGATTCCGGGAATAACAAAAGGATTCCTTAGTTCAGGACTTTTATTTTTAAGAGGAATATCAACATCTTGTGATTTCAATGTACTTCTATTAGAGCTAGGTATTCTTTCAGTAAATGGCTGCTTGTTGCCATAGGTATTTTCCATTTTGATAATGTACACCAGTTTGGCATGTTCACCGAGCTCTTTTGTTAAGGATACCTTCAGGATTTTGACATAATGTTCTTCAAGCCACTCATAGAAGAATTTACTCGGAACCTGGATGCTTAATGCATTGTTCTCAAGTTTAACTGCAACGATGGGTTCAAACCATGTTTTGTAAGCTTGCGGTTGTATATTATCTTTTATGAATGCTAGACAATTTTTCCAAACCGTTTGCGCAGTTATAGTCATTATTAATTCTTAAGTTTAACAGTTAGTTTAGTTCGTAAAAAAAGAGAAAAGGGCGATTCTCTTGATTAAAATTTTACTCGACAAATATGTGAACAAATTTCTAAAAAAAAAATCAAATACTATTGATTATTAAGAAATTTTTCCTCATGTTTAATTCTGGATGAAAATACAAAAATTATTTCAAAAATAGATGATAAAGTCAGATGAAATTGAAATTAGAGTAAGATATGGAGAAACGGATCAAATGGGGTACGTTTATCACGGAAACTACGCGCAGTATCTAGAAATGGGACGCATTGAATGGCTAAGAAAACTGGGAATTTCTTACAAAAAAATGGAAGAGGAGGGAATTATGCTTCCTGTTCTTTCTCTGAGTATAAATTTCAAAAAGTCAGCCTATTATGACGATGTAATTAATGTAAAAACACAACTTCAAAAAATACCTGCTGCACGAATAGAATTTGATTATATTTTGACCAATCAAAACGATGAAATTCTTTCCACTGCAAATGTAGTTTTAGTGTTTGTTGACATGAAAACAAAAAAGCCTATTCGATGTCCCGCATATATATTAGATAAACTGCAATTGTAAATGTTAAAGTTTTTTAATTGAAACTTCAAAAAGTTGATTAAATTGATCAAAAATCAATTGGGCGTCATTTTTTCTCACAGAGATTTGCAGTTGACAGTCCAACTCTAGTTTTTGGTTTACAATCTTTAAATTCCTTTCCTTTACAATTCGCATGACTTTTTCCATGTTCTTGTATTCAAAACTTATTAAATAGTCAATATTTAAAGTTCGTTCAACTATTCTTGACTGTTCTAGTGTCATTTGGGCAGTACTTCTATAAGCGTTTATCAATCCTCCAACACCAAGTTTTGTTCCGCCAAAATATCTCACAACCACAATAAGAATGTTTGTTACGTTAAACGACTGTATTTGACCATAAATGGGCATTCCTGCGGAATTACCAGGTTCACCATCGTCATTAGCTCTAAACCTGAGGGTTTCTTCGCCTAATTGGTATGCATAACACCAATGTCGTGCTGAGTAATGTTGTTTTTTTAAAGCTTCAATGTGATTTTTAATTTCATCTTCATTTTGTACAGGAAAGGCATAACCAAAGAATTTACTGTTTTTATCTTTAAACAGGACTTCTGGAGAAGGGTTCAATATAGTTCTGTAAGTATCTGAATCCATTTTATGCGAGGGTTACCAATACAATTGATACAATAGCGGTAATTATTCCAATCCAGTTCCTAATATATAATTTTTCATGAAACAACATTAAACCTATTAAAGTGGATAGCATAACAATGGCCACATTATTTATGGTAAAAATGGTTGAACTCTCTGTGCCTTCATACTGAAGCGCCTTTAACAAGTAATAAATTGAAGCATAATTTACAATTCCTAAAGCAACTCCCCCATAAATACTTTTAATATCAAATTTATAAGATTTTTTGAGTGATTTTTGAATTAAGATCACAATTCCTATAATGCCTGCAAAGAAAAATATGGTAGCTGAAAAAATTGGAATACCATTTTCGCCTACATATGTTGTTTCCAGAAATTTTATTGAAGTGTCTATAATTCCGGAACCCAGAAATAATATAGCTGGTAATAGTAAACCTTTATTTGTATTTATTGATGATTTTGATTTTATGGAAGTCAGATAAACTGCTATCAAAGCCAGAAGGACACCCACTATTTTTTGAATGCCATAACCTTCGTTATAAACATAAATCCCAAATATAACTGGAATGATCACACTCATTTTAGCTGCAACGGAGGCTACAGAAAGTCCATTTCGCTGAGCTGTGAGTGCCATCACATTAAAAATTGAGATAAATAAAAACCCTAAGGCAAGAGCTCCAAAAAACCATTTAGCTGATACGATCTCGCTAATATTAATTGGAGCATTATATGTAATCAAACCACTTGTACAGGCTGTGATATAGTTGACTACAATTGCCTGAAGCGTATTTACATTGTATCTGTCAAATAACTTGAATAAGATCAAAATAATGGTTGAGGCCAGAATACTGAGTACGAGAAATATCAAAATAAATCTTTTTTAATGCTGAATAGATCAATGATGTCCTCTTTGGTCTCATCTATATTCCAAATATGAATTCCAAGTTTTTTGGCAGCTTCAGTGTTTTCCTTTGTATCATCTATAAACAAGGTTTCTGATGGGTTAAAGTTGTTTTCATTCAAAACGAACTCAAATATCGCCTTGTCAGGTTTTCTTAGATTGATCTCATGTGATAAATAAAACTTGTAGAAACAATTCTTAAATTCAGGATAAAAAGGGATGTATTTTTTTACCCAATCTATATGTAGCTCATTGGTATTGCTTAATAGTACCAGTTTGTATTGATTATGCTCATTAAGTTGTTTAAGGAATTCCATTTTATGTAATGGAAATTCTTTGAGAACATAATTCCAAATATTTACTACATCTTGCCTTGATAATTGAGGAAAATAATGAAAATAAAAATCCACGAATTCAGTGGTAGAAATCAATCCCTGCTCATATAGACAATTAACTGATATCATTTCTTCAGTAAGTGAATCTAATTGAAACAAATTAAGAGCATTTTTTAAGGCACCTTCCTTGTCCAGATCTAGGAACACATCACCGAAATCAAAAATGATATTTTTAATCATTTAAATAGAATTTAAGGATATCGAAATTAATAATACGTTCTGACATTAGTCTACCTTTAAATTTAGGTGCTTTTATGCCTTTCTTAAATTCTTTTTGTCCAATGAATACTCTAGATTCATCCCATAGATTGGAATCTATAAATGTTTGCAGGGTTTGGGCCCCACCTTCAACGATCACGGAATTTATGTCTTCTAAATACAAAGTATCGCATATTTGCCGAGCTACATTTTTAGAGTAGTCTAATTCATTTCGAGAGAGAACAATAGTCTTTGCATCATTATTGAAAACATTCAATTTCTTTGAAAGAGATTCATCTGGATCAAGAACAACCCTAACGGGATTTTGACCTTCCCAATCTCTGGCTGTTAGTGAAGGATTATCTTGAATTACAGTATTTGATCCAACTAGAATAGCTTGTTCTTCCGTTCTCCATTTATGAACTAATTGCCGTGATAATTCATTTGTGATCCAAACGGGTTTTGCATCTTCTTTTGTTTCGGGAGCAATAAATCCGTCTAAGGTTTCAGCCCATTTTAATATAATATAAGGTCTTTTTTTATTGTGAAATGTAAAAAATCGTTTGTGATGTTCTTTGCACTCTTTTTCTAAAATGCCAATAACAACTTGACAACCTGAGTCTTTCAATTTTGCAACTCCTTTTCCGGCTACTTTTTCATTTTCATCTAAACAACCAATGATCACTTTGGGAATCTTGTTTTCAACGATCAGGTCGCTGCATGGAGGTGTTTTTCCAAAATGGGAGCAAGGCTCCAAAGTCACATAAAGAGTAGCTTCTTTTAACTTACTTTTATCTGTGACTGAATTAATAGCATTTACTTCTGCATGATTTCCACCATATGGACTCGTAAAGCCTTCGCCTATAATTTTATTCTTATACACAATGACACAACCAACCATAGGATTAGGTCTTGTTGTGCCTAAACCATTTTTGGCAATGTAAAGGCATCTTCTAATATAAGTCTCGTGAACAGTCAATTAAAGATTAATTTTTACAGATTCTGTTTCATCAATATCATAAGTATACGTAAAACCTAGAGCTTTATACTTAATATCTCCTTTGTACTGTACCTTTAAACTTTTACTAAATAAACTTCCAATTAAACCACCAATATTTTTGTTACTGAAAATGCTATCCACAGGAATATTTGCCTTTAATGGAATGCTGAATTCTTTTTTTGCTGGTACCTTAAAGCTTTCTGAGGAAACATGAGCCATTTCGTTGTCGTTGACATACACCTTGATCCCATCTGATCTTAACTCGCCTCCAATGTGATTCGGATTCATGAAAAAAGCATCTGCCGTTAAAGTTAATTGTGTTGATGTAGATTCTAAAACCTTTATGTTTTCAACTCTTAAAAAAACAGGTTTTTCTTTGACTCCACAGTTGACCAAAGTCAATATCACTGTTGATAAGATTATAAATTTACGCATATCTATTTTTTAAGATTTAATGTATCTTCACACAAGTAAAAATAATGTTTTAGAGTGAGTAAAGATAATATAGTTATTCGAGAAATTGGGAAGGATGACAATGCACAAATTGAAAAAGTAATCAAGGCTTGTTTTCAGGAGTTTAAGATACCTTTAAAAGGTACGGCTTACGAAGATATTGAAACTACCATGATGTTTGAATCTTATCAAAAACCTAATGAGGTTTATTATGTGATTGACAGTCAAGGTGAAATTTTAGGTGGTGCAGGAATAAAGCATTTAAAGGATTTTGATAAAGATATTTGTGAGCTGCAAAAAATGTACTATTCACCTAAAGTAAGAGGGAAAGGACTTGGAAAAAAAATGTTTGAAAAGTGCCTTGATAAAGCTAAAGAATTAGGGTATAAAAAATGCTATCTGGAGTCGGCTTCCCAACTAAAAGCAGCGATTCATATTTACGAGTCATTTGGATTTAAACATTTGGATGGACCATTAGGAAATACCGGACATTATTCATGTGGTGTTTGGATGATTAAAGATTTATGAGATTAAAGGATATTCAAAATATTTTCCATAAAGAACTCGACGATATCTATGGCAAAGAAGAGGTTGACAGTTTCTTTTTTATGTTAATAGATGACTATTTTAACATCTTTAGAATAGAATTAGCCTTAAAGCCTGAATTATCTATTACAAAAGTAGAGCAGATGCCTGTATTCAAGGCTTTGGATGATTTAAAAAAACAAAAACCAATACAATATATACTTGGTAAGACAGAGTTTTTCGGAATACCTTTCAAGGTCAATAATCATGTTCTAATTCCAAGACCTGAAACTGAGGAATTGGTAGATTGGATTCTCAGTAGTATTGATTCAGAATCGCAAACACAAATTCTTGATATAGGCACTGGTAGTGGCTGCATTGCTATATCTCTTGCAAAAAATTTACCAAGATCCAAAGTATTTGCTTTAGATGTCAGTTCAGAAGCTTTGGAGTTAACTCAAGAGAACGCACTTTTAAATAATGTTGAAGTGGAATGTATCAAAGCTGATATTCTGAATTTAAAAAAAGAGATCGATCAGGAAATAAAATTTGATATTATCGTTTCCAACCCTCCTTATGTCAGGCAACTTGAAAAATCGGAAATTAAAAAGAATGTATTGGAATATGAACCTCATTTAGCCTTATTCGTTCAAGATGATGATTCGCTAAAATTTTATAAGGCTATTACGAAGTTTGCTGTTAATAATTTAAATAAAAATGGCTTGCTCTATTTTGAGATCAATGAGTATCTTGGTGGCGAAGTGATTGGTTTATTAAAGACACAAAATTTTAAAAATATCGTATTAAAACAAGATCATTTTAAAAAGGACAGAATGATCAAGGCATCAAAATAGTTATGAAAAGTATTTCGGTTTTTTGCGGATCCAGTGAAGGAAATGATCCTCAAATTGTGGCACAGGCTTATAGATTAGGAGTTGAGTTTGCAAAACGCGAAATTTCCCTGGTATACGGCGCTGCAAAAATTGGTATTATGGGTCAGGTTGCCAAAGGCGTTTTAGATAATGATGGAAAAGCAATTGGCATCATTCCTGATTTTTTAAAATTAAAAGAGGTCTACCATAAAAATCTGACTGAATTAATTATAACTGAAAGCATGCATGAAAGAAAAGTAGTAATGTATGAAAAAAGTGATGGATTTATGATCCTTCCTGGCGGGTTTGGAACAATGGATGAATTTTTTGAGATCACAACCTGGGGACAATTAGGCTTGCATAATAAACCAATTGGGATTTTAAATACTAATGGTTTTTACAATGATCTACTTGAATTGGGTATGACAATGGTAAAAAAAGGGTTTTTAAAACAGGAAAATTTGGATGCTGTTCTAGTAGATGATTCAATTGATGGATTGCTGCTAAAAATGAACACCTATGTCCCAAGACCAACTCCTAAATGGTTGACAAAAGAGGGAATTTGATTATGATTGCAAAAGAAAAAATAGAACAACTCCGCAAAGAACTGAGTCAGCATAATTATAATTACTACGTACTTGATAATCCTACGATCAGCGATTATGAGTTCGATACTAAGTTAAAAGAACTTCAGGATCTTGAGTCGCAGTATCCGGAGTTTGATGATCCCAATTCGCCAACAAAACGGGTAGGAGGAGAAGTCACTAAAAATTTCCAAACTGTAGTTCATGAAAACAGGATGTATTCTTTAGATAATTCCTATAGCAAAGAAGATCTATTGGATTGGGAAACCAGAATTAAAAAAATGATTGATGGAAATATTCAATATACATGTGAACTCAAGTATGATGGTGCCTCAATAAGTCTTACTTATATGAATGGAAGATTAGAACGTGCGGTGACAAGAGGAGATGGTGTTCAAGGAGATGATGTTACGGCCAATGTGAGGACCATTAAATCTGTTCCATTACAATTAAAAGGCAATTATCCTGCAAAATTCGATATTAGAGGAGAGATCGTATTACCCTGGGAAGGGTTTAACAAGATGAATGAGGAACGTGTTGAAATAGGAGAGGAACCTTACAGAAATCCGCGTAATACAGCTTCAGGAAGCTTGAAACTTCAGGATAGTGCTGAGGTTGCCAAACGTCCATTGTTATGCTTGCTTTACAGCCTGCAAGGAAACAATTTACCAGTTAAAACTCAGTTTGAAAGTTTGGAGGTTGCAAGAAAATGGGGCTTTAGAGTACCCAAAGAGGCGAAATTGGTCAATTCTATTGATGAGGTACTGGAATATATAAACTATTGGGATATACATCGTCATGAAATGCCATATGAAACAGATGGCGTGGTTATAAAGGTTAACAGTTTAGACCAGCAGGAAGAATTAGGATTTACTGCCAAATCACCTCGTTGGGCAATGGCCTATAAGTTTAAAGCAGAACAGGTTTCAACACGATTGAATAGTATTTCGTATCAGGTTGGTCGTACCGGAGCCATAACGCCTGTTGCCAATTTGGAACCGGTTGAATTAGCGGGAACAACGGTAAAAAGAGCTTCTCTACACAATGCCGATCAAATAGAGAAATTGGATATAAGAGTTGGAGATGAGGTTTTTGTGGAAAAAGGAGGAGAGATCATCCCAAAAATTATAGCGGTTGATCTAACCAAGCGACCAAAAAATTCGGAACCAACACAGTATATAACCCATTGTCCCGAGTGTGGAACGGAATTGGTTAGAACCGAAGGTGAAGCACAACATTACTGCCCAAATTACAATGGTTGTAAACCGCAGATTATTGGTAGGATCCAACATTTTATTTCACGCAAAGCCATGGATATTGAAGGGTTGGGAGGAGAAACAGTTGCTTTATTAGTAAATGAAGGATTGATAAATGATTATTCAGATCTCTATGAATTAAATAAGGAACAAGTGATTCCTTTGGAACGAATGGCAGAAAAAAGTGCCGAAAATCTTGTTAAAGGAATTGAGCAATCCAAACAAATTCCTTTTGAAAGGGTTTTATATGCCTTAGGTATTCGATATGTAGGAGAAACGGTCGCTAAAAAATTGGCAAAACACTATAAAAGTATTTATTCTTTGGTTTTAGCAAAAGAAGAGGATTTAATAAATGTTGATGAAATAGGAATTAAGATAGCTGAAAGCGTTCTGGAATTCTTTAGTTCTGATGAAAACAAAAAGATAATTGAAAGGCTTAGAGATTTTGGAATCCAATTAGAGATTTCTGCAGATAAATTAGCTGGTCAAACAGATAAATTAAAAGATTCTACTTTTGTTGTTTCAGGCGTTTTTGATTCACTTTCAAGGGATGAACTAAAGAAGTTGATAGAGGATAATGGTGGAAAAGTATCCAGTTCTATTTCTTCTAAAACAAGCTATGTTGTGGCTGGGGAAAATATGGGTCCTAGCAAGAAAACCAAAGCAGAATCCTTGAATATTCCTATAATATCAGAGCTTGATTTTCTTAGGATGATATCTTAGTAATTCCATATCATTGTGTTTCATCGATAAAGAGTGTCTATTTTTCGACATTTTACAATTTTTATATATATTTGAATCCCTGATCTAACGTATTAACCTATGCTAAAGTCCAAATATATAGTGAGTCTTATCATGCTATGCTGCATGATATTCATGTTATCTCACGTTAATGGGTATAGATGGTTAGCTGTTACTGCCAGAGCTTTAGTAGTACCGTTATTTACAATTTTATATTTTCTTAATAATAAAAGCAGGTCACCATATTTTATAATTTTTCTAATTGCTTATTCTATTTCAGACCTCATTTCAGTAGTGGGCTATAATATGTATTTTGAGTGGGAATATTACATTGGCAATTCCTTATATATTGTAGCTTATTTAGCTTTTTCGTATGAAATATTGACTTCTATTTCCATTAAGCACATTTTGTCTTACTTTAAGTCACATGTTATAGTTTTGGCTCTGTTTAACCTCTACCTGAATTATGTATTAATTAGATATGAAGCTGAGTATTTTTCGTCTACTGAGTATATTATGGAGCTGCTCTATAATATTTCCACATTAATTTTGGTGTCGGTTTCGTTACTGAATTATTTTTATAGAGACGATAAAAAAGCGTTGATTTTGTTTCTGGGATCACTTTCTATCGCAGTTTCTGAGGTAATTCAAATAGCATATTATTACTTATTGGATAATACTGAATCCAATATTCTTAATGTGTCATATTCACTTTTCCTTATCCTTGGATTCTATTTTTATTATATCCAATCAAAATTGGAGTATGAAGAAGTCCTGGTCATTGCCTAAAACATAAAAATTTATAGTTTGTAGGAAAAATACATCATAAACAGATGTATTACATCGAATTTTAACAAAATAATCGATAAAGTGTATTTATTAACCGACAAAAAGCTTTATATTTGCTATTCCTACTTATGGAATTATGCTTACAAATTGGATAAAACGATCCGATAATAAAATACTGTTATTAGTTTTGTTATTGGTCACTTTAAAACTCATTTCCTTTTTTGCCTATGGCGAAAAACTGCTTCGTTTGTTTGAACCGTGGTTAATACTTTCAATTCTATTTCTTTTTATGTATAAATATCCTAAGACCAGTTTGGTACTAAAAGGATTTATTTTGTTAGCTGTAGTGGGAGATCTTTCGGGTTTGTTTGATGTAACAATTAAAGGTATAGAGATTGCGACTTTGGCTTATTGTCTGGGGTATTTATGTTTGATCTATGAATCCATTCTTAGAATTAAAAAGGTTCAAATAAATTTACTAATTGGGGCTTATTTAGTATTTGTATTTTGTGTAAATGCCTATTTCATATACGTTTTATATGATATTTTTAAAGTGGCTAGTCTGAATAATTTGGAACTGACTTTCATTGTTATAAGAATGGTATCGCTATTTTTATTTGCCTTATTCTCATTTACACTTTATTTGAGTTCAGAAACACGGTATTCCATACTTTTGCTCCTTATGTCAATTAGTTTAATATTCTCTGACGTAATATATCTTATAAATGAATATTATTTGTATTTCTGGATATTTGATCTTACAAGTAAATTATTGTATTTGGTCACATTCTACTGTCTTTACCAATATGTATCGGGTTATTACAACAGTAAAGCAAAAGCTGAACTTAAAGAGGCTTTTACCTAAACAATTATTGAAGTTCCTTCAGCAGACTTATCTGCATTGGAATCAAAATAAAAATCAACTCTGCCCAGTTTGAGTCCATAACAACCAACCTGGTTAACAAGTACACTTTTACCTTCAATGTTTTTTTCAATAGTAGGTTTTGGCAGGAAAGTATGTGTATGACCTCCAATAATCAAATCGATATTTTTTGTGGCTCTTGCCAATAACAGATCACTAACTTTTTCAGGATAATTTCTATAATAATATCCTATATGTGACAAACAGATCACGAGATCACATTTTTTGTCCTCTTTCAGAATTCTGCTCATATCTTGCGCAATTTCTAATGGATCCAGATATACAGTTTCCTTGAAAAGTTTTTTATCTACAAGGCCTTGGAGTTCAATTCCCAAACCAAAAACACCAATTTTAACTCCTCCTTTATCAAATATTTTATAAGGTTCAACTAGTGTATCCATTACGGTATTCTTAAAATCGTAATTGGCAGATAAAAAATTGAATTTAGCATGAGGCAGTTGAGCATACAATCCATCAATACCATTATCAAAATCATGATTTCCAATGGTTGCTGCATCATACTTAAGCATACTCATCAGTTTAAATTCCAGCTCACCTCCATAGTAGTTAAAATAAGGAGTTCCTTGAAAAATATCACCTGCATCCAACAATAAGGTATTCGGGTTTTCCTGGCGTATCGATTCTATCAATGCAGCTCTCCTGGCAACTCCACCTTGATTGGCATTTCTGCCATCTTCCGGTCCAAAAGGATCTATGTGACTATGTACATCATTGGTATGAAGTATTGTAATATGTTTTGAATTAGGTAATGAAAAAGATTGCAATCCTAAGGCTCCTAATGTTGCTAATGCAGTAGCTGCTGATGTCTGTTCTAAAAATTCTCTTCTTTTCATATTACTTTACTTGAATAAACCTATTATCAATTTTCGGATTAATTGTATCTACTTTCTTAAAGTAATCAATCATAGCATTTCTTATTTTATAATCTACATTGTATGTGCTATCATTGGATATAAAAAAGTTCATATTATCTCCTCCGCTGGCAAGGTAATCGTTGGTGCAAACCAGATAGTTCTTATTCAAATCAAATGGTTTCCCATTTATCAATGCTCTTTTCAAATTAAAATTTGAATCCACTTCAAGATTTAGTCTGGATATTGGATGAGGTCTTTTATTCCTCACTAGGTAATCAATTAATTCCTTTACCTGTGCACCTTTAAGATCTAGAACGACAATTTCATTTTCAAATGGCATGACTTGATATGCTGTTCTTGTAGTTATATTTCCTTTGGAGATAATTGATCGAATTCCACCATGATTCAGCAATATAAAATCGATATCTTTTCCTGTCCTTGTCTTAAAAATTGGGTTTGCTTGTTCATAGACCATATCTGCCATAAAATTTCCAATAGCAGTATTCAATTCCCCATCAGATTTAGAATAAGTATCTTCAGAATAAGCAAGAACGCTATCCAGATCTTTATTAACATGCTCTCTGTAAGGTTTTACAAAATCATCTATCTCAGCAACCGTTTCTAGACTATCAGTAATATCTAGATTTACTGCTGTTATTTTTATTAAATAGTTTGGTTCTTTTTTACAGGACAGAAAAACCAGTAAAACGCCAAGCAATAATATTATTTTATGCTTCATTAATTTGAATTTTTTTAAATGTACTTTATTACATTTGTAGCAAGCAATAAATATAAATGATTTTAAAGGGTTTTAAAGATAAATCGAATCAAAAATTTATTAACAAGCTAGTAGATTTCAGAATACCTGAAATATCCTCGACGAAAATAGAATCTGTAGGTATTATTCTTAATCTTAGTGAATTTGAAGATTTTGAAAAATTCAGGATTTTTTTTGAAGAATTGAAATTAAACCCAAATAAAATAAAACTAACAGGGTTCACAGAAGATCCAAAATTAACAGAAACCTCAATGGAGCTGTTATATTCGGAAAAGCAAATAGGATGGAGGGGTAGAATACGGGATAATGAATTGCAATCTTTTTTAAATACACCTTTTGATGCTTTGATAAGCTATTATAAAAATGATAATTTAGAACTTAATTTAATTACTGCTCTTTCGAAAGCTAATTTTAAGGTTGGACTCTCCGCTAAAGACGAAAGGTTACACGATCTTATTTTGGATGTTGAAACTAAGGAATTCGAACTTTTTAAAGCAGAATTTATTAAGTACTTAACCATACTAAAAAAACTATAAATGAAAGAATTGATAGGAACCGGAGTTGCGTTGGTCACTCCTTTTAAGGAAGATTTGTCCGTAGATCATGAGGCCCTGAAGAGAATTGTAAAATTTAATATTGATAATAGTACAGATTATCTTGTTATAAGTGGTACAACAGGCGAAAGCGTAACTATTACTAAACAAGAAAAGAAAGACATAATCAAGACCATAAAAGAAGCAAATAAAGGCCGTGTTCCTATGGTATTGGGTATTGGAGGTAATAATACCATGCAGGTCATTGATGAAATTAAATCAACAGACTTGAATGACATAACTGCTATATTATCAGTTTCACCTTATTACAGCAAACCAACTCAGGAAGGATTATATCAACATTTCAAGGCCATTGCTCAGGCTTCGCCAATACCAATTATTCTGTACAACGTTCCGGGAAGAACATCAAAAAACATGGAACCGGGTACTACCTTGAGATTGGCTAATGATTTTGATAATATTGTCGCAGTAAAAGAAGCAGGTAATAACATGGCACAATATCTTCATTTATTAAGAGATAAACCTGATGATTTTTTAGTAATTTCCGGTGATGACGATTTAGCTCTTGGTGTAACCTTGGCTGGGGGTTCCGGTGTTATTTCTGTCATTGGTCAAGCTTTCCCAAAAGAGTTTTCAAAAATGATCCGATTAGGTTTGCAAGGAAAGGCAAAAGAATCTTATGAACTCCATTTCAGACTTATGGAAATAACAAGTTTGATCTTCTCTGAAAATAATCCGGCAGGAATAAAAGCTGTACTTGAAGCGTTAAAATTATGCAACGATACAGTCAGACTACCCTTGGTGCCTGGAACACCAGCATTAAAAGATAAAATAAAAAGCTTTATTAAACAGTTTTAATCCGTTAATCAGTTAAATAAAACTTAATCATAATTATAACTGTTTGACAAGCCTTATTTTAGTCGGAAATAATAGTTTTTAAAATCCGTTATAATTGCTTAATTTTGCATCCTGTTTAAAATTCATGAAAAGATATATTTACATAATAGTCATATTACTGGGATTTAGCTCATGCAGTGAATTTCAAAAGGCTCTGAAAAGTGAGAGTGTTGCTGATAAGTTTAAATTGGCAACAGAATTATTTGATGGAGGTAAATATGCCAAAGCAAATCGTTTATTCGTTCAAATAGTGCCTAATTACAGAGGAAAACCTCAGGCAGAAAAATTGATGTACATGTATTCCAAATCATTCTATGAAATGAAGGATTATTATTTAGCAGGATATCAGTTTGAACGATTTGTGACCTCTTATCCAAAGAGTGAAAAAGTTGAAGAAGCGGCTTATCTTTCGGCTAAAAGTTATTACTTATTGTGTCCTGTTTACACCAAAGATCAAAAAGAGACTGTGGATGCCATTGAAAAACTTCAGGTTTTCATCAATACCTATCCTGAATCTGAATATATTGAAGAAGCTAACCGAATGGTTAAAGAATTGGATTATAAACTGGAAATGAAGGCATTTGAAATTGCCAAGCAATATAATACCATAACAGATTTCAAAGCTTCAATTAATTCCTTCAATAATTTTTTACTGGAATATCCAGGTTCATCACTAAGGGAGGAAGCGCTTTATTACAGATTGGATTCAGCATTCAAGTTGTCCATAAACAGCGTTGAATATAAAAAGGAAGAACGACTAAAGGAAGCAAAAAATTATTTAGATTCGTTTATAAATAATTTCTCCAATTCAGATAAATTAGAAGTTGTAAAAGACATGTTGCAGCAAGTCAATGATCAACTCCAAAAATATAATACTAAAAGCTAACAAATATCAATATGGATTTCAAAAAAAGCAAGGCCCCAATAGAAACTATCACCTATGACAGAAATGAAATAGATGCACCAACACAGAATATTTACGAAGCAATTTCAGTAATTTCGAAACGTGCGGAACAGATCAACTCTGAAATAAAAAAGGAGCTAATTGAAAAATTAGAGGAATTTGCTACTTACACTGATAGCCTGGAAGAAATTTTTGAGAATAAAGAGCAAATTGAAGTTTCTAAGTTTTATGAGAAATTACCTAAACCTTATGCATTAGCGATTCAAGAATGGGTAGAGGATAAAATTTACTATAGAAATACTGAGGACGAAACTCAAGAATAATAAAAATGTCAATACTTAGCGGCAAAAACGTACTTTTAGGCATTACCGCAGGTATTGCAGCGTACAAATCCGCTTTTTTAGTAAGACTTTTTGTCAAGGCAGGTGCCAACGTTAAAGTTGTCATGACACCTGCTTCAAAAGATTTTATTACACCTTTAACGCTTTCTACATTATCTAATAATCCGGTATATTCATCATTTGTTAATGAAGATGAGGAAGACCCTGTGTGGAATAGCCATGTTGAACTGGGTCTTTGGGCAGATCTAATGATTCTTGCTCCGGCTACAGCCAATACCATGTCAAAAATGGCAAATGGAGTTTGCGATAATTTACTCTTGGCTGTCTATCTTTCTGCAAAATGTCCGGTTTATTTCGCTCCTGCCATGGATCTGGATATGTATAAGCATCCAACAACCAGAAGGACTTTAAGTATTCTTAATAGTTTTGGAAACACGATAATTCCCGCTACCAAAGGAGAATTGGCGAGTGGCTTAGTTGGTGAGGGTAGAATGGCTGAACCTGAAGATATTATTTCATTCATTGAAAATGATATTTTAAATTCTCTTCCTTTAAAGAACAAGAAATTTGTGATAACAGCCGGACCAACATATGAGGCGATAGATCCCGTGCGATTTATTGGGAACCATTCCAGTGGTAAAATGGGATTTGAAATTGCTAAAGAGGCGGCCAATCAAGGAGCAGAGGTTTTTTTAATTACAGGACCAACACATGAAAAAGTTTCAAATAATTTAATTAATATAATTCCTGTTACATGTGCAGATGACATGTACAAAGCAACACTTAAAGAATTTGATTCGGCTGATGTGGCTATTTTATCTGCAGCAGTTTCTGATTACAAACCAAAATATGTTTCAACTTCAAAAATAAAAAAGTCGGAAGAAGCGTTTTCTATTGACCTGGTAAAAACAAAAGATATTCTGGCATCCTTGGGAAAAATTAAAAAAGATCAATATTTAGTTGGTTTTGCATTGGAAACGAATAACGAGCTGGAAAACGCAAAATCAAAATTAATCAACAAGAATTTAGACTTAATTGTATTGAATTCTTTAAATGATGAAGGTGCAGGTTTTGCCGTGGATACTAATAAAGTGACGATTATTGATAAACACGAAAACATTACTAAATTTGGGCTAAAGTCGAAATCTGAAGTGGCCAAAGACATTTTAAATATAATCATAGACCAAATCCATGCGTAACTTCTTATTAATGCTTTTTCTTTCCATAAGTTTTTATTCTTATTCACAAGAGTTGAACTGTGAAGTTGTAGTGAATGCTCAACAAACAGGGAACGAGAATTTACCTGTTTTTAAAACTTTAGAGAAACAATTGAAAGAGTTCATAAATAATACAAAATGGACCAATAAAACATTTACGCCTCAAGAGCGCATTAATTGCAGTATGGTGATCAATGTTTCGGCATACAATAATGACAGTTTTATTGCTTCTTTACAAGTTCAATCTTCTCGTCCGGTTTTTAATTCAACTTACGTCTCGCCTGTTTATAATTATAATGATGGTGATTTTTCATTTAGGTATGTTGAATATCAAGATTTGATCTTCAATAAAAATCAGTTTGTGTCTAATTTGGTTTCAGTCCTTGCATTTCATGTTAATATGATCCTGGGTATAGATGCAGATACTTTTGCTCAAAAAGGAGGTGAAGAATATTATAAACAAGCCGAGATCATTTTAAATTATTCTCAACAGGAAAATTTTAAAGGCTGGAATTTAGCCGATGGAAGACAAACAAGATATATTCTAATTAGCAATATATTATCTCCAACCTACAAGGAGTTCAGAGATGTTTTGTACTCCTATCACTTTGAGGGATTGGATTTAATGAATGAAAATCCAAAACTTGCAAAGGAAAAAATAGCCAGCTCATTTGATCAATTAAAGGTTATGAATAACAGGAGACCAAATTCCTTTTTATTAAGGACATTTTTTGATGCTAAATCAGATGAGATCGAACAGGTCTTTTCCGGAGGTCCTAGTGTTAATATTGCCGAAACGAAGGAAATATTAACTAAAATAGCTCCAATGCATTCGTCAAAATGGAGAAATATCAGCTTTTAATATTTTTTAAAAGTAACACCATTATTTTCTTTTTATCTATCTTAGTTCATCTAAATTTTTAAACTATTGCTTACATCCTTATCCATAAAGAATTATGCTTTAATTGATTCTCTTTCGGTTAGTTTTAATAATGGGTTAACTATTATTACAGGGGAAACGGGAGCGGGAAAGTCTATTTTATTGGGTGGACTGTCATTGGTTTTAGGGAAGCGAGCGGACCTGTCCAGTGTAAAAAACAAATCGGAAAAATGCATTATTGAGGCTGTTTTTGATATCGCCAATTATGAACTTAAGCAGGTGTTTACTGAGCTGGATATGGATTATGAACCGCAAACCATTATTCGAAGAGAGATCTTACCGTCAGGTAAATCAAGAGCTTTTGTGAATGACACACCTGTTAATTTGGATGCTTTACAGGGACTTAGTAATTACCTGATAGATATTCACTCTCAGCATGAAACTTTGGAACTAACAAATAATCAGTTTCAATTTAAAGTTATCGATGCTTTGGCAAAGAATAAAGAATTACTGCGGGATTATTCTCATAATTTAGAGCATTTCAGATCATTACAAAAAGAATTGGATGAACTTAAGGCCTTCCAGTTAGAAGCCATTAAAGAACAGGATTATAATTTATTCCTTTTAAATGAATTGAAAGAAGCCAATTTAGTTCAAGGAGAACTGGAGCCTCTGGAAGAAGAATATGAAACGCTTAATAACGTTGAAGAGATCAAGGAGAAACTGGTATTAGCAAATCAATTACTGAATGAAGATCAAATAGGTATTTTATCATCTTTAACAGAATTAAAAAATACAGTTCAGAAATTATCAGGTTATTCAACAAAATACCTCGACCTCTTCAATAGAATTAACAGCAGTTTAATTGATCTAGACGATGTTTATGAAGAAATAGAGGGATTTCAAGAGCAGTTAGAAGCAGATCCAGGTCGTCTAGAACAGGTCAATTCAAAGTTGCAGATCATTCACAATTTATTTCAAAAGCATAATTCAAATACCATTGCTGAATTATTTGATATTCAAAATGAATTAGCTGATAAAGTTGCAGTTACAGAAAACCTGGATTCTGAAATACTTACCCTTGAAAATAAAATAGCGGAGATTAGGACTAAAACAACAGATCTCGCAAAACAAATCCATGATAACAGGGAAAGAGCGATTCCAAAATTAGTAGATCAGTTACAAGGAATATTGGTCAATTTAGGAATACCCAATGCACAGTTTAAAATGCAATTGAGTCTGAAAAATGAATTTTTTTCTAATGGCTCTAATGAGTTGGCGTTTTTGTTTTCAGCAAATAAAGGAGCTGATCTTAATGAGCTCAAAAAAACAGCCTCAGGTGGAGAATTGTCCAGAATAATGCTGGCAATCAAATACATTTTATCAAAACATGTGCAATTACCAACCATTATGTTTGATGAGATCGATTCGGGAGTTTCAGGGGAAATATCAAATATGATGGGACAGATCATGCAGCAAATGAGCAAAACAATGCAAGTCTTCACTATCACGCATTTACCACAGATTGCAGCAAAAGGTGATATCCATTTTAAAGTATTTAAGGAAGATGTACAAGATCAAACAATAACAAAATTGGTCAGATTAAATCAGGATGAGCGAATAGTAGAGATCGCTCAAATGCTGGGAGGCGATAAAATAACTGACTCGGCAGTTTTACATGCAAAATCATTATTGCAATAAAAACTTTATATTTGCCACGAATTTTAAAAGAAACATAGACACATGCATAATTTATTAAAAGGTAAAAAAGGAATTATTTTTGGAGCCTTAGATTCAAAATCTATTGCCTGGAAAGTGGCAGAAAGGGCTCATAAAGAAGGTGCAAAATTTGTATTGACAAATGCTCCGGTTGCTTTAAGATTGGGAACTATTTCGGAATTAGCTGAACAAACAGGTTCGCAAGTGATTCCTGCTGATGCAACCTCCATAATGGACCTTGAACATTTGGTAGATGAATCTGTAAAAATATTGGGAGGTAAGATCGATTTTGTTTTGCATTCAATTGGAATGTCTGTGAATGTGCGTAGAGGAAATCCATATACTCATCAGGATTATAACTTTACCAAAACAGGTTGGGATGTTTCAGCCTTATCTTTCCATAGATTGATGAGTGTCTTATATAATAAAGATGTAATGAATGAATGGGGAAGCTTAGTTGCTTTGACCTACATGGCTGCACAACGTGTTTTTCCTGATTATAATGATATGGCAGACAACAAAGCTTATTTAGAGTCTGTTGCCCGAAGTTTTGGATATTACTTTGGACGTGATAAAAAAGTAAGGGTAAATACCATTTCTCAATCACCAACGCCTACGACAGCAGGAAGTGGAGTAAAAGGATTCGATGGATTCATTGCTTTTGCTGAAAAAATGTCACCACTAGGTAACGCAACCGCAGAAGAGTGTGCCGATTATACTATCAGTTTATTTTCTGATCTAACTAAAAAAGTGACTCTACAAAACCTGTTTCATGATGGAGGCTTTTCCAACATGGGAGTAAGTACAGCACTTATGGAAGATTTTATGAAGAGTCAGCCACAATCTGAAGAACCTGAAGATCCGAAGAAGGTTTCCAAAAAATAAAGTAATTTTTTTATGATATTAAAAGGGTGATTTATTTAATCACCCTTTTTTTGTTTCATATTTTGAAATATTATCGCTTTAAAAATTATCTATCTTATCCTCAAAGCATGAGTTTTGTCATTATTTAGATTATTTATTTCATTTAGTTTTGAGAAATTATCATAAATCTCCAATTAAAGAAATAATATGAGACCACTCAAAATTGTTGTTCTGGCAAAACAGGTTCCCGATACAAGACATGTCGGTCCGGATGCCATGAAAGAAGATGGTACGGTTAACAGAGGTAAGTTACAAACTGTATTTAATCCTGACGATCTCCACGCTTTGGAATTAGCTCTTAACGTTAAAGATAGAATACCCGGAACAAAAGTGACTGTGTTGACTATGGGACCCAAAAGAGCTTCTGACATAATCCGTGAAGGCTATTATCGAGGAGCCGATTATGGTGTTATGATCTCTGACAGAAGATTTGGTGGTGCTGATACTTTGGCAACCAGCTATACTTTGGTTAAGGGCATTAAAAGGTTAGGGCATTTTGACCTCATTCTTGGTGGACGACAAGCCATAGATGGTGATACGGCTCAGGTTGGGCCTCAATGTGCCGATAAACTTAAAATCCCTCAAATTACTTATGTTGATCAAGTTGTGGACATAAAAGATGATAAGATAATTGCCAGAAGACGTCTGGAAAAAGGTGTTGAGACTGTTTCATCACCAATGCCATGTTTAATGACCGTTCATGGCTCTTCACCTGCATGTAGATCCAGACATGCAAAACGAGTTATGAAATATAAATATGCCAGAACGAATACAGAGTTAAAGTCCAGTACAACAGATGAGATGCTTTTGGCATTGCACAAAAAGAGACCTTATTTAACTATCCCAGAATGGTCAGTAGAAGACATTAAGGCAGATCTTGATAAAATTGGATTAACCGGCTCTCCTACCAAAGTAAAAAGTGTAGAAAGTATAGTTTTAACCGCTAAAGAATCTAAAATATTAAGTGGCAATGATGGAGAAATAGAAATGATGATAAAAGAACTGATTGAAAAACATACCATAGGGTAGCAGGTTTAACTAAATTGAATAAATGATGAAAAATGTATTTGTCTATTGCGAAGTTGAAAACCAGAAGGTTGCTGAAATTAGTCAGGAACTGCTATCAGCTGGAAAAAAATTGGCTGTTAAATTAGGATGTGAACTGGAAGCCATGATCTTTGGAAAAGATTTAAACAATATAATTGACCAAGTCTCACCATTTGGTGTGGACAGGATATTTATTGCTGATGATGAGAGGTTAGAACCTTACCAAACCTTACCACATGCTTCTTTAGCAGAACATATTTTAAGGGAACAAGATCCACAAATAGTTTTGTTTGGAGCTACTTCAGTGGGTCGAGATCTGGCTCCTCGAATTGCATCGGTTTTAAATTGTGGACTTACTGCAGACTGCACTATTCTTGATATTGGTGATCATTTTGATAAAAAAGAGAAAAAAGAATATAAAGACCTATTGTACGCCATGAGACCTGCTTTTGGAGGTAGTATTATGGCCAATATCATTAATTGGGATATGCATCCTCAAATGGCAACAGTCAGGGAAGGAGTAATGAAAAAGGAGATAATTGACCCAAAGTATAATGCAGAAATCATAAAAGTAAATGTTGATGATATTGTAAATGAAGAAGATTTTGTCGTTAAAATAATAGAGCGTCATATAGAACAATCAGGAGTCAATCTTAAGGAAGCCCCAATCATTGTAGCAGGAGGTTATGGTGTTGGATCAAAGGAAAATTTCCAGCATTTGCAGGACTTGGCAGACTTGCTAGGCGGGGAAGTGGGTGGTTCCAGAGCTGCTGTTGATGCAGGTTTTATAGACCATGACAGGCAAATTGGTCAAACAGGAACTACTGTACGACCAAAACTTTATATAGCGGCAGGAATTTCAGGCGCAATTCAGCATAGAGCTGGCATGCAGGAGGCATCCATGATCATATCGATCAATAATGATCCAGAGGCTCCTATTAATAAAATAGCCGATTATGTTATTCATGGAGACCTTGGCGAAGTCGTTCCTAAAATGATAAAATATTATAAGAAAAACGCAAAATAAAATCTGATTCTTTGAGTGCAGCAAACCTGATTAATAAAAAAAGAGACAATGGAAAACTTTTTTACTGATACACCCGATTTTAAATTTCAACTAGAACATCCGATTTTTCAAAAAATTATAAGACTAAAAGAAAGAAATTTTGAAGAATCTGAAAAATATGATTATGCGCCGCTCAATCATGAAGATGCTGTAGATACATATGAAAAGATCTTAGAAATAGTTGGTGAAATATGTTCTGAGACAATTGCTGGAAATGCTGAAGGAGTGGATCTGGAAGGTCCGCATTTGGTTGATAACGAGGTTATTTATGCAAAGGGTACTAATGCCGATTATAAAGCTTTATATGATGCCGGATTGATTGGAATGGCCTTGCCAAGAAAATATGGAGGTTTGAATTTTCCTTTATTGCCATATGTCATGGCGGCCGAAATGGTAGCGAGGGCAGATGCTGGTTTTGCCAATATCTGGGGATTACAGGATTGTGCTGAAACTATCAATGAATTTGGGTCAGAAGAACAAAAGGAGAGATATTTACCTCGATTTACTCGCGATGGCGCAACAGCAGCCATGGTATTAACAGAACCCGATGCAGGATCGGATTTGCAGTCGGTAAAATTAAAAGCGACGTTTGATGAAAAGGAAAATATCTGGAAACTTAATGGAGTAAAACGATTTATAACTAATGGTGATGCTGATATTTCTTTGGTTTTAGCTAGGTCTGAAGAAGGAACCATTGATGCCAGAGGATTGTCCATGTTCATTTATGACAGGAATAATCATGCGGTACAGATAAGACACCTCGAAAAGAAATTAGGTATTAAAGGATCACCAACCTGCGAATTGGTATTTAAAGATGCGCCAGCAGAATTAGTTGGAAAAGAACGATTCGGACTAATAAAATATGTCATGGCGTTAATGAATTCTGCAAGACTGGGTGTTGGAGCTCAATCAGTAGGTATTGCAGATGCGGCCTATAGAGAAGCCTTAAAATATGCCGAGGAGCGTGCACAGTTTGGAAAAGTAATTGTAAAATTTCCTGCGGTTTATGAAATGATATCCAATATGAGAATCAGAGTAATCGCGCTTAGGTCCTTATTGTATGAAACCACGCGTTTTGTTGATATGAATAAGGTTTATGAAGAAGTTATGAAAGAAAGACCATTGGAACCTGAGGAAAGAAAGGAAATGAAAGCTTATTCTAAATTGGCAAACGTCTTTACACCTTTAATTAAATTAACGGCCAGTGAAGCTTGTAACAAGATAGCTTATGACTCACTTCAAATTCATGGAGGAACCGGGTTCATGAAGGATTTTCCTATTGAGCGTATTTATAGAGATGCCAGAATAACATCTATTTATGAAGGGACCTCACAACTGCAGGCCGTAGCGGCAATAAAAGGTGTGACAACAGGCGTTTTCTTAGAGCAGATAAAACAATACGACACGGAGGTATCTGATAAAAATTGTGAGATTAGAACTAAACTTCATAAAATGACCGAAGCATTTGAATCTGTTTCGAATAGGGTTATTGAATTAGACAATAATGAATTATTGGATTTTCATTCCAGAAGATTGGTAGAAATGGCTGGAAATATCATTATGGGTTATTTATTGGTCATAAATGGACAGAGAGATGAAAAATTCTATAAAACAGCTAAACTCTTTATCAATTTGGCCAGATCTGAGAATAAAGAAAGATATGATTATATCAATAATTTTGAAGTAGATGATCTGGAGTTATATAAATTGTCACAATTCGAAGTTTTACAGGAACAGGAATAATTTTAAAAAAGTAATCTTTAGTTAATATTTTATGCATTTCTTCGAATATATTTGCATTTAAACGATAATATACTTATTTTTGTAAGTAAATTGAATTTAGAATCATATTTCAAAATACATATTTAGTACCAAATCTAAATACTATGAAAAAATCTACTTTGTTATTTTTATTTGCATTAATTTATTCTTTAAGTGCAAGCGCGCAATGTTTAACAGCGCCTAACGGACAGTTCCCAACAGGCGCTGCCTATATTTTTTCTAATTGCAACTCAGTTTATGAGCATGTTATTGCTGCCGAAGGCTGGGCTGGAGAATATTCCCTTGTCAGAGTTAATATTGGAGAGACATATCAGTTTATTAGTTCTAATTCAACTGATTATATTACAATTAGTGATGAGAGTGGTACAACGGCCTTGGCATTTGGGACAACACCAGTGACATGGACATCAGTTTCTACAGTAGATATTCGGTTTTATACTCATAAGGACCAGACATGTGGAGATGAAACGGTTCCAAGATCCAGGAAGGCTATTTGTGGACCTGCTTTATTGTCAAATGAAGACTTTAATTTTCAAGATTTTAAATTCTATCCGAATCCGGCAGAAAATAAAATAGTAGTCAGAGCCAAGGAAATAATAGATGTGGTTTCAATTTACAATCTAATAGGTCAGGAAGTAATCATAGTTCATCCTTTTGCTTTAACAGATGAAATTGATGTGTCTGGCCTTACAAAAGGCACCTATTTTATGAATGTTAACATAAATGGAGTCTCCGAAAACTTTAAACTCTTAAAAGAATAATCTTCTTTATTTTTATATCCAAAAGCCACCTGCTTATAATTAGACGTATTGGTGGCTTTTCTTTTTTTGATTATTACCTTTGCCGTAATGGACATACACATTTCATTTATTATCCCTGTTTATAACAGACCTCAGGAAATTAAGGAGCTGTTAGATAGTTTTGCTTCGTTGAATTGTAAAAGTTCATATGAAATCGTTATTGTGGAAGATGGATCTTCGATTTCTTCTAAAAATATAGCAGAATCTTTTTCAGACAGGTTAAATATTAGCTATTATTTTAAAGAAAATTCTGGTCCGGGAGACTCCAGAAATTTTGGAATGAAAAAGGCCAAAGGTGATTATTACATCATTTTAGACTCTGACTGTTTATTGCCTGCAAATTATTTGAATGTTGTACTGGATAGTTTAAACAAAGACTACACTGATTGTTTCGGTGGTCCGGATGCTGCTCATCCTTCTTTCAGTAATTTGCAAAAAGCCATTAATTTCACCATGACCTCATTCATGACAACGGGCGGTATACGTGGAAAAAAAAAGAGTCTAACTTCCTTTGAACCCAGGAGTTTCAACATGGGTATTTCAAAAGAAGCCTTTCTGAAATCAGGCGGCTTTGGTAATATACATCCGGGAGAAGATCCAGATCTGTCGATTAGACTAAAAAAATTAGGGTTCAAAACCAAATTGATTACTCAAGCCTTTGTATATCATAAGAGAAGGATTTCCTGGTCCAAGTTTTTTAAACAGGTATATAAATTTGGATTGGCAAGACCCATATTGAATAATTGGCATCCTGAAACAAGAAGATTAACCTATTGGCTGCCCACTTTGTTTGATCTGGGATTGATTTTATCAGTAATATTTTTACTAATAGGTCATGCACAATTGTTTTTTGTTTACGTTGCCTATTTTATGTTAGTTTTTGTGGTATCTTTAATTAAAACCAAAAACATTTTTGTCTCTGTTATGTCAATTTTTGCAGCATTGATGCAATTTATAGGTTATGGTATTGGTTTTATCGTATCAACTGTAAAGATCAATCTTTTTAAAAGAAAGCCTCAACAAGTTTTTCCATTTTTATTTTTTAAAACAAAATGATAAAATTTTTCAGATCCAAACTACTTAAATCCGTAAAGAGCAAGCGAATAAACGTTTTCTTTCTGTTTTTCCTATTATCATTTATGTTCTTGCTGCTAACTAAATTGACAAAGGATTATACCAAGACAATTACTTTTCAGATCAAACCAATTAATGTCGCTGAAAATTTTGTGATATTAAAGGATACATCTCACAGGCTTAATATTACTTTACGAACCTATGGGTTTAAATTTTTAAAATATTATTTAACTAATCAATCAGTAACCGTTGATCTATCAGAATTGGACAGCAACAATAATGAATATATTTGGACCAATTCCAGGGGAATACCTCACATTAACTCTCAATTTGGTGAGAATGTCAAAATTATGGCAGTAAATCCGGATTTAATTATTTTTAAGTTTGACAGAAACGCCGTTAAAAAGATCCCTGTTGAATTCAATTCAAATATTTCATTTGCGCCGGGATTTGATATCAGTGGGAATTTCGAATTGATCCCAGATAGCATTAAGGTCATAGGACCCAAGATATTGCTGGATTCCATTAATAAGATTGGAACACAATTATTGACTTTAAAAGATGTTAAAAGTGATATTGACACACCATTGAACTTAGTTTTACCAGATTCTTCACGAAATTTAGTGTATTCGCATAAAGAAATAATAATCAAAGAAAAAGTTGAGAAATTTACTGAAGGTATCATTGAAGTTCCTGTAGATATTATTAATATTCCAAATGATCTTAAAGTTAATTTTTTTCCAAAAACAATTGACGTTTCTTATTACACTAGTTTAAGTAATTTTAAGGATATCAATATAAACGATTTTATCATTGAATGTGATTTTAAAGCCTTAGTTGAAGGTAGAACTTATCTTGAAGCTTCATTGGTCAAATATCCTTTAAATGTCAAGAATGCAAAACTGAATCAAAAACGAATAGAATTTATCATTTCGGAATGACAATAGTAGGATTGACAGGTGGAATAGGCAGTGGAAAAACAACTGTTGCAAACTTTTTCAAGGAATTAAACGTGCCAGTTTACATTGCTGATAATGAGGCAAAAAAACTAATGAATGTATCCAAAATACTTAAAAGAAAAATAAAAAAGGTATTTGGAGATGAGGCATATATCAATGACGAATTAAACAGGCCATTCATTGCTTCAAAAATATTTAAGGACAAGTCTTTATTGAATAAAATGAACGCTATCGTGCATCCAAAAGTTGGTAAGCATTTCTTGAAGTGGCTGGAAAAACAGAAACATCCCTATGTAATAAAAGAAGCAGCAATACTCTTTGAAAATGATGGTTACAAGGATTGTGATTATATTATTACAGTAATTGCTGATAAGCATGTGAGAATTAACCGTATTTTGGAAAGGGATAACACTACAATACAAAAAATTAATGCCATAATGCAAAATCAATGGAAGGATGAAGACAGAATAACGTTATCAGATTTTGTGATTGTAAATAATACTCTAAAAAACACTAAAGAACAAGTGTTTGAAACACATAAAAAACTTTTAAAATTAAGTAAATAAATCTAAAATTTAACGTTTTTGTTAACGTTAGGTTAAATGGTATGATAACTAAATGTTAAAATGTTAATTTTGAATGATGAGCAAAAGGTTATTCATCTTGCTGGTGTTATTGATGAGCTTATCACTTGTAGGCATCATTTTTGTTCAAGCTTATTATATAAACAATACGGTAAAGAACAAGGAAGAACAGTTCTCTTTTAGTGTTAATAACGCATTAAAATTTGTTGCCACTGCAATTGAAGACAGAGAATCCAGACAATATTACTACAGATATCAAAATCTGATAAGTAATACGGAACGCCCGGATTCAGTGGCCATAAGGGAATTGTTCATTAAGCAGGAAGATGAAGGATTAAATGAAACACTCATTTATAGAAATGGGATTTTAGAAGAAAATTTTAAACTCTCAACATCGCTCTTTGACATAGGTTTAGATACAGATAGTATTACCTTAAAAAGGTTAACCAATAGAAGGGAAACTACAATATACTCTGGAAGTACCACTGATAATGAACTAGATTTAGATCCAATAAAGAGTTTATTAAATATTGGCAGAATGTCAGATGTTGAAAAGTCCCAATTTGAAACGGCTTACAGAGATCTAATAAAACGGAAACCAATTCATAAACGGGTCTCTGAAAATGAAATTAGGCGATTATTAGATTTACGCCTCCAGCAAGAGGATTTAAAACTTAATTATGAATTTGCCATTTATAGCAGAGATCTAGCAACAAAGGTTCAATCGGATAATTTTGAATATAAAAAAGGGTCAACATTTAGCACACCTATTTTTTTAGATAATGAAAAACAAAGTGACTTTAATTTATTCGTTAATTTTCCCGGTCGAAAAAAGTTTATATTGTCTTCCATTTTCGGTATGGGTGTATTGTCAGTCCTGTTCACGGCTATTATTTTCATAGCTTTTACAACTGCCATCTATCAATTGATAAAACAGCGTAAGATTTCACAAATTAAGACTGATTTTATCAATAATATGACACATGAGTTTAAAACTCCAATTGCAACTATAAATTTAGCTTTAGATGCCATCAAAAATCCTCAGGTAATAGATGATAAGGAGAAAGTCGCGCGTTATTTGTCAATGATAAAGGAAGAAAATAAACGAATGCATGCACAGGTTGAAAATGTATTAAGGATATCTAAACTTGAAAAAAATGAATTAAATATTAGTAAGGACAGGGTGGATTTGCACGACTTAATTCAAGAGGCTGTTGACCATGTTGAGCTGATAGTTGAAGACAGAAAAGGGTATATAAAAACGGATTTAAATGCTGAGTATTCAACGGTACTCGCTAATGACAGTCACTTTACGAATGTCATTGTTAATATTTTGGATAATGCTGTAAAATATTCTCCGCAAGAACCTAAAATTAATATTATCACAGAAAATATTGGAAACAGTATAATCTTGAAAATAAGTGATCAGGGAAGTGGAATGAGTAAAGCAGCCCAAAAAAAAGTGTTTGAAAAATTTTATAGAGAACATACAGGTGACATTCATAATGTAAAAGGCCATGGTTTAGGTCTGGCCTATGTAAAAAGAATAGTAGAAGACCATCATGGTCATGTATCAGTAGAAAGTGAAAAAGGAAAAGGTAGTACCTTTATAGTAAAATTACCATTAATATCATAAGTCAATGGAAGAACAAAAAAAGAAAATATTATTAGTAGAAGACGATCCAAATTTTGGGACGGTCTTGAAAGACTATTTATCAATGAACGACTATGAGGTCGTTCATGCTAAAAATGGTATGGAAGGTTTTGAAAAGTTTAAAAAAGATGATTATGATCTGTGCATTTTAGATGTAATGATGCCATATAAGGACGGATTTACGCTTGCCAAAGAAATACGTGAAAAAAACAAAGATGTTCCAATTATTTTCCTTACAGCCAAAGCCATGAAGGAAGATGTGCTAAAAGGTTATAAGGTTGGAGCAGATGATTATTTAAACAAACCTTTTGACAGTGAAGTGCTATTAATGAAGATAAAGGCTATTATCCAACGTAAAGCATCAGATGGTGTAGCAGACAGCAAGCAATTCGAGTTTAAAATAGGTGGGTTTGAATTGAATTCTAAGCTTCGTTTTTTAAGCTATAAAGGTGGTAAACAAGTTAAATTGTCACCAAAGGAAAATGAGTTATTAAGATTATTGGCTTTACACGAGAATGATCTGATGCCAAGAGAACTGGCACTAACCAAAATATGGAGAGATGATAATTATTTTACATCAAGAAGTATGGATGTATATATTGCTAAATTGCGTAAATATTTGAAACTTGATGAAAACGTTGAAATATTGAATATTCACGGTGAAGGATTTAGATTAGTGGTAAATCAAAAATCTTAATTTTAGTTTTTAATAAACAAAAGAGCCAGCTAAATGCTGGCTCTTTTGTTTATTTAATATTCAATTTTATTTGGTTTTTTTTCCCACTTTTTAAAAACTTTTAGTGCTTCTTTCTTCATTATATTTATAAATTCAATCTGTCTTTCATCAATTTGCTTTTTTAGTTCATCATAAATAAATTGATCATCAAAATCAATCATTGCAGCATCTTCTCTATTACAAGCATAAAAAACTTTTTTTGGTCTCGCCCAATAAATAGCTCCTAAACACATAGGACATGGTTCGCAGGATGTATAAATGGTACAATCGTCTAACTGAAAGGAATTTAATTTTTTACAAGCTGCTTTTATAGCAATAATTTCGGCATGTGCAGTGGGATCATTTGTAGATGTAACCTTATTATAACCTTCAGATATAATCTTATTATCTTTAACTACAACTGCTCCAAAAGGGCCTCCAGCATTTGAGTCTATACCTTTTTCAGCTAAATCAATAGCTCTTTGCATAAAATAGCTATCTCTATCTGTCATAATAAAAGTTAGGATAAAACCTTGTTATCTACTTTATATTGAACAATATTTTGCATTCCCTTAGTAATAGCCTCCTCATTTAAAGGAATTAAATGGTGATATCTTTCTGGTAATGATTTTTTTAATCCTTCAATAACATTTTCAAGTTTAACTATTGGTTTAATTTTAAGAAAACCTCCAAGGACTATCATGTTGAAAATTTTCTTATTTCCCATTTCTGCAGCAAATTTATTTCCTTCTATTTGATAAATTTTTATGTCTGTTCTTGTAGGGTGATGTGAGATACCATTAGGATCGTAAATTAAAACACCCCCAGGCTTGACACTTTTTTCAAACTTATCCATGGACTGCTGATTTAAAATAATAGCAGTATCATATACTTTTAAGTATGGTGAACTTATTCTTTCTGTACTTAAAATTACAGTTACGTTTGCTGTCCCACCTCTCATTTCGGGTCCATAAGAAGGCATCCAGCTAACTTCTTCATCTTGCATGATTCCGGAATACGCCAAAATTTTACCCATTGACAAAACACCTTGTCCACCAAATCCGGCTATAATTATTTCTTCGGTCATAATAGCTTATTTTAATTTTCCATCAACTTTTATATCTCCAAGTGGGAAATATGGGAACATATTTTCTTCCATCCATATATTAGATTCATTCGGAGTCATTTTCCAACCGGAATTACAGTTAGAAACAATTTCAACAAAGGATACTCCTTTTTTTAGTCTTGTATTTTCAAACGCTTTTTGAATTGCTTTTTTAGCCTTTCTTACATGTTTATGGGTATGAACGGATTGTCTGGTTACATAATAAGTACCTGGAAGATTAGCAACTAATTCTGTCATTTTTAATGGGGATCCCATTGTATCTATTTCCCTTCCATAAGGAGATGTCGATGTTTTCATACCTGCTAATGTAGTTGGAGCCATTTGTCCTCCGGTCATGCCATAAATGCCATTGTTTACAAATATAATAACTATATTTTCTCCTCTGTTGCAAGAATGAATAGTCTCAGCTGTTCCAATAGCTGCCAAATCACCATCACCCTGATAAGTAAAAACATATTTATCAGGCCATAATCTTGAAATAGCAGTTGCAAGGGCTGGTGCTCGTCCATGAGCAGCTTGTGTGATATCAATATTCATGAAATCATAAGCTAATACAGAACATCCTACAGGAGCAACACCAATTGTATCTTCTACAATACCCAATTCATCAATAACTTCCATGGTTATATTGTGCGCTGTTCCATGTCCGCATCCCGGACAATAAGACAGCGTTGCATCTGTCATTAGTTTAGTTTTACAGAATACTTGATTCTCGGGTTTTATTATGTCTAGTATATCCATGTTCTATTATTTTTTGTTCTAAAGCTTCTAATACTTCCTCAGGTGTATGAATAATTCCACCTGTTCTACCAAAATGTTCAACAGGTACCTTATGCTCTACAGATAGTCTTACATCCTCTACCATTTGTCCAGCATTAAGTTCAACACTTAAAATACCTTTCACTTGATCGGCTAATTCAAATAATTCTTGTTTAGGATATGGAAATAAAGTTATTGGTCTTAACAGGCCAGCTTTAATGCCTTTTTTTCGTGCTAATTCCACAGCTTTTTGTGCTATTCTGGCACTGGAACCATAAGCGACGAACAGATATTCTGCGTCATCACATTCAAATTTTTCATAACGTAGATCTTCTTTTTCCATCTGATCATATTTCTTAAATAACCTATGAACTCTGGCCTCCATTTTCTCTGATTGAAGATCTAAGGATGTAATGATATTTCGTTCACGGTTGGTTTTTCCTGTTGTTGCCCAACTACCATATCGTTTTATTATTTCTTCATCTGTAATACGTGACTTTTGATCTTTTAGAGAAACCTTTTCCATCATTTGACCAATCAGTCCATCTGAAAGAATTAAAACAGGCGCCCGATATTTAAATGCTATATCAAATGCATCTTCTACAAAATCAGACATTTCTTGAACTGAAGAAGGTGCTAATACATACAATTTATAATCACCATGTCCACCTCCTTTGACCGATTGAAAATAATCTGCCTGAGATGGCTGGATCGTTCCTAAGCCAGGTCCGCCTCTCACTACATTCACTATGACTGCAGGTAATTCTGCACCTGCGAGATATGATATTCCCTCCAGCTTCAAAGATATTCCAGGACTGGATGATGAAGTCATGACTTTTTTCCCAGTGCTGGCACCGCCATAAACCATGTTAATAGCGGCTATTTCACTTTCTGCCTGTAATACCACCATACCTGTTCGTTCCTCGGGCTTTTCAGTCATCAGGTATTCAATTACTTCTGATTGAGGAGTAATAGGGTAACCAAAATAACCATCGACTCCAGCTCTAATTGCAGCTTCGGCCAATGCTTCATTACCTTTCATTAATTTTATTTCTGCCATTTTAGTATGCTTTTAATTTATTCGGTAACTTTTATCCTGTAAACCGAAATTGCCCTGTCAGGACAAACCAAGGCACAATTTGTACAACCTGTACAGGCTTCCGGATTACTCATGTAAGCATAATGATAACCTTTACGATTCACTTCATTAGACATGCTAATTACGTTATCAAGGCAAACAGGTATGCAAACTTCGCACCCTTTACACGTCTCGGTATCTACAACGATAGCTCCTTTTACTTTTGCCATTTTAATAATTTTATATGTAAATGTAGATTGGTAATTTAATTATCCTCAAATTTATGAGTATTTTGCTGCATAAAGTATGATAAATATCAACTTTTGAAGTTATTCAGCAATAAGATCTTCAAGCTTTTTGATGATGGTATTGATGTCATATTTATAATCATACCAATGAATAGAAGTATCTTTCCTAAACCAAGTAAGTTGTCGCTTTGCGAATCGGCGAGTGTTCTTTTTTATTTCTGAAATGGCAAAATCCAACGACCAATTATTATTTAAATATTGAAATAATTCTTTATACCCGACCGTATTCAAGGCATTTAATTGCTGCTTTGATGATAAGGTTTTCACCTCCTCCAATAACCCACTGTTCATCATGATGTCAACCCTTTGATTTATCCTGTGATAAATTATTTCCCTCTCGGCAATCAGGCCAATGGAAATTGTTTTAAAATTGCGTTTGGGTTTTTTCTTGTTTAAAAAAGTAGAGTAAGGTTTTCCCGATCCTATGCAAACTTCAAGTGCACGAATTACTCGATGTGGATTTTCGATTTCTACTGATTTATAAGATTCGGGATCTTGTTTTTTTAATTCATCTTGAAGGCTCTCTAATCCTTCGCTTTCTAATTGAAGGTTGAGATTTTCTCTAATACTTGGATCAAGGTCAGGAAAATTATCCAACCCTTTTGTAACAGCATCAACATACAAACCTGAGCCACCAACCATAATTACTACATTATGATGTTTAAATAGTTCATTCAAGCATTCCAAGGCATCTATCTCGAAAGCACCGACATTATATTTTTCATCTATGGATTTATGATGAATAAAATGATGTTTGGCGGCATTCAATTCCTCGATGGAAGGAGCTGCAGTACCAATTTTCATTTCTTTGTAAAATTGTCTGGAATCAGCCGATAAAATTTCGGTCTTAAAATGCTGGGCTAATTTAATACTCAAGCTGGTTTTACCTATTGCCGTTGGACCAACTATTGAAATAAGTGTTTTATGACCTTGTGTGGGTATAATAATTTTAATTTAGGATTTTATTATTAATGTTAAGCTATTTCTGCACCGCATACATAGCAGTATTTAGCTTCTTTTCTCACATCATCTGTTAGGCATGATGGGCATGTTTTAACTTCAGAAAGTACTATATCTTCTTTTTTTATGTCTTTTTTTCGTGAAGCATATTCGGCTGATACTATGCCTGTAGGAATTGCTATAATTCCGTAACCAATAATCATGATCATTGAAGCTATTAATTGACCCAGCGGTGTTACAGGAGCTATATCTCCATAGCCAACAGTTGTTAGAGTTACAATGGCCCAGTAAACACTTCTTGGAATGCTGCTAAAGCCGCTATCTTCACCACTTTCAACTAAGTACATTACGGTACCTAAAATCACACAAAGTATAATTACGAAAGAAACAAAAACGGCGATTTTTACTCTACTTGCTTTTAATGCTTTTACAAGATTATTAGATTCACCCATGAATCGGGCTAATTTTAAAATCCTGAATATCCGCATTAATCGTAAGGCTCTTAAAGCGACCAGAGAATGAGAACCGACAAGGAATAAGGATAAATATTTAGGAATGGTAGATAGCAGATCTATAATGCCGTAAAAACTAAAAATATATTTTTTAGGATTTGAATTTGATACAATTCTTAATATATATTCTATTGAAAATAAAATGGTAATTACCCACTCGGCAATATTTAAAAAATTATGGTATTTCTTATCTATCCATACAACACTTTCCAGCATTACTAATATGATACTGGCGATGATGACAATAAGTAATACCAGATCAAATAATTTACCAACAGGTGTATCTGAATGATAAATTATCTTGTAAATTTTGACTTTCCAGTGCTTATCAAAAAATTTTGTCATTGTATCAAATGTAATGAAAAGATTAAATAAGATTACAATTTTAGAATCTTAAGTCTTTTATTCTTTCGAATATAGTTTTGAATGATATGCTGAGTATCTCTGTTATTTTGCATTGGAGTGATCAATGATTTCAACACGTCCAAATTATTGATCTGATAGTTCAAGTTAAAAAAACCTAAGCCCTGAAATACCCCATTTTCAATAAGAATTGCACTTCTTTCATCAATGTCCCTCCCTCTGTCGATTATGACCATATTTGTATCCTGATAGCTATTTTTTTCTAACAGCGAGTTTACTCTCGCGTTGTAATTTTGAGGAGATTCTTTATTTATACAGGCACCTTCACAATTGTGTATCGAGAAATTAAAGCAACAACTTTTGGTGTCATAAAGACCTGTAAGTTTTTGACATAATTTAAATTCTTCAACAGATTTGAATAAAAAACTTTTAGCACTTTGCCTGTTACTAAATGTAGTTATTGGATTTTTTCGACCATCTACCTTATCAATTTTTAAGTTTATATAGCCATCCTTGTCAAAAAAACTATATAAAGCATGTGTAAAAATGGTTCTTCTTAATGCTCTGTTATAAATAGGTTTGTTCTTCTTGATTTCCTCACTCTCCTTCAAAAGAGCAACTAATTCACTGCCGGTTTTCTCATAGGTAACTGCAGCAACATTAAGTTGTATTTTTTTTGATTTGTGACTAGGACTTGTAAAATGCTGATTTATCCTTTGTTTGATGTTCTTACTTTTACCGATATAAATTATTTCGCCATCAGATTTATGTATGTAATACACTCCGGTATCTGAAGGAAGCTGATCTATTATATCAATATGTCGCGGCTCTAACTGATACTTTGGTTCCATTCTGATGGATTCCTGTATTATCTTTTTTTGAATGTCTTTATCCATTAAAATCTGGAAAAGTTTTACTGTGGCTTGTGCATCTCCAGCCGCTCTGTGCCTGTCACTTACAGGGATTCCCAGTGATCGAGTTAATTTTCCTAAGCTATAAGAATTTTGATTGGGTATAAGTCCCTTTGCAAGTTCCACAGTACAAAGCGTTTCCCGTTCAAATTTGAATCCTAATCTTTTGAATTCTGTTTTCAAAATTCTATAATCGAATTTAGCATTATGAGCAACAAGAATTGAATCTTCTGTAATTTCAACAATGCGTTTAGCTACCTCGTAAAATTTAGGAGCACTGCGTAACATTGTACTATTAATCCCTGTTAAATTAACTACAAAAGGTTGTATATCACGCTCCGGATTTATCAGACTTATAAACTGGTCTACTACTTTATGGCCATCATATTTGTAGATGGCAATTTCCGTAATTCCTTCTTCATTATACTTTCCGCCGGTTGTTTCTATGTCAACAATTGAATAAATAAAATATTATTTTAAAATTAATAATTTCGAGATCCAAAGATACTACTTCCAATCCTAACCATATTACTTCCAGAATCAATTGCCAGTTGATAATCACCACTCATACCCATGGAAAGCGTTTTAAAAATTGGATTTAACATTTTGAATTCTAAGTAACAATTTCTTAAGTATTCAAATTCAGATTTTATCTGTTCTTGATTGTCCGTAAATGTAGCCATACCCATGAATCCAATTATGTTCACATTATCACATTCGGAGTATGCTTTTGAATTCAATAATCTTTGAGCTTCACTTTTGTTCATCCCAAATTTCGAATCTTCTTTCGCAATTTTTATCTGCAGCAAACAGTCAATAACTCGATTATGTTTCATGGCTTGTTTGTTTATTTCTTCTAAAAGTTTGATGCTGTCCACACCATGTATCAAACTCACAAAATGTGCCATATACTTAACTTTATTGCGTTGTAAATGACCAATCATATGCCATTCAATGTCTTTTGGTAGTTGTTCATGTTTTTCAACCATTTCCTGGATCTTGTTCTCACCAAATACTCGATGACCTGCATCATAAGCCTCCATTATATCGCTAATAGGTTTTGTTTTAGTAACAGCAACTAAAGTGACGTACTGAGGCAATTGCGATTTTATATAATTTAAGTTTTGTTTAATTCCCATTTATTCTTCTATATTTCATTATTTCTTTCCATCTTTTTGGGTTAACACTTTTCCAATACATTTCATAAAACCTTGATTCCTTATGATTAGTATTTGTGTTTATTTCACTAATAAAATATTCTACAATTATTTTTTTATGTTTTGATTCTGATGACAAGAAATCGAAAGAATCATTGTTATAAATTAAAATCCATGATAATTTATCATAAGAACTTGAACTTAAAATATTAACTTTTGATTTTGTTTTGTCAAAATAAACATCTTCCCAAATCAATAAAGGATTTTTTGTATTCTCTTCATATATTATTTCATTCCAGTGTCCAAAATTATCGTATAAGATTTGTGTAGCCACAAAAGGGTTGTGAGTACAAAATCGTAATTGGACATAATCTTTTTTTAGACCATTTATTTTGAGTGTATATTCAGATTCAGATATTTGATCGACATTTTTAATAGTATAAGTATAGCAATCAACTTTTTTTGTAGAATCCGAAGAAGATTTACAAGAAGTAAGAATACTTAAAACCAATATTGAAGTAAATTTTCTAAAACTCATAAATAGTTATTCCACTTCTCAATTTAGGTAAAATATAAGTGCTTTTTGGTGGCATTTTTAAACCGTCATCTGCAATTCGTTTCATCTGTGAAACAGTTGGGGCATACATACCAAATCCCACCTTATAATTTCCGCTATCTACGCTGCTTTTAATTGTGATCATTTCATTTTGTCCATGAGTGTATGCTATGCGATTCTCATCCCTAAGATCCTGGATTCCCAGTATAGGCTGCAAAACAGTTTTGTACAACAATTGAGGATCTAAATCATCGAGCGATGTTTTAAACTCATAGTTTGTCTTTCTTAAATATAAAGAGTAAAAATCACCATCAAGGTACATGCTGAAATGATGAGGTTTTGATGGCTTATAGGGCTTTTGACCTCGGTTCTCTATCCTGTAAACAGCATCTAATTTGATTAAAAATTCTTCTTTTGTTAGCCCATTAAGATCCCGAACCAGTCTATTAAAATCATGTATGATCAAGTTGGATTCCGGAATTAAATAGGACATGAAGAAATTATAGGATTCCTTTCCTGTATGTTTAGGATTCCTATCTTTTTCTTCCTGATACAACAAATATGATGAAGCTGATCTGTGATGACCATCAGCAATATAAATAGTATTCATTTTTTTAAATTCATTTTGAATGATCTCTATAGACTTTGGATCATCGATCTTCCACAGATAATGAGTATCCTTATAAGTCATTGTAAACTCATATTCGGCATGTCTATTTTGAGCATCTTCAATGACCTTGGAAATAACGCTGTTATCTGGATATGTCAGCAGAACAGGTTCTGCATTGAAACCTACAGTCTTTAGATATCTTTTGAAGGTCTCTTCACGTTTGGATATAGTGTCTTCATGTTTTTTTATTACATCCTTTTCATAATCTTCGGCGCTTGTGGCTGCTATAATTCCGCTAAAAATTTGATTATGACGGTCTATGATTTTATAAACATAGAAAGATGGTTTTTCATCCTGTATAAAAACCTTATCCTCTTTAAACTCCAAATATCTGTTTTTAACCAGATTGTATCGATCCTCACCAGTAATGACCTGATCATATTTGTAACCTGGATTTACAATATGAAGAAACGAATATGGATTATAATTCATTCTGGCTTCACGCTCTTCAATAGTATAACTTTGATAAGATCTGGAGGCTACTAAGCCTACCATTGCTCGTGTTGGTCTTACAGCTTTAAATGGGATTACTTTTGCCATTTATTTAAGAAATTGCTTTGCAATTTTTTCGGCTTTTCGGCTTTCTGAATAATCATAAAACCCTTCACCGGATTTAACACCTAATTTACCTGCGCTTACCATATTTATAAGAAGGGGACAAGGTGCATATTTTGGATTTTTAAAACCATCATACATGACATTTAAGATGGACAAGCAAACGTCTAAACCAATGAAATCAGCCAATTGTAGAGGTCCCATAGGATGTGCCATTCCTAATTTCATCACTGTATCTATCTCTTCTACACCGGCAACTCCATTATACAATGTTTCTATAGATTCATTGATCATTGGCATTAAAATTCTGTTTGCAACAAATCCGGGATAGTCATTCACCTCCACCGGATTTTTGCCTAAAGTTTTAGACAATTCCATGATTGTATTAGTAACTTCATCACTTGTATTATAACCTCTAATAATCTCTACCAGTTTCATGACAGGAACCGGATTCATGAAATGCATTCCGATCACCATTTCCGGGCGAGATGTTTGGGCCGCAATTTGAGTAATAGAAATTGACGAAGTATTGGTTGCCAGAATTGTATCTTCGGGACAATCTTTATCCAATTGTTTAAATATTTTTAGTTTTAGATCGATATTTTCCGTAGCAGCTTCTACTACTAAACCAGCATACTCAACCCCTTCAGTTATATTTGTATATAGTGTAATGTTGTTTAATGTATCTAGTTTTTGGGCTTCGGAGATCTTTTCTTTAGCAAGCATCCTGTCCAAATTCTTTGCAATTGTAGTCACTCCTTTTTTTAAAGCCTCTTCACTCACATCAATAAGTTGAACTTTAAAACCGGATTGTGCAAAGGTGTGAGCAATTCCATTTCCCATAGTACCTGCTCCAATTACAGCAATATTCTTCATGATTTATCTTATTAAAATTGACTAATGATCATAGTTGCAACTCGAAGTGCTTCAGTACCATCCTGAAGACTTACAATAGGTTTGGTATTGTTATTTATGGCATCAGCAAAGGTTTCCAATTCATCTAAAATGGCATTATTATTTGATACATTTGGATTATCAAAATAGATCTGTTTTTTAACTCCTTCGGCATTCTGTAATATCATATCAAAATCACCGGGATTTTTAGGAGCATCCTTCATTTTTACCACTTCGCATTTCTTTTCTAAAAAATCGACAGAAATATAAGCATCCTTTTGAAAGAATCTTGTTTTACGCATATTCTTCAAAGAAATTCTGCTGGCTGTTAAATTTGCAACACATCCATTTTCAAATTCAATTCTTGCGTTTGCAATATCGGGGGTGTCACTTATCACAGAAACTCCACTTGCCGTTAAATTGCTTTACTTTGGACTTGACAACACTTAGTATAATATCAATATCATGTATCATTAGATCTAAAACCACCGGAACATCAGTTCCACGTGGATTGAATTCAGCTAAACGATGTGCTTCAATGAACATCGGTTTGTCTAATTTATCCTTCACCGCGAGGAAAGCAGGGTTAAAGCGTTCTACATGTCCAACCTGACCTTTTAGGTGATGTTTTGCCAATAGTTGTCTTATATGCTCTGCTTCTTCAACAGTTTTTGTAATGGGTTTTTCAATGAATATGTGCTTTCCTTTTGCTATTGCTTTTTTGGCACATTCATAATGAGATAAAGTTGGTGTAACAATGTCAACGACATCAACAGCATCAATTAATTCTTCAACAGATTTAAAATTATGAAAACCGAGTTCTTCTGACACTTTTTTAGCGTTGGATTCGTCTGCATCGTAAAATCCAACGAGTTTATATTTAGGTGATTGATTTAAAAGGCGTAGATGAATTTTTCCAAGGTGACCAGCACCAAGAACACCAGCTTTAAGCATAATTTTACATTTTAAACAAAAATAAGATTTTTAAGCATTTTTATTGATGAAATGAGTAATTAAATCCCTTGAAGATTATAAGAATGAAAATCATGGAACTTTCATCTATACCTAAAAAATGTTTCCTTAAATTTATCTGATCAAAATAAAATACCTTGAAGGACACATATAAGCATAAAGGATTAAGACAACAACTGGTTAAGACTATACAAAATAAGGGTATAAAGGATGAAACAGTGTTGGAAGCCATTGGAAGAGTCCCAAGGCACTTATTTATGGATTCCGGTTTTATTGATCACGCTTATCAGGACAAACCCTTTCCCATTGCTGCGGATCAGACAATTTCCCAGCCTTATACTGTAGCTTTTCAAACGGAATTGTTACAAGTAAAAAAAGGTGATAAAATTTTGGAAATAGGTACTGGAAGTGGTTATCAGGCAGCCGTATTAATTGAACTTGGAGCAAAATTATACAGCATTGAAAGACAACAGGAACTTTTCAAGAAGACAAGCAAATTTTTACCTAAGATAGGTTACAGAGCAAAAAAGTTAATTTTTGGTGACGGCTATATTGGATTAGAAGAAGAAGCACCATTTGATGGTATAATTGTTACCGCAGGAGCGCCTTTTGTTCCTAAACCTCTATTGAACCAATTGAAGATTGGAGGAAGGCTGGTCATTCCTGTTGGAGAAGATACTCAAACTATGACCTTATATATTAGAAAAGGGGTGAAGGAGTTTGAAAAACACGAACACGGTTCTTTCCGGTTCGTGCCTTTGCTGGAAGATAAAAATTAATTCTTAGAAACCCGCAAATATTCTTGTAACGATTTTAAGTCACTTATTTCCTGATTCCACTTGATATTTGAAATATACCAACGATTATTTTCGTTCAATAAGTTGATGCTATTTACTCCATTAATTGCAGGATTACTATCGGTATTACTATACTCATACGCGCTTGTAACGTTATTCATATGCCTGAACGTACTGATGGTTCTTTCTGTTTCTTTTGCCTGCAACCCATTTTTAACTAACCATTTCCCATAGCTGTTGATATATTGATCAACAGTTAGATAAAATTTAGAATTTTCATCTTGAGTATTTAGTAAAGTCAGGATGATTTCCGCATCATCTTTAAACAAGAATTTAAAAAGTTCCCAGTTTCGTTCTATACCTTGTCCTCCGTTAATTATAGAATACAAGGTTTTAACAGTGCTATCTAGGGTTTGAACTTTTTCATTATAATTTATTTGAGAATTTTCCTGAGCATTTACAATTGAAACGCTAAACATCAATAATACAAGCGCTAATATTTTTTTCATTTCTAACTTTTTATTGGTGATTACTCTCACAAACTTACTCCAAAGATAAGCACATCATTTAAAAAACCACTTTGATAAGATCTTAAATAGTCAAAACGTAATATTCTGAATTTTCCCCATCCAATATTCTTTAAGCCAACTGTATATTCCTGATACGGTTTTTGGTTTTCAACCGACAAAGCATGTGCTCCAAGAACAAGATTGAAACTTAGCTTATTTAACAATGGAATCTTATTCAATACATAACCTTTAAAATCATGCTCAGCGTGGAATTCGGCATATCCCTTATTCGTACTCATTGTATAATAAGGTAAATTATTGAATTTATCCAGATAATTACTTTCGCCAACGTGTGTGAGATTGCCATTAAAATGATGGTAGTCCATGAATGCGGCTTCTTCAGAATTAAAAAATTCACCAAACTTTAAGTTATATTCAAAAGTTCCTTTATTGCTGACATCCAAATTCTGAGTTAATCTAGCCTGAATTTGATTAAAATTGTACTTTGAATTTGAAGACCCAAATCCTTTTTTATAGGTTAGGAATACAGTTGGAAATTTATTGTTGACAATAGTTGCTTTACTTCCGGGATAACTGAAATAAGTTTGTCCAAATCTAATTCTTCCTGTCAGATTAAGCTTAAATATATTATGCTTTTCAAAAGGAGCAATGCCGAATGCAGTTTCATCAAGAGGATTATTACTAGTTAAAAAGTCATCAGGCTCATCGGTTATGGACCAGTTAGAATTATTAAAAAGTGGTTTGCGTCTTTCAAAACTTAAACTTGAATAAAACCTGAAGCCATTAAACAGTTCTTGTGAATAATCCATTTGACTAAAAAACCTGTCGTAAACTTTCATGTAGTTGTCTTCAAAGAACAGGGTACTAAAGGAGTTTATGCGTCTTGAAATGGGTTCAATACTATTAAATTGTTGAACGACTGTTCCGCCCGATATACCCAAAAAAGGCTTTGAAATATTATTTAGTTTATAGGTTAAACTGCCATTCATGCGGTATCGTTTGTCCGATAGACCAAAATTGTTCTTAAATGTTATATCAAGATAACGTCTGTACTCGTCAAAATTCTTTCTGAAATTAAAATTCACGTTGCCATTGTGCCCTTGAACTGTGTTATAAGTAAAGGTTAAAAGTGGCGGGCTTATCCCAACATTCCAATTCTTGTAGGAATTGGAATAATTAAAACCTGTTACCAGACCACTTAGTTTGAATTTATTTCTCGAAGTATCAACAGAATCAAGATAGGTTTTGGATTTCCTGACTATTTGTATACTATCTTTATTAAGGTAATCGGTGATTTCTTCCTCAGATAACGGAACCGGACGAATTTTGCTCCAGTATATAGAATCCTTTTTATTGGCTTCCTCTTCAAAAGCGAGCAATTCACGAGAAAATGTTCTTTTGGTAAATCCAGGATTAAAATTGTAATTGCTGTATACAGCGGTAAATCGACCATCACCGTTAATTCCTAAGACACTGTAATTAAAATCTATACTTTGCGAAATCAATGCCCAAAGCTCATCAGTTTTTGAATATGAAAATGACTGCTGAAGTTTTATAGTGTCGGCAGCAGGAATTTTGGCTTGCTGACCTGTAACAACCAGTTCCAGAGCATAGAATGACCATTGGTCTTCAACAATATATACGAATCCCGAAAATATTCCGTCATTATTACGTTTGGGAATCACCTTTATTTTATTGATCAGGTTACCATTATCATCATAAAAATCTCCAACTAATTTGTATCTGTAGTAGTTGAAGGCATAATCTGAAATTGGAGAAATTAGCTTGTTTTCAATTTCAATAGTATTATTATAAAAATTAAAATTCACATCATTGGCGTTGTTAAAACTAAATCCGTTGTCATCTCCACTTACTTTTGAGGCTAGTATTTTCTCTTTTAATTTATCCGGTCTTTTATATTCAATTTTAGAAATTGTTTCAGACAGATAAATAATACCGCTGCGAGTAGAGTCAAGACCTCCTCCAAGATCACCTATTTCCTGGCCTAATATTTTCTCAGGTGCATTCTTGATCCGAATCAGTCCACGTGAATAAAAATCTGCTTTAAAGGCATCATATTTTGACAGATTTTTTCTTCTATTCTTAATGGCCATTCTAATGATCTTATCTGCCGGATTTTCCTGGACATTCACAATGACCTCATTCAATGAAATATTTTCTTCTTCCATGACTACATTAAGTTCAAAAGGGAAAGATTTTATTTCTATTGGTCGTTTAATTGTCTTGTAACCCAAATACTGAAAAACGATCGTGTAAGATTTTGGATCGGAAACCAATAGTTCATAATTTCCTTCCGTATTCGTGGTTGTCCCCCTATAGGTATTTTCGATATAGATATTTACAAAAGGGAGCGGTTCATTTTTATCATTTTTTACGATTCCCTTAATTTGAGAGAGCAATTGAAGCGTTGTAAAGAAAAAAAGAAACAGAAAAAATCTAAACTTCATTTGTTCATATAAGGGTTAATGTGGTTAACGAGTTAACATAGAAATAATTGTTTCTTAAATCTTAAATAGTCAGGTAAATCATTTAAAGTTTTTCTTTATTCTATCCAAGTTTCTTTTATTATCTCTGTCCTTTATTGTTTCTCGCTTATCATAAATCTTTTTTCCTTTGGCAAGCGCTATGATTAGCTTAGCGTATCCCTTATCATTAATAAACAATTTTAAGGGAACAATTGTTAAACCAGAGTTTTTTACTTCTTTATGAAGTTTTTTAAGCTCTTTTTTATTAAGCAATAACTTGCGTTCTGCTTTTGGTTTATGATTGTAATGAGTTCCATAAATATATTCCTCAATAGACATATTAACTACAAACAATTCAGCGTTATCATTGAACTCACAAAAACTTTCTGTTATTGATGCCTTGCTGTTTCTTATCGATTTAATTTCAGTTCCGGTTAACACTATACCGGCCGTAAATTTTTCGAGTATATCATACTGAAAACGAGCTTTTTTGTTTTGTATGTTGATATTTTTTTGCATTGTGCCAAAGGTAATAATTTAACCCTAATTTAATATTATTGTTAAGTATTAAGTAGCTTTGCTATCTATGTTAAAAAAAATGATAAAACGTACATTTCTTTATAGTCTGGTTTTCCTCATTAGTTCTTTGTCTTGTAAGCAAAAAGAAACTTCTCAGGATGTGGCTAAACTTGCAATAAATGAAGCTATTAAGATTTCAGGTGGAGAGAAAATTAAAAATTCTACTATAGCATTTCAATTTAGAGATAAGAACTATAAAGCCACAAGGAACAATGGTTTATTTGTTTTAGAAAGAAGTATTAAGGACTCTATTGGGCTTGTAAACGATGAACTTTCAAATTCAGGATTCAAAAGATTTATAAATGATGAATTACAAAATCTACCTGATAGCATAGCTGATAACTATGCAAATTCAGTGAATTCTGTACATTATTTTTCAGTCCTTCCATATGGACTTAATGATTCTGCTGTTTATAAAGATTATTTGGGTTCGGCAACAATAAACGATAAAGAATATAGCAAGATCAAAGTGACCTTTGATGAAATTGGTGGAGGCAATGATTTTGAAGATGTCTTTATTTATTGGGTTGGAAATGAAGACTATAAAATTGATTATTTAGCTTATTCCTTTCATGATAATGGTGGAGGTATGCGATTTAGAAAAGCTTATAATGAGCGATATATTAAAGGAATAAGATTTGTAGATTATGAAAACTACGAGCCAAAAGAAAAGGAAGCTAAGTTGAAGGAGTTAGATCAATTATTTCAAGAGAATAAGCTTGAATTACTTTCAAAGATAGAATTGAAAAATATAAAGGTGGAATAGGATTGAATTATTCCTTGTTTATTATAACTAATTATTACGAATCTTTGTTTTCTCTCGTTTTCGTAATCTTTGAATTTTTTCCCTACTTAATGTTTTATTCCTTTCCAGAGAAGCAAAGCGTTCATCCAAATTGACATCAATGGTTTTTATTTTCTTAAAATTGAATTTAATTTTTTTGTTTTTAATTTCAAGGATATTTCCATTTATGGATTTTAACTTAAAACTTCCATCACTTTCTGTTCGTGCATACTGAATTAAATTGTCGTCCTTATCATAAAGTTCCATATTCAAAGGTCTATTTCTGCAGCAGGAAAGATCTATTTTACCATCCAGATAGACAATTTGTCTAGATTTGTCAACAGTTTCATATATAATAGAATCAAGAGATATTTTCAATGGGACTAGTCTACCGTCATCTTTGGCAAGTAGTTTAACCGGAGCATACAAATAATTCTCTTTTCCGTCAAGTGAAGTAAGTTTAACAGTAATTCCATCTTTTTTTTGATCCAGATCGATCCAAAAAGCCGGGTCTTGATATTCCTTTTTAGTTTGTGCGAATGAGAAAGAAAACAAACTAAAGAAAAATGCTAAAAGTATTATTCGTTTCATTCGTATTGTATATAAATTAATATTGAAATATACTAAAAGTTGAAGTTAAACCCCAATTTCAATTGAAAGAAATAAAATAAATTATAAATCGAAAACCAATATATTTTAATATTGAATTATCTTTGAGTATTCACTATTTCAGCTTGTTGAGAAGATTCAAACTGACGATCAATAGGCTTTTTATAAACACCCATATAAGCATAACGTACATCGGCATTTCCATCAAATGTCTGAAGTTTTGAGAAATTAAATTTGATTCTACCTTTACTTATCTCAATTATGTTTCCATTAATACTTTTCACCTTAAAATTGCCTTTTTCATCACTCTTGGCTAATTGAATTAAATTACCTTTAGAATCATAGAATTTTATTGCAACAGGAGATGGATAGCAACATGACATATCAATTTTACCTCTAAAATAGATCATTAGCCTACCCTTATTGTCATAAGATGCAGCAATGCTATTTATTTTTATATCCATATCAGGTATGCCATCATAACTCTCGGTTATCAATTTAACAGGCAACAAATAGTTATGAGGTTCATCCTGTCTGTTAATGAATACAAAGGGAGTATCCTTTACATCAGAACTTTCTTCTACGTTAATAACTAAATCTGTTGGATAATCTTTAAAACTGATCCAATTCTCTTGAGCATTCAATAAAATTGATGTAAAAATAAATACCGAGAAGAATATAATTTTTTTCATGACTTGGGGACATTTACCCAAAGATACTGAATCACATACCATGCCAAATAAAATATTAGATAAGCAGTATTTTTATTCGCTTAATGGTAAAAAGATACAAAAAATATCGTTAACTGTATCTATTCAATCACTAATAAGGCATCAGAAATTGATCCACCCTTGCTATATATTATGTATAAATTGGAATTATTGGAGTCTTCTATTTGATCGTATTTTTCCTTTTTAATTATTTTATTGACCAATCCAGGAATCGTATTACTATGTCCAACAATTAATACCGTTTTTCCTTTAGTTAAGTTTAAAAAGTTTGTCAAATCGAAATTTTCGGGATCGTAGATCTTTATTTCCTTTAGCCTTTGCTTTGCTAAAGGCTCGACTGTTTCTATTGTTCGGTTATACTTAGTTGAATAAATTTCATCAAAAGAAATATGTTTTAACGTATTTGACCATTTTTCTGCTCTTTGGAGCCCCAAAACATTAAGATGTGGATCGGGGTTATTAATATCACTTCTATCTTTTTCAGCATGGCGTATCAAGTAATAAGAGGTTGTCTTGTGATCTTTCACTTCCTTTGTGCATGATAGAAAAAGCAGGAAAGCTGAAAGAAAATAGATAAAGTATAATTTCATATTGAAGAATTAAGCCAATTCTAAGGCAATTTCCACCATACTTTTAAATGTAGTTTCTCTTTCCTTGGTAGTAGTGCGTTCACCTGTTACAAGAGAATCGGATATTGTTAATATTGACAAGGCATTTACATTATGTTTTGCTGCTACTGTATATAAACCTGCTGTTTCCATTTCTACACACAAAACACCAAATTTTGACCATTTTTTATACGATTCAAAATCATCTGCATAAAACTCATCACTTGTAAATACGTTACCAGCTTTAACTTCGATTTTTTTCTTTTTTGCTATCTCCACTGCTTTTGTGAAAAGACCAAAATTAGCAGTAGGAGCATAGTCTGCACCTCCAAAACGTAGTTCATTGACTCCTGAATTCGAAGAGGCCGCCATTGCTAAAACCACATCTCGTATCTTAATGTCATTTTGATAGGAACCTGCACTTCCAACACGAATTAGATTTTTTACACCATAAGCATTAATAAGTTCATGGGCATAAATTGAAATACTTGGTACTCCCATTCCTGTTCCCATAACAGAAACGCGTTTACCATTGTACTTTCCTGTAAAACCCAGCATATTTCTTACAGTATTAAAACAAACAGGATCCTCAAAAAAAGTATCAGCTATCCATTTTGCACGTAATGGATCTCCCGGTAATAAAATGGTCTCGGCAATTTCACCTTTTTTGGCTTCAATATGAACACTCATTATTTTAGTTAAAAGTTAAAAGTTAAAAGTTAAAAGTTAAAAGTTAAAAGTTTGATACTTGTTTCTGAAATAGCATCAATAATCTGCTTTAGATTCTGTTCCAGAAACTATTGCAATTCCTGAAGAAGTCCCTAGTCTAGAAACTCCCAGAGCAATATATTCTTGGGCTGTTTTAGAATCTTTAATTCCACCCGAAGCCTTTATCTTCATTTTATCACCTGCAACGGTTTTCATTAATTTTATATCTTCAATTGATGCCCCTCTGGTTCCAAACCCTGTCGAGGTTTTAATAAAATCGGCTTTTGCACTTAAGGCAAGTTCACTGGCCTTAATGATCTCTTCCTCGCTTAAATAACAAGTTTCCAGAATTACTTTGAGCACTTTTTTAGGCAGGACCTTTTTTATAGATCTAATTTCTCTTGCAACTTTTCTATATTTCTTACTTTTTAATAAACCTACATTTATAACCATATCAATTTCATCAGCTCCATCTTTAATGGCGCGTTTCGCCTCAAATACTTTGGCTTTTCCACTCATACCACCAAGAGGAAATCCGATAACACTGCAAACTTTTACTTCAGAATTCTTTAATTCCTTTTTGGCTAATTTAACGTAGCTGCTATTTACACAAACAGAAAAAAAGTTATGCTCTTTAGCTTCATTGCAAAGATTTTTAATTTCCGAAATGGTTGCCGTTGGTTTTAGGAGTGTGTGGTCTATAAATTTGTTTAATTCCATAATGTAAAATTAGCATTTTTTAAAGGTTTTGCATACGATTTTATACAGAATAGTTTGAAAAAAAAGCAACGTTCCTCTTAATTCAAGATTCACGTTGCTTTCCAACTAACCAACCATTATGAAAACGGTTAAGTGTGCCAAATATTACACACTTGACTTTATAACTCTTCTGTTACCAGATCACCTTGATTTCTAAAAACCAGTTTGTCATCAAATGCATCCAGTAATACTACGCTATCTGTTTTTATTTTTCCAGCAAGAATTTCTTTACTCAACTCATTTAAAACTTCTTTTTGAATCACTCGCTTTACAGGTCTTGCACCATATTCAGGATTATAGCCTTTCTCTGCCAAATATTTAATAGCCTCTTTTGTTGCATCAAAAGTGATCCCTTGTTGAGCTATCATTTTAGTAACTCCCTTTAATTGTAACTCAACTATGGAAACAATATTTGCTTTTGTTAAAGGTGTGAACATGATGGTGTCATCAATTCTGTTCAGGAACTCAGGTCTGACAGTTTGTTTCAACAAAGCGAGTACATCAATTTTAGCTGCTTCAATAGCCGATTCAATATCCTTTGTTGCATCAAATCGTTCATGAATTATATGGCTTCCAATATTTGAAGTCATAATAATAATGGTATTTTTAAAATCTGCCAGCCTACCTTTATTATCAGTTAATCGTCCTTCATCCAGTACTTGCAACAAAATATTGAATGTGTCCGGATGTGCTTTTTCTATTTCATCCAGTAATACCACAGAATAAGGTTTTCTTCTTACTGCTTCAGTCAGTTGTCCACCTTCTTCATAACCTATATATCCTGGAGGTGCACCAACCAATCTGCTTACTGCATGACGTTCCTGATATTCACTCATATCTATTCTTGTCATGGCATTTTCATCATCAAACAAATATTCTGCAAGAGCTTTTGCCAATTCAGTTTTACCAACACCTGTTGTTCCAAGGAATAAAAAAGTTCCAATTGGTTTTTGAGGGTTTTGCAAACCTGCTCGACTGCGTCTCACGGCATCACTTACAGCAATTATGGCTTCTTCCTGACCGACAACACGTTTATGTAATTCGTCCTCAAGTTTCAATAGTTTATCACGTTCACTCTGGATCATTTTGGTTACAGGAATACCTGTCCATTTTGCAACTACTTCGGCAATATCTTCATAGGTCACTTCTTCCTTGATCAATGAAGTTCCCTGCTGTTCATCTAATTGTTTCTGATATTTTTCCAGTTGTATCTGGGCTTCTTTTATCTTACCGTAGCGCAATTCAGCTACCTTTCCATAATCTCCTTCGCGTTCTGCTCTTTCTGCTTCCTGTTTATAGTTTTCAATTTCCTGTTTTGTATTTTGAATATTATCTACAACTTCTTTTTCGCTTTTCCATTTTGCATTAACTATGTTACGATCTTCTTTAAGATTTGCAAGGTCTGACCTCAAGGATTTAAGTTTGCTCTCATCCTTTTCACGTTTGATTGCTTCAATCTCAATTTCCAGCTGCATTATCTTTCTATCCAAAACATCCAATTCCTCAGGTTTTGAATTGATCTCCATTCTTAGTTTAGAAGCTGCCTCGTCCATAAGGTCAATAGCCTTATCCGGTAAAAATCGATTGGTTATATATCGTTGTGACAATTCAACTGCACCAATAATAGCTTCATCTTTAATTCTAACCTTGTGATGGGTTTCGTATTTTTCTTTAATACCTCTTAAAATAGAAATCGCACTTTCTGTATCCGGTTCATCCACCATTACTTTTTGGAATCGTCTTTCCAGTGCTTTATCTTTTTCAAAATATTTTTGATACTCATCCAGAGTAGTTGCACCTATTGCTCGTAATTCACCTCGAGCCAGTGCTGGTTTTAAAATGTTTGCAGCATCCATAGCTCCTTGTCCACCACCAGCTCCAACCAATGTATGTATCTCGTCAATAAACAGCACAATATCACCTTCACTTTCAGTAACTTCTTTAATGACTGCTTTTAATCTTTCCTCAAACTCTCCTTTATATTTAGCTCCTGCAATCAGGGCTCCCATATCCAAAGCAAAGATTTGTTTGTTTTTTAAATTTTCGGGAATATCGCCATCAATAATTCTATGCGCCAATCCTTCTGCAATGGCAGTTTTACCTGTACCGGGTTCACCAACCAGAATTGGATTATTTTTGGTTCTTCTTGATAATATCTGCAAAATTCTTCGTATTTCTTCGTCACGACCAATTACAGGATCAAGCTTACCATCTTTGGCTAGCTGGTTAAGGTTTTTTGCATATTTATTAAGAGCATTATAAGTTTCCTCCTGACTTTGTGAGGTCACTCGGTCTCCTTTTCGCAGTTCTTGTATTGCAGCTTCTAATCCCTTTTCAGTGACACCCTGATCTTTTAAAATTTGCGAGATCTTACTTTTTGTTTTGAAGATACCTAATATCAAATGTTCAATAGAAACGAAGTCATCTTTCATCTTTTTCGCAATGATTGCTGCTTCATTCAATGCCTTACCCGCTTCTGGGGATATCATTATCTCTCCACCGGAAACTTTTGGAAAACTTTCCAGCTCCTTATCCAGAATTTGATTTAGCAATGATACATTAACATTCAATTTTTTTAAGATGAACGGTAAAACGTTTTCATCAACATTAAAAATGGCTTTGAAAAGGTGCTCATTTTCAATTTGTTGATGACCAAAGCCTTGAGCAAGCTGCTGAGCTTGTTGTATGGCTTCCTGTGATTTTATTGTATAGTTATTAAAGTTCATAGTCTATATTTTTATTGCTTATTATCCTATTTTTTAAATTAATATTATTGTTTGCAATTGGTCTAAATCAATAATCTTACCATCCCGATAACTATCGGGATTGTTGGACAAAATGTCTTAAAACCAGTAAAATAGCGTGACTATTAGTCAGATTGTAAGGATATTAATTGGGTTAAGACTAACAGTACTTACAATAAAATTCTGTATTCTTGCAGAAGTAAAAAAAGACCTGATAGTATGGGAATATTTAATAATTTATTTTCTAGATCAAACACAAGTTCAGAAGAGAAACAATTGCCATGGCAAAATCTGAATTCCGTTGAACAGCTTGATCAAATTGCTAAAAAATCAAAAACAAAAACTCAGGTAATTTTTAAACATTCTACTCGATGCGGAATTAGCAGGATGGTACTCAATCAGTTTGTAAGTAATTATAATTTTACTGAGAAGGAATTAGACTTGTACTATTTGGATCTGATAAGTTACAGGATTGTTTCAGATGAGGTAGGTTATAAATTTCAGGTATTCCATCAATCTCCTCAATTACTTATAATTAAGAATGGGGTAGTGGTGGCTCATGAATCTCACGGAGCTATTAATTCAATTGATTTAAGCAGATTTCTTTAATAATTCATCATTAAATTTACTAATTGCTATTGATTTTTAGATTTTTTATTTATCCGCCAAAATTATAGGAAATAATAATGTTTTTAAGTTTTATTTTAAGATCCTCACCAGTATCATAAACCATTTGTTCATTAGAGGGAAATGGCATCATTCTGTTATTGTTGATGATAGTTATATCCTCATCATTTAATGCTCTTTTGTCACCTCTAAATGCTCCAAAAATATTTTCAAAAACAAATCCACTATCAATAGTAAATCTGTCTAATACTTGATTAGTGATTAAATCACTGTAAACCACATCTGCCAATATTTGAGTCGATTTTATTTGGTGAGACTCTAAAAATCTCGCATTGATTTTTATAAACTTATCAACTTTAATATCATTACCAAGACTGTCCTTCATCACGTTGCCATTGCCATCCAGTTGATATTCCCAGCCATCCTTAATTTCTTTTTCTCTTACGATTTCTTTTTCATGTATTTGTTCCGGAGAAATATTAATTTGTTTCAGTTGCAACTGCATGCCATAATCATACTTCATGTTTTGATTAGGTTGTGTATGGTATACAGTCCAAAATTTATTAAGTCCATAAGTGTCAAAATTCAATAAGTCATCCTCCAATCGTTGTGGAATGACCTGCTGAGTCTGATTTTCAATGGTGACTTTAACATAGTTCGAGCCTCTTTCATGGGCCTCCTGCATTAGATTTCTCGTATTTTTATAATTAGGATTGATGGATTCTATATACTGCAATTCACTGTGTGCTTCTCTAATGACTCGTTTATCATTTGAAGTAAGTAAATCCGATCCTCTTTTATAAAGGTAATCAGAAGTTCTAATGCGATAATTGACAATATCATTGCTAAAATCCTTGAACTTGAATTGTACATTCTTACCGTTTACAGTTAAAGGTAAAACAGGTTTAATGGATTCCTGCCGAGAATCCAAGCGGATATAGGTTTCATATATATCACTGAAAAGTTCCGGATTACTATCCTTTTTGAGGTTTTTAATAGTGTTAAGGTCATTTTCGACGGCTTTATAGAAGGCGTCTTGTAAAAGAATGATATAATCCTGCTTTCTTTTTTTGTCTTTATTTGTTTCTAGCTTTTTCAGAGCATTATATATTGCCTGATCGTAATTTCCGGTATTCAACGCTTTTTCAACCTGCTTTCTACCACTACAGGAAATTAAAACAGATAGCATTACAGATAGGACAAGTAATCGTTTCATATTTTTAATTTATGGGATGTTTAACTTAAATTCAAATTTGATATCAATAAAAAACCCTCAGCTAAATAGTGAGGGTTTTTTTTTATTTCTTTTTCTTAGGATTATAGACTGGAAGCAATTGTGTGCTCACCTGGCCAAATCCTATTCTCGTGCCATCTTTTTCACAATGGCCTCGCATTATAACCGTGTCATAATCATCAATAAATTTTCTTGGAGTACCATCTTTCATTTTTATTGGTTTTTCCCCTTTCCAGGTTAATTCCAACATGGATCCAAAAGAATCTGCAGTCTGACCGGATATAGTTCCACTACCCATTAGATCACCGGAATTCACTGGACAGCCATTAATAGTATGATGAGCTAATTGCTGGGACATATTCCAGTACATGTATTTAAAATTTGATCTGCTGACTACTGTTTCACCCGCATCTTTTGGTCTTATTGCAACCTCCAGATCAATATCAAAACTTTTTTTGCCTTTGTATCTTAAATAGGGTAATTGAGTTTTAATTGGCTTTGGTCCTTCAACCCTGTAAGGTTCAAGAGCGTCTAATGTGACGATCCAAGGAGACATGGCTGAGGCAAAATTCTTAGATAAGAATGGACCTAGTGGCACATATTCCCATTTTTGAATATCTCTTGCGCTCCAGTCATTAAATAATACCAATCCAAAAATATATTCTTCAGCTTCTTCTATTGGAATAGGTTCACCAAGATCATTAGCATCTGTTGTTATAAACGCCATTTCCAGTTCAAAATCAACTAATTTTGATGGACCAAATACCGGTTCTTTTGCTCCATCAGGAAGTGTTTGACCTTGTGGTCGATGTATTGGAATTCCTGAAGGAATAATAGATGAACTTCTTCCATGATAGCCAACAGGGATATGCAGCCAGTTTGGTAAAAGTGCATTTTCAGGATCTCTGAACATTGAACCCACATTGGTGGCATGTTCTTTACTGGAATAAAAATCGGTGTAGTCACCAATTTGAACAGGTAATTGCATTTCTATCTCATCTAAACGAAACAATACAATTTCCTTATGTTGTTTGTTGTTTTTTAATATTGGGTTGTTACTATCAAAGATTTCAGATATTCTTTTTCTAACAGCTCTCCAGGTTTTTCTGCCATCAGCAATAAAATCATTTAAAGTATCCTGTAAAAAAATATCATCTGTAAGCGGAATGTCTACAAAATATCCCAACTGATGCAAAGCGCCAAGATCAATTGCAGTATCTCCAATTCTAGTTCCTATAGTAATAATATCGTCTCTTGTCAAAAAAACTCCAAAAGGAATATTCTGAATTGGAAAATCAGAATTCTTATCTACATGCAACCATGAAGTTCTATCAGGATCGTTGGCTGTAATGGTCATATCTAACTAAATTAATTATTTTATAGTTCAAACCTACATAATTTTTGATTTTAATACTAATTTAAAATGTAAAATAAATGTTAGTGTTTATTGGTTGATAACCTATTGAAAAACTACTCAGTAAATATGGTTTTTTTAGTGATATAAACTAATGTATTTATTATTTTTGGAAAAATTTAATCAAAAAATATGCAACGCGACGAACAAATTTTTGAATTAATTCAAGCTGAAGAAGAAAGACAATTAAAGGGACTCGAACTTATAGCATCTGAAAACTTTGCGAGTGAGCAGGTTATGGAGGCTGCCGGTTCTGTTCTTACTAATAAATATGCCGAAGGTTATCCCGGAAAAAGATATTATGGAGGTTGTGAGATTGTTGATGAAGTTGAACAAATTGCAATAGACAGGGCTAAAGCCTTGTTTGGTGCCGAGTGGGCAAATGTTCAGCCACATTCGGGTAGCCAGGCAAATACCGCAGTTTATGCAGCTTGTTTAAAACCCGGTGATAAAATCCTTGGATTTGATCTGTCCCATGGTGGTCATTTAACACATGGATCACCTGTTAATTTTTCGGGAAAGCTTTATAATCCGGTTTTTTATGGCGTAGAAAAGGAAACAGGTGTTTTAAATTACGATAATATTCAAGAGATTGCAACCAGGGAAAAACCAAAGATGATAATTGCAGGAGCTTCAGCTTATTCGCGAGATATTGATTTTAAACGATTTAGGGAAATTGCTGACAGTGTAAATGCCTTGTTATTGGCGGATATTTCTCATCCTTCAGGATTGATAGCAAAGGGAATACTTAATGATCCGATACCTCATTGTCATATAGTGACAACTACTACTCATAAGACTTTACGGGGTCCAAGAGGCGGCTTAATTTTAATGGGTAAAGACTTTGATAATCCTTTTGGATTAAAACTGAAGAATGGAAATTTGCGTAAAATGTCATCACTTTTGGATTCTGCTGTTTTTCCCGGAAATCAGGGTGGTCCTTTAGAGCATATTATCGCTGCAAAAGCAATTGCCTTTGGAGAAGCATTGTCCGATGAATTCTTGCACTACATAATTCAGGTTAAGAAGAATGCAGCGGCAATGGCTCATGAATTTGTGGAAAGAGGATATCATATCATTTCCGGTGGGACAGATAATCATATGATGCTGATAGATTTAAGAAACAAGAATGTCACAGGTAAACAAGCTGAAGAAGCTTTGGGAAAAGCTGATATTACTGTTAATAAAAATATGGTGCCATTTGATGATAAAAGTCCGTTTGTAACCTCCGGAATTCGAGTAGGTACAGCAGCTATTACTACTCGTGGCTTAGTGGAAAGAGATATGGAAACCATAGTCAATTTTATTGATGATGTTGTCAAGAATTTTGAAAACGATGATATACTGGAAGCAATTTCAGTAAAAGTGAATGCTATGATGAGCAGTCTGCCTTTGTTTGTAAATTCTGCGGCAGTTTAATTAGATTATTCTTCAAAAATAATATGTTGATAGGCTCCAAGATCTGGAGAAACTGTCCTGTTACGATTTGATATATCCAAAGGTACTTGCGACGCAAAAACTGAATTTCCCTGGTTTATTGCAGCTGATTCTTGCCCTATGACCATTTGATTCTTGGCTGGGAACAAAAAGTTCGGACTCTCATTGAAAATACAATTTTCGTATAGGTCAGTATTATCAAAGTCATATTCCGGTTGAGTAAATGTATTGTTGGAATTATCAAAGCGAATCAGGCAATTGGTAAACTTAAAATTAAATACTGTATCGCCTTCTTTCTCTATTAGTATTTCGGGATTATCGTTACCATATATAATGCAGTTGTTAAAGTTAGCTTCAGTTAAGTCATTCACAGAAATATTGTTATCTGAATCAATCACATAATTATTGATCAATACTGAAGGGAATTGTCTAAAACTATTATTCCAGTAATTAGCAATGGTGCAATGTGTAAAACTGTATTTTCCTCCTATTGTACCTGCAAATGAAGACTGCCCTGAATTATTGATAACCAGATTTCTTCCTTTAATTGAAGTCGCTCTACCCAAAATACCGAAGTTGCTGGAATTGTAAATTTGAGAGTTTGTAATAGTTAATTTATCTGTCATTTCATCAGAATTTCCGTCACATAAGATACCTACAGATGCATTTTTAATTGTAGCATTTTTAATGGTATTATTCACACTGCCATCAAATATCCATATAGTACCCCACTGGCCCGGAACATTTTCAAAAAGGGGCTCAAGTCGGTCACCTTCAAGAATAACTTGATTTTCCATTAATTCGCGATCTAAACTATATTTTCCATCTATATTTAAAGAGGCATTTTCGGGAACAATAATACCTGAATCGGCATGAAAATGGACTCGTGTTCCGGCTTCCATAATTAAAGTTTCATTTTCCGGTACTGCCGCATAACCATATATAACGTAAGGTTTGTCATTGGTAAATGTTAATTCTTCAGGTAACAGATAACGACCTTGAATTTGTGTTTCAACCGGTTCGCCATCAATATTCAAGGTTAGTGTTTCAATAATTCCTGTGGCATTGTCTCTATCTGGATAAATAAAAATGGCGTCTTTTACGAGTGTTACCAGCTGAACTTTTTGTGAATTAGTGCCATCACCAAACTCAATAAAATCGGTGTATAGAAATTCACCATTATTTGGCAAGGTAGTTATGTCAATTGTTGTTTCAACAAAAACATACATGCTGTCTTTTGCCAATAATTCAACATTTTCAAATATTTTACCGGGAATCCCATCAACGTTTAAACGATATTCAGAAGTTTCTCCGAGTCCGAGGGAAATATTAGTTATAAGAATATTTTCATTCGAGCCATTGTAAACCTTTAAATTATAAGTACTTGAGCCAATATTGGTAAAAACCGTATCCAAATAAACAGTATCCTTTGAGAATTCTAATTGAACTGCGCTCGGAGAAAACTCCAAGTCATTTCTGCAGGAACTCCAAAAGGCCACTAAGAAAATCACTAAAATAAAATAGATAAAACGTTTCATACTTACTTAACAATAAGAAGGCTAAATTATAACTTTTGGTTTTAGAAAATAGTATATCACGGTTAATTTAGTTGAATAAATTTACAATTTCAGCCGAAATGCGAGAAGGCTTATTGGTTTTGGAATTCATCAGGCACCAAACTGTTTCTGATTGAGCCAGAAGTTTTTTGGTTTGAGCATTGTACATTTCGACAATTCTTGTGGAAGTGACTCCCTCTGACCTTGTCACGTAAGTTTTAAGATGAATGATGTCGTTTAAAAAAGCTGAATTTTTGTATTGGATGTGATGGCTTATCAACACCCAATAATATTGATCTGTAATATCTTTAGTTGCGTTTTTTAGCCAGTGTCGTTCTGCAATGTCATTGACCCATTTTACATAACGAACGTTATTAACGTGATTTAGTACATCAAGGTCGCCTTTGGTTACTTGAATGTTAGTTTCGAAGGTTTGCATAAACTCACTTTTCAACAATTTCCACCTCAAATAATTTATCCCAGCGTTTTCCTGTGATAAATAAGGTTTTTTTCTCAGAGTTGTAGGCTATTCCATTTAAAACATCTAAACCAGAATGCTGCTTAACCATTTCTTTTAGTGGACTAAAGTCGATCACACCTTCAATGGCGCCATTTTTAGGGTTTATTATGGCTACTCCATTTTTTTGATATCTATTGGCATATATTTTTCCATCTATCCATTCCAATTCATTTATACCAACAACTTTACCTTTATTTGTATATGCCTGTATGTATCCCTTTTCTTCTAAAGTACTAGGATCCAGAATCCATATTTTTTCGGTTCCATCACTTTTATAAAGATTTTTCCTATCATTGCAAATTCCCCAACCTTCTTTGCTCTTGCCGTATTTGAAACTATTTATTTTCTCAAATGTATTGGCATCATAAACAAAACCGGTTCCTTTTTGCCATGTTAATTGGTAAATTTTATCATTTAAGATTGTTAAACCCTCTCCAAAATATTCTTTTGCCAAATCCAAGTTCTTGATTACTTCTCCCGTTTTATAATTTACTTTTCTAATCTTAGATTCACCTCGTTGACCAGTACTTTCATACAATTCGCCATTGTAGAATTCCAAACCTTGCGTATATGAAGTGATGTCGTGAGGGAAGGTATTCAGAATATTATAAGTATAAACTTTTGGGGGTTCGTCATTGAGCACAGTTATATTTTTATTTGTTTTTGACTGTTCTCCTTCATGAAATACTGTTGCTTTAATAGTTTGTTTACCCAGTTTAAAGGAGCTTAGATCCAATTTATCAGAAACTTCTTCATCATCATAATGATATTTGACAGAGTCAATTACATGATTTTTAGGATTATCTATTGAGAGGGTTAAAACACTTTTTAAACTAAATTCCTTTTCTTTTGTGTTTAAATTTATGCTGAAATCGCTTTTTTTCTGTTTTGAATTACTCCCACAGGAAACCATGAAGACCGAAACAAAAATTACTGATAAAAGCCTGAAAGTTTTCATTATGTATTTGAAATTTTAAGCAAGATATTTATTAAAATTCAGTTTAAAAAATCATTGTGAAAAAATTAAAAGGTTGTATCTTTGCACCGGCAAGTCCTACACAACCAGCTCCTGTTGAATCCTCCAGGGCGGGAACGCAGCAAAGGTAAATGGTCGTAGCGGTGTGATGTAGGTAGCTTGCCATTTTTTGTACAATAAATTTTCCTTTAATTATTGTATTTTTGAGCTTTTAATCCTAGTCAATTTAATTTATGTCTAAAGTTGTTTTAATCACCGGAGGATCTTCTGGAATTGGGAAATCAATAGGAGATTATCTGAATGATAAACAATACAAGGTTTATGGTACAAGCCGAAAACCTGAAAAATATTCAGGCAATAGTTTTCCAATTCTTGCTTTAGACGTTACAAAAAAAGACACAATAGATGCATGTGTAAAAACTGTTTTAAAGCTTGAAGGTAGAATAGATGTCTTAATAAATAATGCCGGAGCTGGAATAACAGGACCAGTTGAGGAAACACCGGAACTGGAAATTAAACGAAATTTTGAAACTAATTTTTTTGGACCAATTAATGTCATTAAAGCAGTTTTGCCAGCAATGCGCGAGCAGAATTCCGGGTTAATTATCAACATTACATCTATTGCAGGCTATATGGGATTGCCATACAGAGGAATTTACAGTTCCAGTAAAGCAGCTTTGGAGATAGTCACAGAAACCTTCAGAATGGAACTTAAGGATTTTAATATTAAGATGACCAATGTGGCACCCGGAGATTTTGCCACTAATATTGCCGCAGGACGTTTTCATGCTCCTGTGATATCAGACTCTCCTTACAGTGAAAAATATGGCCAAGTTTTAAAGGCAATTGACGAAGATGTCAATAAAAGTGCTAACCCAATTGGAGTTGCAAAAGTTGTTCACAGTATTATTGAGAACAAAAACCCGAGAATACATTACAAAGTTGGTGCTTTTATGCAAAAATTCTCTATTGTATTAAAGCGCATTTTACCGGACAAAGTATATGAAAAGTTACTTATAAATCATTACAAGTTATAAGAAATGAGTGCTCCTTATGTTGTTAATATGTTTTGACCGAAAAATTTATATAATGTTGTAATTTCGCATCAGGTTATTTTATTAAATCAAATTAAGTTAATATGAAATTTTTTATTGATACTGCCAATTTAAATGATATAAAAGAGGCTCAGGATATGGGGATTCTTGATGGAGTTACAACCAATCCTTCATTAATGGCCAAAGAAGGCATTACAGGTAAGAACAACATTTTAAAGCATTATGTAGATATTTGCAATATTGTTGATGGTGATGTAAGTGCTGAGGTCATCGCTACAGACTTTGATGGGATGATAAAAGAAGGGGAGGAGTTGGCGGAGCTTCATGATCAAATAGTCATTAAATTGCCTATGATAAAAGAAGGCATCAAAGCTTGCAAATATTTTTCTGAAAGAGGAATAAAAACGAATGTAACACTTGTATTTTCTCCTGGGCAAGCCTTGTTAGCAGCGAAGGCAGGTGCAACTTATGTGTCTCCGTTTATTGGTAGATTGGATGATGTTTCTACAGATGGTTTGAATTTAATTGCTGAAATAAGACATATTTATGATAACTATGACTTTGACACAAAAATTTTGGCAGCATCTATTCGTCATACTATGCATATTGTAGATTGTGCCAAATTGGGAGCAGATGTTATGACGGGACCACTAAGTTCTATTGAAGGCCTTTTAAAACACCCTTTGACAGATAATGGTTTAGCAAAATTTTTAGAAGATTATAAAAAAGGAAACAAATAAGTTAAATTTCTTAATATAAAAAAACCGCATGAAGCGGTTTTTTTTATTTATTCAGTAATCCTAATAAGAGTTCTTCAAAGTGTGTACTGAACATATTAGCATTAGGATCTGCAATAATCGCATTGCTATCTAATATCATCACCTTATTGATAGAATTGATAACCAAATCCTTTCTTGCTTTTGGTGGATCTATAAATTGAAACTCGTTATTTACAGGGAAATTATATTGCTTTAAAGATCTTTTCCACATATCCTGTTTATCGTTATTAATGTTGATAGCAATAAAATTCATTTCCGGGTATTTAATTTTTAGTTCATTTATTTTTCTATGACTATCCCTAAAATGTGATTTAATATCATATGACCAAAAATAGATCACTGTTGGCTTTTTTAGCATAGATGCTAATTCAACAGGTTTGTTATTTGAATTAATAACAGCAACTTTTGGAAGTTTAGTGCCAGGTTCAAGCTGCATCACTGACATAGCCAGTTGTTGCATCATTATTTTGTCCTTTTCGCTTGTGCATCTGGTCATGTAATCACTTAAAAGTGATTTTGTATCATAATTGCTTTTACTATTATATATAAAAGGAGCTGCAGTATATTTTAACAGATCATTTTTAATGGTATCATTCTGAATTAGACTATCTATGAGGGATAATTTATCTAAATTATAATGCAAAGAATTTCTGTTAAAAACACTATCGTTCGTATGCTCAAAATATTGGTTTAGAGCCATATTGTTGAAATGAGTTTCCAGGAATCGATAGTATTGAAAGAAAGATCTAAGGTTATAATTATTATAATCTATGTCTTTCCGGAAATTATAGAAATCTTCAGGAAGGGTTTTTAAATTCTTGATCTCTTTTTCACCGTAATAAGCAAACGGATAGATTTCCTTATTTGCGTAATAGTTAAAATTAATTTTTGCTTCAGCAATTTCTTTAAAAAGTTCAGAGGTGTTAAGTCTTTCTGATATTTCTTCCAGTCTTTGTAATTGGCTGTTTCTGATGGAATCAGTTTTTTGTTCAAATACAACAGGAGACAATTCACAATAGTCTAAAATCTTGGAATTATTTCGTTCGTTTTCCAGAAACAGGTCAATCAGATAGTTATTTTTCTTAGACCCTTCACCTGTAAATACTAAAGATTCATCAAAATCAATGGTGTTAAGTCTAAACATTAAACTATCCCTTGGTTCCAAAACTACAACTTGGTTCTCTGGATCGTGTTTAAAGAAATATAAACCGGGTTCCAGATTATTGATTTTATAAAGGAATCTATTCTCGCTATCTAACTTAACAGTGTCTAAAGTCCCTTCAAAATTATAAATGACAACATAATCCGTATTAGGATTAATGATCTCTCCACCGATATAGGAATAATCATTTTCCTCAGTAGTTTCATTTTTACAACTAAAGATTAGAAGAAGTATTAATAGGGATATAATAATTCGCATAAACCTATCAGCCTTTAATGTTGAAGACAGCTGATCAGTACAAAAGTATGCCTAGAATGTCAAATGTCTTGTTAAGGCGTTGTTAAATTATTAAGCTTAAATAAATTTCGCTTTACAGATTGATTTTTCTACTTTTGCGCCAAACTTAAAAAAGGTTTGTTTTAAGGAGTAAAACTCGTTGATTTTTAAGTTCACAAAGCCCTGTTTTATCAATAAAATTCAATCGCAAAAAAAAATTAAAAAGAGGTATGTTATCAGTTTCAAATCTTTCAGTTCAATTTGGTAAGCGAGTGCTTTTTGATGAAGTCAATACCACATTTCAAAGTGGGAATTGCTATGGAATCATTGGAGCGAATGGCGCTGGAAAATCCACATTTTTAAAGATCCTGTCGGGAAAACAAGATCCTACATCAGGTCACGTTCATTTGGAACCTGGAAAACGTATGTCAGTTTTGGAACAGGACCATAATGTATATGATGAGCATCCTGTTTTAGAGACTGTCATTATGGGGAACAAACCCTTATTCAAGATCAAAACTGAGATCGATGCTCTTTATGCTGATTATACAGATGACAACGCCAACAAGATAGGAGAACTTCAAGTTCAGTTTGAGGAGATGCATGGATGGAATGCTGAAAGTGATGCAGCTACCTTATTATCTAACCTGGGTATAAGCGAAAACCTTCACTATTCTTTGATGAAGGATTTGGATGGAACGCAGAAAGTAAGAGTGTTACTGGCTCAGGCCTTGTTTGGTAATCCGGATGTTTTGATTATGGATGAACCAACCAATGATATAGATTATGATACCATTTCATGGTTAGAGAATTTCTTGGCAAATTATGAGAATTGTGTTATTGTAGTTTCTCATGACCGTCATTTTCTAGATTCGGTTTGTACACATATATCTGATATTGATTTTGGAAAAATAAACCATTACTCTGGTAATTATACATTCTGGTATGAATCATCTCAATTGGCAGCCAGACAAAGGGCTCAGCAGAATAAAAAGGCCGAAGAGAAGAAAAAGGAATTGGAGGAATTCATCAGAAGGTTTTCTGCAAACGTTGCAAAATCAAAGCAGGCAACGAGTAGAAAAAAGATGATTGAGAAGCTTAACGTGTCAGAAATAAAACCATCAAGCAGACGATATCCTGCGATCATATTTGAACGTGAACGTGAGGCTGGAGACCAAATACTTCATGTTGAAGGTCTTTCTGTATCCTTAGAAGGTGAAATCTTATTCAAAGATATTGATCTTAACCTTAATAAAGGAGACAAGGTTGTGGTTTACTCAAAGGATTCGAGAGCCGCCACAGCATTTTATGAGATCTTGAACAAGAAACTGAACCCCGCTTCAGGTAAGTTTGCATGGGGAATTACAACATCTCAGTCTTATTTGCCATTAGATAATAGTGAATTTTTTAAAAGTAATTTAACTCTGGTTGACTGGTTGCGTCAATGGGCTAAAACAGAAGAAGAAAGAGAGGAAGTGTACATTAGAGGATTTTTGGGTAAAATGATCTTTAGTGGTGAAGAGGCTTTAAAAAAATGTAGTGTCCTTTCGGGAGGTGAAAAAGTAAGATGCATGTTAAGTAGAATGATGATGCTAAGAGCTAATGTTTTGATGCTGGACGAACCAACAAACCATTTAGATCTGGAGAGTATTACCGCTTTTAACAACTCCCTTAAAAACTTTAAAGGGACTGTTCTATTTAGTACTCACGATCATGAATTTGCTCAAACTGTTGCAAACCGAGTTGTAGAAATTACACCTAAAGGGGTAATAGACAGATATATGACCTTTGAAGAATACATGGAAGATCCAAAGATTCATGCTCAAAGAGATAAAATGTACGATTGAAATGATCCTTATTAAAGATCAAAGAAAGAATTAAGGTTAATCTTTTATGGCTGTTGTTCTTGAAATAATGTCTTCAACAACAGGTTTTGCTCTGACAGCTTCGTCCTTGTGAACATAGACCTCAATTAGGGCCTGATAGTCCTCTACCATAACTGCGGAAATCCCTGTTTGATTATCTTCTTTAGGATTGGATTTATTCCTATTTCATCCAGTTTATCAAAAATTAATTGGGCAATAATAAAATTGCCGGTATAAATTTTTATGTAGTTGCTTTCGAGCATGGTAATATTTTAACTTAAATATACAAAAAAATTGTCAAATTTTCCTTATATTTATGATGTATTAAGGGATTAATAATCAATATATTATAAAGTCATGAAAAGGGGATGTTATGCTACATGGCTGTTTTTTAGTCTTGTGTTATGTTTAAATTTAAACGTTTTTTCACAGGATAAAGAAGCCGTAAATGAAGATGGCGCTTTTGTTAAAGAAGTGCAATCAAAACAATCAATGACCATTTCGAAATATTTATCCTTTTCAGAGGATTTTACAATGTTCGTAAAGGTTTTAAAAGAATCCGATTTATTTTTTAAATTGGAATCTGGCAATGATTTTACGGTCTTTGCTCCCGCCAACAGTGCGTTTGCTCAAATGCCATCCAATGTATTAAATCAGTTGTTCAAACCAGAGAATGGATTAAAATTAAAATCTATTGCAGGATATCATATCGTAAGTTCGACTTTGAATTTGGAAGAGGAACTATACAAATTAAATGGGACCACTAATATTGTGGCAATGAACAATGAAGTGATTCAGGTTACTGTAGGTCCTGAGGAAGCTTTGGTGATACAAGACGCTAATGGTTATCCAATAGATGTGATGGAAAAGATTGTTTTGTCTGATGGTATAATATATAGAATAGATGCTGTTTTACTCCCTCAAGTGGATGTAAAGGTTGTATCATATTAAAATAATAATATAAAAGAATAAAAATATAAGGTTATCTATTTGTTAAAAGAAAGAGGTTTATTTAGAGGGGGCTTATCAACCTTGTTATTGATTCAAAATAGCTTAATTTTCATTCAAGATAAGCTTTGTTAGATTTTTGGGGATTGACAGTAGGTAACCTTTCTTTTATGTTCTGCATTAAAAGAAATCATTTGTTCTTACAGCATTGAATGTAAATGCTCAGGCGTTTATATATCTGCTATCCCATATAGCATTGTTGAAATTCTTGCCTTTGCTCACTCCAAAGAAAATTAAACAAAAACCAATTACCTTAAACATAAAAAAGAACAAGAAGATGAATTGCGTGGTTTTATATTTAGGATGAAAATAACTCTCCGGAAAGCTCAACGCAATCAAGAAACTTGCTATAATGGCACTAACTATTATAGTGTCCAAATTTCTGAAAGGATACATCAACCATTTGCGCCATTTACTTAAATCGTTTCCCCATTTGTGGATTAGGTAGTAATAGCCATTACCAATAGGAGCAAAGAGTAGAGGGTCGTCATAATTTTCCAACTTAAACAACTTACTTGGTGCCATTATTTTAAAGCCTTTAAGCGATGTATTATGGACTTTTTCCAATTGCTTTATTTTGCAAACGGCTTCTTGTGGAATCTCACTTTTAAACAAACTACTTTCTAAAAAACGTAATCTATATGTTATGCAAATAGATTTTATATCGTCTAAATGAAAGATCTTTTCAGTTTCCAGCAGGTCAAGATTAAATTTGTTTTCCCTAGTATTGTGTGATTTTGATAGATTTAATTCTATTGTAGCCTCATGATTATCATCATTTTCGAGGATCTTATAGACCTGACCAAGAACATCTGAATCTGTAATATGTTTCCTCCTGTACTGGAGGAGTTTATCGTTTAGGTTTACTCCCATTGCAATTTTTTTTATTTTAAAAATAATAAAAATGAGATACAATATGCAAAAGAGATAAATTTTTACATTATTTAGACTAATTCTTAATAACTCAATCTTGTATTTAAAACTTAGTTTTATTTATCTTAATTCAGATTTTATTGTTGTTTTAAGCCAATAATAGTTTAAAAGAAATGTGACAATAATCATTTTTGAAAGTATAATTTAACTTTATCTTTAATACAAATCAATCTAAAGATGAAGTTTTACGAAGAACTTAATCGTAGAAATGTCATCAAGGCATCGATTGCCTACATTGTAATAGCTTGGGTTATTTTGCAGGTTATAGCCATTGTTTTGCCAAATTTTGAAGCACCAACTTGGGTTTTTAAGACTTTAACTTTTATTATTGTTATAGGGTTTCCTATTTGGGTTATTTTTTCTTGGGTCTATGAAGTAACTCCAGAAGGAATGAAAAAAACAGCGATAGTTTCAAAAGAAGAATCCATTGCTGCGGCAACTAATAAACGTTTGAACATTATAATTATTATTACGCTTGTTATTGCTACTGGCGTATCCTTCATCTATATACCGCAGACCAATTCTTCGATAAAATCAGTTAATACTAATGATTTCACAATAGAAAATTCTATAGCTGTACTTCCGTTTGTGAATATGAGTGGTGATATGGAACAAGAATATTTTGCAGATGGATTAAGTGAAGAGCTAATTAACATGTTAACAAGATTGCCGAGTTTAAAAGTAATTGGACGTACATCATCTTTTGCATATAAAGGAAAAAACGAAGATTTAAGAAAAATTGGAAACTCTTTGGATGTAGCATATCTATTGGAAGGGAGTGTGCGCAAATCTGGAAATAAGATTAGAATCACTGCTCAATTAATCAATACAACAGATGGGTCCCATCTTTGGAGTAAGACATTCAACCGTAATTTGGATGATATTTTTGAAATTCAGGATGAAATTAGTGCTTCTGTAGTTAATGCATTAAGTATAACCTTGTCAAAGGATCAATTATTTTCAAAAAGTGAAACAAAAAACTCGGTAGCATATAATTATTTTCTTAGAGGAAAACACTATTATGAAAATGATAGTGGTAAATCTGATACTGATGAGGCTATCAAGTGGTTTGACGAGGCTATCCAGGCAGATCCTTCATTTTCTTTAGCATGGACCTACAAGTCTATGTGTTATTGGAGAAAATCTACTAGTTCTGATGATGATATGTTTAAGAAAGCTAAAATTGGTTCATTGAAAGCGTTTGAGCTCGATCCCACATCTGGTATAGCGGCGGTTAACGTTGCCGAAATTTTAGATAATGAATATGATTTATACGGTGCTTTAGAAAAGATAGATATGGCTTTAAAAATGGAACCTAATAATCCTTATGTTTTAAGGAATGCAGGTAGATTTTACACCATTCTAGGACGAAAGGATGAAAGTATTGCCTTTTGCCAAAGCGCATTGAAGAATGATCCAATTCAACGAACAGCAATGGGATATTTGATAGCTGCATTTTATTATGCAGAGCAATATAACAATGTAAAAATGATAATCGAGGAATTCAAAGATCGATATCCACATATTATCGGATTTAGACAATGCATAAATGTTTTAGTATTAGAAAATAATATATCAACAGCAATTGAAGAAGCAAAGAAAAAAGGTTATAATTTGAATGCGTTATATGCTAAAATTCTACAATCTGAAAAAATGGGAAATAAGCAGGCAGCAGAAGAATTAGTTTTTCAAATGATTACAAACTATAGTGATTCTCCATATATGATAGGACTTTCTTATGCTGCAATAGGTGAAAATATGAAAGCAGTCGATTGGCTAGAAAAATCATATTCTATGAAAGATAAAGAGCTTGTATATGTAAACGTGGAACCTATGTTTAAAGAATTGAGAAATATGGATCGATTTAATAATCTTATTAAAAAAATGAATTTTCCTAAATAGAGTATAATTAAAATTCTAAAACTTTACTTAAAAAAGCCTATTCTCCCAAAAAGTCGGGTATAAAAGGGCCTTTTATCTATCTTAATTCAGCTCCTAGTTCTTTCTCAAAATTTTGCTGCAGGTTGCTCATGATCTTGTCAATTTGCTTATCGGTCAAGGTCTTGTGTTCGTCCTGTAAAATAAAGCTTACAGCATAGCTCTTTTTGCCTTTTGGAAGGTTCTTGCCTTGGTATACATCAAATAAATTAATGTCCTTTAAAAGTTTTCTTTCGCATTGTCTGGCAATGTTATAAATGGATTCAAACGTGACAGCCTCATCAAGCAATAAAGCAAAATCACGTCGAACTTCAGGATACTTAGGAAGGTCATTAAATGTAATACTGTTTCTTTTAACCACCTCAAGTATATTGTCCCAGTAAAAATCGGAATAAAGAACAGGTTGTGCTATATCAAAATGCTTTAGTACAGGCTTTTTAACCAGACCTATACTTACTAAATTCATTTTCCCCAAACTCATGGTCACCCCTTCACTAATTACATCATCTTTTACAGGTTGTTCCTTACAATTGGCAATTCCCAACCTTTGTAATACAGATGTAACGACACCCTTCAGGTAAAAGAAATCGGAGGTTTTATTGAGTCCGTTCCATGCCTCTACAGTCCTGCTACCTGTCACAAGGAGTGTTAGATGCTTGAGTTCCTCTCTGTTTCCGTTAAAATCATGATAGGTTTTACCAAATTCAAACAATTTAAGATCTGCTCGTTTTCGGTTTATATTATAAGCAGCTGCTTCAAGACCGGAGAACAGAAGGGATTGTCTCATCACGCCCAGATCCTGACTTAAAGGATTTAACATCACGACGTTGTGTTCTTCTTTTAACTGCTTGCTTAATTCGGCATATTTTGCAGTGGTAAGCGAATTAGCCATGATCTCATAAAATCCCTGAGAGGCCAATTGATTACCAATGATATTCCTTAGTTTGTAATCTTCAATTTTATTAGAGTTTGAGATAGACGCATTTAATTTTTCGGTCGTTTCAATATTGTTATATCCATAAACCCTCAAAATTTCCTCGATAACATCTGCTTCACGAGTAACATCGTTTCTATATGCAGGAACCATTAAACCCAAACCAGTTTCAGTGACACTGTTCACTTTTATTTCCAGGGAGGTCAATATTTCTTTTATGGTCTCTTTTGGAATTTCCTGACCTATCAATTTTTCGGCATTTTCAAAACTTAACCGCACCTGACTATCTTCTATCTTAACCGGATAGGAATCAAAAATATCGCTGGAAACTTCACCACCTGCAATGTCTATGATCAATAAACAAGCTCGCATTAAGGCGTATTCAGTGATATTAGGATCTATACCACGTTCAAATCTGAAAGAAGCATCAGTATTCAATCCATGTCTTTTCGCAGTTTTACGGATGCTAATCGGGTCAAAATAAGCACTTTCCAAAAAGATGCTTGTTGTGGATTCTGTCACTCCGGATGTAATGCCGCCAAAAACTCCCGCAATGCACATAGGTTTTTCAGCATCGCAGATCATAAGATCATCTTCATGCAGAGTTCGTTCCACTTCGTCTAATGTTGTAAATTTGGTTCCGGCTTTAAGAGTTTTAACAATGACTTTATTCCCTTTTATCTTTGCAGCATCAAATGCGTGCAAAGGCTGACCTAATTCGTGTAAAACATAATTCGTAGCATCCACAACATTGTTTATTGGGCTTAAACCAATAGCTTTTAGGCGGTTTTGCAACCAGTTAGGGGATTCGGCAACCTTTATTCCTGAAATAGTAACACCACAATAGCGTGGCGCTTTTTCAAAGTCCTCAACTTTTACAGCTATTTTTAAGCTTCTATTGTCTAAATGATAGGAACTTGTTGATGGTGTGATCAATTCAACGTTGATCTTTTGTCGAATTAATCCTGCTCTCAGGTCGCGCGCTACACCCAGATGGCTCATGGCATCTGCTCGGTTAGGAGTTAAACCAATTTCAAAAACCTTATCGTTTTCAATTTCAAATATTTCTGCTACAGGAGTTCCAACTTTCAAATTTTTATCCAAAACCATTATGCCATCATGGCTTTGTCCCAGACCAAGTTCATCTTCGGCACAGATCATTCCATAGCTTTCTTCACCTCGAATCTTTCCTTTCTTAATGGTCCATTCCTCACCTTCAGAAGAATATAATATGGTTCCAATAGTTGCGACAGGAACTATTTGACCTTTGGCGACATTTGGAGCACCACAAACAATATGAAGCGGTTCATTGGTACCAATATCAACGGTAGTTACTTTTAATCTGTCTGCATTTGGATGTTGTTCACAGGTAAGGACCTTGCCTACAACCACACCTTCCAAACCTCCTTTAACGGATTGATAGTTTTCAATGCCTTCAACCTCCAGACCTAAATTGGTAAGAAGTTCACCTGTTTTCTCTGCATCCCAACTTATATTAATGAATTGCTTTAGCCAATTATAGGAAATTTTCATGTACTGAGCTGTAAAATTTTAAGATACAAAGATATGACTTTGCTTAAAGTTAGCAAGAAGACTTATAGACAAATATTTCTAGTCTACTTGAACCATTTATGAAATATAGTTCCAGATATTCTTGTACTTAACTAATTGGTTATAAGTATTATTCAAAGTTTTATTTTCCGCTTTTGATAGGGAAGGGTCATCATTCAATATTTTTTTGGCATAAAAACGTGCATGTTTTAAAATATCGTTGTCCTTGATTATGTCGGCAATCTTTAAATTCAATACACCACTTTGCTGCGTACCCATGATATCTCCCGGTCCCCGAAGTCTTAGATCAACTTCTGCAATTTCAAAACCGTCGTTGGTTCGAACCATAGTCGCCAGCCTTGTTCGGCTATCGTTACTCAATTTGTGACCAGTCATGAGTATGCAATAGCTTTGTTCTGCTCCGCGACCTACACGACCTCGCAATTGGTGTAACTGTGATAATCCAAAGCGTTCGGCACTCTCAATGATCATAACCGAAGCATTTGGGACATCAACACCAACTTCAATAACTGTCGTGGCGACCATTATTTGAGTTTCTCCTTTAATGAATCGTTGCATCTCAAAATCCTTATCTGCCGATTTCATTTTTCCATGAACTATGGAGATCTGATATTTGGGCATTGGAAATTCCCTGGTGATACTTTCGTAGCCATCCATCAGATCTTTATAGTCCATTTTTTCACTTTCCTGTATCAAAGGATAGACGATATAGATCTGTCTTCCTTTTGTAATTTCGTCACGAATAAACTTGAAAACATTCAGTCGATTTTTGTCAAATCGATGGACAGTTTTTATCTCTTTTCTCCCAGGCGGTAATTCGTCAATTACTGAGATATCCAGGTCACCATAAACAGACATTGCAAGGGTCCTTGGAATTGGTGTAGCGGTCATCACAAGGATGTGTGGAGGAGAGGTATTTTTTTTCCAAAGTTTACTTCTTTGAGCGACTCCAAATCGATGTTGTTCATCGATAATTGCCAAGCCTAAATTCTTGAATTTCACCTTATCTTCGATCAATGCGTGGGTACCAATTAGTATCTGTAAATCGCCATTTTCTAAGGATTCATGGATTTTTCGTCTTTCTGAAGTATTGCTTGAACCAGTAAGCAATTTAATACTGATATTCAAATCTTTACATAGTTCATATAATCCATTATAGTGTTGGACTGACAAAATTTCAGTCGGAGCCATTAAGCAAGCTTGAAAACCGTTGTCAAGTGCTATTAACATTGACATTAGCGCAACTATGGTTTTTCCCGAACCTACATCGCCTTGCAATAATCGATTCATCTGGGCATTACTGCCAAGATCTTGTCTAATTTCCTTTATAACCCGTTTTTGAGCATTGGTCAATTCAAAGGGTAAATGGTCTGAAAAAAAGCTGTTAAAATAATGACCAACTTTTGAAAATGGGAAGCCTTTAATCTTTGATTTATGGATCAGATTTTTGATAATTAATTGCAGTTGAATAAAAAATAATTCTTCAAATTTTAACCTGAATTGTGCCTTGGAAAGCAGCTCTTGATTTTTAGGAAAATGTATGTTGAAAAGTGCCTCATTTTTTGAGATCAATTTGAGTTCCTTTAATAAATTACCGGATAGGGTTTCAACGAATTTTCCGTTAGTATCCAAAAATAATTGCTGCATCATTTTACTAATTACCCGACTTGAAATTCCCTTATTTGTCAATTTCTCAGTGGAAGGATAAACGGGTTGCATGGCGGAACGAAGACTTTTTTCGTGTTCTTCCAGCAATTCCATGTCAGGGTGAGGGACACTAAATTTACCGTTGAACCAATTGACCTTGCCAAAAATTACATATGGTTTATCAAATTTTAAACTCTGCCTGATCCATTTATGCCCTCTGAACCATACCAGTTCCATTGTTCCTGTCTCATCCTGAAATGTTGCAACCAGTCTTTTTCCAAGTTTCTGAGCCACTTCTGTAACATTCGTTATTTTTCCAATGATCTGTACATCTGCATTGTTGTTTTGCAATTCATTGATCTTGTAATACCTGGTTCTATCTATGTATCTGTTTGGGAATAAATTTATTAAATCTTGAAAAGTATGTATACCTAATTCCTTACGCAGCAGATCAGCACGATTGGGTCCAACACCCTTTAAATAATCAATTGGAGTTTGCAAGTTGGTATACATAGAGACGAAAATACTATTTTTATGCTAATTTTAATCTGTGTTTAGTTCTTAAAAAGTGCTAAATAATGTAACTTTGGTCTAGCCTTTGCTATATGCTCCTCATGAAGTATTTTATTAGTTTCATTTTTATTTTTTTTAGTGTCACCTTAATTGCACAGCAATCAGAATCTGTTGATTTCATTAGTGCAGATGCTCAAATAAATATAAATGCTAAAGAAAACAGTGTTAGTGGGCAAATTGAATACAATTTTAAAGTTCTAAAGGAAGTAGATTCCATTTATTTGGACGCCAAAAATTTTAAGCAGGTCAATTGTAAATTAGATAAAAGACCAATTGACATCCAGGCAAATAACAAATTCATTGTCATTAAGCAAAAATTTAAAAAGGGAGAAACTCATGAACTCAATATTTCCTGGAGTACACAGCCAAAAAAAGCCATGTATTTTGTCGGATGGGATAACGATGCTCCAGATCAGGTTTGGACTCAGGGTCAGGGTAAATACACCAGCAACTGGCTACCAAGTTTTGATGATGTCAATGAAAAAGTAGAGTTTGATCTAAATGTAATTTTTGAGAAGGATTATGAAGTTATTGCCAATGGTAAGCTAGTTAAAAAGGAAACGCATGACGGCTATAACTTATGGCATTACGATATGCAAAACCCAATGTCGAGCTATTTAGTTGCCCTAGCCATTGGTAAATACAATAAGAAATTAGAACATTCTAAAAGCGGAATACCTTTAGAAATGTATTATTATCCTGAGGATTCAATTAAAGTAAAGCCAACTTACAGGTATACTAAAAAGATGTTCGATTTTTTAGAAAATGAAATAGGCGTTCCTTATCCATGGCAGAATTATAAATTAATTCCTGTACATGATTTCCTTTACGCAGGCATGGAGAATTCAAGTGCTACAATCTTTTCTGATGCTTTTATGATAGATGAAACTTCATTTGTTGACAGGAATTTTGTAAATGTCAATGCCCATGAATTAGCGCATCAATGGTTTGGTGACCTGGTTACGGCAAAAAGCGGTGAGCATCACTGGCTACAAGAAGGATTTGCAACCTATTATGCCTTATTAGCAGAGAGAGAGGTATTTGGAGAGGATTATTATTACTGGAGGCTTTACGATTATGTGCAAGAGCTTTTAAATCAGGATAAATCAGGACAAAGCACCTCACTATTGAATCCCAAGTCAAGTAGTACAACTTTTTATAAAAAAGGTGCCTGGGCTTTACATATTTTAAAAGAGCAAGTGGGAGATAAGGCATTTAAAAATGCCGTGAAAAGCTATTTAAAAAAGCATCGATTTAAAAATGTTGAAACGATGGATTTTTTAAAGGAAATTCAGGTCGAAAGCGGGCAGGATTTAACCAATTTTATTGGAACTTGGTTAAATAATAAAACGTTCTCGAAAGATGAAGCCTATAGTTCTTTGGAAAAGAATGAATTTGCCAAAGGAATGCTTCAAATACAGAAATTTGATTCAGAAGAGGATATTGCAAAACAAATTTCTAAATGTGATGAAGTGCTTCATTCTGATTCGTTTTACCCGCTTCAACAAGAATTGTTTGCCCGAATTAAAAATGTCGATTCTTTGCAAGCAATACAGTTATACAAAAAAGCATTTAGTTCGAATGATATTAAAAAAAGGCAAGCTATAGCTATGAATTTAAAGGAAATTCCGATAGTTCTTAAGGCGGATTATGAGAGTTTATTGAATGACAAATCCTATGTAACAATAGAAGCGGCATTGTATAATCTTTGGAATAGTTTTCCACAAGATCAGGAAATCTATCTCGAAAAAACAAAGGGGATTATCGGATTTAATAATAAGAATGTCAGAACGTTATGGTTAACTCTTGCCATCTTAACAGATAATGACAGCGTTGGAGACCCGGAACAATTTATGGAAGAGTTAATTGGTTATACCTCTCCCGATTATAGTTTTGAAGTCCGTGAAAACGCATTCAGATATTTAAGATGGATCAGGTCTTGTGATGAGAGATGTATGGAAAACTTAAAAGATGCTACAAATCATCATAACTGGCGCTTTAAGCAATTTGCACAACAATTAATGGATAGCTATTAGGTTATGAGAGCATTGGTAATTTCAGGAGGAGGAAGTAAGGGCGCATTTGCTGGAGGTGTAGCACAATATCTTATTGAACAGGAGGGTAGGAGCTATGATATGTATTTGGGTACATCAACAGGAAGTTTGTTAGTGCCTCATCTTGCTGTTCATGATCTTGGGAAATTGTATGATATTTATACTAATGTCAGTCAAAAGCATATCTTTAGTATCAATCCATTTATAACCAGAAGTAAAGGAGACAGGGAATACGTAACCATTAACTTTTTTAATACACTTATTCAATTTATCAAAAGAAAGAGAACCTTTGGGGAAAGCAAAAATCTGAGGCGTAATATTAAGCGAAATTTCACCATAGAAGAATACAACAAGATCAAAGCTACCAAGCACGATGTTGTTGTAACGGTCTCCAATCTGTCAAAGAACAGGGTAGAATATAAGTCTATTAACGATTTCGGTTACGAGGAATTTTGTGACTGGATATGGATTTCCTGCAATTACATACCGTTTATGTCCCTGGCCCAGGTAAATGGGTTTGACTACGCAGATGGTGGCTTAGGATGCGTTATTCCAATCCGAGAGGCCATTTTAAGAGGAGCAACTGAGGTAGATGCCATAGTTTTGGAAAGTGAGAACCTGGAATATAATAAGGCATTAGGTAAAAACCCGTTTTCGCTTATGATCAATTTGTATGGCTATTTGCTTGATCAGGTTGAAAAAGGTGATATAACAATAGGTAAATTGGCTGCTAAAAATAAAAATGTAAAGCTCAATATTTATTATACACCCACAAATTTAACTGAGAATTCCTTAATTTTTAACAGAGAACACATGATCAAATGGTGGGAAGAAGGGTTTAATTATGCAAAAACCAAATCCATAAAGGAAAAAGGCCTAGTACCATAAATCTGAGACTTCATTCTTTATGTAGGATAAAGCCGCGTCACTTGGTGGTTTTTTTTCCATCATTTCCGTTAAAATAACTTCTCGAAGCTTGTTGGCGGTATCGGTCTTAGGAAGTAAACTCGCTTTTCGTATAAGTTGGATCGTGGCATTCTTTGAAGCAGATATAATACTCCAGCACTCATCACTTAAATAGATTTGTTGTGATAGATTATGTTCAAATTCTTGTTCAATAGATGCTATAAGTAATGCTTCGTAAGCTTCTTTATTAGAGGATTTTGGTTGAATTCTAATAAGTAATTTTGCTGGTGCGATCCGTTCTAAGAAAAGAGCCATTCGTTCATAAGCCTGCAGGCGAATAGGTAAGGAATGTTTTTGCTGATCTTTATGCAATAAAAAATTTCTTCTATTGTCTTCATTTTTCATGAATTGTTTGAAGAAATAAAAAGCCAATACTCCAGTAAGTAATGCTGGTACAATATAAAGGAAGAAATCTAATATTTTCTCTGAATCCATAATAAGTTGATTTAAAGAGTAAACTTAATTGGATAATAATTATTGTACAAGGAATTTTAAAATTAATATTAGTTCTTTTAGTTGAGTTGAAATAAATTAATTATTGTTTATAATTAATCAAAAAACTTCTTAAAAAAGCAATAAACATTGGTTAATTTCACAATCTTAAAGTCGAATAAATTTGGATAAATTTCTCAGTCAGTTGAATGATGCACAATTAGCACCTACTTTACAAAAGGATGGGCCGATGATTGTTATAGCAGGAGCAGGTTCAGGAAAAACTCGTGTTCTTACTTATAGAATAGCCTATTTGATGAGTCAGGGAATTGACGCTTTCAATATTTTGGCTTTGACCTTTACCAATAAGGCAGCGCGAGAAATGAAAGATCGTATTGCTAGAATAGTAGGTTCTGAAGCTAAAAATCTCTGGATGGGAACCTTTCATTCTGTTTTTGCTCGAATTTTGAGGTTTGAAGGTGAAAAATTAGGTTATCCCAGCAACTTTACGATCTATGATACACAGGATTCTGACAGACTGATTGCATCTATTATTAAGGAAATGAATCTAGATAAGGATGTTTATAAATACAAACAAATTCGTTCCAGAATTTCTTCTTATAAAAATAGTTTAATAACGGTAAGGGCCTATTTTCAGAATCCAGAATTGATAGAAGCCGATACGATGGCAAAAAGACCAAAAATGGGTGAGATCTACAAAAACTACGTAGACAGATGCTTTAAGGCCGGAGCTATGGATTTTGATGATCTGTTGTTAAAAACCAATGAATTATTAACTCGATTTCCCGATGTTTTGGCTAAATATCAAGATAAGTTCAGATATATCTTGGTTGATGAGTATCAGGATACCAATCATTCACAATATTTGATAGTTAGGGCTTTATCAGATCGATTCCAGAATATTTGTGTGGTTGGAGATGATGCGCAGAGTATTTATGCATTTAGAGGTGCAAATATCAATAATATTCTGAATTTTCAAAAGGATTATGATGATGTGAAACTGTTCCGTTTGGAGCAGAACTACAGGTCGACAAAGAATATAGTGAATGCAGCGAATTCAATAATTGACAAGAATAAATCTAAAATTGATAAAATTGTCTGGACAGCAAATGACGAAGGACAAAAAATAAAGGTACATCGTTCCATGACTGATGGTGATGAAGGACGCTATGTTGCTAGTACAATTTTTGAGACCAAAATGCAAAATCAATTAAGAAATAAGGATTTTGCTGTACTGTACAGGACTAACGCTCAATCGCGTGCCATAGAAGATGCCTTACGCAAAAGAGATATGCCATATAGAATATTTGGAGGTTTATCTTTTTATCAACGTAAGGAAATAAAGGATGTCTTATCTTATCTCCGACTGGTCATCAATCCGGCTGATGAGGAAGCCCTTAAACGGATTATCAATTTTCCTGCAAGAGGTATTGGGCAAACTACAATTGACAGTTTGATAGTGGCGGCAAATGGCTACGATCGCTCCATTTTTGAAGTCTTACAGAACCTTGATAAGCTAGAGATCAATATTAATTCGGGCACCAGAACCAAATTGAAAAACTTTGTTACCATGATCGAAAGCTTTCAGGTAATGAATCAATCGGCAAATGCTTTTGAGCTCTCAGATCATGTTGTGAAAGTAACCGGATTAATTAAAGAATTCAATAAAGATGGAACTCCTGAAGGTATTGCAAGAATGGAGAATATTGAAGAGCTATTAAATGGTATCAAGGATTTTGTGGAAGAGCAGAAAGAGATTGTCGATTCAACAGGTTCTTTGACAGAATTTCTGGAAGATGTGGCACTGGCAACCGATTTGGATGATGAGAAAGGAAATAAAGATCGTGTTGCTCTAATGACTATCCATTTAGCTAAGGGATTGGAGTTTCCTCATGTATTTATTGTAGGATTGGAAGAAGACTTGTTTCCTAGTGCCATGAGTATGAATACCAGATCTGAATTAGAAGAAGAAAGGCGTCTTGTTTTATGTGGCCTTAACAAGAGCCGAAAAGCAAGCCTATTTAACCTATGCCTTGTCAAGATATCGATGGGGAAAATTAATTGATGCAGAACCAAGCAGATTTATTGAAGAGATTGATGATAAATATCTTGATATTATTACTCCCATTGAAGAGCGTAGAATTAATCCTATGTTATCTGCAGATATTTTTGGTGATGTTGAACCCAATAAGATTCGATTTAAAAAACCTGTTTCGCAAAAATACCAACGTAAAACAGTTAAAAAAGAACCGGAAAAATTTAAAATCAGTACTCCAAAGAACTTAAAGAAAGTGACATCTACCAATGGTAACACAAACTTATTTGACAGTAAATTAGTTGTTGGTAACATAGTAAAACATTTACGATTTGGTAAAGGTGAAGTGTTGAAAATAGAAGGAGTTGGGGCAGATGTTAAAGCTGAGATCAATTTTGAAAATGGAGGTTTAAAGAAATTATTATTGCGATTTGCAAAATTAGAGATCATTAAATAAATGGCGGAAGTAATTAAGATATACCAGGAGAATCCTAATCCAAAAGCTATTAAAAAAGTGGTGGATGTTTTAAAAAGAGGTGGAATAATTATTTACCCAACAGATACGGTTTACGGATTAGGTTGTGACATTACTAATAATAAGGCACTTGAAAGACTGGCAAGAATAAAAAATGTAAAATTGGATAAGGCTAATTTCTCCTTTATTTGTTATGACTTGAGTAATTTGAGTGATTATGTCAAGCAAATAGATAATACTACGTTTAAAATATTAAAACGAGCACTTCCTGGTCCTTATACTTTTATTCTCCCTGGTGCTAAAACTCTTCCTTCAGCATTTAAAAAGAAAAAGACAGTAGGAATCAGGGTTCCTGATAATTCTATAGCCTTGGAAATAGTAAAGGAATTAGGTAACCCAATTGTATCAACATCTATTAGAGATGAAGATGAGATCATAGAATATACTACCGATCCTGAATTGATTGCTGAAAAATGGGATAAATTAGTGGATCTTGTTATTGATGGTGGGTATGGAGGTAATGAAGCTTCAACTGTTATTGATTTTTCAGAAGATGAACCAGTAATAGTGCGAGAAGGTAAGGGTAGTTTGGAGATTTTTTAATAAAAAAAGCCCAACCTTTCGGTTGAGCTTAATTCTATATTTTTATTTAATTAGTTTGGACTAGCAGATAGACTTTTCATTTCTTTTTCTATCATATCATAGAACTGGTCAATTTTAGGTAATACTACAATATCGAGTACGTCTGTTTCTAGCTCTGTTCTCTGCTGTATTATTATCAACTAATGGAACGTAATCGGCTCTACCCGCAGCAACTAACTGTGCAGGATTAACACCTAATTCCTGTAATACCCTAATTACCGAAGTAGAACGTTTAACACTCAAGTCCCAGTTATCAAGTAATGGTTCTTTTCTGTAAGGTACATTATCAGTATGACCTTCAACCATAGCTTCAAAATTTGGTTTGCCGTTAATTACCTTAGCAACTTTGGCCAGTACATCTTTTGCTCTGGAGGTTACAATGTAACTTCCGGATTGAAACAATAATTTATCGGCAATTGAAATATAGACTACACCTTTTTCTACGTTGATTTCAATGTCCGGATCATCAATTCCAACTTCTTTCTTCAAACTGCTGACTAATGCTAATGTTACACTATCCTTTTTGTTCAAGGCATCTTGAAGTCTGTTGATCTTAAGATCTTTTTCTTTCAGGCTTTCTAATGATTTCTCAAGGTTATCTGCACCTTTTACCGTCAGTGTTGTTAGATTTCCTTTAGTATCAATCAAATCCTGATTTGTTTTACGTAAATCTGCTAATTGTTCTTTCAAGCCTTCTAATCTGGCTGTAGCTGCCGCTTCATCAGATAAACATTTATTAAGTTTAACAGTTGCTGTGTTTAAAAGATCTTGTGTGTTTTTGTGTTTTTCTTCCAATGCCGAGTATTCCTTTTTAGATACACACGAACTAAGGAGTAATAATGCTGAAAAGCTAAATAAAATTAATTTTTTCATAAGTAAAGATAAATAATGGATTAATATATCAAAAGTATACAAAAAACAGCTGTAAATACAAGTATTAACAAAACTTTTACTAACTAATTTATAAACTTTTAAAATGATTTTTTTTCATCACAAAATATGACCAAACTATTGAATTAACAGTGTAGTAATTTTTGGATTGTTTTAAGGCTTTCCGTTGTTTCAATAAATAAGACAAATGCCTGTAAAAACTGACGTGAGCCTTGATTATTGCAATGAAATGACGAAATTTCAATTCCAATATGAATTTTATTCCGGCTAACCCATCCAGAATTAACCTTATTAAAAGAAGACTTATCCAATTACCATCTGCGTTTTTAACAAGGTTATATAAACTATTCCTGAAATTTAAATAGGTCTTTTTTGGGTTTGTATTCTTTAGTGTAGCACCTCCTATATGATAAATAGAGGATGCACCAACAAATCTTATGTCGTAACCTATATTTTGAGCTCTCCAACAAAGATCTATTTCTTCCATATGGGCAAAATATGCTTCATCCATACCTTTTAATTTGGTAAAAACTTCTTTTCGAATAAACAGGCAAGCACCGGAAGACCAAAAAATGTCTGCTTTATCATCAAATTGTCCCTCATCCTTTTCTATCGTATTAAAGATCCTTCCCCTGCAATAAGGATAGCCATATTTATCAATATAACCACCAGCTGCCCCTGAATATTCAAAATGATCTCTTTTGTAGTAGTCTAATATTTTCGGTTGAATAATTGCTGTATTTGGTTCCTCTTCAAAAGTTTCCAAAATAGGTTTCAACCAATCTTTGGTAACTTCAATATCACTATTCAGTAAACAAAAAACGTCTTCATTTATTTTTTTAAGGGCTTCATTATAACCTTTGGCATAACCACCATTTTCTGAATTTTCTATGATATTTATTTCAGGGAAAGTGGATCTTACAAAACTAACTGAATCATCCGTTGAAGCATTATCCGCTATATAAATAGAGGCTTCCTTAGAATTAGAAATAACTGAAGGTAAAAATTTTTCAAGCAATTTTTTACCATTCCAATTCAATATGACAACTGCTATTTTCATTGTTTATAATTGGGAATATCTTTTAGGAACTGATATTCTTGTTCTAAATGATCCATCAAACAATAATAGTGATTTATTCCATTTGAAACCATTAAATACTTTGCATTTATAGTTAAGTTATACCTTGCTATCTGGTCAAAAGCAGCCTGATCAATTGTTACTTTCGGGGATTTGCATTCAACCATCAAATGGATGGAACCATCAGGGTTAAACACAACGATATCATAACGTTTTCTCAAATTGTTTACTTTTAATTCCTTTTCAACATTGATCAATGATTTCGGGTATTTTTTTTTCTGAATTAAGAACTGAACACAATTCTGTCTTACCCATTCTTCCGGTTGACAAACCACAAATTTTTTACGTATTTCGTCAAAAATAAGCCGTTTATTTTCGCTATTTTTGAATCGAAAGGTATATGTAGGAAAATTTAAATTCTGCACTGAACAAATTTATAACTATAATGTCATTTCAAGTGGTTTTTAAAAGAAAATTGTATAGGGAACTATCCGATACAAGTTTGGATAATAATTAGAACACGGCTTGAATTGATCAACTAATATCTAAATATTATTTTGGACGAAGTCAAACAATTGTTAATTGACATTAAAAAAGGCAATTTTAAACCTATTTATTTCTTAATGGGGGAAGAGCCATATTATATAGATTTGATATCTGATTATATTGAAAAAAATGTTCTTACTGAGGAAGAAAAAGGTTTTAATCAAATGGTGCTATATGGTCGAGATGTGTCTATTGAAGATGTCGTTGGTAATGCGAAACGATATCCTATGATGGCTGAAAGGCAGGTTGTAATCGTGAAGGAAGCTCAAGATCTAGCACGAACCATTGATAAATTAATTTCATATGCCGAAAACCCTCAGCCAACTACCGTTTTAGTTTTCAATTATAAGTATAAAAAGCTCGATAAAAGAAAAAGTCTTTATAAAACACTTTTAACGAATGGTGTTGTTTTTGAAAGTAAGAAACTTTATGAAAATCAAGTTGCCGATTGGATTAGGAAAGTCTTGGCATCCAGAGACTATAAAATAGTTCCAAAAGCAGCACAAATGCTGGTCGAATTTATAGGAACAGATTTGAGTAAAATTGATAATGAATTAAAGAAACTTCAGATTATTTTACCCAAAGGAACTCAGATCACACCGGAGAATATTGAAGAGAATATTGGGATAAGCAAGGATTTCAATAATTTTGAATTACGCAAGGCAATCGGCGAAAAAAATGTTGTCAAGGCCCATCAAATAATCAATTATTTTGCTGATAACCCTAAAGATAATCCCATGGTTGTAACGGTATCTTTATTGTTCAATTTTTTCTCCCAACTTTTGCATTATCATGGTTTAAACGATAAATCTCCCAGGAACGTGGCTTCTGCTTTAGGAGTCAATCCCTATTTTGTAAGTGAGTATACTTTGGCTGCAAAAAATTACCCGATGAAAAAAGTGAGTGCTGCAATTGCAGTTTTAAGAGAATTTGATGTAAAGAGCAAGGGCGTAGGCGCTAATGCTTTACCCCAAAGAGATTTATTAAAAGAGTTGTTAGTCAGGATTTTAAATTGACGGGATCTTTTTTAAAGGTAGGTTACTATTAAGATTCTAATTCTTTAATATTTTCCAGAGCAAACATTGCTGCTCCAATAATTCCTGCATCATTTAGCAATAGTGCAGGGATAACAGGTGTATCTATTTTAATATATTTTTTAAATTTTTCCATTTTTTTACTAATTCCACCACCAATAATAAAGAGTTCGGGATGCATGGTTTGCTCAAGATGAGACAAAAAGAAATTAAGACGTCTGCCAAACTCCTTGTAGTCTAATTTCTCACGTTTTCTGGCAGAATCAGCAGCAAACGATTCCATTATATCTCCTTCCTTTCCATAGATCCTTCCTAACTCAAAATTTGATAGTAATTGCCCATTAAAAAAAACACCGGATCCAAGACCAGTCCCAACAGTAATAGTTATAACAAGTCCTTTTTTGCCTTTACCTGCCCCAAATTTCATTACGGCCATGGCAGCTGCGTCTGCATCATTCAGAACATAAAAATCACGATGACAATGTTCTTTAAAAAGGTCATCAATTTGAGTATTTTTCCAGGATTTTGGGAAATTGCTATTTAATAAAGCTTTACCATTTTTTATAACTGTTGGGAACGAAACACCAACAGGACCTTCCCAATTAAGATTTTTAATTATCTCATTTACAGTCATGGCTACCGGAACAGGTTTTGAAGGTTTTGGAGTCGCAATTCTAATTCTTTTACTCACTAATTTTCCAGTTTCTGCATCTACAATGGCTCCTTTAATTCCTGAACCTCCTATGTCTATTCCTAATAATTCCATTAAATTTCTATTAATTGGTAACGAACTTAATAAAAGTTGACCAAAATTCCACGTTAAAATGACAAATGGTTTTATTTTGACTCCAAATCATTTAAAAGTATATTAAAATCATATTGCAAATCCTCATGCAATGCCTCAACTTTATTATTGATGAATGCAAGTTGCCTATTAAATAAATTGGTAAGAGTTACATTGTTTGAAATTGATGGTTGAAATTCATTCAATTTTTTACAGAAATAGAGCAGAAGCTCCACTTCAGTTTCCTTATTTAATGAATACCTGATGTACTTTTTTAAGTTTCGCAATATTTTTCGAACACTTTTTTTAATATAGAAATAACTATTGGTATTTATTTGTTCAAATTGCTCATCAACTTCCAGTTTTACGGACTCTATATAATCTTGTTCGTTGCCCGATTCAAAAAGCAAATAGGTGAGAAGTTCCTTATTTTCCTTTTTAAATCTTGATAAACGTAAGCAAAGATTCACCAGTTCTTCTTGAGTGGAATGATTCAGTTCATCCTTTAGTTGTTTTACAGTTGCTGGTTTCATAATAACTCGCTATACATGGAATGATTTTATTAGATTTTAGGAGTCAATATATTAAACAAACATAATTTAGCTATCTCAATTTTGGAAAATCAATAGGGCTCATTTCGTGCATGACCTCGTAAATACCTTCAAAAATGTCCTCTGCCGAGGGCTTTGAGAAGTAATCGCCATCAGTACCATAAGAGGGTCTGTGTTCCTTTGCAGTGATCAGTTTAGGTTGACTATCCAGATATTGAAATGCATTTTGATTATTTAGTACTTCATTTAAAATATAGGCTGAAGCTCCACCAGGAACATCTTCATCAATAATTACTAGGCGATTCGTCTTTTTTACGCTTTTTACGATGTCATGATTGATATCAAAAGGGATTAAAGATTGAATATCAATAACTTCTGAATCCACACCAACTTCCATTAATTCTTTAGCTACTTGATGAACAATTCTCAGGGTTGATCCATAGGAAAGCAGAGTAATATCTGATCCTTCCTTAATTGTTTCAACAACTCCAACAGGTGTAGTAAATTCACCAATATTTGAAGGCAGATTTTCCTTTAATCTGTAACCATTCAAACATTCAATTACTAAAGCCGGGTTATCAGACTGTAATAAAGTATTGTAAAAGCCAGCTGCTTTAACCATGTTTCTTGGAACCAACACATAAATGCCTCTAATCAGGTTTAAGATTCCCCCTAACTGAGATCCTGAATGCCATATGCCTTCCAGCCTGTGTCCTCTTGTCCTAATAATTAATGGTGCTTTTTGTCGTCCCTTTGTTCGGTAATGCAATGTTGACAGATCATCGCTAATAATTTGTAAAGCATACATTAAATAATCAAGATATTGAATTTCAGCAATTGGTCTCAGACCTCTCATTGCCATTCCAATGCCCTGACCAATTATTGTTGCTTCACGTATACCTGTATCTGATACTCTTTCTACACCAAATTTAAGTTGGAGTCCTTCCAGACCTTGGTTCACATCACCAATATTTCCGGTATCTTCTCCAAAAAACAAAAGCTTAGGATATTTTTGTATAAGAAATTCAAAATTATCTCTAATTATGATTCTCCCGTCTACCTTTTCAGATTTGTTTTCATATACGGGCTCTATATGTTTTATATTCAAACCGCTGTTTTCAGACTTACTGTATAAATGTGAGCTATAAAGCGGTTGATTGATCTTAAAGTAATTATTTACCCAGTTTTTAAGAGCTTCTTTTTCACTGGATTCCTCATTTAAAACATAACGAAGTGCTTTACGAGCTATTGATATTACGTCTTTTCTACCAGGCTCACTATGGGTATTAAGTTTATCGATCAATTTGTCAATAAAAACTTTGTTCGTACTGCTTTGCGATAAATTAGCCAGTAAAGATTTTAGTTCGTTTTGCTCTTCTAAAATTGGTGCCAGAAAATTATTCCATGCTGCAGTTTTACCTGTTCTAACAACTTTTTTAATATCTCTTTCTATTTGAATAAGTTCTTCATCGGATGCTATCTCATTAGAGATCATCCATTCACGCATCTTTAAAATGCAGTCATTGTTCTTTTCCCATTCAAGGCGTTCTTTAGATTTGTATCGTTCATGACTTCCTGATGTTGAATGTCCTTGAGGTTGAGTAAGCTCTTTAACATGAATAATAACAGGGACATGTTCAGTTCTTGCTATTTCTGAAGCATTGAGATATGTTTGAATCAATTCCACATAATTCCAGCCTTTCACTTTAAGAATCTCATATCCTTTCTTTTTTTCTGTACGCTTAAATCCATTTAAAGCTTCTGATATACTTTCTTTAGTTGTATGATATTTAGCCGGAACTGAGATTCCATATTCATCATCCCAAATACTTAAAACCATTGGGACCTGTAAAACACCGGCTGCGTTTATGGTTTCAAAAAACAAACCCTCACTGGTGCTTGCATTTCCTATAGTACCCCAGGCAATTTCGTCACCATTAAGTGAAAATTTAGTACTGTCGATCTCTTTAATTTCCCGATAGACCTTTGAAGCCTGCGCAAGACCTAATAAACGTGGCATTTGTCCTGCAGTTGGAGAAATATCGGCACTTGAATTTTTTTGTTTTGTTAAATCTTTCCAGTTTCCGTTCTCTTCAAGGCTATGAGTTGCAAAATGACTACCCATTTGCCTTCCGGCCGACATTGGTTCCTGTTCCAGATCAGTATTGGCATAAAGACCGGCAAAGAATTGCTCTACGGTGAGTTTTCCTATACACATCATAAATGTTTGGTCCCTGTAATATCCGGAGCGAAAGTCTCCGTTTTTAAATGCTTTTGCCATAGCAAGTTGCGGCACTTCTTTTCCGTCTCCAAATATTCCAAATTTGGCCTTGCCTGTTAAGACTTCTCGTCTACCAAGAATACTGCATTCTCTGCTGGTCACTGCTATTTTATAATCATTCAAGACTTCTTTTTGAAAGTCTTTGTAAGTTATATTAGCTGTTAACTCAGGATTTTCTTGCATAGTATAAAATTGAATGTCGCAAATTTAGTTAAAATTTGATTGCATTGCAATCCAAAAAATGTTAAACACAGTGTGTTTTTAACAATAAAATAACATAATTATTATTGATAGTATAATTAATTGAGTAATTATACCATAAGTTTTATTAATAATTTAACTAATTAAACAGGTTAGAGTTTAATTATGGATTATTTTAATTTTAAAACTGAATATAGTTTAATACCATCTTCTTGAGAATAAACCGAAAAGTGTTTTAGGATCTACAGTCAATACGAAACGAATTTTCTCGCTATATCGAGGTTGTGATAATTCCCAGCCGAGATTAGAATAGAAAGGAAAATATATTTCAAAATAATCTTGTACTAAATTGACACGAATCCCTGAATCATAAACAAATTTTGCATTTTGACCTTTATTTTTAACCAGTCCTACATCACCATAAGCCTGAATATAGTTCCAGATTGAAGTGCTTAAATTTAATGTAGAAAGCCACTGATTTGCATAAGGTGTATCTAATTTAGATTTAAAACCACCTTCGGCGATTATGATCTGCTGGCTGAATATACCCGAATCTTCAGATCGCCCTAGATATTCATAATCAAAAAGATAATCTGTAGGTCTGTCAAGGGCAAAGCTAAAATAATCTGTATTTGGATCATTTTTATTACTTAAAAAGGTTCCAGCAAAAAATCTAAGATTTAATTGTCGATTATTTTTGAATAACCTCCTAAATTCATAGTTCAATGAAATTTTGCTAAAGGTTTGTGATATCTGAAAATCGGCAAACCAACTGGAAAAATTAACTAATCCCGGATTGCTGTTTACATATCTAATGTTGTAGACACTGTAATTTGGTTCAGTGACATCGGCAATTTTGAATATGTCTTTATCTCTGTTTATATCTACATATCTAAAATTCAGGATTTCTCTCTTGTTAAGCCGAAGATCAGAATTATCTCTAAAGTAGAAACTAATATTAGGTGTCAATATCGTAACAAAAAGATCTTCGGCATAGCTTGAATAGCTCCCGCCTAATCCATAATAAATTCTGTATAAGCGATCGTTATTTTCAAGATATTGATTGTACTGCACTACCGTAGAGCCTGTTAGAGAACTTGAATTTGTTGAATACTGCGGTGAAAATTTATAAATGAATGCTTTTTTTAATATAGTTTTGTTGTAAACCTTGGCTCCTAATCGCAAACCATCATAAATATTACGATATTCAATGAGCGGCATTAAAAATGCTTGATTATAATTTGGATCCTCGACATCTTTAAAAAGTCTTACTTGTAATGGTTTATTGAATAAAGATGGTTTTAAGGACTTGGTATTGTTGCGCAAATTTATTTCTGGAATTATCTTGTTTTCATTAAGTACTAACCTGTCTGCACCATCTTGAGTGATAGTCACAGTTTTTTCATCATGGACATTAGAAACCCATACTTTGGATAAAACTGAATCTTTTTTCATTGAAAACAGTGACATTGGCACATTGCTGTCTCTTCTGTTTTTTATGGTCACTCTTAAAGAATCGTTGGTTTTTTCAACATTAATGATCTTAAAATCTATTTTTTTAGTGGTTTCCAAATAGTCTGTAAAAAACCAGTCTATATCTTTGGTTGTTTTCGATTTTATAATGCCTTCAAAATCTTTTGAAGATGTAGGCTTCAATTTGTTATTTATCAAATACTCTTTGATACTTTTATCAACAATACTATCATTCAAATAGTCGTCCAAATATTTCAATCCAATACCGGCTTTGTATTTATTGGCTATATTCTTGTTGAACTTCAATAGGGAATCTTTGTGCATTGTCAATGGTTGATCCAGATTAGCTCTAGCCATATTCATATATAAAAAAGGATATTGATCATTAAACTCCAATTCTGCAGCGTGAAAGGATTTTACACCCCAAATTTTAGATAAACTCCCCATGAGTTTTATGTTTGGGTAGTTCTCGTCAATATATTTCATTAAATAATAGGTTTGCAAGCCACCAATTAGCCAATGGTCTTTTCTCGGGTTAAGCTCTAAGGTGTTAGTTAGATAATTTCTGAGGGCAGTTTTTAATAACTTAAGTTCGTACTGGAAATTATCCGGAAATGGGCGAATAAAATCCGGCAATAAATTCAAACCATAAATTGGATCTTCTCTGTATTCCACATTTGTCAGCATGAGGTTTCTGTGCGGATAATTACCCAGATTATCGTGTATAAACTTTGCAATATTGTCTGTAATTATTGCTTTATCAAGAGCACCTAAACCTTCATCTTCAATATTGCTAATGACTGTAAAAAAATCAGTTTGAACTGTTTTAAATGATGGAATTTTTGTTAAAAATAATTTAGTATCTATTCTGTCATTACCATACAATTTCATGACCTGATTGACTTTGTTTAGAGACAAGTCAATAATGTCCAATTCAGAAATGAGCAAATAATTCCTTGGATATTCTATTTCAAAATTAAGGGTGGCTTTTGGAACAAATAGGTCATCAAGATCCTTGTTGCTGTAATAATGCCATGTCCCATCATAAACTGCAGGAGTGATATACCAATTTTTTAATTTAAAATCATTGTTATTCGTTATTCCGAATCTGGTAAAAGTATCACTTGGGACCTGAACAATGTAATTGAGACTAATTTTGTAGGAATCGTTAGGCAGCAATGAGTTTTGAAGTTCTACCTTAATGATGTCATCCTGACCAATCAGCCTTGTAAATTGAAGTTCTGAATTATCCTGATTCTTCAATGATGTCACAACGGTAAAACCTCTTTGGTCATTCCTCGCAAAATGGAATTTATTACTGAACTCTTCAGCAAATCTTTTGGCTAATGGCGTTGTTTTAGTCGCATAACTATTGCTCCAATCATTAAGATAAATGGTTTCAAGAGTATCATTTGATGTATTGAAATATTCTATGGTTTGACTGATCCTGATCTGTTTATTTTCAACATCAAAATAAGCCTTCAGGTCAATTTTGTTTTGACCAAAAGATTTGATACATATGAATATAATCAACCAAATATTTAATGAACGATAATTCAATTTGTCTTTATAAACTTTAGTGGTTTTACAGATTCAAAGTTGTCCAGAATTAAAAAGTATACGCCATTTGCCAAAATGGAAATGTCTTCAACAATGAATCCTGTGTTATCAATAGCAACAGTTTTTACTTTTTGTCCTAATGTATTATAAATATTTAAATATGTGGAATTTATTAATTCAAAATTAACTTTTAAACTGAGATAATTAGAAACAATATTTCCATTTATAAATGTGATCGGTTCTTTCACGAAAATCTCATCAATAGATAAAGATTGGCTTGTTTGCAGTTGCAAAGTGACAGGAAGATGGTCGCTAAAATTATAAAGAGCTTCTCTGAGTTCCATTGAAAAATCAGAACCGCTGCAGGAGGCGGAATTTATCTCCTGATTAAAACAGGAAGGATTATTATTGTTTCCATAGACTTGATATGAATCGGAAATATAATACACCTCGGAATTTGATAACATGTTACCTGAAGTCAATATGAAATCAAACCTATCATCAAATCCGCCGGTTGAACCACCAAGATCTGAAGATGTTCTTGTAGATTGGCTAAATACATCCAAGTAACTAATATTTGTATGCCAATTACCAACTCTGTTTGCCGGATCTACAAAAGTAATAGGATTAGAATCATCAATTAATTCTTGAAATGCAGGCTCATCAGCTGAATAGACATTAAAATCTCCGGCCAATAATACATAACTATTATCGTTAAAATTATTAATTGGGTTATTCAAATAGCTTTCCAGGTCATTTACCATCTGAAGCCTCAAGTTTTCGTTTACTTCACCATCAGATGCTTTTAAGTGACAGACGAATGCCTCCAAGATAATTGGGTTTGAAGTTTGTTCTACAGTATTGAGTTTTAAAGAATAGCGATTAAAATCTCTATACACAGAAGTAATTTGATCCTGGGCTTCTAATATAAATTTTGAACTATTGTAATAAATAATATTTTGGAAATCATTCTGGTTGCCAATGGCATCGTCAGAAGTGTTCAATACAAAATTTGCCATTTCATAATCCGGATTGATCTCTTGCATGACGTTCAAAATACCAAGTGCTCCTTCTTCATTATTTAATTCACATACCATAAAAATATCCGGCTGATAATCATTTAAAATATAATCTAAATGTTGAATTCTGCTTTGCGGCTCTTGCAAAGGAAAGTTCAGCAAATTATAGAACATGACTTTAAATGTCTCTTGTGAAAGACAAATAGAAGTAGAAAAAAGAAAAATGAACAGGATAGACCTAGGGAATTTCATGACAAGGTTAGAAATTAGGACTCAAATCAAATTCCTTGTAGAATGAATCAAGAATGTAGATCACTTCATCAGAGGTGTCAACAATATGGATAAGGTCTAAGTCTTTAGGACTAATGTTACTGTGTTTTGTTAAAAGAGTTTCTTTGATCCAGTCAAATAAGCCACTCCAAAAGTCTTTTCCTACTAAAATTATTGGAAATAATTCAATTTTTTTTGTTTGGATTAAAGTAATGGCTTCAAACAACTCATCCAAAGTCCCAAATCCGCCGGGCATTACGACAAATCCCTGAGAATATTTTACAAACATAACCTTACGAACAAAAAAGTAATCAAAATCCAAACTTTTGTCAGAGTCTATGTATGGATTATCATGCTGCTCAAAAGGAAGGTCAATATTCAAACCAACAGATGTTCCTCCCCCCAGGTGAGCACCTTTATTTCCTGCTTCCATTATTCCGGGGCCACCACCAGTAATTATTCCATATCCTGCTTCTACTATTTTTTTTGCGATTTCTTCTGTAAGTTCATAATATTTGTGTCCGGGTTTTGTTCTGGCCGATCCAAAGATAGATACACATGGGCCTATTTGGCTTAGTTTTTCATAACCACTAACAAATTCTCCCATTATTTTGAATATGGCCCAAGAATCGTTTGTTTTTATTTCATTCCAGCCTTTATTGTTCTTTTCTATTCTCATTTTTTATATCTAATTTGTGCTAAAATAATTCTTTTTTAAGGAATTTTGCAGTATAACTTTTTTTATGTTTTGCTACTTCTTCAGGTGTTCCTTTGACTACAATTTGTCCGCCTCCATTTCCTCCTTCATAACCTATATCAATAATGTAATCTACCATTTTTATCACATCAAGATTGTGTTCAATTATAACAACTGTATTGCCTTTATCAACAAGCTTGTTCAAAACTATCATTAATACTCTAATATCTTCAAAATGAAGACCAGTAGTAGGTTCATCAAGTATATAAAATGTATTTCCTGTATCTCTTTTGCTCAATTCCGTTGCCAGTTTTATTCGTTGAGCTTCTCCACCTGAAAGTGTTGTGCTTTGTTGGCCCAGAGTGATGTAACCAAGCCCAACATCTTCAATGGTTTTTAATTTTTTATATATTTTAGGAATATGTTCAAAAAATTCAACGGCTTCTTCAATGGTCATATTCAAGACATCACTAATCGATTTTCCTTTATATCTTATCTCTAAGGTTTCTCGGTTAAATCGTTTACCTTGACAAGTTTCACATTCAACATAAACATCAGGAAGAAAATTCATTTCTATTACTCTCAATCCTCCACCTTTGCAAGTTTCACATCTTCCACCTGTAACATTAAAACTAAATCTTCCTGGTTTATAACCACGAATCATAGCTTCAGGTATTTTAGCAAATAAGCTCCGTATTTCACTAAAAGTACCAGTATAGGTCGCCGGATTACTTCTTGGAGTTCTTCCAATTGGAGATTGATTGATATCAATGACCTTATCAATATGCTCTAAGCCCTTTGATGCTCTTATAAGGCATTGGTTTTTTTACTCCATTAAAATATGAGCATTTAAAATAGGATATAATGTTTCATTAATTAAGGTTGATTTGCCACTACCTGAAACACCTGTAACACCAATCATTTTTCCTAAAGGAAACTCAATGGTTACATTTTTTAAATTGTTACCTGTACAGCCCTTTAGGATAATTGATTTTCCATTTCCTTTTCTTCTTTTTTGGGACTTCAATTTATTTTGTACCATTCAGATAATCTGCAGTTAAGGTATTATGTTCTTTAAGTTCCGCTGGAGTTCCTTCACTAATTATTTCTCCTCCATGTTTACCTGCACTTGGACCAATATCAATAACATAATCGGCTCGTTCTATCATTTCTTTATCATGCTCAACTACAATAACAGAATTACCAATATCCCTAAGAGAAACCAGAGATTTAATTAATTTTTCATTATCTCTTTGATGCAGACCAATACTTGGTTCATCCAATATATAAAGCACTCCAACCAATTGTGAGCCAATTTGAGTGGCTAGTCTGATACGTTGTGCTTCTCCTCCTGAAAGCGATTTAGAACTTCGGTTAAGTGATAAATATTCTAAACCTACATCCAACAAAAATTGAAGCCTTGTTCTTATTTCCTTTATGATCTCTTCGGATATTTTTATTTGCTTTTCAGATAAGTTTGACTCTAATTCATCAAACCATATTTTGAGGTCCACGATATCCTTAGCAGCTAATTCAGCTATATTTTTATCATTTATTTTAAAATAAAGCGATTCTTTTCTTAGTCTAGAACCTTCACATTCAGCACATTCGACTTTGTCCATGTATTCTTTTGCCCATCGTTTTAAGGAAGTGGAATCGGCAGTTTTATATTGATTTTCAATAAAATTTGCAACACCTTCAAAATCTATTTTGTAGTTTCTTGTAATTCCTAAAGTTTTGCTGTCTACAGAAAACTTTTCATTACCACCAAATAAGATCATTTGTTTGGCATCTTCCGGAATATTTTTATACGGATCACTTAAATTAAATTTATACCGTTGTGCAATTGATTCGAACTGTTTAAAGATCCAGCTGCTTTTTTCCGGTCCGTGAGGTGCCAAGGCACCATTCTTTATTGATAGAGTATCATCCGGAATAATTTTGTGTTTATTGACTTTATAAACGCTACCAATGCCATTACATTTTGGACAGGCCCCTTTTGGTGAGTTGAAAGAAAAATTATTAGGTTCAGGGTTAGGGTAGGAGATCCCGGAGGAAGGACACATTAAGCTTCTGCTAAAATAGCGAGATTGATTGGTGTCCTGATCTATGACCATTATGACATCATTGCCGTGATACATTGCAGTATTAATAGTTTCGGAAAGCCTCTTGTCCTTATCTGCATTGTCATCAATTTTCAATCTGTCAATGACTATTTCAATGTCATGGGTTTTATATCGGTCCAGTTTCATTCCTTTAACCAGATCTCGAATTTCACCATCAGTCCTAACTTTAACAAATCCTTGCTTGGCAATTTGTTCAAATAACTCTCTGTAATGACCTTTTCTGGACCGAATGACAGGAGCTAGAATATTAATTCTCTTTTGATCAAAACTTTCTATAATAAGGTCTTGTATTTGCTCGTCATTGTAACTGACCATTTTTTCTCCGGTATTATAACTATAAGCATCACTTGCACGTGCATACAGTAGTCGAAGAAAATCATAGATTTCTGTTATAGTACCTACTGTTGATCTTGGAGATTTGCTGGTTGTCTTTTGCTCGATGGCAATTACGGGAGAAAGGCCATCAATTTTATCTACATCCGGTCTTTCCAAATTTCCCAAAAATTGTCTGGCATATGCCGAAAATGTTTCGATATAACGACGTTGTCCTTCGGCATAAATAGTATCGAAAGCCAGAGAGGATTTTCCACTTCCGGACAACCCGGTAATAACAACTAATTTTTCCCTTGGAATATTAACATCAATGTTCTTTAAATTGTGAACACGAGCTCCTTTTACTTCAATATTTTCCTCAAAATTGGTCATAAATGTGCAAAGTTGCAAAGGTACATTTTTTAGACTTAATAATGAAGCAGAGTGAAGGCAGACTTATGTTAAAACTAAGATAAAATTAGGGGGTACCTTTTATATCCATTAAGTCAATACCTAAGAATAAAAGTCTATGAAAAGAGGCTAGAATTGTACCGCTTTGTGTGGTGATATAATTTTCCCAGGAAGCCGATAAACCTTTAATAGGAATAATTGAAACCCACATTTTAAAACTTGTTGGCTTATAATCCTTGTCTAAGATCCACAAATAAGAATCTCCCGGTGTTGATCCTCCGGTTGTATATGTCACTAATAAGGCTTCTTCTCCTGAATCAAGTGTAACCAAACTACGTTCGGTACCCTCATCAAAAACCTTAAATGGAGCCACCAGCCAAAACGAATCATTGTTGAAGTAATTAATGGCTTTTTTAATGAGATTATCTGCTTGATTCCCTTCAACTTCAAAATTATGCACGTATGCTTTACTCATAGAATAATCAGACAGATCAAGATCAACCTTAAATTCTTTCCAGTATACATTACATGAGTTTTCACTCTTTTTCCACTTATAATGATGACGTTTTTTGAAAGTCCACTCTAAATATTTTGTATTCTTATAATCATTGTAATTTAAGGCAGTCATCATTTTTATCGCAAGTGAATCAGCTTGTGGGCCTTGAATTCCATCGGGAAGAGCTTCATTGTATTTCCAATATACAGCACCATAAAAAAGCAAACTCGGTAAAGCGATAAATATCACAATACCAGCAATCCATTTGAAGGCTTTTTTAGTGTTCATATCAATTTTTTTAATGCCGAAGCCAATAAATTGGCAGCCTCCGGATTATTTCTGAACCATAATTCAGGTTCAATTAATTCAAGTTCCGAAAGCGCTAATATACCATCATTATCATAAAAAACATCAACTCTGGCGTATATTGGTGGTTCAATACAAGCCTTTACGGCATTTTCTGCAAACTCAATTTCCTCTTTTTTAGGAATATAAGGCCTAACTTCACCGCCAAAGTCATCCTGAACCCTAAAGTCACCTTTTTTAGCCGTCTTTAAAACGGCATGAGTAAATTTTCCATCAATAACCATCAACGAAACTTCACCTTGCGAAACAATATTATATTGAAAGGGTTGTAAAATCATAGATTCCTTAGTGATCAGTTTCTTAAAAACGTGCTCATAGGCTTCTATATTGCTTTTATTCAATCTATAAGTATGTCTTGCTGCACCAGAAACACATGGTTTTAGCACTGTTTCCTCCCAATTTAGTTTCTCATGAATTCTTTGAAGAGTAATTTTAGATCCTTTTTCTAAAAAGTGAGATTCTGTAATGCGGACTCCATTTTTATGTAGATCCAATAAATAATGCTTATCAATATTCCAGCGTATTATTCGTTCTGAATTTAATAATCGAGTCTTCTTAGAAACCTGACTTAGCCAGGTTGAAAATTCTTGAAATCGGTCAAAATAATCCCAGGTTGTTCGGAATAAAATAAATCTCGTGATTGACCAGTTAAACTCCGAATTATCCCAAGCCAATCGCAGTACCTTAAGACCTAATTTTTTAAGAGCATTTACAACCAATTCATCTTCATGAAAAACGTTGTGCTTATATTGATCCGTGGACGAATCTTTTAAATATCTTTTATCAGTAAGTACAACTACGTCTATCATGATCAATTTAGATGTTTTAAGGCTTCCCTTTGACTGAGATTTGATAATTTATGACTTTTTACAAATGCCAATACCGATTTCGCATCTACTTTCGCATATTCACGTAATGCCCAGCCTATAGCCTTTTGAATGAAGAATTCCTTTGATTCAGCATGTTTTAAACATAAGTCAAATAGAATAGAAGAATTCGTTTTCCCCTTGTAACCCAATTGGTGGAGTATTGCACTTCGGTTTAGCCACATGTTATCGCTTGAAGAAAAGTGAGAAATGATTTCTTTTGTTTTCTTCGGATAGATCAATAGATAATTTCCTAAAATATGTTTGGCAATAAAATCAACAGTATCCCAATGTGAATGTGCACAAATCAGTTTTTCAATTAATGTAATATCATCAATATTATATCTATTTTTCAAGCATTTATCTGTGATTTCCATAGCACAATAATGATACTCTCGTTGAGGCAAATCATATAATTCTGATGCAATTAAACGGCAATTTTCATTTACTTCCTCTTTATGTGCATTTAGAACATCTTTTAAAAGTAATTTTCTATCGGGAGATTTAATTCCTAAAAACTCAAACTTATGTTTCATATACGCCTGCATGGGCAACATATTTTCAACATTGGAATGTTTTTGAAACACCTTTATTAAATTTTTCACAAATTCCATTAAAATCCAATTGCTGTGTCATCACCTCGTTTATCTGCTCCGCCTTCCAACTTGCCGTTTTTCATTACTAGAATTCCATCCACCTTTCCAATTATTGGCGAGATATCTTCATTAATAATGTATCCTTTTTGCTTCAAGAGATATTTAATAGATGGCTCAAACGAGTTGGGCTCCATCCTGATCTCATCAGGCAACCATTGATGATGAAATCTTGGAGTATTAACTGCTTCCTGCATACTCATATTAAACTCATAAACATTAAGTATCGTTTGTAATACACATGTTATAATAGTCGATCCTCCCGGAGTACCGACACTCATAAACAGTTTGCCGTTTTTTTCGACAATTGTTGGTGTCATTGAGCTTAGCATGCGTTTCTCTGGTTGTATGCTATTGGCTTCAGCTCCAATCAGACCAAACATATTGGGTTCACCTGGTTTACTTGAAAAATCATCCATTTGGTTATTCAGAAAAAATCCTAATTCAGAACAGTATAATTTTGAGCCATAAGCTCCATTGAGTGTAGTTGTAGCCGATATGGCATTTCCAAATTGATCAATAATAGAGTAGTGTGTGGTTTCGTCACTTTCAGTTATTTTGATATTTCCATAAGAAACCTCACTAGATTTTGTTGCCTTGTCAAAAGAAAAGGATACCATTCTGTCTTTTAAATAAGCATCACTTAATAAAGCTTTAGTGGGAATTGAGTAAAAATCGGGATCGCCTAAATAATAGCTTCTGTCGGCATAAGCACGACGTGAAGCTTCTGTTATTAATTGGATGGATTTAACCGAGTTATGGCCATAAGAATCCAGATCATAAGGTTCAATCATTTTCATTATTTGTGCCAAGCAAATTCCTCCACTTGATGGCGGAGACATGGATATTATTTTCAGGTCGTCATAATTAAAAACAATCGGTTCTCTCCATTTTGCCTCATATTTTTCCAGATCTTCCAGGGTGATTATCCCTCCGTTATTTTGTAAAAATTCTACCAATTTAACAGCCGTTTCCTTTTTGTAAAATTCATCTTTTCCATTCTTTAAAATAAGCGAAAGTGTTTCGGCTAAAGCAGGATATTTAATGGTGTCGTTCTGTTTCCAATTATATTCGAACATAGTAGAGTCTTTATTTGCTTCCTTGAATAAAGGCTGATAGGTCTCGAGTCTTTTTTCTTGTTTAGCTGTTACAACTACTCCTTTATTGGCCAGATCTATTACCGGATTAAAAATATCCTGAATAGGTATGGTTCCAAACTTTTCATGAACAGCAAAAATCCCTGCAACTGTGCCGGGAATACCAACTGAAAGGCCACCAATTCTGCTAATATCCGGAATCATATTGCCGTTATCATCTACATACATATCCTTATAAGCTGCCAGTGGGGCCTTCTCTCTATAATCCAAAGCTCCTGTTTCTCCGTTATTTAGTCTATACACCATAAAGCCACCACCTCCAAGATTACCTGCAAAAGGATAGGCGACAGCCAGTGCTAATTCTGTTCCCATCATGGCATCAAACGCATTTCCTCCATTTTTTAAAATATCCAATCCAATTTTAGATGCTTCGGCTCGCGCAGATACTACCATAGCATGTTTTGCAATGGTTCCTTTTAATGATGTAGTTATTGTTACTTCCTTATGGGATCTACAGGAAAAAATGATGAGAAAGAGACCACAAATGAATAAAAACCGTTTCATAATTTTTGATTTATTTCTTTCAATTTGTCATTTGAAAATTCTATGAGCTCTTTAAAAAATAATCTAAACTCATTTTCAAACAGGTCATTGTATTCCTTTAACTCTCTTGTGGCCAAATTCATATTTGAGTTGTATTTTGTACGTCTGCTCATTCCCTGCAAAACTCGTGAAATCCCTTCAATACTCGCGTAATTGAGCAACCAGTTGTCTTTTACCATATAAGGCATCAAATGTTGAACTCTTTGTGGTAATAGATCAAAATTATCGTCTAGAACCTTATAAAAACTGGTAGTATATTCTTCTAAGGATATATCTGAATAATTCTCCCAATTTTTCGCTAAAAAATGATCATAAAAAATATCAACGATAACTCCTGAATAATGACCATAATTTTTGTGTAATCGTTTCGTGCTTTTTCTAAATATTTCATGAGCATCAGTGAAAGTATCTATTTCCCTGTGCAATAAAATACCTTTCTGGATTTCCTTGGGAAAGGATCTATATTTATTGCCTCGTACACTATCAGAGATAAAATTTCCAATTGCTATTTCTTTATTATTTCCAGACAAGTAAATGTGAGCTAAGTAGTTCATTGTTCTAATTTACAAATTAGGGTTAAACATTAACACTATGAAATAGTATATTTGTCAAAATTTAAATTTACTATGACTCTAATAAAATCAATTTCAGGAATACGGGGAACAATAGGAGGACAAGTTGGCGATAATTTGACACCAATTGATGCTGTTAAATTTGCTTCCGCTTATGGTCAGTGGATAAAAAATCAACGTTCAAAAGAAAACTACAGAGTTGTTGTTGGAAGAGATGCCAGAATTTCGGGAGAAATGATACAGAATTTAGTTATGAATACACTAGTAGGGCTAGGAATTCATGTGATCGATCTTGGATTGTCTACTACACCAACCGTTGAGGTTGCTGTGCCTATGGAACATGCTGATGGTGGTATTATTTTAACAGCCAGCCATAACCCAAAACAATGGAATGCACTAAAATTACTTAATGAAAAAGGTGAATTTTTAAATGCCAATGCCGGCGAAAATATATTGAAACTTGCAGAAGATGGGTCAATTAGTTTTGCTGAAGTGGATAATTTAGGAAAAATAACAAAGAATGATGCGTATATCGATCTGCATATAGATGAAGTTTTAGATTTGCCACTTGTCAATAAAAAAGCAATTGAAGCATGCAAATTTAAAGTGGTGGTGGATGGCGTCAACTCCACAGGTGGCATTGCGATTCCCTTATTGTTGGAGAGGCTGGGAGTAGAGCCAGTTAAACTATTTTGCGAACCTAATGGTCATTTTCCACATAATCCGGAACCATTAAAAGAACATTTAACCGATCTTTCCAAAAAGGTAGTTAAAGAACATGCCGATTTTGGAATTGTTGTAGATCCTGATGTTGACAGGTTAGCATTCATGGATGAAAATGGCGAGATGTTTGGTGAAGAATATACATTGGTCGCTTGTGCCGATTATGTTTTGAGTCAGCAATCCGGAAATACGGTAAGCAATATGAGTTCTTCAAGAGCACTTCGCGATATTACTGAAAAACATGGAGGCAAATATTTCGCCAGTGCCGTTGGAGAAGTAAATGTGGTGGAATTAATGAAGAAGACCAATGCCATAATTGGGGGAGAAGGCAATGGAGGCATTATTTATCCTGAACTACATTATGGCAGGGATTCATTGGTTGGCGTTGCTTTGTTTTTAAGTTTATTGGCTGAAAAGAGAATGTCTGTCAGTGATCTTCGAAAGACCTATCCAAGCTATTTTATGAGTAAAAAGAAAATTGAATTGACACCTGGATTAGATGTGGATGATATATTAATTAAAATGGCCGATCGTTATAAAAATGAAGAGGTATCAACAATAGATGGTGTAAAAATAGATTTCCCTAAATCATGGGTGCATTTAAGAAAAAGTAATACGGAACCTATTATCAGAATTTACACTGAAGCCAAATCTCAGCAGGAAGCAGATGAATTGGCTGACAAAATTATTTCAGAGATCAAGGAAATAGCAAATATTTAGTAATTTAGGTCCTTTATAAACCAAATATGTTATCTACAAAAAAAGAACAAATTACATCAACTGAATTAGAATCCTACTTTGAGCAGTTCAGAAAACATATTATTGGGATAGACCAAAATTTCCTCACACCATTCGGTAAAAAGAAAATTGTTTATACAGATTGGACCGCCTCAGGCAGATTATACAGACCTATTGAGGAAAAAATGATGAATGAATTTGGTCCATATGTCGCTAATACGCATACAGAAACTACAGTTTCTGGAACAGCTATGACCATGTCTTATCATAAAGCAAAAGACATTATAAAGAAACATGTAAATTGTAATGAAGACGATGTTTTGATCATTGCAGGTAATGGAATGACGGGTGTTGTAAATAAGTTTCAGCGAATATTAGGACTTAAAGTGCCTGAGAACTTACGCAAGTTTGCCAAAATTCCGGAAGAAGTGAAACCGGTCGTTTTCATCTCTCATATGGAACACCATTCCAATCAAACTTCCTGGCTGGAAACCATGGCAAAGGTTGAGATAATCCCTCCATGTAAAAAAGGCTTGTTTTGCCTTAAAAATCTGGAAAAGGCAATTGTAAAGTATAAAGATACTCCTTTAAAGATCTTATCGATCACTGCGTGCAGCAATGTTACAGGAATTCAAACACCAGTTCATAAAGCTGCGAAATTAATACATGAACATGGAGGTGTATGTTTTGTGGATTATGCCTGCTCAGCTCCTTATGTTGAAATTGACATGCATCCGGAAGATCCAAAAGAATACTTAGATGCTATTTATTTTTCACCACACAAATTCCTGGGTGGGCCGGGATCATCCGGAATTTTGTTGTTTAATAAAAAACTATATAAAAATATGATTCCCGATTGTCCTGGTGGAGGTACAGTTGCTTTTACTAATCCTTGGGGGGAGCATAAGTATTTTGAGAATATTGAAGATAGAGAGGATGGAGGTACTCCTGGGTTTTTACAGACAATTAAAGCAGCTTTGGCCATCAATCTTAAAGAGCAGATGGGTACAACAAATATTTTGAAGCGAGAACATGAATTAGTTAAAAAGATATTTAAATGCTTTAAATCAATACCTAATTTAAATATTTTGGCTGGTCAGCATCAGGATAGGTTGGGAGTGATATCCTTTTATATTGATGAGCTTCATTATAATTTGGGTGTAAAACTATTGAATGATCGATTCGGCATACAAACAAGAGGTGGATGCAGTTGCGCAGGAACCTACGGCCATTTTTTATTGCATGTAGATTATGAGACCTCTCATAGTTTAACCGATGAAATTAGCCTGGGTGACCTTTCACATAAACCGGGTTGGATTAGACTTTCTGTTCATCCTACAATTACAAATTCTGAAGTAGATCATATCTGTAAATCAGTGCAAGATTTGGCAGAAAACCATAAGGACTGGGCTATGGATTATGACTATGATAAGAATACAAATGAATTCATTCATAAGTCAGAGATCAATAATTCTGAAACTGTCAATAATTGGTTTAAGCTTTAGTAAATAAAAATGACAAAAAAGTTAATCTTAATATATCTTGTTTTCTTTTTTATTATTTCTTGTAAAAAGTCGGTTAATGAAAAAAGTATTTCTGAATCCATAACTAACAAAACAGATTTTTGGACAGATGAAAATGCAATAGTACATTATCAAAACAGAAATGATTCTTTAAAATGGGATAAAGAAATGTTTTTAAATGATTTGAAGCATGTTGAAAATGAATTTAAAAACCCGATAACATCTGGAGTTTTCCCTGAACCTGCATATAATCTTATTGGAGAAGACAGCTTTAAAGGTGTTGGTACTTTTGGAAACACTTTGGAATTTAATAATAAGAATATACTTTACAGGAGTTTTTATGTTAAAAAAAGCAACTTGAATAAAGGCAGATTGCTTGATAAAAAGAATGAAGTTTTTTTTAATATTGTTGTTTTGACCGATACAATAGACTTAAAAAATTATAATTTAAGTTCCTCACTTATATTATCTCGAAATCATCCTAATTATATAAGCCAAGGAATGTTTAAAACAAAACAATCGAAAGTTGATTACTTAGCTTTTACTACAATTGATAACAATTCTTATGCAATAGTTAATATGCGTTTGTTTGATTTGAAATTTGGGAAGACGATTTTAATAGCGCCACAAGTTGATAAATCATTTCGGTCTCTTCAAGCTGAGATGCCAATGATTGAATTTGAAGAATTAGAAAGCTATATGGATGATTTAATGAAAGAAAAAAATGTAATTGATTTTTTTGTCAAAAAAGGAAATATTTAATTTTCATTTAGCTATTCCTGACCTCGATTAACAAGATTCCTGTTTTCACAGGAATTTAGTAGGCACTTTGTCTCTGTGCTTCCAACGTTTATGAGTCCATAGATAATATTCGGGAGCTTCCTTTATTTGCTTTTCAACAAGTTTTATGAATATATCAGTTATTTCATAATCTTTAAACTCACTGGGATTGATGCAAAGTGTTTTAAATGTTGTTTCATAGTATCCTCTCTTGATCTTTTTTACGGCAAAGAACACAACTGCCATATCCAATTTTTTTGCAAGCATTTCTGCTCCTGTATGGATAGGAACTTTGATTCCCATAAATTCGTCCCAATGATAGGCTTTACTTACTTTAGGAGATTGATCAGATATAAACCCGTTAATAGTTAATTCACCTTGCTCTTTTGATCTTGTTAAGGTTGGAATGGTTTCTTTTGTAGTGATCAAATAAGAATTATATCTTGCTCTTATCCGTTTCACTAATCGGTCAAAATATTTATTTGCCAATTTCTTGTATATGGCGTAACCCTTGTGGTTAATATATTTTTGAAGGATGAATATCCATTCCCAACTGGCATAGTGACCGCACATCAAAACGATACTTTTATTGATTTTCTCAAGCTTATGAATTTCTTCAACATTAGTAAAAACGTATCTTTTTTTCATTTCAGCTTCCGAAATGGTCATGGACTTGATCGATTCTACGATCATATCACATAAGTGATGGTAAAAGGCTTTGGTAATTCTTTTAATTTCGGCATCAGACTTATCTGGAAAAACAAGATTAAGGTTTTCTTTTACGGTTTTGGTTCGGTATCCAAATACCCTGTAAATAAGTAAATATAAAAAATCAGAAAAGGCGTATAGCAACCTAAAGGGGAGAATAGATATTATCCAAAAAAAAGGATAAATTAGAATGTAAGCAATTAACTGCATTGATTTTTTGCTTTAAAGGCGCAAAGATAAGTTATAAATAATAGTTTTTATTAATTATAAAATAATTACAATTATCTTCGCCAAACAAAAATTTTATTAGAATGTATGGTTTGAGTCTTGTCACTATTGTCCTAATTGCTGCAAATGTTATAATTACATATAAGGGTCTTGGAGATTATAGTTTTTTTGAGAAATATAAGTTTAATGTAGGTGCCATAAGAAGAAAGGAGCAGATAAGAATGCTTAGCTCTGGATTCTTGCATGTTAATACTCAGCATTTGCTTTTTAATATGATCACTCTTTATTTCTTTGCAAATCCTGTCCTGAGGTTTGTTGGAGAATTAAAATTCTTACTTATTTATTTCGGAAGTCTTATTGCCGGCAGTCTTTTATCATTATATTTTCATAAAAATGAATATCATTACAGTGCAGTAGGCGCCAGTGGAGCTGTTACAGGGGTTTTGTATTCATCCATCCTGTTCGATCCTGATATGAGTCTATATATGTTCTTCATTCCAATCCCAATTCCAGCCTATGTGTTTGGGATCGCATATCTGTTGTATTCTATTTATGGCATGAAGAAACAAATAGGCAATATTGGTCATGATGCTCATTTTGGAGGTGCCATTGGAGGTTATGTCATAACCCTATTATTTGCTCCCTGGTTATTCAAGGAGCATTTAACAATGATAATTCTATTGGCAATTCCCATTGCCTTGCTATTTATCTTGCAACGGGCAGGGAAATTGAATTGATTCCTTTCCGGAATTTAATCCAATAATTCAGAGATCTTTTGCTCTAAAACTGGCCCTCTAAGGTTCTTGGCTATAATTTTCCCTTCACTGTCCAGGATAAATGTAGCCGGAATGGCCTGAATGTTGTATTTTTTTGCAACCGGATCATTAAAATAATTCAAATTTGATACCTGATACCATGTTAAACCATCTTTTTCAATGGCATCCAGCCACTCTTGTTTGGCATCCTTTTGTCTTGTATTACCATCCAGAGAAACACCAATGATCTCTAATCCTTTATCATGATATTTTTCATATACTTGAACAACATTCGGATTTTCTTTTCTGCAAGGTCCGCACCATGCTGCCCAGAAGTCAATTATAGTTACTTTACCTTTTATTTCGTTTAAGGATATCTCTTTACCTTCCGGAGTAGGAGCAGTAAAATCTGGAGCAACAGATCCTATTTCAGTCGCCATCGAAGCATCAATTCTTTCCTTGATCCTTATTCCAACACTTGTCTGTTGCAATTTTTCAGGGAATGCATTAAAATACTCATTCGCCTCATTTATTTTTAAAGTATTAGTTCGCATTAA
>CAWHCT010000042.1:0-13442 GCA_963827785.1 uncultured Flavobacteriaceae bacterium | reverse complement strand
TTTGCATTGTAAATCTAATTGATATATAAAATGATCCTTGCTACCTAGGTAGCATGTATTGACATTTTAACAAAACTTTAGGAGTTAACGGCTAAGTTGAATTTGTTGAAAAGGAAAAGGTTTAACTTTATTGAGAAGAAGTTTTAAATCAAGTATTTCTAAGTTTTTTCTTTCTACTTTAAGGATGCCTTCTTTTTTAAATTCCTGTATTTGACGATTAACTACGGCTCTAGTAGTACCAATCAATTGGGCTATTTCTCTATGCGATAAATCGTTTATTAATTCAATATTATTGGTATCTGGATTCAAATTTTTAATTAGTAGTTTAGCTAATCGAGTTGCCGTATCTTCTAAACCTACATTAATTACATATTCTTCCAATGATTGAATTCTATTTATTATGTAATTAAAAAAAGCATTAATAATTATTGGATTTTCAGCAACCCATTTTTTCATTTTATAAATTGGTATTTCTAATATTTCTGATTGTTCTAATGTTTCATAATATATATTGTGGACACAACCAGTTATTAATGTACAAACATCAAAAACTGAATTATCAGATAAAATAAATAAAGTGAGTTGTCTGCTATTTTTTATATCAAAATTATAGGCTTTAATCTTACCATTTATAATAATGTGGAATGTATTTATGGTTTTATTGGCATCAACAATGCAAGTATTAGCGGGCCAAATTTTAGGTTTGGAGTTATCCAATAATGACCTTAAAGAGTCAACTGGTATATCTTTAAAAAGATTATTTTTGCAAAGTGTTTCAAAATAGAATCGGTACTTTTCTAAGGCAATATTCATAAATTTAGATTTAAAAATGAATAATTTGCTTAGAGATTGAAAGCTACAATAACAATGGGTTGATTGGTTGAGATGCAAATAAAAGTAATAAAATATTTGAAACAAATCAAAGTTTTAACTTTTTATTTTACATTATTAGATGTATGAAAGTATTGTCATAAAAGGCTATAAAAGACTATTTAGGAATACATGAATTTTTAATGATTATTCCAACTGATTTTTAACAACAAATATAATTAAGCTTAGAATGAAAGTAACAGATCCATTGATTGTTGTGGACCAGCTTTTTGATAAATCTATTGATGAAGTTTGGAAAGCGATTACGGAGCTTGATCAAATGAAAGAATGGTTTTTTGATAATATTCCCGACTTTAAACCTGAGGTTGGTTTTAGAACACAATTCAATGTAAAGGCACCTAGTAGAGATTTTATGCATCTTTGGGAAGTTTCTAATGTCATACCAAATAAAATGATTGTAACAAACTGGAGGTTCGAAGGAATAGAAGGTAACTCATTGGTGATTTTTGAATTAACTGGTATTGGTACAAAAACCAAATTAACAGTCACCAATAAAGTAACTACCGATTTTGATGATTCCATTCCTGAGTTCAAAAGAGAAAGTTGTATTGGAGGCTGGAATTTTTTTATTAATGAAAGGCTGGTGCAATTTCTTAGCACTTAATTCAATCCTCTAAAACAACGATTTTTAATTTCAGACCATTCTTCTTTTATAATGCCATAGCAACAAGTACTTCGTCTGAATCCGTCAATCATTACAGTATCACTTCGCAGAATACCTTCCAATGTAGCACCAATTTTTTCAACTGCTTTTCTGGAACGTTCATTACGCTCATCGATCCTGAATTCTACTTTTTCAAATTCCATATCTTCAAAAGCATGTCTTAGCATTAAGAATTTCATATTCTTGTTTAATCCTGTACCTTGAAATTCTCTCCCGATCCATGTCCAGCCAATATGTAAAACTTTATCTTTCCAGTTGATCATTCCAAACCTGGTACTCCCTGCGTATTTGTTCTTTGTTTTGTCAAAAATTATAAATGGAATGGTTGTTTTGTGGTAGAATCCATCAACAGCAGTTTGAACATAGTCCTTTAATTTTTCAGGTGTACTTATATCACTCGGCGAGAATTGTATTAATCGGTCTTGTTGGGCTATGGGAATTAAGTGTTCGTAATTGCTAAGATCAAGTAATGTAAGCTTAACGACATTGTTTTCTAAAGTAGGATTCATCTTAAAAGATTATTGGTTTTTGTACATTTACAATTCGAAAATAAAGATATGAACCATTCCAAAGAAGACATAATAAAAGCAGCTAATAAAGCCTGTAAAAATACCTTGATGGAAACTCTGAATATTGAAATTGTTGATGCAGGTGAGGATTATTTGACTGCAAAAATGCCTGTTAATTCAAGAGTATATCAACCGGATGGTGTTCTGCATGGTGGTGCTACTGTTGCTCTGGCTGAAAGTGTAGGAAGTTTTGCAGCTCACCTTTTTTTAGATATTGATAAAATGTTTATCAGAGGAATAGAGATATCTGCTAACCATATAAAAAGTGTTAAAGAAGGAAATGTGTATGCCACTGCCAAATTCACTCATAAAGGAAGAACGACACAACTTTTTGAAATAAGAATAACCGATGATGACAATAATTTAATTTCCATCTGTAAACTAACAACTATAGCACTTCCTAAGAAATAGTTTTATGATGCAGTCCGATGAAATCTTTCTCATAATAGAAAATCATTTTAAATCAAATCTACCCTTTGTTATTTACAGAAAACCTGATCTGTCTGAAGTTAATGTTATTCTTCAAAAGGATAGGAAAATGCATTTAACTGAAGATTATTCTGAATCCGGATTTGTTTTTGCTCCTTTTGACGATAAACAAAGGACCATTTTAATTCCATTGTCAAATTCTGACATACACAAATTCACACCTAATACAACCATAAAAACAGAGGTTTCAATAAAAGACATTCATCAGGACCAATCTGGTAAGAACCAACATATAGCTTTGGTTAAAAAAGGAATAATTTCAATTAAAAAAGGTGTATTTCAAAAAAGTTGTGCTATCCAGAGTTGAAACTTTGTTATTAAAAGAGACAGATCCAGTTCGATTGTTCAAAAGACTCCTTAACTCGTATCCTTCAGCATTTGTCTATTTGTGGTATCATCCCGAGGTTGGATTGTGGTTAGGAGCAACACCTGAAACGTTAATGCGAATAGAGGGAAACCGATTTGAAACAATGGCATTGGCCGGAACACAACAATACAAAGGTACAATTGATGTAAGCTGGGGAGATAAGGAAAAGGATGAACAGAATATTGTGACTAATTTTGTGGTTGAAGCTTTAAAGAATAAAGTGAATGACCTTGATATTATGCCAACCGAAACAATAAAAGCGGGAAATGTGCTGCATTTATTAACTAAAATAAAGGGGACTATAAATTTTGAAAAATTAAGTTTAAAGCAAATTATCAGTGCTCTGCACCCAACACCTGCTATTTGTGGCATACCAAGAGAAGAGTCCAAACAATTCATTTTTAAAAATGAGAATTATAACAGGGAATTTTATACAGGATTTCTAGGGGAAATAAATATGAGTCCAGAAAAAACTTCGAAATACAGACCGGACAAATATTGAGAACAATGCTTATGCTTCTATAAAAAAAGTTACTAATCTTTTTGTCAATTTAAGGTGCATGCAATTAAAGAATGGTGAGGCTTTAATATATGTAGGTGGTGGCATTACCAAAGACTCAGATCCAGAAAGCGAATGGATTGAAACTGTTAATAAAACGAACACTATTAAAAAGGTGTTAACTTAGTTATAAATAGAATAAATTACCTTTCTATTTTCTATCTTTGTTGCTCAAATGAAGCACTCAAAAATTCCACTTTCCCAAACCGTAGTTCAGCTTTGTAAAGCTAAAGGAATTAAGCACATAGTATTATCTCCCGGAAGTAGGAATGCTCCTTTAACAATAGGCTTTACTTACGATGAATATTTTAAGTGTTATAGTATTGTTGATGAACGTTGTGCGGCATTTTTTGCCTTAGGAATCATTCAAAAATTACATGAACCTGTTGCTGTTGTTTGTACATCAGGAAGTGCTTTGCTAAATTATTATCCTGCTGTTGCTGAAGCCTATTACAGCGACCTGCCTTTGGTCATCTTATCGGCTGACAGACCCAAATATCTCATAGGTATTGGAGATGGGCAAACCATTGACCAGCAAAATGTCTATAGTAATCAAATCCTGTATTTTGCAAACTTAAAGTTGGATATCGAGAAGGAAAGGAAAATGGCCGATATAGACGAGTTGCCAATTTTTAAAAGTTTTGAGAGTAAGGTTGAAAAAATTCTTGGTTTACAACGAACAATTCAGCAGGAAAATGAATCAGAGATCAATAAGGCTATTAATATTGCCATTATAAATAAAGGTCCTGTTCATTTGAATGTACCTTTTGAAGAACCGTTGTACAATATGGTTGAAAATTCATCGGTAAATCCAATAAACGAAATTGCAAAACCAAAACTAAATTCAATTGATAATATTGAAGATATTTATAAAAAGTGGAATTCCGCTAAGAAAAAAATGGTATTGGTTGGAGTTAATCCACCAAATAAGATCGATCAGGATTATCTGGACCTATTTGCTAATGATGAAAGTGTGATTGTTTTTACGGAAACTACTTCCAATATTCATCATCCAAACTTTTTCCCCAGTATAGATAAGATAATAGCTCCACTAACACATGAGGATTTTGAAAGACTTCAACCCGAGATCCTTATCACTTTTGGAGGAATGATAGTTTCGAAAAAAATAAAAGCCTTTTTGAGGGAGTTTAAGCCAAAAGAACATTGGCACATTGATCCTAAAAAGGCAAATGATACTTTTTTCTGTCTTACTGACCATATTAAAACAGATGTCAATTCCTTTTTTAAAGAATTTAAGAATCATATTCATTCGGTTTCAAGTGATTACCGAGAATATTGGTTGAAAGTCAACCAACATAGAAGTAAAAGACATAACGACTATTTAAAAGAAATTCCTTTTTCTGATTTTAAGGCATTTGATACTATATTTAAATCACTGCCACATAATTCAAATGTTCAAGTTGGTAATAGTTCTGCCATAAGATATGCGCAACTTTTTGATTTGGATAATTCATTAAAGATATTCTGTAATAGAGGTACCAGTGGAATAGATGGCAGTACTAGTACTGCTATAGGCTATGCAGCAGTTAACGAAGAACCAACAATATTCATAACTGGTGATCTTAGCTTTTTTTATGACTCAAATGCGCTCTGGAATAATTATATTCCTGCCAATTTCAGGATTATCCTTATCAATAATAAAGGAGGCGGAATTTTCAGAATTCTCCCAGGTCATAAGAATACGCCAAATTTTGACACTTTTTTTGAGACTGAGCATAATTTAACAGCAGAACAACTATGCGATATGTATCATTTTGAGTATCAAACTGCTTTAAATGATGCCGATTTGAAAAGCGAACTGTCAAGCTTTTTTAAACCATCTTCTAAACCGAAATTATTAGAAATATTTACACCAAGAACTCTAAACGACAGTGTGTTATTGGATTATTTCAAGTTTATTATGTGATATACCGAAGATTATTGCATTTAATCGATATTAATATATCTAATTATTTTTTAGGTATCAAGCTTGTTTAGATTTTTAAGAATAGTTGTATTTTTAGGAAACAATTAAATAATAAAACAAAAAACTATTAATCATGAGTAAAAGAGACGAACTTATTGCAAAGTACGCTGCTGACCTTAAAGACAAATGCGGTGTTAAAGCAGACATGGATTTATTAACAAAAGTAACTATAGGTTGTGGGCCTTCGATCTACAATGCTGATGCTGCAACAGTTTCAGGTTCAGATGAGTCTGAATTAAAGACTGTAAAAAATAATTTCATCAAAAAGAAATTAGGTGTAAAAAGTGATGCAGAAGCTGATAAAGCTATAGCCTCAGTTATGGAACAATACGGACGCTCGAATAGAAATAAATATAGAGCAGTGGTGTATTATCTACTTGCAAAAAAATTAAATAAGGAGTCTGTTTACAAATAGTCTTTTTAAAAAATTGAATGAAAGCGTTATAACCCTGTTGTAACGCTTTTTTTATATGTGTACCTTTGTATCATGATTAAAATTGGAGAATATAATACCTTAATAATATTAAGAGATACAGATCCTGGATTGTTTCTGGGAGATGAGGAGGATAATGATGTTTTGTTACCAAATAAATATGTTCCGGAACAGTTTGAAATTGGAGATGAGTTAACAGTATTTGTTTACCTTGATCACGAAGAACGTCCCGTTGCAACTACGTTAAAACCACACATAAAACCAGGGGAATTCGCATTATTAAGATGCAACTACACCAATGAATTTGGAGCCTTTTTAGATTGGAACTTGGAGAAAGACCTGTTTTGTCCATTTAAGGAACAGGCGTTTAAAATGAGAAAGGGAGATTGGTATTTGGTGTATTGTTACATTGATGAGGAAACTGATAGGCTGGTAGCTTCGAGTAAGACCAATTCTTTTTTGAGCAATAAGGAATTGACTGTAGATCAATTTGATGAGGTGGATCTGATCGTTTCACATCCATCAGAAATTGGTATGAACGTCATAGTAAATGAAAAACATTTGGGGTTGATCTACAAGGATGAAATTTATAAAGAAATAAGTGTTGGTGACAGATTAAAAGGGATAGTAAAGAAAGTAAGGCCAGATAATAAACTTGATATTTCTTTGAACCAAATAGGTTATAGAAATATAGAGCCTAATGCACAGATCATATTAAAGGAATTAGAAGATAACAGCGGCTTTTTAGCTTTAACTGATAAATCTGATCCTGATCAAATTAAAGATATGATGCAAATGAGTAAAAAAGCTTTTAAGAAAGCTATAGGATCCTTATACAAACAAAGAATCATTACGATTAAGGAAGACGGAATTTATTTAAATTAAATAAGTCTGATAGGCTTTATTTTTATAGTTTAAAGCTTTTTAACATGAGAAAATCAGGAATTTTCTAAAGCGAATGATTTTTCACCAACTCAGTTTTGTTTAAAAATATTTTGACCTGATTAAAGGCGGTTTCCAAATCGCTGAATGATTTATAAGGCTTACTGCAAAATCGTTTTTCTATTTCATAGTTCATTCTGTCAAAATGGTTTTTGTGTACAATTCCATACATGGCAAGATTCTTTAAAAAACTATTGAACTTTGGATAGTCCAAAGGAGATATGGAAAAGTTATTTACTCGGTTACATATATAACCAAATGGTTCCTCTTTTCCATAAAAATCAATGATCAATTCCATAGATTCAAGGGAAGCATCGAAATCAAAATGGACTCCATCATTTATTTCTGCAATGACGATATTTTCTAAAAAATAGAATTCTCCAGCCTTAACCTTATGGCTTTTAATAATATGGTCAGATAATTCAGAATTAATTAATTTCATAATAGCACAATTTAATATTGTCCTTAATTTAAAAATTATAGAATGCAATTACAACGTCTTAATTGCATTTAGATTTCTTAAAATCGTTAAAACCAATGATAAAATCGATTAAGTTCTAAATGGAAAGTAATTTCTTACTTAATTAATTAATTTGCTGATTAGCAAACGATTATAAATAAACAATTTAGCAACAAGTATTTTTAAAATTTAAAATACCTTTGGAGTTATGAATAATTATTTGAAAAATGTATTTTTACTCCCTAATCCATTATAAATGAGCAAACCAGTCTGGAAAACTGCCATCAAATTCGAGGATATTACTTATAAGAAATACAATGGTGTCGCTAGAATAGCTTTCAATCGCCCCGACGTTCGTAATGCCTTCAGACCAAAAACAACAAGTGAATTATATAAGGCCTTTTATGATGCCAATGAAGATACTTCAATAGGTGTGGTTTTGCTTTCAGCTGAGGGTCCTTCTTCAAAGGATGGTGTGTACTCTTTTTGCAGTGGTGGAGATCAAAAAGCAAGAGGTCATCAGGGATACGTTGGAGAAGATGGTTATCATCGTTTGAATATATTAGAAGTCCAACGCTTGATCAGGTTCATGCCTAAGGTAGTTATTGCAGTTGTCCCCGGATGGGCAGTTGGTGGAGGGCATAGTTTGCATGTGATATGTGATTTGACTTTGGCTAGTAAGGAACATGCTATATTCAAACAAACAGATGCAGACGTTACCAGTTTTGATGGCGGATACGGTTCAGCTTATTTAGCTAAAATGGTTGGTCAGAAAAAAGCCAGAGAAATTTTCTTTTTAGGAAGGAATTATTCCGCTCAGGAAGCCTTTGATATGGGCATGGTAAATGCCGTTATTCCTCATGAAAAATTAGAAGAAACTGCTTATGAATGGGCTCAGGAAATACTGGCTAAATCGCCGACATCAATTAAAATGCTGAAATTTGCCATGAATTTAACAGATGATGGCATGGTAGGGCAACAAGTATTTGCAGGGGAGGCAACTAGATTAGCTTATATGACCGATGAAGCGAAGGAGGGCAGGAATGCATTTCTTGAAAAACGCAAACCAAATTTTGATAAAAAATGGATCCCATAGCAAAGGATTATTTAAGATCGTGGGTGTCTGCAATGAGATTGCGCACTTTGCCCTTATCAGTTTCCGGAATAATAATTGGGGCTTGTTTGGCGCATTACAATGGGTTTTTTAAATGGAATATCTTTTTATTTGCGCTTTGCACTGCAATAAGTTTGCAGATCCTTTCAAATTTAGCCAATGATTATGGAGACGGATTGAAAGGCACGGATAATGAGGACAGAATTGGACCTGAAAGAGCGTTGCAAAGTGGTAAGATCTCACCAAATCAAATGTATAACGCTATTAAATTTAATATTGTTGTAGTTATTTTCTTTGCCTTCTTGCTTATTTTAAAAGCCTTTGGCTTGAATAATTTCCTTTACTCTTTGATCTTCTTTATACTTGGTGGACTTTCAATTGCAGCGGCGATACGATATACTGTAGGAGATTCAGCATATGGATACAGAGGCTTAGGTGATATATTTGTTTTTATTTTTTTTGGATTGATTAGTGTTGTTGGGAGTTATTTTTTATTTGCCAAACAAATTGATCATGTGGTTTTTCTACCTTCAATTTGTATTGGTTTTTTAAGTATGGCTGTATTAAATCTCAATAATATGAGAGATATTGATTCAGACAAAAAAGCGGATAAAATAACTCTGGCAGTAAAACTCGGGCAAAAGGGTGCTAAAAGATATCATAGTTTTTTACTTATCGCAACTATGCTTTTCTCAACACTATTTGTCTTATTATATTATAATTCACTCTATAATTTAATTTTCTTTCTCTCTTTTATACCCTTGATTGCACATTTGAAATACGTAAGTAATAATAACGAGCCAAAGTTACTGGATTCACAGTTAAAGTTATTGGCATTAAGCGCCTTTGCATTTTCTATTTTACTCGGAATTGGACAAATTTTGTAAGAAAAATTTAAATTAAAAAATAAGATTAATCTTATAAATCTATAAAATATGTTAAAAATTTAACAACAATGCATTGTAAATCAAGAAAATATATTAACTTTAGTATGGTTAATCTTACACAAGATTAGCTAATTGCTAGAGTGTCAACTCTTAATTTTGGGGATTGGAAAACTCAGATATACAAATATCTGAGTTTTTTTTTTGTATTTTCATTAAAAATTATTCAAAATGAAAATAACATTTTTAGGTCATGCAAGCTTAGGAATTGAAGTTAAGGGAATTAACATCTTGGTAGATCCGTTTATTTCAGCAAATCCGAAAGCTTCACATATTGACATTAATAGCTTAAAAGCAGATTTTATTTTATTGACCCATGCCCATCAAGACCATATTCTGGATGTGGAAACCATTGCAAAAAGAACCAAGGCAACAATTGTTTCTAATTTTGAGATCGTGACGTACTATCAGAATTTAGGATTGGAGGGTCACCCTATGAATCATGGAGGTAGCTGGGAATTCAAGTTTGGCACTGTCAAATATATAAATGCCATCCATACATCTTCATTTCCTGATGGGAGTTATGGGGGTCAACCCGGAGGTTTTGTAATTGAAGGTGAGCATAAGAATATTTATATTGCCGGTGACACCGCTTTGACTTATGACATGAAATTGATCCCTCTTAAAACTAAATTGGATCTGGCCATATTACCTATTGGAGACAATTTCACAATGGGTATTGATGATGCTATTACTGCCAGTGATTTTGTTGAATGTGACAAGATTTTGGGTTACCACTATGATACTTTCGGATACATAGAAATCGATCATGCTGAAGCTAAAAGAAAATTCTTTGATAATGACAAAGATCTGATGTTACTTGAAATTGGAGAAAGTCTGGAATTATAATATTTTTTTTAGTAAGGTTGATTTATTGCTGTATTTTTGAAATCAATGAATGCAATCTATCATAAATATATTCTCAATTTTAAAAATCCCAGTGGTACATCCAGAGGAATACTGCGCTCAAAAGAAACCTGGTTTATAATCCTGAATTCTAAAAATAAAAGAGGAATAGGGGAGTGTGGCTTATTTAGAGGTCTAAGTATTGACGACAGACCGGATTTCGAAAAAAAGCTCAAGTGGGTTTGTGATAACATTAGTCTTGGGTTGGACAGGTTGAACAATGATTTAATGGAGTTTCCCAGTATTCAATTCGGTTTAGAAATGGCATTTAAATCTCTGGAGAGTGATGATCCTTTTGAATTATTTCCATCAAAATTTACACGTGGAAAAGATCATATTCCAATAAACGGATTGATTTGGATGGGAACAAAGCGGTTTATGAAACAACAGATTCAAGAGAAGATCCAGTCAGGATTTACCTGTATTAAAATGAAAATTGGAGCTATTGATTTTGAAACAGAGATTGAATTAATTAAATCGATTAGAAAGGAATACACTTCCAAAGACATTGAATTACGGGTTGATGCCAATGGAGCATTCAATCCAATTGATGCACTGGAGAAATTAAAAATATTATCAGAATTTGATTTACACTCCATAGAGCAACCTATTAAAGCAGGACAATTTCAGGAAATGGCTAAATTATGTGAGCAAACTCCGTTGCCAATAGCTTTAGATGAAGAATTAATTGGTGTTTTTTCTGTAACAAAAAAACGAGATCTGATACAAACAATTAATCCGCAGTATATCATCCTGAAACCTAGTTTAATTGGAGGCTACGTGGGTAGTAATGAATGGATAAAAATTGCTGAAGATCAAAATATTGGCTGGTGGGTCACAAGTGCTTTGGAGAGTAATGTTGGGTTAAATGCCATAGCTCAGTACACATATCTCAAAAAGAATAAAATGCCTCAAGGTTTAGGTACTGGTGGTCTTTTTACTAATAATTTTGATTGCCCTCTAATAGTAAAAAATGGTACATTGCAATACAATAAAAACAAAAAGTGGAAATTTAGTCTAAATTGAAATGAATTACATACAACAAGCATATAAAGGAGAGAATAAGGTCTGGATGTTTATTATCACAACCATTCTTGTAGCTGGATTATTTATAGTAAACCTGGTATTTTTCCTTTTTTTTGGAGATACTATTGACGTTGCCCAGGAACAGAAAAAATTGCTCGAACTTATTCCAAGTAAGAATTTTTGGTTAGCAGTCAATCTGGTTCCTTTTGCTATTCTGTTAGGACTTTTATTTTTATTGGTCAAGTACATGCATCAGCGTAGTATCAAGTCCTTGACGACAGCAAGAAAAAAAATAGATTGGAGTCGAACCGCTTTTTCATTCTTTTTAATAGTAGGTATAACCCTTGTAACATTTGCTATTTCCTATATGGTTGATCCTTCAGAGATCGAATTGCAATTCGATCCGGTTAAATTCACAATACTTTTAATTATAAGTTTGATCTTTTTTCCTTTGCAAATAGGCTTGGAAGAATATTTGTTTAGAGGCTACTTAATGCAACATATTGGGATTTTTGTCAAAAATAAATGGTTTCCCCTGATATTGACTTCTGTTCTATTTGGTGTATTCCATGGTGCCAACCCGGAAGTAGCCGAAATAGGCTATGTTGTTATGGTATTCTATATTGGTACTGGATTATTTTTGGGTATAATGACGTTGATGGATGAAGGACTGGAATTGGCTTTAGGTTTTCATTTTGGCAATAATTTGCTTGCGGCAGTTTTGGTTACCGCTAATTGGTCTGCCTTACAAACTGATGCTGTTTTTAGGTATACCGGTGAAGAACCTCCTAGTGCTGTTTTAGAAATTATACTTCCTGTATTGGTCGTTTATCCCATATTACTTTTTATTTTTGCCAAGAAATATAAATGGAATGACTGGAGTAATAAGTTATTTGGAAAAGTATCAGAACCTCAGGTTGAAGATTATAAAATTTTAGAATAAGTAGAATGCCACTATATAGAAAAGTACATAATCAGTTTAGATTAAATGGCATATATTATGACCATGATCAACTTAAAGAAGTTGCCTATAGTTATATTAAAGAAGGAGAGCCTTTTGAACGGGTATTGGGTGATTTCCTGACAGATTGGTTAAATGAGGAAGAATATATCATGGCAAAAACCTCTGGATCTACAGGTATACCAAAAGATATAAAATTGCTTAAGCAGCACATGGTAAATTCAGCTATTGCAACAGGTGATTTTTTTGATATTTATCCTGGAGATACTGCTTTACATTGTTTACCCGGAAATTATATAGCGGGAAAAATGATGCTTATAAGAGCTATTATTTTAGGTCTTGCACTGGACATCACCGAACCTACTCTCAGTCCTGTTTTTGACTATGAGAAACCCTATACTTTGAGTTCTATGTCGCCTTCACAACTAACCAATATGGTTGGATATGTTGGGAATATTAAAAATATTTTGGTGGGTGGAGCAGTGGTATCTAGGAAATTAAAAGAAAAGATACAGAAATGTCCTGCTAATATTTTTGAGACTTATGGAATGACTGAAACAGTAACTCATATTGCTGCGCGACGATTGAATAACTTTGACCGATCTCCTTTGAAAGAAGAAGAATGGCATTATTTTACAGCGTTACCCAGAGTAAACATTTCACAGGATTTAAGAGGTTGTTTAGTCATTGATGCACCTTTTGTCTCGTCTCATGAACTCATCACAAATGATCTTGTTAAATTGCATTCTGACAAGACTTTTGAATGGTTGGGTCGAATTGATAATACGATAAATTCCGGCGGGATTAAGTTATTCCCGGAAGTAATAGAAAATAAATTGTCAAGTCAGATTGATCAGCGTTTTGTAATAGCATCAGAGGATGATGATACTCTTGGTCAAAAATTGATCTTAATTATTGAAGGGGATAAATTTAATTTAGATAAATCAATTTTCAAGGTTTTGGATAAATATGAAGTCCCTAAAAAAGTCTATTTTCTACCGGAATTTGTAAATACTTTTTCTGGAAAGATTCAGCGTTCAGAAACTTTGAAATTACTGAAGTAAAATTAACATTATACTTTATAATCTAAACCTGTAAAACGCCCATATTAAACTTTTTTTCAATAGGAG
>CAWHCT010000041.1:0-97237 GCA_963827785.1 uncultured Flavobacteriaceae bacterium | reverse complement strand
CTTGGTCCTCCTTGAGGTCTTCCTTGACCTTGTCTTTCCGGTTTAGGAGCTTTTTCTAATTCTTTTTCTGACAGATATCCATCATCATCTGTATCAATTTTTGAAAAATCAGTTTTTAATGGTCCTTTTACTTCATCTTTAGATAGTTTGCCATCTTTGTTAGAATCCATTTCTGCAATCAATTTTTCTACACTTGGTTGACCTCCTTGACGTCCTTTTGAAGTCTTGTCCGTACTCTCTGCATCTGAAGATGATTTGCAGGAAGCAAATAAAGCAATGGTCATTATTGTAATTACTAATTTTAGGTTTCTTGTGTTCATGATTTTTGTGTTTTTATTTTCTATTAACTCTGTAAATGTCTGTAAAAGTTAAATGCGAAATTTTGGTTTTCAGTGAATGGCGTTTAGTTTTCTGTAAACTAACCGATTTGTTCTATTTCGGTTTTTGTTTTTACTGTTGGCCACGTGTTAAATGGCTGTTTCTCCAACTGCATGGATCCATCTTCTCCTTTAAAAATGTTAATCCAAGCTTGCCAGTTTTCGTTATCCATTTCAGGGTAATCCAATCTGTAATGGCTACATCTACTTTCGGTACGCATTAGGGAAGCTCTTAATTTCATTTCGGCACTAATCACCATGTTTTTGGTTTCGTGTGCTAAACGCAATTCGTGCAAGTTTGAAGCTCTCAAATGTGGTACATGATGGTCTCGTAATTCTTCAACATAAGCCAAAGCAGCTCTCATTAAATTTTCCTTTTTTATGTAGATAATGAAATTAGGAATCATGATGCTTTGCAAGGTTTGTGTCACCCAAGCAGGACTGTAACCAGCTTCTCGTTTTAAAGGTGCTAAAATATCTTCTTCAATACTGTTTAATTTTGAAGTGGGAATACTTTTCGATTTCACTTTTTTACTATACTTGGCTGCCGTTTCTCCCGCAATTGCACCTTGCACCGCAGAACCAGACAAAGAGGAACCAATTTGTGTATAAATACCTCCAGCCATATAAGAACCCAAAGCATCACCAGCTGCATATAATCCTGGAATTGTAGATTCACATGTATCGTTAATTGGAACCAACCCTTCTGCTTTGTGAATTGACATACCTGCTGAAGAACCACCTACTACGCCGCCTCCCATTCCTGGAGGTCCTCCTTCACCATCTTTTCTTGGTGGTCTTTTGTCCTTATTTTCTCCGTCTTGAGGTGGTCCACCAGGTCCATCTCCACCTGAAAATTCTTCTGGTCTATATGGTCCTCCAGACACTGTGTTTTCCTTATTTCCCATTCCTGGAGGTCCCATTTGTGCAGCGCCACCATTCATATACGCCATATAATTCATATCGACACCCAGATCGTGGCGAACTCCAATGCTTGTTGTGCTTGGTTTTTGCTCGAACATGTCTCCCCAACCATCGTAGCAAGCTGCTGGGTTTTCACCTCTGGCAGGATGACCATCGTTCCATTCTTTTCCGGTGACTTTTGCTCCAATATCATAGGCCATTATTGTTCCATCGTGAGTAAGGTCGCAAATTGGGAAACCGTTTGGTTTAAACCCACCTGCTCCTGTACATAAAATCACGCTTTTAGCTTCGTAAAACAGCACTTTTTGCTCATCGATACTAAAACCAGCCGCACCTACAACTCTATCGTCTTCTTTTATTAAATGTGTAATGGTCACTCGTTCGTGAACAGGAATGTTTCGTCTCTTCTATGGGCTTGCTAAAACTTTTATTATACAACGAAGACTCAAAGAATCCCCATTCTTTTAATTCATTTACTCGTGCCAACGAATGTCTCAGCCAATTGTCTTGTATAAGCTTTATTATTGGTACCAAGCGCCGAACGAGACACTTTGGCAACAAATTCATCAATGCTTAATTCCTCTTTGTCTTTATCGTAAGCAAAGATTCCTTTAGCAAAAGGTGTTTGTCCTGAAGAACCCAATCGTCCTTTGGAAACCATTACTACATTTGACCCAGCATCATGCGCTTTTACAGCGGCAAACAAGCCTGCCATTCCGCTGCCAACAACCAAAACGTCAGTACTTATCTTGTTTTTGTCAATTGTTTCTGCATCAATTTCAGGATTGTTCAAAGCCCAATCCATATTCATTCCCAATCCTGCAATGGTTGCAAAACCAGCAGCTCCTCCTGCTAAGGAAATGAACTTTCGTCTTGACATATTTTTAGTTTCTGTTGTCATTTTTGTAATCCTTAATTGTTTATTAATTGTAAAAATGTGTTCGCCGCTTGTAAAACCATATTTACTTAATGTTTAGCTTATCGGCTCGGTTCATTTTTTACTGTTTTTTTAAAGAGATACTTTCTTAATACGTAATAAATTCCTACTGCTACAACCAACAGATAAAACATTGTAAATGAACTGTTGCTGTGTCTTCCCATGTCAATCACATGCCACGTGGCTGTAATTACAAATAACAAGGTTAAATAACCATGAAGGCTTCTCCATGTTCGATAGTGTAAATGCATTTTAAATCTGAAAAAGGCTGTCACCATTAGGATTAGCATGATGGCATAGGAAATTAACCCGAGGATGATTCCTGTAGTGCCAAACGTTGTAATCAATCTTATAAGGGCATCTGATGGTGTGACACCATTATCAAAAAACTTTGGAACAATGATGAAAAATGGATGTAATAGTATAACTGAAATGAAAAGGTATCCTATAAATTTATGAATGACCAAAACATTGACCATTCTAATTTGCTTCATCAATTTATAATTCAACCTTGATGTGAAAAATTGAGATAGCAATAATGAAAACGCTAAAATAGTGACTATTGAAAGGGTCTCCATTAACGTGGTTCTTCTTGGAAAGTTTCCGGAGAAATACAAAAATAAAGGCACTGCAATAAATGTGATGATAAGTGCCGAAAATTTGATTATGTAGCTTCTTGTTTTCATAACTCTGTTTTTAACCCCAAGAAACAATAACAGGAATGGATTTGTCTGGTGTGATTACAATAGCATCAACCGGACAATACATTCTGCATAAATGACAAATCTGGCAGTCTTCCGGATATAAAATTTCAGCCTTTTTAGAATCAGGATTTAACCTTATGACGTCAGTCGGACAGCTTTTAATGCACTCTTCACAACCTATACAACCGTTTATACTTTTTATTGGCATTTTATTAGTTCTTTATCTTTTAGACTACAAATTTCTAATAAAGTAAGATTGAGAAAGTGTGTTTTCAGCGAATGGTATAACCTTTTCAGTAAATGGTTTAATTCCTTCTGTAACCGCTATATTTCAACTGGATTTTATTGCCCGTTTTTAGAATTGAAACATTTAATTTTCCGTTAATTTGTACCATGAATAAAATTATTAGACTTATTATCCAAGCTGCTTTATGGTTGGTCATTGGTATTATTATCTGGCTGAATCAAGAAGCTAATCCAGATATACTTAAGGAGAATTTAGTTGTCTTTATATTCCAGATATTTCTTATTGGTGGACTAATTTATTTTACTGCTCCAAAGCTGTTATTTAAAAAGAAATCTGTTCTTTTCGCTGTCGTTTCAGTTATTGTGGTTCTCGCATCAACTTATATTTTGACAAGTCTTTTTGCAGTGCCAATAGAAACTCATCAGCCTATTAATGATTTTGATTTTGGTCCTCCTCCAGGACCAGAACCCAGAAAACCACCATCCCGTTTTTTATTTCATTTATTGATTCTAACCATTACTTATGTTTTGGCCATTACTGTTGAAGTATTTAATCATTTAAAGAAAAAAGAGGCAGAAACAATAAAAGCCAAAAACGTAAATCTGCAGAATGAACTTAAACTACTAAAATCGCAGATAAATCCCCATTTTCTGTTCAACTCCTTAAACAACATCTACACGTTAGCTGGAATTGATTCTAAGAGAACACAAAAAAGCATCATTAATTTATCTGATATGCTTCGCTACGTTTTGTACGAGTGCGACCAGGAAACCGTTCCAATAAAAAAAGAGGTTGAATATATAGAGAATTACTTAAAATTGTTCGCCTTAAAAAGCAGTAAAGATTATCCTATTTCTACTGAATTAAACATAGCTAATAGCTCCATTCCAGTTGCTCCAATGTTGTTTATTCCTTATGTTGAAAATGCCTTAAAGCACAGTAATATTGATGACAGAAAAAATTCGTTCATAAATATTAAAATTGATGCTGATACTGATGATATCAATTTTGAAATAGAAAACAGCAAGCCTAAAAAAGCGATTATTAAGGATGGTGTTGGAGGGATTGGATTGGAAAATGTAATGAAAAGATTAGCTATATTGTATCCCGAAAAACATGAATTGAAAATAAGTGAAACCGACACAAGTTTTAAAGTAAATCTCCATTTAAAATTAGCGTGAATACGATACAATGCATAGTGATTGATGATGAGGAATTGGCAAGAACTTTGCTAAGATCCTACATTGATAAAGTTGATTTTTTAGAATTGGTTGCTGATTTTGAAAATCCGATTGATGCTATGCAAATTTTAAAGAGTTCTCATATTGATATCGTTTTTCTGGATATTCAGATGCCAGAATTAAAAGGTACAGAATTTGCTAAAATGATTGATGCCAAAACCAAGGTAATCTTTACAACTGCTTATTCTGAGTATGCTTTAGAAGGGTTTGAGTTGAATGCTTTAGATTATTTATTAAAACCCATTTCGTTTGAACGTTTTCTGCAAGCCGTCAATAAGCATAAAAAAGATGAAGATCTAAGCGATGAAACTATTACCGTAAAATCTGGTTACGATTTATTTAAACTCAAATTTGAAGATATACTTTATATTGAAAGTGACAGTGAGTACGTGAATTTTCATACTTCCGGCAAAAAAATAATGAGCTATCAAACGCTCAAATCTTTAGAAAAAACATTGCCCAAAAGCCTGTTTATGCGTGTGCATCGTTCTTATATTGTGAACAAACATAAGGTAAGTGGCTTAAAAGGCAAGGATTTATTGATTTCTGATGTTGTTATTCCTGTTAGTGACAGATATTTTACTACGGTGAAAACCGAATTGTTTAAATAAATTAAATCTATTTAAAGTACAAGTGTTTCACATTTATTTTTACGGCTTTTCCAAGAATTAGGCTTCTTCCCCCAACTCCATAATCTATCCTGTTAATTTCAAATTCTGAAGTAATTGTTATCTCATCATTTTGTGTAGATAAGTAGATTGGAATACTAACTTTTTTAGTAATTTCTTTGATAGTTAAATTAGCTTCGACTTGATATTTGTTTTCAGAGACCCACTCTATTTTTGAAGATTTAAAAAAAATTATTTTATAATTTTTTAAATCAAAATAATCTTCCTCCAGAATATGTTCATCTCTTTTTTTCATGCCTGTTTCAATGGACTCGACCCAGATTTCCGAATTAATAAAACTATTGGCCAGATCATTTTTATCAATTTTTGCATCAATTTTGACTTTTGAAAAACTTCCATCTACATTTACTCCAAGATTTTTGATTTTAAAACCTACAAAAGAAACCTCTTTAAATTGCTCTAATTCTTGAACATTAAAAAAGGCTATTAACACAAAAGAAAGGATTAAAAGGTTTGAAAATTTCATGGTTTTTTAGTTATAATATGTTTGTAATTTTAAAATTCTGGTTTCTAAAAACTACCTCATGACCAACTTGTTTTGATAACAACAATTGACCAATTGGTGTGTTGGGTGAAATGGCAAAAAAATCAATGTTGCCGACTGTAAATTTTCCTGCACTAATACTAATGAAATAATTGGATTGAGTGGTATAAACCAAACTGCCCAAACAAACAATATTAGAAGATTTAGTAAGGTCAATTTTAGTGAGAGTTTCTTTTAGTTTTTGTACTTCGGCTAATTGCTGACCTGCCTTTTCTCTCTCCAATTGCAGCATCGCTCTTCCTGTTTCATGCTTGTCACCAGCACTGCTTTTGGTTTCAGAAAGCAAGGATTCCTGAATTTCTGAAATCAAATTCTGGATACTTTGTAGCCTGCTATTAACATGGGCATAACATCGATCGTATAATTCCTTTTTGATTGTCATTTTCAATAACTTCAACTAATTTCCCTTTAATTCAAAAGGGCCAAAAAAATTCATTTGATTTACGATCCAATTCATTCTTGACTGAATAAAACCTGAAGGAGGATTAGCTTTATACTTTCTTGGGTTTGGCAATATTGCTGCAATTGCTGAAGCTTCGTATTGTGATAATTTTGAGGCTGATTTTTTAAACCAAAATTGAGACGCTTCTTCAGCTCCATATATGCCATTGCCCATTTCAATACTATTAAGATAAACCTCTAAAATGCGCTCTTTGGACCAAATTAATTCAATTAAAAAAGTAAAATAGGTTTCTAAACCTTTTCGCAGCCAACTGCGTTCCGGCCATAAAAACACATTTTTAGAAGTTTGTTGGGTAATGGAACTTGCTCCTTTAATGCGTTTTCCTCGTTTGTTGTTTTCATAGGCTTTTTCTATGGCCTTCAAATCAAAGCCTTTATGTGACAAGAAATTTTGATCTTCACTACATATAACTGCTAATTGCAAGTTTTTAGAGATATTATCAATCGAGACCCAGTCATGTTTTAAAACAATTTTTTTGCCTTGCTGTTTTTGTTCTACACTTCTTATCACCATTAAAGGTGTTAGAGGCACAGGAACCCATTTAAAAAGAATTACTGCAAGTAAAGAGAATATGACAAAATAGAGAACCAATTTAAAAAGGAACTTTAAGATCTTTTTTATCATAATAGCGTCTTTTCTTTTTAAATTTTTGGTCTTTGTTATTAAATTAATCTGGAAGATTTCTTATAAACTACATTTCTTTCCTCTAAATAATTTAGAATGTAATTGAAACATTTCTCATGTTTTCCAACCAATTCCGGAGGAAATACTCCTTTTTCATTAAACAATCCATCTAATAATAAATTCGCTGCTCCCGTAGCCGTATATCCGGTTGTTCTTGACATAGATGAAGTCTTAGTTTTAGGACAATATTCATCGTATAGTTCATAGACTATTTCTTCTGTTTTTCCATTAGAATTCCTTCCCTTTAAAGTGATTCTCATAACAGTAAATTCTTCATCTTCCTCCTCCAATTCCCACTCCTTAAAAAGAATTTTACTGGTAAAATCCCGTACCGAAGCTTCAGTGCCACTAAAGTCCATTTTTTCTTCACTAAAAAACCCGCTTTCTTTCAATCCTTTAATAAAATCAACATGGCCTGGATAGCGTAATGTCTTTTCCTTCATATTAGGTATATGAGACATGGTGTGAATTATGGAACGTAATCCATCAGTATTAAAAGATTCCAGTGTCCCAATATTATCGAAATTCAAATATTCGCAGTCGGTTAAGGCTTCTTTTGTTATGATCTTGAAGTTCTCAACATAGCGCGCTGGTCTGGTATATTCCTCTATGACATCTATTGGCGAAAAGGGAGCTTTATAGTAGAATGGCCATTTTTTAACTTTAGGCAATCCTCCAACCAGACATTCAAAATCTGTTAGTTTCAGTTTTTCATTGTAGTGTCCCAGAATTATATTATCCATTCCGGGTGCAACACCACAATCAACTATTGCGGTTACATTGTTTTTTTTTGCTAAAGCATCTAAATCAAGAGCGTTTTCAGGAAAAAATGAAATGTCAACCACATTTTTACCTGCCTCAATCACTGATTTTATAGTCTGAAACCCCAGAAACCCAGGGACTGCGCAAATAACCAAATCAAAAGGTTTTATAGTTGACTGCAACAAAGATTTATTGGTGACATCCAGCTTAACAATGCTCAAATCTTCGCATATATTCTTTACCTTTTTTAATTTTCTTTCATCAAAATCTGTAACCGTAACCTTATGCTTTTTCGCCATATCAATGGCAATTGCACTTCCTACCATTCCAGCTCCAAGAACGACAACTTGTTTCATTTTAAAAGAAATTAGGTTAAAATATTAAAGGTAATGAAAAGGCATAAAAAAACTCCGAAATGAAATTCGGAGTTTTTATAAGTATTATTCATCTCTTGGATTCATGACAAAGCTTTCCATGAATTTTGTGGTATAGTTTCCAGCTATATAATCCGGGTGGTCCATAAGTTGTCTATGGAATGGTATTGTTGTGTGGATTCCTTCAATTACAAACTCATCCAAGGCGCGTCTCATTTTGCTAATCGCTTCTTCTCTTGTTTGAGCAGTCGTTATTAATTTCGCGATCATAGAATCATAATTTGGAGGAATTGTATAACCTGCATATACGTGGGTATCTACCCTTACTCCGTGGCCTCCCGGAACATGTAAATTGTTTATTTTACCCGGAGATGGTCTAAAGTTGTTATATGGATCCTCCGCATTGATTCTACATTCTATTGAATGTAATTTTGGGATGTAATTGACCCCCAGAATAGGCACTCCGGCAGCCACTTTTATTTGTTCAAAAATCAGATCGAAATCTATAACCTGTTCTGTAATAGGATGTTCTACCTGGATACGAGTATTCATCTCCATAAAGTAAAAATTCCTGTGTTTGTCTACCAAGAATTCAATGGTTCCTACACCTTCATAGCCAATATATTCAGCTGCTTTTACAGCAGCATTACCCATTTTTTTTCTTAATTGAGGAGTCATAAAAGGAGATGGTGCTTCTTCAGTGAGCTTTTGATGTCTTCTTTGTATGGAACAATCCCTTTCTGATAAATGACAAGCTTTACCTGTTGAGTCACCCACAATTTGAATTTCAATGTGACGTGGCTCTTCTATAAGTTTTTCCATGTACATGTCATCGTTGCCAAATGCAGCTTTTGATTCCTGTCTGGCAGAATCCCAGGCTTCTTTTAAATCCTCAGGTTTCCAAACAGCCCTCATTCCCTTGCCTCCGCCTCCTGCTGAAGCCTTTAACATAACAGGATAACCTGTTTGTTTCGCTACTTTTTGACAGTCTTCAAATGTTGCAATTATACCTTCACTCCCTGGAACACAAGGTACGCCTGCTTTTATCATTGTTGATTTTGCAGAGGCCTTATCACCCATTCTGTTGATCATTTCTTCAGAGGCCCCAATAAATTTGATACCATGTTGTTCACATATCTTTGAAAATTTAGCATTTTCTGACAAAAATCCGTATCCTGGATGTATCGCATCAGCATTGGTGATCTCTGCTGCAGCAATAATATTAGACATTTTTAAATAGGATTCACTGCTTGGTGGTGGGCCAATACAGACTGCTTCATCTGCAAACCTTACATGCAAACTGTCCTGGTCAGCAGTGGAATAGACAGCTACAGTTTTTAGACCCATTTCCTTACAAGTTCTTATAACACGTAATGCTATTTCGCCTCTGTTTGCAATTAATACTTTTTTGAACATAACTCTTTGTTTTAAAAATTTCAAATTCCATGTTCCAAATTCCAAATATTGGATTTTGAGATTTGTATATTGGAATTTTTAAATTGTTATGACGGATCTACTAAAAATAATGGTTGGTCAAACTCTACAGGAGAAGCGTCATCAACCAGTACTTTAACTATTTTCCCGGAAACTTCTGATTCAATTTCATTGAATAGTTTCATGGCTTCAATAACACATAATACATCTCCTTGGTTTATTGTCTGTCCTACTTCAACAAAAACAGGTTTGTCAGGAGAAGGTTTTCTGTAAAAGGTTCCAATTATTGGCGATTTTATTGTTATATATTTTGAATCTTCTGACCCAGAAGGAGATGCGTCCTTTGGCTTAGTTTCTGCTTCAACGGCCGCTTGAACTACAGGCGCCTGAGTTATTGGTGTTCCTACAGGAATTTGTTGAACAATTGTTGTTTCTCCCTTGTTGGAGTCTCCTGTTTTGATGGTGATTTTAACATCATCAGTTTCCAATCTAACCTCACTTGCTCCTGATTTGGCAACAAATTTAATTAGGTTTTGAATGTCCTTTAAATCCATGATTATTTAGATTTTAAAAAGTTAGTTTTTAGTTTAGTTATTATAAGCCCATTTCAAATAAATAGAGCCCCATGTAAATCCGCCTCCAAAGGCAGCTATTATCAAATTATCTCCTTTTTTTAGCTGTTTTTCATAATTGTTTAAAAGTAATGGTATGGTGGCTGAAGTTGTATTACCATATTTTTGAATATTCATCATAACTTTTTCAGGTTCAAGTTTTAACCTTTTAGCTGTGGCGTCTATAATTCTTTTATTGGCTTGATGTGCCACTAGCCAATTAATATCATCATTGGTTAAATTATTTCGTTCCATGATCTTTTCGCAAACATCTGCCATTTTTGAAACAGCCCATTTGAAAACGGTTTTTCCGTCCTGATACACATAGTGTCTTTTAGCTTTTACAGTCTCCTTTGTTGCGGGTTCAATAGATCCGCCAGCCGGAACCTGAAGAAATTCTCTTCCTGAACCATCACTTCTTAATAGTTCATCTTGTATGCCAAGCCCTTCTGTATTGGGCTCAAGAAGTACGGCTCCTGCTCCGTCTCCAAAAATAATACAGGTTGTCCTATCAGTATAATCTATCATTGATGAATTCATATCTGCACCTATAACAAGAACTTTTTTGTATTTTCCAGATTCAATATATGCTGATGCCACAGAAGCTGCGTAAACAAAACTTGAACATGCCGCTACCAGATCAAATCCAAAAGCATTTTTTGCGCCTATTTGAGAGGCAACATAAACTGATGTTCCTGCAGCCTGCATGTCAGGAGTTGCTGTTGCTACTATGACCAGTTCAATATGTAAGGGATCCAGATTGGATTTTTTTATTAAATCATTAGCAGCATTAATTGCCAAAAACGAGGTGCCTTTATTCTTTTCCTTTAATATTCTTCTTTCTTTGATTCCAGTTCGTGTAGTAATCCATTCATCATTTGTATCAACCATTGTTTCTAATATCTTATTGGTTAATACATAATCTGGAACATATGCCCCTAAAGCGGTAATTGCAGCTGAGATTTTACCCATATAATTTTATAATTTTTGACTAAAAAATGTCAAAAAAATGTCAAAAATGATCTAAAACTAATTGAAATTAATGTTTTTTGACCAATTTTGATGCAAAATAGGTTGTTTTTAACTTTTAGAAAAATTAATCATAAAAAAAACGCTCTGTAAGAGCGTTATTTTATATGCTTGCATAGTTGTTATGCTTTATTTTCTTCTGCCTCTGTATTGTCAATAAGCACTTGCCCTCGGTAATAAAGTTTTTCTTCATGCCAGTGAGCTCTATGATAAAGGTGCGCTTCTCCTGTTGTAGGACACGTTGCAATCTGAGCAGCTTCCGCTTTGTAATGTGTTCTTCTTTTGTCTCTTCTGGTTTTAGAGATCTTTCTTTTAGGATGTGCCATTTTTTGATTTATTTATCCGTTAATAGTTTTTTTAATTTGTTCCACCGAGGATCTATTTCCTCTGAACTTTCTTTTTCATCTAAGTCTTTTGGACTTAATTCTTCGAGTTTATCTAAGATATCTGATTTTAATGTACCATCTTTAATTCCCGGATGGATTAACTTTGATGGCACAGAAAGTACAATCAATTCATAAATGTATTGTGCAATATTTATCTCATATTCACCGTGTGGAATAATTAAGATATCTTCATTTTCGTCATTAAATTCCTGACCAAACTTCACTACCAGTTGTAACGAGCCTTTGATTTTTTGATCATAGGGTTCATTTGAAAGATCACAATTTACATTTATTGTTCCGGAAATTTTAAATTCAAATTCTAAAAGCGTAGGTTTTTTATCTAAAACAACTTCTGCTTTAATGTTAGAATCGTTAAAATCTTCAAAATTAAAATACTCAAAGAACTTTTTATCAATTTGATAATCAAAATGATGTTTTCCAACTTTTAATCCTACAAACTGAATTGTAAACTCTTTTAAAGCCTTCATATTACATCCATTTTGAGCCTGCAAATATATAAATTTTTCTTTTAGCAAAAGAAGTTATCAACAAAAAAATAATCAGGCTGGTTTTGATGTCTTTTTCAAGGGATTGGAAGAAAGTTCCTCGTATTCTTTTCTTGTTATAAAAATATGAATTGCCGCAAAAATCGCTTCTTTAAATGAACTGGAATCTGCTATACCCTTTCCTGCTATTTCATATGCTGTGCCGTGATCTGGTGAAGTACGTATCTTATTCAGCCCTGCAGTGTAGTTAACTCCTTTGCCAAAAGAAAGTGTTTTAAATGGAATTAGTCCCTGATCATGATACGAGGCTAAAATAGCATCAAAATTTTTGAAATTATCCGATCCGAAAAAGCTGTCTGCCGCATAAGGCCCAAAAACCAATTTGCCTTTGTCTCTAATCCTATCAAGTGTTGGTCTCATTATTTCATCATCTTCTTTTCCAATTACTCCGCTGTCTCCTGTATGTGGATTTATTCCTAATACGGCGATCTTAGGTTTCCTTATACCAAAATCCTGAATAAGTGTTTTGTATAATATAGATATCTTTTTCTCAATTAATTCAGGAGAAATATGTGACGCAATATCTTTTAATGGAACATGATCGGTCAAGAGTCCTACTTTTAATTCGTTTGTAATCATAAGCATGAGATTCTCTCCTTCCAGTCTTTTTGCCAAGTAATCTGTATGGCCAGGAAAATTAAATTGCTCTGATTGAATATTGTGTTTATTAATTGGCGCAGTAACTAAGACATCAATTTCATCCTTTATCAAAGCTGTTGTTGCGGCTTCTAATGATTTTATTGAATATTTTCCAGCTTCCTTGCTTTCGTTTCCAAAAACAACGTCAATATTTTCCTTCCAGACATTAACAACATTAACTTTTCCATTAATAATATCCTTTGGATTATTTAATCCGTGAATGCTAATTTCACTTTTGAAATGTTTTTTTAAAAAAGTAAGAAGCCTTACTGAAGCAAATATTACGGGTGTGCAAAACTCCAACATTCTGGTGTCTTCAAAAGTTTTGACTATGATCTCTCCGCCAATTCCATTAAGGTCTCCTATGGAAATCCCAACTCTTAATTTTTCTTCTTTCTTCATTACCTTTTTCGGCTTTTGTTCGTAATTTTGCTGATGCAAATTTAACTAAATAAATAACATTATGTTTACTGGTATTATTGAAAGAATGGGAACTGTTTCAAAGCTCCAAAAAGAACAAGGAAATCTAAACATAACGATTAAAAGTGATATAGCCAAAGAATTAAAAATAGACCAAAGTATGGCTCATAATGGTGTCTGTTTGACTGTTGTCAAAATAATTGATGACGAATACACTGTGACTGCAATCAATGAAACTTTGGAAAAATCCAATCTTGGAGTTTTAATGGTAGGTGATAAATTAAATCTAGAGAGGGCAATGGTGCTTGGCGCCAGGCTTGATGGACATATTGTTCAGGGGCATGTTGATCAAACGGCAGTTTGTACCAATGTATCCGAAGAAAACGGCAGTTGGATGTTCACTTTTAAATATAAGGATCTAAAAGACAATGTAACGATTGAAAAGGGCTCCATTACAGTTAATGGGGTTAGTTTAACAGTGGTTAACTCAAAAAATAATGAATTTAGTGTGGCTATTATCCCATATACTTTTGACAATACTAATTTTGGGCAAATAAGGAAAGGAACACTTGTAAATCTAGAATTTGACGTTATAGGAAAATATGTAGCAAGATTACATGCTCTGACGCTTTAGAGCAATTCACGAAAGGAAGAAAACTAAATTATTTAGCGCTTATCAGTTTTTTTGCGCCATATACAATTCCCAACACCAATAAAACAAACAATCCTCCATCGATAGGCAGACCGGGTGGAGGTGGTGGCGATGGCGGAGGAGGTGAAACACTTTGTGCAACACTTACAAAACTTATTAATACAAATAAGATTGAGGCTAATATCTTTTTGTTTTGTATTCTCATATTTCTGTAAATGTATAAAAAAAAGACAGTTAACAAAATTTTAGGCACTATAAAAGCCTAATTTTTCTTTAAAAATATCTAAAAATTCGTTAAAAGATTTCTTTTTGCATAAAAACCAGATAAACTGTTAAATAGTGGTCCCACTTGGGCTCGAACCAAGGACCCCCTGATTATGAGTCAGGTGCTCTAACCAGCTGAGCTATGGGACCTATTCATATTTGCAATAATACTACATATTTTATTATGTACCAAGTAAATTTATTTTTGATTAATTCTTTCTTGACAAAGCTCAATTAGAACGCCATTTGTTGACTTTGGATGCAAAAATGCCACCAGTTTATTATCAGCTCCCTGTTTTGGTTTTTCGTTTAAAACCCTAAAACCTAAATTTGTCAATCTCTTGATTTCTAGTTCAATATCATTTACGTCAAAAGCAATATGATGTATTCCTTCGCCTTTTTTTTCAATAAATTTTGCAATAGGACTTTCATTATGTGTCGCTTCCAACAATTCTATCTTATTTTGTCCAACTTTAAAAAATGAGGTTTTCACTCCTTCAGATTCTACTACTTCTGTTTTGTAGTACTTTTTACCAAATAAGTTTTCGAACAATTCGTTCGACTCATTTATGTTTTTTACAGCAATTCCTATGTGCTCAATTTTGTTCATAAACTCTACTGTTTTGAATTAAACGTTATATTTTGTACTATCTTATCCAAATAATATTCAAATATCCCATATTTTTACAACATGGAAAGTAATAGACAGAAAAAAATTGCATCAGTTTTACAAAGTGATCTGGTTGATGTCCTGCAAGGTTCGGCCTCCAGAGGAGGTATGTTTGGGGTAATAATATCCGTAAGTAAAGTGAATGTTACTGTTGATCTGTCAATTGCCAAAGTTTACCTTAGTATTTTTCCTAATAATAAAGGTAAAGAGCTCATTGAAGGTATCCGATCAAACGCGCATTTAATAAAACATGAATTGGCACAGCGAACTAGACATCAATTAAGACGCATGCCCGAATTGCAGTTTTTTATTGACGATTCTTTAGAATATATTGATAAAATAGAAAAGTCTTTAAAAGGATCTGACAACCCTATTGAAAATCCTGATCTGCTTGAAAAAAGAAAAAAATCTTAATCGGTTTTAAAAATAAATCTTCAAATTTTATGCTTCAAACTGAAATCGATTTACAAATCCTGATTATAGTATGAACTTTGCGCTTTATATAGCAAAACGATATCTGTTTTCAAAAAGCAGTAATAATGCCATAAACTTCATTTCCATTATTGCGGGTATTGGAATTATTATAGGCTCTGCCTCATTGTTCATTGTTCTGTCCGGCTTCGCTGGATTAAAGGATTTTAGTCTTCAGTTTACCACTTTGGTGGATCCTGACCTTAAAGCCATTCCCTCTTCAGGGAAATCATTCTTTGTTTCTGATGAAGAATTAACTCAGTTAAAAAAAACAAAAAGTATAGCTGACTATTCAAAAATAATTGAAGAGCAGGTCATTTTAAGTTTTGATGATAAAAAAAGAATGGCAACTATAAAAGGAGTAGATCAAAATTATCAAAATGTAAATGAAATAGATTCTGTAATATACCAAGGATCCTGGTTAACCAAAGAAGTTAACCAGACTGAAGGTGAATGGGGACAGATCGTTGTTGGTTGGGGGATTTCTAATGATCTGTCTTTTGGAGTTTTAGATTACGCCAAATTTGTTAAAATATTTGTGCCTAAGCCTGGTAAAGGGCAAATCACCTCAATGAAAAATGCTTTTAATTCGATTGATGTTGTGAATGTTGGTATTTTCCAAATAAATGAAGATATGGACAATAAATATGTATACACTAACATAGAAACCGCACAATATCTTTTGGACTATGGCAAAAACCAGTTAAATTCTATGGAGTTTAAAATAAATAAAGGGATAGACGAGGAAACTGCCAAGGCAGAAATTGAAGCCATTCTGGGGGATAAAATATTAGTAAAAAACAGGGCTCAACTGAATGATGCATTATATAAAATGTTAAACACCGAAAACTTAGCGGTTTATTTGATATTTACATTGGTTCTCATTATCGCTCTATTCAACGTAATAGGTTCAATAATAATGATGATTCTGGATAAAAGAAAATCTTTATCCACTCTATTTAGTCTTGGTGCAACTTTAACGGATATTAGAAAGGTCTTTTTTATACAGGGTAGTTTAATGAGCATCTTTGGAGGGCTAATAGGGTTATTCCTTGGTTTTGTTGTAGTTGTTCTGCAAAAATCATTATCCTTAATAATGATAACATCTTCATTGGCTTATCCGGTTTCAATTGAATTTTTGAATTTTATTATTGTGATTGCGACAATTTCCGCTTTAGGAATTATTGCATCCAATATAGCTTCAAGAAGAATATCACAAAAATTGATCGAGAATTAAACAAACTGATGATTTGCAAACTTTTCTAAAACTTCATCAAAAGCGTTAAAAACATCTTTGGAGTCATCGCTGGTAACCATCTTCATTCTATATTCCTTAAAATGGGGAATCCCTCTAAAATAGTTGGTGTAATGTCTTCTTGTTTCAAAAACTCCCAATTTTTCACCTTTCCAGTCTATTGCCATTTGCAAATGTCTTCTGGCTGCATCAACTCTTTCTTCAAGAGAGATTGGAGATAAATGTTCACTTGTTTTAAAATAATGTTTCACCTGTCTAAAAAACCACGGATTACCAATTGATGCTCTTCCAATCATTGCTCCGTCCAGACCAAATTTATCCCTCATTTCCATTGCTTTTTCAGGTGAGTCAACATCACCATTCCCAAATACTGGAATGTACATTCGTGCATTGTTTTTAACTTCAGCTATTGGTTCCCAATTGGCTTCGCCTTTATACATTTGGGCTCGTGTACGACCGTGAATTGAAATTGCCTTACAACCCACATCCTGCAATCTTTCAGCCACTTCAACAATCTTTATGGAATTATGATCCCAGCCCAACCGTGTTTTTACCGTGATTGGTAAATGGGTTCGTTTGACCATTTCTTTAGTTAAGGAAACCATTAAATCAATATCCTTTAATATCCCGGCTCCCGCCCCTTTGCATACAACCTTTTTAACAGGGCAGCCAAAATTGATATCTATTATGTCTGGTTTTGATTTTTCAACAATTTCAACGGTTTGCAACATACTGTCTAGATTAGCTCCAAAGATCTGAATCCCAACAGGACGTTCCTTTTCGTAAATATCAAGCTTCATTGTGCTTTTTGCAGCGTCGCGTATTAAGCCTTCGCTGGAAATAAATTCGGTATACACAACATCTGCTCCTTGCTCTTTGCATAAAGCACGAAAGGGTGGGTCGCTAACGTCTTCCATCGGCGCTAAGAGAAGTGGAAAATCGGGTAATTCTATGTTGTCTATTTTTACCAAGTATTCAATTTTTTGGACAAAATTAACGTTTTTTATTAAATACAGAGACCTCAAAGGTTTGAACAGCCTTTGAGGTCTATAAGTATTTTATAAATTTATTCTTGCTAAAAAGTTACGGGAGTTTCAACAATTTTATCACCTCGCTGTACTTTTACTGTTGTGGTTTGTCCTTTTTCAAATTCTGATAAGGCTGTCATATAACTCATCATGTCTTTAACTTCAACATCCCCAAGTTGAATGACCACGTCCCCTTTTTGTAATCCTGCTTTCTGAGCTGGTTTGTCCTCGCTAACACCATCAATTCGCATGCCTTTCCCATCAAACATGTAATCTGGCACAACTCCAAGTGTAACCTTAAAACGAGGTGCACTTTCACTTTCGTTTTTAGTTTTTCTGAAAGCTAATTCTCCATTATCATCAAGGTCCGTAATAATATCATAAATGTAGTTAGAAATGATTTCCATTCCCTCATAATTCAACTTGTCAAAATCATCACTTGGTTTGTGATAATCTTCATGCTGCCCTGTAAAGAAATGAAGAACAGGAATATCATTTAGGTAAAAAGATGTATGGTCACTTGGTCCAACCCCTGACTCCTTTTCAATCAACTTAAATTTATCGTTGCTGGCTGTAATTACTTGTTTGAAAATCGGTGATGTTCCAGTTCCATAAACAGCTAAAGTACTATCTGCTTTTAATCGACCTACCATATCCATATTCAACATGTAATTTATTGAATCTGTTGGAATGGTTGAGTTTTTTACAAAATAATTTGATCCCAGTAATCCCATTTCCTCTCCTGAGAAAGACATAAATAAGTAATTATTTCCTTTGTTGCCTTTTTTAAGTTTAGATGCCAAGTTAAGCATCACAGCCACTCCACTGGCATTGTCATCAGCTCCGTTATGGATTTGTTTTTCTTCACCTCTGTATAAAGAACCTCCATATTCATTGTATCCTAAATGATCGTAGTGGGCGCCAATCACAATGGTCTGTGAAGCATTATTATTAATATACCCTAAAACATTTCTTCCTGTTATAGTGCTATCAGTAGAATTTTCAGAGAATTTTGCTTCTGAATGTGGATCTTTTTTAGGTGTAAAAGTGAAATTTTGAAAATATCCATCCGTCCCTTTTGGTTCTAAACCAAGGTCTTTAAATCTTTTGGCTATATAAACTCCAGCTTCTTTTTCACCTTCCGAACCTGTAACACGGCCTTCCAATTTATCATCGGCTAAAAACGCGACGTCTTCACGTATCTTATTTTCTGGTTTGTATTCCTGTTTACAGGATACTAAAGCAGTAAAAAATATCAGAATTATTAAGTGTTTCATTTTATTAAATATTATTTTTGCGCAAAATTAGGCAATAATTGCCATTTATTAGAACCATATTCTCATAAATTAATTCTTTATTATGACTATTAGATTGTTTTATTCATTATTAGTGATAACACTACTTTTTTCTTGTAAAAATGACAAATCAGAAAAAACTCAAGTTTCGGCTGAAACAGATATAACTGCAAGTATCGATTCTTTGATCTACCCTGAAGAAAAGCATTTCAAATCGATGCGTCAAGTAACTTTTGGTGGAGATAACGCAGAAGCCTATTGGAGTTTTGATGACAAACAATTAATTTTTCAATCAAACTATAAAAACTGGGGTGTGGAATGTGATCAAATGTTTTTGATGAATGCTGATGATACTTTTGACAGCATTATTCCGCCAATGATCAGTACCGGTAAAGGAAGAACCACTTGCGCTTACTTTTTACCGGATAACAAGCATATTGTTTATGCGTCAACTCATTTAGGCGGAGATGAATGTCCGGAAGCTCCACTTCGAAAAGAAGGTAAATATGTTTGGCCTATTTATGACACCTATGATATTTTTGTTGCTGATTTACAAGGAAATATAGTCAGTCAACTAACCAAAGAAAAAGGTTATGATGCTGAAGCTACAGTGTCTCCAAAAGGTGATAAAATTGTTTTCACTTCGACCAGAAATGGAGATATTGATCTTTACACAATGAATTTGGATGGAACTGATGTAAAGCAAATTACATTCGAATTGGGATATGACGGGGGTGCTTTCTTTTCTCCTGATGGGACTAAACTTATTTTCCGTTCATCAAGACCAAAAACCGAAGAAGAAATAAAGGAATATAAAGACCTTCTGGCTGAAGGATTAGTGCAACCAACGGAAATGGAACTCTATATTTGTAATGCTGATGGCAGCGAGCTTCGTCAACTAACACAATTAGGTAACGCTAATTGGAGTCCATTCTTCCATCCGTCTGGAAAAAAGATTCTTTTCTCATCAAATTTTGAAGCAGAAAGAGGTTTTCCTTTTAATCTGTATATGATCGATCTAGATGGTAAAAATCTTGAACGTGTTACTCATGGGGAAACCTTTGATGCGTTTCCGGTATTCTCTAATGATGGGAAGAAATTAATCTTTTCCTCTAACAGAAATAATGGAGGTGGAAGAGATACAAATCTGTTTATAGCTGAATGGGTAGATTAATCATTACCTAAACGATCTCTTTCTTCCAGCTCTTTTACGTCTTCATTGGTTTGAAGTTTGGTGTTCCCGAATTTGTATCGTAAACCAAGTCTTACCCATTGGTTGTCAAACTTTGCGTAATTTTTATTGTTTTGGCTATTGAAATTATTAGAAACTGTAAAGTCGCTTGTTAATAGAATATCACTAGCTCTGAGGGACAATATCCATTTGCCATTATTAAATGATTTCTTCAATCCAAAATCTAACTGTGCTCTGGAAGATACTTCTTTAGATCCATCGATTATGGGTGATATATAAAGAATGGATAAATCTGCCGATAAACTTTTGTCTTTTAAAAAAGAAAAGTAATTGATCCAATTAGCATAGAAAGACCATTGCTCATTTGTCTCCAGGCTATTGTTGTTCTCTATGTCAATGAACTGAGCTTCATCTTTAAAAATAGAAGTTACCGCATAAGTTGTCCAATTTTTGACAACTTGTGTATAGGTGGAAAAATCAAACCCGTAATCAATATTCTGTTTTAAATTACTGGCTATATATTTAATTAGTTTTGACTCATTGTCTTGAAAACTCAATTCAGAAAATGGATTATCCGATTGTCGGTAGTAAACTTCAAAAGTGAAAGCGTTATTAAGATTATAAGAGAGTGTTAGAGTTTCTGTGATTGATGGCAATAAGTTGGGGTTTCCGGCAACAAAAGCGTTATCATTTAAGTAGAATTGAAAAGGATTCAAATCAGAGTAAGTGGGTCTTTCAATTCGTTTGCTATAGGACAATCCCAATGAATTGTTTTCATTAAATTTTCTTGTGATATTTCCATTAGGAAACCATTTTAAATAATCAAAATTATTGGTTTCGATATTGACACTTTCTAAATCACCTGTGGCCTCGGTATATTCAGTTCGGACACCTAGGGTTAGGTCCCATTTATGCCATTCTTTGCTCAGGCTTAAATAACCTGCAATATTTTTTTCGTTATAATCAAAAATTCCTGAATTTGTCAAATCTAATATTTCAGTATTGCTATTTGTTAAAAGTTGACTGATATCACTTTTTGAATCGATGTTAGATGCCTTAAATCCCAATTCAAAAGAGCCATTCGCCTTAATTGGAATATTCAGATCTGTTTGGCCAGAATAGATCTTGATATTTTGATTTGAAGATGTATTAAAACTATTGCTTCTTAAAAAATCATTATTCTGATTTAGGTAATTCGTGTTAACGTCTTGAAATCTGTTATAATCATAATTAGTGTGATGTAAATTGAAAGAGAGTTTGCTGCCCTTTCGTGATTCATAAACATAATCGACATTTAAAGCTGAATTAAGTTTGTCATCTTCGGTGTTGTTTAATGATGAAAAAGTTGAATCGACAGCTTGTGTAAAAGAATTTGTAGAACGCTTCCAGTAAGGTGTTATACTCGCATTTCCAGATATTGAAAAGGTGTTTTTATCATTGATGAAATAGTCAAAATTCAAATTAGCATTATGATTTTGTGAAGTTGTATTCCTATCTATCTCTGTGTTCCAGCTCCCAATTTCGTTGTTGTTCTCAATAAAATTAATTTCCTCTTCGTTAATTCTATTCACTCTCATGTCATTAAAACTATAGCCTAAAAACAGATTTGTTTTCTTCGATTTAAAAAAGTGACTGGTTCCTGCTGCATATCTTGGGTAAATCCCTTGCGTATAATTCGCAAACAAATTTCCATTATAACCAGTTATAAGGTTTTTATTCATTATTATATTGATCACAGCATCTCCTTCAGCATCATATTTCGCAGTTGGATTTGTAATAACTTCAACCGATTTAACTGAATCCGCAGAAGATCCCGAGAGTAGTTGTTGCAGGTCCAATCCGGTTAAATTCACTCGTTTACCATTAATTAAATAAATGATGCTCGACGAATTCTTTACTAAAACCTCATCATTTATCATTAAAACTCCGGGAGTACTTCGTATCACGTCCCAAATATTGCCTTCTGTTAATGATGTGCTTTCTATGTTAAAAATAAGTCTGTCTGTCTCTTTTATTAAAGTTGGTCTTCTAGCAATTATACTAACCTCGTCTAAAACCTCCTTTTCTTCATTCAATGTAATATTGAAATTCTTGTTTTCCGATAAAGAAAATGATATGATTTCAGTTTTATATCCTAAAAAACTTACCTTTAGTTTATAATCATTGGCCATTAAATTTTCTATTGTGTAAAGCCCTTTTTCATCAGTTATAGCGCCTGATTCAACAGATGAATCAGCCAGATTTAATATAACAACATTGGCATAGGATATTGGATTGGAATTATTGTCACTAACAATGCCAGAAATTTTATATTCCTGAGCCATCATGACAAGTGGAAACAATATAAAAAGATATAGAACTCGAACTTTCAAGTTTGTTTCGTTTAAGGGATTAATTAATTTGGTTAATAATTAAATGTATTATATATCATCCAATACGCAAATATATTTATAAAATATTCGATAAAGGGTAAATGCAATTACGGTAAAACCGTAATTTTAAAGGGTTTAGAGTCATTTAATTAAAAATGAATTGGTCTTAAAAAACACCTATATTTGCACTCTGAAGAATAAGTTGTTTTTATTGTATGAAGCACATAAGGAATTTTTGCATTATTGCGCACATAGATCATGGTAAGAGTACTTTAGCGGACCGATTGTTAGATTTTACGGGTTCTGTTACTGAACGGGAAAAACAAGATCAGGTGTTGGATAACATGGATCTGGAGCGTGAAAGGGGTATAACCATAAAATCCCATGCCATACAAATGGATTACAACTATAAAGGAGAGCAATATACCCTTAATCTTATTGACACTCCGGGACACGTTGATTTTAGCTATGAAGTTTCGCGTGCAATTGCTGCTTGTGAAGGCGCCTTATTAGTGGTTGATGCCGCTCAAAATATTCAAGCACAGACTATTTCAAATCTCTATTTGGCCTTAGAAAACGATCTGGAGATCATCCCTGTTTTAAATAAGATTGATCTGCCCAGCGCAAATATTGAAGAGGTAACTGATGATATTGTTGACCTATTAGGCTGCGAACCATCTGATATTATACCTGCCAGCGCTAAAACAGGACTTGGCATTGAAGAGGTCCTTTCAGCTATCATTGAGCGTATTCCCCCTCCTAAGGGGAATGTAGATGAGCCTTTACAGGCTATGATTTTTGATTCGGTATATAACCCGTTCAGAGGTGTTGAAACTTATTTCAGGGTCATTAACGGTTCCATACGAAAGAATCAACATATTAAATTTATCGCAACCGGGAAAAAATATATTGCAGATGAAGTAGGAACATTACGGCTAAAACAATTTCCCAGAAATGAAATTAAGGCTGGAGATGTTGGATACCTGATAACAGGCATTAAAGAAGCAAAAGAAGTAAAGGTTGGTGATACCATAACAGATGCTATAAACCCTACTACTAATCCGATAGGTGGTTTTGAAGATGTCAAACCCATGGTATTTGCCGGAATTTATCCGGTGGATACTGATGAATATGAAGAGCTCAGGAACTCAATGGAAAAATTGCAGCTCAATGACGCATCCTTGGTTTATATTCCGGAAAGTTCAGCGGCATTAGGCTTTGGATTTCGTTGTGGTTTCTTAGGAATGCTTCATATGGAAATCATTCAGGAGCGTTTGGAGCGCGAGTTTGATATGACTGTTATCACCACGGTCCCGAACGTATCGTACCATGCCTATACCAAAAAACATCCTGAAACGCCAATAATTGTTAACAACCCTACAGACCTACCGGATCCTTCGGGCTTAGACAGAGTTGAGGAGCCTTATATTAAGGCCACAGTAATTACAAAGGCAGACTACGTGGGAAACGTTATGTCTCTTTGTATAGAAAAACGAGGTCAAATTAAAAATCAGACTTATTTAACTCCGGAAAGAGTAGAGCTGAGCTTTGATATGCCTTTGGCTGAGATTGTTTTTGATTTCTATGACCGTTTAAAAACAGTTTCCAGAGGATATGCTTCCTTTGATTACCATCCTATTGGCATGAGGCCGTCTAAACTAGTGCGTGTGGATATTCTATTAAATAGCCAAACAGTAGATGCTCTTTCGTCCCTTATTCATGTTGATAATGCCTACAACATTGGTAAAAAAATGTGCGAAAAACTTCGACAACTTATCCCTCGCCAGCAATTTGACATTCCAATTCAGGCGGCGATCGGTGCAAAGATAATTTCAAGGGAAACAATTAAAGCCTTGAGAAAGGATGTGACTGCAAAATGTTATGGAGGTGATATCACCAGAAAACGAAAACTTCTTGAAAAACAGAAAAAAGGTAAAAAACGGATGCGTTTGGTTGGTAATGTCGAAATTCCTCAACAGGCATTTATGGCTGTATTGAAATTAAATGACTAAATTCTATTCGGCATATCACCAAAATAAATGCCTAAATTCTTTTTATTCTAAATAATGTCAAATTTCCTTTAAAAATAGCGTTTTTCACAATATTTTAGCTAAACATTTTGTAAGTTTATATACTATTTTACTTTACTATGAAGGCACTTTTTTATACAAGAGAATTTCCACCATATGTTTATGGAGGAGCAGGAGTTCATGTTGAATATTTAGCAACTGAATTAGCTAAAATAATGGAAGTGGATGTAAGGTGCTTTGGAGATCAAGATGAGCACACAGAAAATCTTTCAGTCAAAGGATTCCCTTATGACAACCCAATATTTAATAACTCCGACTCAAAACTCAAAGCAGTTCTACAAACCTTAAGTACATGCATTCATATGAATGCAGAGAGAACAGATGCCGATGTGGTCCATTGCCATACCTGGTATGCGCAGTTTGCAGGTATTGTTTCTAAACTTTGTTATGGAATTCCATTGGTTATAACCACTCACTCTTTGGAGCCTTTAAGGCCCTGGAAAAGAGAACAATTAGGTAGGGGCTATGATGCTTCCTCCTGGGTTGAAAAAACGGCTATTGAAATGGCTGATGCCATAATTGCCGTTTCTAAAGAAACAAAAGAAGATGTGCTAAAACATTTTAATGTTGATGAAAAAAAGATCAAGGTAATTTATAATGGAATTAACCTTCAGGAGTATGTTGTGACCAAGGAGACCTCAACATTGGAGAAATATGGAATAGACAGATCGAAACCGTATGTTCTGTTTGTGGGTAGAATTACAAGACAAAAAGGAATAATTCACTTGGTGAATGCCATTAAATATATTGATCCAGATACACAAATTGTTTTATGTGCAGGAGCACCAGATACTCCTGAAATTGCAAAGGAAATGGAAGACAGTGTTGATGAGGTTAAAAAAATCAGGCATAATGTTATCTGGATTGATGAAATGCTCGATAAAAAATCGGTCATACAGCTTTATTCTCATGCCGATGTGTTTTGTTGCCCTTCTATTTATGAACCCTTTGGTATTATAAATATTGAAGCTATGGCTTGCAAAACTGCTGTTGTGGCCAGTGCTGTTGGTGGAATTAAAGAAGTTGTTGTAGATGGTGAAACAGGAATATTAGTACCTGTTGATCAGCAAAAAGAAGCTCCTTTTGAACCTGTAGATCCTGATAAATTTTCTAAAGATCTTGCTGATGGAATTAATAAATTGATAAAAAATAAAGATCTAAGAGATAGAATGGCAGAGAAAGGCAGAAAAAGTGTCGAAGAACATTTCGACTGGATTGCAATCGCAAAACAAGTAAAAGAATTATATAAATCTTTAATCAAATAAGTTATGGTAAATGATAGTGTTTTAGGAATTATTTTAGGAGGAGGACAAGGTTCCAGATTGTATCCATTAACAGAAAAAAGATCAAAACCAGCAGTTCCAATTGCCGGTAAATATAGATTGGTAGATATTCCCATTTCCAATTGTATTAATTCAGACATCAAAAGAATGTATGTTTTAACACAGTTTAATTCTGCATCCTTAAACAGACATATTAAAAACACCTATCATTTTAGCTTTTTTAGCTCGGCTTTTGTTGATGTTTTAGCGGCAGAACAAACCATAAGCAGTGGTGAATGGTTTCAGGGAACAGCTGATGCGGTAAGACAAAGCATGCACCATTTTTTATCTAATGAATTTGAATATGCTTTAATCCTATCCGGTGATCAGTTGTATCAAATGGATTTTAATGTAATGCTTAAAGAACATATAGAAAGTAATGCAAAAATATCTATAGCAACTATTCCCGTTAACTGCCAAAGATGCAACTTCATTTGGAATTCTTAAACAAATGACAAAAATGTAATTACTTCTTTTATTGAAAAACCAGCTTCAGATTTATTACCTGATTGGAAATCCGAAGTAAGTGATGATATGAAAAATAAAGGCCGTAAGTATCTGGCTTCTATGGGTATTTATATTTTTAACAAGGATCTTTTAATTGAGTTAATGAATAACCCAGATACAATGGATTTTGGTAAAGAAATTATACCTCAATCCATTGACAAACATAAAACCATCAGTTATCAATTTGAAGGCTATTGGACAGATATTGGAAATATAGATTCCTTTTTTGAAGCAAATCTAGGTTTAACAGATGATATTCCTAAGTTTAACCTATATGACAAAAATAAAAGAATATATACCAGAGCAAGAATGTTGCCTACATCAAAAGTTTCGGGAACAACGCTGGAAAAAGCTGTAATTGCAGAAGGTTGTATTATTCATGCCGCAAAAATAGAGCGGTCTGTGATTGGTATTCGATCAAGAATAGGAATGGACTCTACTGTAATTAACACCTATATGATGGGTGATGATTATTATGAAACACTTAAAGAAATGGAAGAGAAAAGAATTGAAGTCTTAATGGGTATTGGAGAACGTTGTTTTATTAAAAATGCAATCATTGATAAAAACTGTCGTATTGGCGATGATGTAAGAATTAATGGAGGTCCTCATCTGGAAGACAAAGAAACCGATATGTATTTTATTAAAGATGGAATTGTGGTTGTTAAAAAAGGAGCAATCATTCCTAAAGGATATGTAATATAGATTAATGAGTGTTTACATTAACTGTTCATGATTTAAATTTGTGAAGTAGCCTTTATAGCTATAAATTAAGGATTTATAGCTCTTATTTATTACATTTGCTGTCTTCTAAACTAACTATTTATAATGCTTAATCAGAAAAGAGTTGTCATAGATTTTGTTTCACCACAAATAAATAATGGTGAATTTTTTATTAAACGTGTTGTTAACGAAGTTGTAAATGTTGATGCTCATGTACTGGCTGATGGCCACGATGTCATTGCTGCATCAATTTTATATAAACACGAAGGAGCCGGCAAATGGCAAGAGGTTAGGATGCAACCAACCTTTAATGATGAGTGGAAAGCCTCCTTTGTTGTTGAAAAGCAAGGGTTTTATACCTATAAAGTTGAAGGCTGGGTTGATTATGCATTAACATGGCAGCATGGAATTGAAAGAAAAATAGATGATCACCAACATGTAAATTCAGAATTGTTGGAAGGTGTAGCATTTCTGAAAGAGATCGCTAAAAAAGCTGCAAAATCGGAAAAAGAATATTTAGATCATCTGGTTGAGATATTTGCGGATACTAAAAAATATGATGAAGCCATAAAGGAAGCTGTTAGTGAAAAGCTTCATGAAATCTTTATTAAATATCCAGCCAAAACACTAGCAAATACATCAAAAGATTACAGGGTTTATGTAGATAGATTAAAGGCCAGATTTAGCACCTGGTATGAATTTTTTCCCAGATCGGCTTCAGAAACTGAAGGTCATCATGGTACTTTTAAAGATTGTGAAAGGTTATTGCCCAGAATTGCAAATATGGGTTTTGATATAGTTTATCTCCCTCCTATACATCCAATTGGTGAAGTCAATAGAAAAGGTAAGAACAATACGACAAAAGCTCAAGAAGGTGATGTAGGTTCTACATGGGGAATTGGTTCAAAGTATGGTGGTCATAAAGATATTCATCCGCAACTAGGAAGTTTAAAAGACTTTAAGGCTCTTATTAAAAAAGCCAAAGATCAGGGACTCGAAATTGCAATGGACTATGCATTACAGGCAGCACCAGACCATCCTTGGGTAAAAGAACATCCGGACTGGTTTAAATGGCGACCTGACGGAACCGTTCAATATGCTGAAAATCCACCAAAGAAATATCAGGATATCCTTCCAATTTACTGGGAAAGTAAAGACTATAAAAACTTATGGAAGGAATGTTTAGACACTCTTTTGTACTGGATCGATTGTGGAATAAATGTTTTTAGAGTCGATAATCCACATACCAAACCCTTCTATTTCTGGAATTGGATAATTTCTGAAGTAAAACAAAAGCACCCTGACGTTATCTTTTTAGCCGAAGCCTTTACAGCGCCGAAAATAATGGCTCGATTAGCTAAAGAGGGGTATACTCAGTCATATACTTACTTTACATGGAGAAACTCAAAACATGAATTTATAGAATACATGAATGAACTAACCCAGAGTGAGCTTAAAGAATACATGCAACCTAATTTTTGGCCAAATACACCAGATATCAATCCCTATCATTTGCAAGGAGCAAATGATTCAAAATTCATTCAGCGATATGTTCTGGCAGCAACTTTAAGTTCCAGTATTGGCATTTATGGCCCTGTATTTGAGCAAATGATAAGTGATGCTTTACCTGGAAGAGAAGAATATTTGAATTCAGAAAAGTTCCAGATTTGTCATTATGATTGGTTTAAAGAAAACAAACTCACTTTAATTATTTCTAAAATAAATCAGATACGACATCAAAACCAAGCACTACAACAAACCAACAATATAAAGTTCTGTCCTATCGAGAACAATAATTTAATAGCTTTTTATAAATGGAATCAAGATAAAACAAATGAGCTATTGATAATTATAAATCTTGATCCGTATTATGCTCAGCAAGGGTCTGTTCAGCTGCCATTGCACGATCTGGGAATTCATCAAGGCCATCAAATACAGGTTTATGATCTGGTAACAGGAAGTAGCTATAACTGGTTTAATGAATGGAATTTTATCGAGTTGCATCCAACTTTACCATTTCATATCTTTAAGATAAACAAATAAGATGGTAAAATTGAGTACGTCTTCAACCACTTTACAGCCTCCGTATGATTTTGATTCTAGTTGGGAAGATCTCATGGAAAATAAAGAGTTTGTCAAAACTTTTTTATCGGAAGTCTTAGAGGAATATATAATAAAACAAAGGTGGTACGGAGGCAAAGCTAGTAAACTAAAATATATTGAGCTAGCCGAATATTTTAGAATCCAACAGCACGAAGAAGTGTATTATGGATTGATTCTGGAAGTGGATTTTACTGAAGCTTTCTACCAGCATTATTTTCTTCCAATTGCTTTTGTTTCTGATGAAAGTTTTGCTAAAGATGACCGTATTTTACCAATAAGTATAAGAGGGCAGGAAGGGTTTATTATTGATGCTATTAATCTTGAATCTTTCAGAAAAGTAGTGTTTGACCGTATTCTTACAGCTCTTCCTAATGACAGAACCAGAGTACAGTATCATAAAAGCGATTTGTTTGATAATTGCCAATATGAATCCTCCAGATTCATGGGTTTAGAACAAAGCAATACATCTATTGTTTATAACGAAAAGTATGTGCTTAAGTTTTTTAGACGTATCTATGCCGATAGAAATCCCGATTATGAAATGAGTCGTTTCTTATCGGAAAAAAAAGACTTTAAAAACACTCCTGCCTATCTAGGAAGCATTCAGATAAAAGATCAGGAAAACACAAATATTACAATTGCTCTTATGCAGGAAATGGTACCAAATGAAGGGGATGCCTGGGAATATATGCTTAAGGAATTGCATAAGGTGTTTTTAAACCTGGAACAAAAAAATATCAACGTTAGTACGCTTCCTAAAACGGAGGAATTCCAGCGTTTAAATATAACTGATGTGCCTCCTCAAATCATTGATTGGGTAGGACTGAATATTTTTACTAAAATTCAAACGCTTGCAAAGCGTACTGCGGAAATGCATATTGCTCTGGGATCTGAGTTTGAAGACACCGCATTTACACCGGAACGCTTTAACGGCGATTACACCGTTTGGTTAAAAAACAGGTTGCTTTACCAGTTCCAAAACAGATTGAATGCGGTTGAAAACAATTTGCATAAATTAGATGGTCTGGCGTTAGAGTTAGCCAATGAATTTCTGGAGAAAAAAAATTTAATAAGAAAGCGGTTTGTAAACTTTGACTGGACAAAATTAAAAGGTGAGCGTCTCCGTGTTCATGGTGATTATCATCTGGGTCAGGTTTTGGTAAAAGATGATGACTTTTATATACTTGACTTTGAAGGAGAACCTGAAAGCACAATTCGAGACAGGAAAGTTAAGCAACCGCCATTAAAGGATGTTGCGGGATTGTTCAGGTCTTTCCATTATGCAATTTATGCAACGGTTTTCAACAACATAAAAACATATAAGCATTCACAAGAGCAGTTATTTGAAGCCAGTGAAATTCTTTATCAATATTTTATTGGGGTCTTTTTAGGAACCTACATAAACCTAATACAGGAGGCCAATATAAACATAGGTTATCACCAGGAACGAATATTTCTTTTAGAATACTCTCTCTTGGAGAAAGCAGTTTACGAATTGGGCTATGAGCTTAATTCTCGCCCTCGTTGGGCAGTGATTCCTTTAAAAGGAATCTCTAATATTATTAATAATTAAATTATGGCAGAAGTAAAACATTTTAGTTTGTTTACAGACTTTGATATCAATCTTTTTAAGGCGGGAAAACATTATAGACTATATGAAAAATTTGGTTCTCATATTGTAACCGTAGATGGCGTAAAAGGAACCTATTTCTCAGTATGGGCTCCCAGTGCAAAACACGTATCTGTAATTGGTGATTTCAACTATTGGATTGAAGGAGAGCATCAGCTTTCTGTGCGTTGGGATGCAAGTGGAATATGGGAAGGCTTTATTCCGGGAGTTGGCCAGGGAAGTACTTATAAATATAAAATTCAAAGTCATAACAACGATATAAAAACAGAAAAGTCAGACCCTTATGCCAGAAGATGTGAGCATCCGCCTAATACAGCATCCATAGTTTGGGAAGATGATTATAAATGGCAGGATAAAAACTGGCTTAAAAAGAGAAAAAATAATAATGCTATCAACGCACCTTTTTCAGTATATGAAGTTCATTTAGGATCCTGGAAAAAACATGTTGAAGAAGGCAGATTTCTGTCTTATGTTGAATTGGCCGATGAGTTGGTTTCATATGTAAAAGAAATGAATTTTACTCATGTTGAGCTAATGCCAATTATGGAATATCCTTATGATCCTTCCTGGGGATATCAGTTAACCGGTTATTTCGCTCCTACCTCTCGTTTTGGTTATCCTGAAGAGTTCAAACTATTGGTGGACAAATTACACCAAAATGATATTGGGATCATTCTGGATTGGGTCCCTTCTCATTTCCCTGAAGATGCCCACGGACTTGGCTTTTTTGATGGATCTCATTTATATGAACATCCTGATAAACGAAAAGGATATCACCAGGACTGGAAAAGCTTAATTTTCAATTACGGCCGTAATGAAGTAAAATCGTTTTTGATCAGTAATGCCATTTTTTGGATGGACCAATACCATGCAGATGGATTAAGAGTTGATGCTGTAGCGTCAATGTTGTTTTTAGATTATTCCAGAGAAGATGGTGAATGGGAGCCAAATATCTATGGCGGAAGAGAAAATCTGGAAGCAGTTGCTTTCTTAAAAGAAATGAATGAAGCAGTTTATGGAAGTTTCCCGGATATTCAAACAATTGCTGAGGAATCTACAGCGTTTCCAATGGTTTCAAAGCCTACTTTCTTAGGTGGATTGGGCTTTGGTATGAAGTGGATGATGGGTTGGATGCACGATACGCTTCAATATTTTGCAAAGGAACCAATATACAGGCAGCACCATCAAAACGATATTACGTTTAGTATGGCGTATGCATTTACAGAAAACTTTATGTTGCCTTTGTCTCATGATGAAGTTGTTCATGGCAAACAATCAATATTAGGGAGAATGCCTGGTGATGAATGGCAAAGATTTGCCAACTTAAGATTATTATATAGTTACATGTTCACGCACCCTGGAACCAAATTATTATTTCAGGGTGCAGAATTTGCCCAAAGCTCTGAATGGAATTTCCAACAAAGTTTAGATTGGCATTTGCTGCAATATGATTTTCATAAAGGCATCCAGGAAACTATAAAAGACCTCAATACATTATATCGCAAAGAGCCCGCTTTACATGAAAAACAGTTTAGCGCGGAAGGGTTTGAATGGATTGAATACAATGATTATCTAAATTCAACTTTGATATTCATCAGGAAAGGAGATAATGTTGATGACAACTTGATAATTGCCTGCAATATGACACCTGTTCCAAGAGAAAAATACAGAATTGGTTTACCTAAAGCCGGTAAATTAAAAGAGGTGTTCAATAGTGACCTTAAAAAATACGCGGGCTCAGGAAAATTTAAGAATAAAGTCTTAGATTCTGATAAAATAAATTGTCATTACAGGGATAATTCTGTGGAAATATCAATTCCGCCTTTGGGAATGGTAGTTTTCAAGTATCAGAAAACATCAAAATAAGTTTATTTTTAGTCCTGTTTTTTTATTTTTTCATAAAATAACTACTCGAAAACGATATAGTTGACAAAACATGTAAAATCTTTTGTGCTAATGTTTTATATGTCTAAAGTTATTCCTTTTTTTGCTTTCGAAAAATGAAGAGTGTATGATTATAAATACCGAATTAGAATATAAAGGGAATTTATTTCCTTCAAAAATAATCCAATTTAAAAAGGATGTTGACAGGTTGTATTTCACTACAAACAATAATGTAATATTGGAACTAACGATTGTTAGAGAAAGTGTTTTAAGATTTAGATATACGACTACAGGACTTTTTGAAAAGGATTTTTCTTATGCCATTACTAAATATGCAAGAACAGGGTACAATCATCTTGAAATTACTGAAGACCAGGATAAATATATCATTACAACTTCCAAATTAATATGTCATGTTCACAAGCAGGATTTAGGTGTTGCAATTTATGATGCCCAGGATAACACACTTCTAAGTCAGGATGAGGCAGGTTTCCATTGGGAAGAAAACTATGAATTTGGAGGTAATATTGTAAAAATGAGTAAGATCTCCCATGATGGTGAAAGTTTTTATGGCCTTGGAGACAAACCACAAAATTTAAATTTAAAAGGGAAGCGATATGAAAACTGGGTAACTGATTCTTATGCTTATACCAAAGACCAAGACCCTTTATACAAAGCAATTCCATTTTACACGGGTTTACATCATAAAAAAGCCTATGGTGTTTTCTTTGATAACTCATTTCGTTCGTTTTTCGACTTTGCTCATGAACGCAGGAATGTAACCAGTTTTTGGGCTCAAGGCGGTGAAATGAATTATTATTTTATCTACGGACCAAAAATGGAAGACGTGGTTTGTAATTATACAGACCTAACCGGAAAACCTCATCAACTGCCTCCATTATGGACATTAGGTTTCCATCAATGTAAATGGAGCTATTACCCTGAAAGCAAAGTAAAAGAAATTACTGCCAAATTTCGTGAACTAAAAATACCATGTGATGCTATTTATTTAGACATTGATTATATGGATGGTTTTCGATGTTTTACCTGGAATAAAGAATACTTCCCTGACCCTAAAAGAATGGTAAAAGAATTGGCTGATGACGGTTTTAAAACAGTAGCCATTATTGATCCGGGAATTAAAGTCGATGATGAATACAGCATATTTAAAGAAGGCCTGGAAAAGGATTATTTTTGTAAACGTGCTGATGGTCCTTATATGAAAGGAAAAGTTTGGCCTGGTGAATGTTATTTCCCCGATTACACAAAACCAGAAGTTAGAGAATGGTGGTCGGGATTGTTTAAAGAACTTATTGAAGATATTGGCATTAAAGGTGTTTGGAATGACATGAATGAACCTGCAGTAATGGAGGTTCCTAATAAAACATTTCCGGACGATGTTAGGCATGATTATGACGGAAATCCTTGCAGCCATAGAAAAGCACATAATGTATATGGTATGCAAATGGCAAGGGCTACATACCATGGTTTAAAGAAATTCTCCTATCCAAAAAGACCTTTTGTTATTACCAGAGCTGCTTATTCAGGAACACAACGTTACACATCAACCTGGACAGGTGACAATGTTGCAACTTGGGAGCATTTGACTATTGCAAATATTCAAGCGCAGAGTTTAGCAATGTCTGGTTATTCTTTTGTAGGCAGCGATATTGGTGGGTTTGCTGAGCAGCCACAAGGCGAATTATTTGCACGATGGATACAGCTGGGTGTTTTTCATCCGTTTTGCAGAGTGCATTCATCGGGTGATCATGGAGATCAGGAGCCTTGGTCCTTTGATGATGAGGTCACAAATATTGTTAGAAAGTTTGTTGAAATACGATACCAGTTATTACCCTATTTATATACTGCTTTCTGGCAATATATTCAGGATGGTACACCTTTAATAAAATCATTGGTCCTTTATGATCAGGATGATGTTCATACACATTATAGAACAGATGAATTCATTTATGGTGATAAAATATTGGTTTGCCCTGTAAATGAGGCTAACTCAAAGGGAAGGACGAATGTATTTTCCTAAAGGAAGATGGTATAATTTTTGGAACAATAAAGTAGTAAAAGGCGGAAAAGAAGTATGGGTTGACGCCGATTTAGATAGTATGCCTATATTTATTAAAGAAGGCGCTATCATTCCAAAATATCCTATTCAACAATATGTTGATGAAAAGGAAATTGATGAAGTGGTATTAGATATATATTACAAAGATGGAAAAGAAGTTTCTAAATTATTTGATGACGCTCACGATGGTTATGACTATACAAAAGGAAGGTATAGCCTTAGAACATTTAAGTTAACCGGAAAACCAAATCAGTTGATCATTCAACAACATAAAGAGGGTAAATTCACTTCTAACTATGATATTTTTGAGTTGAAATTTCATGGATTGCCTTTTAAAATTAAAGAGGTTGAACTAGATAACGAGAAAATTTCCTTAGGTGACATCAATATGAATGGTAACAACTCCATGAAGATCAATAAAGATTTTAGCACTCTACATATTATAGGTGAATAAATACAGATTTAATTTAATAAACAAAAAAGCCAGCTTTATCAAGCTGGCTTTTTAAATGATAAATATATATCGACTACATGTCTTTATAAATTTCTAATCGTTCCCATCTGTTATCAACTTCTTCCTGTGCCTGTTTAAGAAGTTTAGCTCCTAATTCAGCATCGTCTTTAACAACCCTTGAGAAACGAGTCTCCATATACATAAAGTCTTCAAGAGGGGCTGCAGGTGCCTTAGAATCCAATTTGAACTTCTTCCCTTTTGGTTTAGAAGGATCAAATCTAAATAATGGCCAATAACCTGTCTCAACAGCTTTTTCCTGGTGGATTGCTCCATCTTTAAGGTCATAACCATGTTCACCACAATGTGAATACGCTATGATCAATGAAGGTCCAGGATAAGCTTCCGCCTCTTCAATTGCCTTCAACGTCTGAAGATCTTTAGCTCCAATTGCCACTTGAGCAACATAGACATTTTCATAAGAAACTGCTTGTAAGGCTAAACTTTTCTTACTGGTTCGTTTACCAGAAACAGAGAATTTAGCACTTGCGCCTAATGGTGTGGCCTTAGATGTTTGTCCTCCGGTATTGGAATAAACTTCAGTATCTAACACCATGATATTGATGTCTTCTCCAGATGCCAATACGTGATCCACTCCACCAAAGCCTATATCATATGCCCAGCCGTCTCCACCAAGGATCCAAACTGATTTTCTACGCAAGTATTCTGTCAATTGTGACAGCTTTTTAGCTTCTGCCTTATTAATACCCGCTAACTTCGCTTTAAGCTTATCAAGATTCGCAAAGTTCTCTTCTTTTTCAGTTTCTGTTTTTTCTGGATTATTTAGTATGGCTTCTACCAATTCACTTCCAACTTCTTTTTCTAACGATTTCAATAGTTGAATAGCGATTTCCTGTTTTTTTGACAAGGCCAATTTCATACCTAAACCATATTCAGCATTATCTTCAAATAATGAATTTGCCCAGGCTGGTCCTCTGCCGAATTTATTCGTTTTATAAGGAGTTGTTGGTAAGTTGCCACCATAAATGGATGAACAACCTGTTGCGTTAGCAATTAAAATACTGTCTCCATATAATTGGGTTAACATTTTTATGTATGGAGTTTCACCACAACCTGAACATGCTCCAGAGAACTCAAATAATGGTTCAAGGAACTGAGACCCTTTTACATTTGTAATTTGTAATTCAGTTCTGTTATAATCAGGAAGATTAATAAAGTAATCCCAGTTTGGATCTTCTTGAGCTTCAACTTCAAGTTTAGCATGCATGTTGATTGCTTTAAAGTCGGGATCTTCTTTACTAATTGCAGGACAAACTGCCACACAAAGATCGCAACCGGTACAGTCCTGTGGAGAAACCTGTAATACATAAGATTCTGATTCTCCATTAAATGGTCTTCCTTTTGCAGGAACAGATTTTAATGATGAAGGAGCTCCCGCTAATTCTTCATTAGTTACCACTTTGGCTCTAATAGCTGCATGAGGACATATCATCACACATTTATTACATTGAGTACAAATGTCTTCGCCGTCCCAAACCGGTATACTATCAGCAATACCGCGTTTTTCATATTGAGTTGTTCCTGTTGGGAAAGTACCGTCAACAGGGAAGGCGCTAACCGGAAGTTCATCTCCTCTACCCGCTAAAATTTTTCCTAAAACCTCTTTCACAAAAGGATCTTCTGTGCCAGTCATCATTGGTTTTAAGACTGATTTGCTTGTTACATGTTTAGGATACTCTACTTTTTGCAGATTCTCCAAAGATTTATCAACAGCGTTAAAGTTCATTTTAACAACATCATCTCCTTTATGAGAATATGATTTTACAATAGCATCCTTAATTTTCTGAATAGCCTCATCTTTTGGTAATACACCAGAAATTGCAAAGAAACAGGTTTGTAAAACAGTGTTTGTCCGTTTACCAAGATTTGCATCTTGAGCCACTTTTGTTGCATCTACCACATAGAATTCTAATTCGTTCTCAACGATCTGCTCTTGCATTCTTTTTGGTAAAACATCCCAGATTTGATCTTTATCAAATGGAGAGTTCAATAAAAAGGTTCCTCCTTGCTTAATGTTTTTTAAGATATCATATTTCTCAATAAAATTAAATTGGTGACAAGCAATAAAATTAGCTTTATGAATTAAGTATGTTGAATAAATTGGTTTTGGTCCAAAACGTAAGTGAGACACTGTTTGAGCGCCTGCTTTCTTAGAGTCATAAACAAAATATCCTTGCACATAATTATCAGTAGTTTCACCAATTATTTTAATGGAGTTCTTATTGGCTCCCACAGTTCCATCAGATCCTAATCCGTAGAACATACAGTTAAATGTAGTTTTCACTGTATTCAATCGTCCTCCTATTTCCAGACTAGTATTTGATACATCATCATTAATACCAATCGTAAAGTGGTTTTTAGGTTGCTTTTTATCCAACTCATCATAAACCGCTTTTACCATTGCCGGATCAAATTCTTTAGATGATAATCCATACCGGCCGCCAATTATTTTCGGCATGTCTCTGTTGCTTTCCATAAATGCAGAAACTATATCAAGATATAATGGTTCACCTATACCGCCCGGTTCTTTTGTTCTGTCCAATACAGCAACTTTCTTAACTGTTTTTGGTAATGCATCAACAAAATGACTTATTGAGAATGGTCTGAATAGACGAACTATGATCGCTCCTACTTTTTCACCGTTGTTAACCATTGTATCAACAGCCTCCATTACAGGTCCTTGACCAGATCCCATTATAACAATGACTTTCTCGGCTTCAGGATGTCCTACATAATAGAATAAAGTGTATTTTCTTCCTGTATGCTTATAAAACTCATTCATAGTTTTCTCAACAATTGCAGGCACTTTTTTATAGTAATTGTTAGCTGCTTCTCTGGCCTGGAAGAATACATCAGGATTTTGAGACGTTCCTCTAATTACCGGATTGTCAGGATCCAGAGATCTTTTTTTATGAGCCATTATTTCGTCTTCCGGCATCATGTCTTTTATAATATCATCTGGAATTGAATCAATTTTTGATATTTCATGAGAAGTTCTAAATCCATCAAAAATATTCATAAATGGAATTCTGGATTTTAAAGTAGCGACTTGTGATATAAGAGCAAAGTCCTGTGCTTCCTGTACCGACCCGCCAAATAACATTGAAAATCCTGTTTGGCGTGCGGCCATAACATCAGAATGATCACCAAATATGGATAATGCATGAGTAGCAATGGTTCTTGCCGCAACATGAATAACAGAAGGCAATAATTCACCAGCTATCTTGTACATATTAGGGATCATTAATAATAATCCTTGAGAAGCTGTAAAAGTAGTTGTCAAAGCACCGGCCTGCAAGGATCCATGAACAGCGCCGGAGGCACCGCCTTCACTTTGCATTTCAACTATTCTAGGAACATTGTTCCAAATATTTGTTTCCTCGTTAGAACTATAAACATCAACGTGTTCTCCCATTGGCGAAGCTGGTGTAATTGGATAGATTGCGCAAACCTCGTTGGTTTTATGTGCAACTCTGGCAACCGCTTCATTGGCATCGCAAATTAGTTTTGGAAATGATTTTTTCATAATTAGTATTTAAGATTACGCATTAGAAATATTACATCTATCAGTCTAGTCTGAACTTCTAATGCTTTTTAAACAATTTAAAAGATGCTGTAAAATTATAACGAATCTATAGGGCAGACTATGACATTTATCAGCAAAAAATTGGCTAAATAAAAGCTTTTACATCCTTCTCGCCCTCTAAACAAAAGTGTTTTTTAAAATTTAGAACAGAAATGGTAAGATTATAAACCAAAAGCACTTATAATTTGTCAATTATAAGTGCTTTCGTGCAAAATAGTTAATTAAAAACTTAATTACATTATTTATTTCAAATTACTCGCCATGTAACCAAGCCTTTTTTCCTAAGAGTTCTTCATCAGATTCAACATGATTTGTATCAGGTACGCAGCAATCTACCGGGCAAACTGAAGCACATTGTGGTTCGTCATGGAAACCTTTACATTCTGTACACTTATCAGGAACTATAAAATAAAACTCATCTGATAAAGGTTCATTAGAATCGTTTGCGTCTACTTCCTTACCACTTGGAGTTTTAACCGTTCCGCTCAAAGCGGTTTCATCAGCATAAGTCCATTCCTGATCTGGTTCATATATTGCATTGTTTGGACATTCTGAAATACAAGCATCACAATTAATGCATTCATCTGTTATAATAATAGCCATTGTTTTCTGTTTTTATTAATAATGGTGTAAAATTATCATTCTTTTTACATCGTATAAATGATAAAAATCATATTTCCTTTTAAAAAGTGAAAGTAATTTTACCCATTTACATTTACATTCGATAATTTTGTGCTTTTCATTAATACATTCAAAGTTATGATTCCAACAATAAAAAATACTAAACAAGAAGTTCTGGAGGCCGTAATAATACGTTTTGTGGGGGATTCCGGTGATGGAATGCAGCTCACGGGGACTCAGTTTTCAGATACTTCGGCCATGTTTGGTAATGATATAGCCACTTTCCCCAACTATCCGTCAGAAATTCGAGCACCTCAAGGCAGCCTTTATGGTGTTTCTGGATATCAAGTACATATTGGAAGTGTTGAAATAAGCACGCCGGGGGACAATGTTGATCTTTTAGTAGCTATGAATCCGGCCGGTTTAAAAACAAACCTACATGCTGTGAAACCCGGTCATACTATTATTGTAGATACTGATGCGTTCACAAAGAAGAATTTAGAAAAGGCTCAGTACGAAACAAATCCTTTAGAAGATGATTCCCTTGATAATTATAGGGTCATAGAGGTTGCTATGACTTCATTAACTAAGGAAGCTCTAAAAAATATAGATGGATTAGACAACAAAAGCATTACTAGAAGTAAGAATATGTTCGCCCTTGGAATGGTTTATTGGATGTATGATCGATCTAAAGACTATACTATAGACTTTTTTAATAAAAAGTTCAAATCACATCCTGAAATAATAGAAGCCAATACCAAAGTTCTAAATGCCGGTTTCTTTTTTGCGGAAACTTTGGAGCTGATTCCTAATTCGTATACAATTGCCCCTGCGAAAATGGTGAAGGGTAACTATAGAATTATAATGGGTAATACCGCAACAGCCTGGGGATTTCTGGCCGCTGCAGAAAAATCTGGACTTGAATTGTTTTTAGGTTCATATCCTATTACTCCTGCTACAGATATTTTGCATGAATTAGTAAAACATAAGCATTTTGGTGTTAAAGCGTTTCAGGCAGAAGATGAAATTGCTGGCATTACCTCGACCATTGGGGCTTCTTTTGCGGGTGATTTGGCCATTACAACTACATCTGGTCCGGGTCTGGCATTAAAAGGTGAAGCTTTGGGGCTTGCGATGATGGTTGAATTGCCAATTGTTGTTGTTAATGTTCAGCGAGGTGGTCCATCTACAGGATTGCCTACAAAAACTGAACAATCAGATCTGTTGCAGGCTATGTATGGAAGGAATGGCGAAAGCCCTGTTATTGTAATTGCAGCAAGTACTCCTGCAAACTGTTTTAATTATGCTTATGAAGCAGCTAAAATGGCTTTGGAACATATGACCCCTGTTATATTATTAACTGATGGTTATATTGCAAATGGTTCTGCTCCTTGGAAAATTAAATCTGTAGATGATATGCCGGAAATAAAGAACAATCTCGTTTCTGAATATCATGAAAACTGGCATCCATATGACAGGGACGAAAAAACTTTAGCTCGTAACTGGGCTATTCCCGGGACTCCTGGATTGGAGCACAGAATTGGTGGTTTAGAAAAAGATAAAGTTACTGGTAATGTATCCTACGTTCCAGAAAATCATGAGTTCATGACCAAAATTAGAGCAGAGAAAATTAAACGGGTTCAAAATTATATTCCAGAAATAAAAACAGAATTTGCTGAAGAAGGAGATCTGCTGGTTATTGGCTGGGGTGGAACATATGGTTCATTACATTCTGCAGTAAAACAATTAAATGAGGAGGGATTAAAAAATATTGGTTTCGCACATTTCAATTATATAAATCCATTGCCGAAAAATACCGAGGACGTATTGAAAAAGTTCAAGAAGATTATCGTTTGTGAATTAAACAATGGTCAGTTCTCTAAGGTTTTAAAAATAAACTTCAACGGATTTGAATTCATGCAATTTAACAAGGTTCAAGGGCTGCCTTTTGGAAATACCGAGTTGATTGAAAAATTTAAACAATTAGTAAAATAATTATGGAAACAACAGCTGAAAAAAAATATACATTTAAAGATTTTGCGAGTGATCAGGAAGTTAGATGGTGTCCGGGTTGTGACGATTATGTTATTTTACGATCAATGCAAAAAGCACTTCCTGAAATGGGAGTAAAAAAGGAAGATGTTGTATTTATTTCCGGTATTGGATGTTCATCCCGTTTTCCATATTATATGGATACTTATGGCATGCATGGCATTCATGGTCGGGCTACTGCAATAGCTTCTGGTGTAAAGTTGGCTAACCCAAAATTAAGCGTTTGGGTTATTACCGGAGATGGAGACGCCATGGCTATAGGTGGAAACCATTTTATTCATGTGTTAAGACGAAATATTAATCTGAATATTGTTTTGTTCAATAACGAAATTTATGGGCTAACAAAAGGACAATTCTCCCCAACGTCCCTTGTTGGTCAAAAAACTAAATCATCTCCTTATGGCAACACACAACCACCTTTTTTGCCGGGTGAATTAGCAATTGGAGCACAAGCAAGATTTTTTGCAAGAATTGGCGGTAACACACCTAAAGAAATGACGGAATTGTTTATTCAAGCAGAAAAATTTAAAGGAACTTCACTGATAGAGGTATTACAAAACTGTGTCATTTTTAACGATGGATGTTTTACTCAGTTTACAGATAAAGATGTTCGTGAAGACAAACAATTACATGTTGAGCACGGAAAGCCTATGATATTTGGTAAAGAAAAAAACAAAGGCTTAATATTAAACGGGTTAAAATTAGAGGTAGTCACTATAGGTGAAAATGGTATCACTCAGGAAGATCTATTGGTTCATGATGCCAAAGAAAAAGACCCTACTTTGCATCAAATGTTGGTAAGGCTGGAATATCCTCTGGTAACAGGAATTATTAGAAGTTATGATGATGTAACCTTAGAAGAAAGAGAAGACGCTTTAACTGCGCAGGTTAAATCAAATTCAAATTTCAGAAAAACAGATGATCTGTTCTTCTCCGGAGAAACATACCAGGTAAAATAAAAGTTAATCTAAGTTTCTATTTTCTTTCCTAAATAGACAAGCTTAGAGTTGTCATCTAATTTCAAATCTTTAATTGATGCGGGGACTATGTCCAGAAACCCGGATTTACGTTTAATAAATAAAGGAACAATATCTTTGTTTTTTTTGGTAATTTCAATTAAAGAGTCATAATGCGCCTTTGAATCTATTTCCACCTCATGTATCTTCGGGTATTTTCTAGCCACCTCTGTTAGTTTAACAAAATCATCTGTATGTGAAAATAGTCCGTCTTTAGGGTTGTTGTTTGGATCATTCATCTCTTCCGGAGTAATTAATCGGAAGCTGCCATTTTCCCCAAACTGATCTTTAAATTTATTGATTGCAAATTTATTAATGTTTGAATTCCCTGTCAAACACAATAGATATCCTACGTCATTCAACTCTATGTTATCTGCAAGATCTTCAGAGAAAATGTCTTGCTTTATGGCTTCAAGGCCTAATAATTTTGCATTGTTAATATTGTTAGTGTTTGAATCAACAAGAACAACGTGTCTATTGTTCATATTTAAATAACCTGCAATCAATACAGATAGCTTTCCTGCCCCTACAATTAATATTCCTTCGCTTTTCAATAAAAAGACCCCAACTATCTTGGCAAAAACCCTGGCTGTAGTAGCATTCAATAAAACGGTTCCCAAAACAACCATAAACACTAAAGGTGTGATGTATTCAGCACCTTCTACTCCTGCCTTCAATAACTTGCTTCCAAATAAAGAAGCTATCCCTGCCGCAACGATTCCTCGAGGACCAACCCAGCTAATAAAAATCTTTTCATTTGTTTTTAAGTTTGATCCCATAGTGCTTAAAAACACCGCCAATGGTCTGATGATAAAAATGACTATCAAAAATAATATGGCTGTTTTCCAATTATATAAAAGCATCATATCTTCCATATTAATGTTTGCAGCCAACAGAATAAAAAGAATTGAAATAAGTAAAACACTGAGAGATTCTTTAAAATAAAGTAGCTCCTTAATGTTTTCCAGCTTGTTGTTTCCGAGAACCATTCCCATGACCACTACAGCCAGTAATCCTGATTCATGTGCAAATAAGTCAGATTCAACATAAACTAAAAGTACCGTAGAAAGTGATACGACATTAAGTAAATAATGGGGAATCAGGTTTTTGTTTATTGCAAAAGCGAGTGCATGGGCAAAAGTGAATCCAAAAGTAGTTCCGAATAATAGTATTTTTAAAAATTCGATTAAAGCTGTTTTAGTAAACCCGCCGCCGCCGCCGACACTAATGAATTCAAAAACTAAAACGGCAACCAAGGCTCCAATAGGATCAATTAAAATTCCTTCCCATTTTAGTACTGCCGAAACATCCTTTTTAAGGGGAATGTTTCTTAATATTGGTGTAATAACTGTTGGGCCTGTGACAATAATTAAAGCAGAGAATAAAAAGGACAGTTCCCAACTTAGATCAAAGACATAGTGCGCAATAAGTCCGGCTCCAAAAAAGGTGATAGCTGCTCCAAGTGTTATCAGCTTTGTAATTACTGGTCCCACCGTTTTGATCTCATTTCTTTTTAGGGTCAATCCGCCTTCAAAAAGAATAATGCTAATAGCTAACGAAACAAAATAATAGAGTCCGTCTCCCGGGAAATAAGCCTTTTTGACCATTCCAAACAGGTTCAATCCATTTTGTCCCATCTTCCGATAAAAACTCTGCAGCAATAGGACCAACCAATAAACCAATTAAAATTAATGGTAAAATGGCCGGAATTTTAAATTTCCATGCAACCCATTGTGCTAATATGCCTAAAATAATTATTCCTGCTAATTCTAACATTGAGTAAATTTGATGTTAAATTACTAATTTTTAATCCATAATACCAAAGAACAAAACCCAACATTTTAACTAATGTTCGTAAGATTGTATTTTCTTATTATCTAAGGAGTTCAAATCAATATTTAAATTTTCTAAATCTGATCAACTTATCTCTCAATTAAAATTTTATATAATAAACCATTGATAGAATACACTGTTCTGAATTCACAAAACAAAAGGAGCCTTTGGTCATTTACTTCTTTTGTTCTGTGTATTGCCAGTTTCTCTCAAAAAATGCTATCTTTCAAGTCAAACCAAAGATTGAATCCTTGAAGGAAAAACCATTTAACACGATTGCTATTGGCGCGGCTTTTTCACCTAATTTAAAACCAAACATATACGAGGCTTCCAGACTTTCTTTATTCTTTGGGTCTAAGCTTATTTTGATACATGTTGGAGAAGAATCTTCAGAAAAAATTAAGAAAATAAAAGAGATTTTGGAGCCTTTTATAAAGAGTGGTTTATCATATCAAATTGTTTTTAAAATTGGGGATCCTGTTGATGTTATCTTGTCAATTACAAAAGAGCAAAACGTTGACCTTCTTATTTTAGGTGCCTTACAAAGAGAAAATATTCTAAATTACTATGTTGGGTCCATAGCCAGAAAAATTACCAGACAAACAAGTTGTTCTGTGCTTCTGTTGATAAAACCATCTGTTGAAAGAGTGCCTTGTGAGCATGTTGTTGTGAATGGATTAAAAGATCCTAAAACGAGGGAAACAATTAACGCTGCTTTTTTTGTAGCAAATAAATTAGGTGCTAATAAAATAACCATTGTAGAAGAGATAAGTCATCAAGAAGTTGCGGTTAATGTTGACGATGATAAATCCTTAAGAAGGTCAACCATAGTAAAAGAACGCTTAAGATTACGTGAAAACTCCAGGGTAAAAGAACTAATTCAGAGTGTGCCAGACAATTTTAAGCAAGATATCAATATTAAAACTCAACCTATTTTTGGTAAAAGAGGATATTCCATAGGCCATTATGCTCAAATGGTTCGAGCAGATCTTTTAGTAATGAACGCTCCAAGCAAAATGAGCTTTTGGGATCGATTATTCACTCATGATATTGAACATATATTAACCGAATTACCAACCGATGTTTTGATTATTCAATGAGCCCTAAAAAAGATAACATAAAAGAGTTTTTCAAGGCTTTACCTGGGAATATTTTTTCTGGATTTGTAGTAAGTTTAATTGCTCTACCGCTAGGATTGGGATTAGCTATGGCTAGTGATGCGCCTCCAATTTCTGGAATTATTGCTGCAGTTGTAGGTGGTATTGTTGTGTCCATTTTGGGTGGTAGCTATGTAACTATAACGGGTCCTGGCAATGGCTTGGTTGGTGTTTTGTTAATTGCCATAACTACTCTGGGGCTCAATAATACATACGCAGCCATTATTTGTTCTGGAATTTTATTATTGATTTTAGGGTTTTTAAGAATGGGGAAATTAGCCGATTTTTTTCCGTCATCGGCAATACAAGGAATGCTTGCGGCCATTGGATTAATAATTCTGGGGAAACAATTCCATATTATGTTGGGTAACAGAATTGTAGAAGATAATAGTTTTGGTTATTTGCTTGAAATCCCTGCATCTATGTTTAAAATTTTTAGTTATAACGATTCAAGTTTGTTTTTTGCAGCTTTTTCCGGTATTGCAAGTCTGGCAATGATGGTTTTCTATTCAAAACTAAGAAATAAGGTTTTCCAGTTTATTCCTGCACCTATGTGGATTGTGATTTTTTCTATTGGTTTCAGCTATTACTTCGAACTTGTCTTAAATAAACCGAATCCAATTAATCCCGATTATATGTTATCAGGAATACCCTCTTTTCAAAATATAATTACACAAATCCCTACACCAAATTTTGAAAAAATTACTGGTTTGTCATTTTGGTCAAGCGTGTTTGCATTAACTCTTATTTCAAGTATTGAATCCTTATTAAGTATCAAAGCCATTGATAAATTAGATCCACAAAAAAGACGATCTAACGTTAACAAAGACATTAAAGCCCTGGGGTTGGCAACTGTTGGAAGTGGATTCTTAGGCGGTTTGAATGTAGTTACAGTTATTGCACGGAGTTCGGTTAATTTAAACAATGGTGGAAGTAACAAGTCTGCAAACTTCTCACATGCCTTGTTTTTAGTCGTTTTCATAATTCTATTCAGTTCTCAATTGGAAAGGATTCCGCTTCCTGCACTTATGTCTATTCTGGTGTATACCGGCTATAAACTTGCATCTCCCAAATTAGTTCAAAATATATTTTCAATAGGAAGAGAGCAATTAATCATATTCTTTATTACGCTGTTTATTACCCTGAAAATTGGTATTATTTCGGGCATTGCATCAGGTGTTTTAGTTACTTTTATCATTCACGTTTTTGTAAACGGAGGCGCTTCTCTTTTTTTAAGAAATATATTAAAGCCAAATGTGTTAATGTTTAAGGAAGAGGAAAACCAAAAAGACAATTATTACGTTAGCGTAAAGCACTTTTCAAGTTTTCTCAATTTTTTTAGATTAAAATATAAGTTAGATTCAATTCCAGAAGACAAAGATGTCATAATTGACTTTTCAATGTGTGATTTTGTAGATCACACAGTTATGGAAAACCTGAATAATTATCAGGAATTATTCGCGAAAAGAGGAGGCCATTTTGAAGTGATTGGATTAGATATGCATGATACTTATTCTGAACATCCTTTTGCATTGAGAAAGTTGCTTCCTGTGCCTGATTTATTTGGGAAAAACCTAACAAAACGTCAAAACACCATAAAAGATATTTCTTCTGACTTTAGATTGAATTATGATTCTGAAAAAAACAAAGACACAAAGTTCTTAAATGATTTTCTGTTTTTTAAAACAAGGCAAATAAATCATATTTATAATGAAATTCACAATGAAAACAACACCTTAAGATTATTCGACATGGAGTTTACTGAAGGGGAATTTATTGCCAAAGAAGTTGTCCGAACAACCATGTTGAACATTAAAATCCCAAAAGCGCCAATATTCACCCTTGATAAAGAGGGGTTTTTACATAAAATGTATGGATTTGCAGGCTTTAAGGATATACACATTGAAAATCATAAAGATTTTTCTAAACGTTTCTACTTGTTGGGTGATGATGAAAATGCTGTAAAAACATTCTTTAATGACGAATTGGTTCATTTTTTTGAAAGCAATCCATATTTTCATATTGAATCTAATGGAAACAGTCTTCTGATTTTCGACAAAGAACGATTAGCAAGCATAAGAGAAATAAAGGGTCTTTTGGATTTTGGAAGGCGATTGCAAATGATATTAAACAATAATATCTCTTAATAAATTCTAAACCATTGCAATCAATTATTTCTATTTTACTAATTTGCGCAACTTATGAATTTATACCCTATAAACACCGGAAATTTCAAACTTGATGGTGGCGCAATGTTTGGCGTTGTTCCAAAGTCCATCTGGAATAAAACAAACCCGGCAGATAATAATAATATGATCGATATTGCCACGCGTTGCCTGTTGATTGAAGATGGAAATCGATTAATTTTGATCGATACTGGAATGGGCAATAAACAAAGTGATAAATTTTTTGGTTACTATTATCTCTGGGGTGATGACTCAATTGATAGATCTTTAAACCACTTTGGCTTTCATAGAGATGATATTACAGATGTGTTCATGACCCATCTTCATTTTGATCATTGTGGCGGAAGTATTCAATGGAACAAGGAAAGAACTAATTCTGGAGCCCGCATTTAAAAATGCCCTGTATTGGAGTAATAAAGATCATTGGAAATGGGCAACTCAACCCAATAAAAGAGAAAAAGCTTCGTTCTTATCTGAAAATATACTTCCTATGGAAGAATCCGGTAAATTGAAGTTCACTTCAATTCCAAAGAGTAATATTCTTAGAAAAATCTGAACTTAATTTCGGCATCTTTTTTGCAGATGGCCATACAGATAAACAGATGATCCCGCTAATTAATTATAAAGGTAAAACCATTGCTTTTATGGCAGACCTATTGCCTACCGTTGGTCACATTCCACTACCATTCGTCATGGGTTATGACACAAGACCATTATTAACCTTGGATGAAAAAGAGGTTTTCCTAAATCTTGCTGCAGATAATAATTATTATTTATTTCTGGAGCACGACGCTCACAACGAAATAATTACTGTTCAACATACAGAAAAAGGAGTTCGTTTAAAAGACACATATTCAACAAAAGAGATTTTTAACTTAAAATAAATGAAATGAAATTATTAAAATCCCTATTTCTAGCAGCAGTAATAGCTGTTTTATTAACCCATTGTGGTGCAGCACCAATAATAAGCACACCTATTGAAAACATAGATACAACCCCATTAAAAGAAAAAGAATTAACCGAAAAAGAGAAACAAAACTGGGGTCATTTAGATCTGGTAAAGGATACTATTCCCGGTATGAGTGTGGATCGCGCATATGCTGAAATATTATCCGGTAAAAAGGGTAAAACAGTTATTGTTGGTGTAATTGATTCAGGCATAGATATCAACCATGAAGACCTTGATGGTGTTGTTTGGACGAACCCAAAAGAAGTTCCCGGTAAATGGAAAAGATGATGACAAAAACGGTTACATTGATGACATTCATGGCTGGAATTTTTTAGGTGATGCCTATGATGAACAATTGGAAATGACCAGAATATTAGCATTAAATGACACTGGAAATCCTGACTATTTGAGGGCTAAAGAGGATTATGAAAAGGAGTATGCTCAAACACTTCAGATAAAACAAAATATTGAAAGTTTATTACAGCAAATTGTTCCTGCTCAGGAATTGTTGCGAAAACATTTAAACAAAGAAAATTATACCAAAGAAGATGTTGCTAAAATACAAACAGTGGATCAGGCATTGCTCCAGGCGAAGAATATTCAAATGTTCTTGTACCAACAAGGTCTAACCTATGAAATCATTAAAGAGGAAGCTGATGTATATGCTGAAATATTAAATTACCATCTGTCAAAAGATTTCAAAGGGAGAAAAACCAATGACAATATAAATGACCTAACAGATGTTGGCTATGGAAATGGAAATATATTGCCTGTAAAAAAATCTGAAAGCCATGGAACTCATGTTGCTGGAATAATAGCAGCAGAACGTAATAATGGAAAAGGAGTTAATGGGGTTGCTGACTATGTTAAGATCATGACCTTACGCGTTGTTCCTAATGGCGATGAATATGACAAAGATGTGGCATTGGCTATTCGATATGCTGTAGATAATGGTGCTAAAGTAATTAATGGGAGCTTTGGAAAAGATTTTTCGCCTCACAGCGATTGGGTAAGAGAAGCCATTGCTTATGCCGGAAAAAAAGATGTGGTATTTGTTCACGCCGCGGGAAATGACAGTAAAAATATAGACAAGGAGCCTAATTACCCTGAAGACAACGTAAATAACGGCCCTGAGGTTTCTGATTCATATATCACAGTTGGTGCTTTGTCACCAAAATATGGTTCTGATATGGTTGCGGGATTTTCAAATTATGGAAAAAACAATGTAGATGTATTCGCTCCGGGAGCTGCGGTATATTCAACTACTCCTGAAAATGAATATGATACTAAAGGGGGAACATCAATGGCTGCGCCTGCCGTTGCTGGAATTGCAGCACTAATTCGTTCTTATTTTCCAAAATTGTCTGCTGCTCAAGTCAAGCAAATAATACTGGATTCCGGTCTCCCGATTAAAGCCAAGGTAGTCGTTGCGGGTAAACCTGAAGATGTCAGAGCTTTTTCAGAGCTTTGCAGATCAGGCAGAATTGCAAATGCCTATAATGCTTTGGTAATGGCGGCTCAAATGTCCAGATAAAATAGAAACTTAATAAAGCCTCAAAATTTAAAAAATCTTATTTGATGAGGGTTTGTAGTTGTAATAAATACATGAAGAAATACAGTTATTTGCTCTTTTTGATCCCTTTGGTTCTTGCCTCATGTAAGAGTTCAGAACATACAATCTCTCAAGCTTTACCGTCCAATTCAAATTATTGGCAGCAACATGTTGACTATACAATGGAGGTTGACATGAGTGTAAATAATTATAGATATGAAGGAAAGCAGACCTTAGTTTATACCAACAATTCCCCAGATGTTTTAAAAAGGGTTTATTATCATTTGTTTTTTAATGCTTTTCAGCCTGGAAGTGAAATGGATGTTCGTTCTTTGACCATTTCCGATCCGGATCCAAGAGTCAGAGACAGGATTAGCAAACTTAAAGCAGATGAAATTGGCTATATAAATGTTTCTTCACTTAAACAAAATGGTAAGTTACTAAATTATGAAACCGTTGGAACCATACTCGAGGTAGATCTGGATAAACCAATTCAGCCAGGGGAAAAAGTAAAATTTGATATGGATTTTGACGCTCAAGTCCCTTTACAAATCCGTCGTGCAGGTAGAAACAACCGTGAGAATGTGGCATTATCTATGGCTCAATGGTATCCAAAGATGGCGGAATATGATTTTGAAGGTTGGCATGCAGACCCATATATTGGCAGAGAATTCTATGGGGTTTGGGGTGATTTTGATGTTAAGATCACCATTGATAAAGATTACGTTTTAGGTGGTACCGGGTATTTACAAAACCCGAATGAAATTGGTCATGGTTATGAAACCGGAGAAATAGAGCGGCCCAAAGGAGAAAAGCTTACTTGGCATTTTAAAGCGCCTAATGTTCATGACTTTACCTGGGCTGCAGACCCGGATTATATTCATGATAAATTGCAGGTCCCTAATGGTCCAATGTTACATTTTTTATATAAAAATAATCCTGAATTCAATGAAGGCTGGAAGAAACTTCAGCCCAAAACAGTTGAGTTGATGCAATATTATAGTGAAAATATTGGCAAATATCCTTATGATCAATATTCAGTTATTCAGGCAGGAGACGGAGGAATGGAATATGGTATGTGCACTTTTATTACAGGAAACCGTAGGTTGGGCAGTTTAATAGGAGTAACCGCTCACGAATTAGCACATTCCTGGTTTCAGTTTATTTTAGCATCCAACGAATCAAAACACGAATGGATGGATGAAGGATTTACCAGCTACATTAGCGGTTTGGCTATGAATGAGGTTATGAATCAAAATAAGGAAAACACATCGATAGGTTCATACAATAGTTACATTTACCTAGCACAGTCAGGAAATGAACAGCCACAAAGCACGCATTCTGACAGGTACAAATATAATCGGGTGTTTGGTATTTCCGCGTATAGTAAAGGCGAAGTCTTTTTGGCTCAGTTAGGCTATATCATGGGAGAAGAAAATCTTAAAAAAACCATTAAAAAATACTATACAGATTTTGCCTTTAAGCACCCAAGGCCAATTGATATCATTAGAACAGCTGAAAAAGTATCTGATTTAGAACTGGACTGGTATTTAACAGACTGGACTCAAACCACCAATACAATTGATTATGGAATTAAAAATATTCAGGACAAAGATGGGAAAACTACTGTCGAATTAGAGCGAATTGGATTAATGCCAATGCCAATTGACCTGGAAATTACCTTTACTGATGGGACTAAAGAATTGTTCTATATTCCATTACAAATGATGCGTGGGGAAAAACCTGCTGAATCTCCAAGGACAACTTTAAAAGATTGGGCCTGGGCTTACCCCACCTACAGTTTTGAAATAAATAAACCCAAATCAAAAATTTTAATTGTTACTATTGATCCTAAAAATTTAATGGCAGATGTCAACAAGGAAAATAATACATATTGAATTGCAATTGTAGGCCTTACTTCTAATAAGGGGTCTTAAACCAAGACTCTCTCTCGTACATATCAGTTTTTGCATTTCTTGCCCTGTTATAAAGTTTGAGATGCGTATCATCAATTTGTTTGCTTCTGTATCCAAGTAAATGAAACATTTGTTTAGCAAAAAACATTGCAATTTTAAGATTAACCTTAATCACATGCTTTCTTTTGTCTTCCCAGTTTATTCCCGGGAACAAAACCAGCAGGTTGTCCGCCTTAATATTTCTTAAAACTGCTGAAAGCCGCAGAAAAAATGGTTTTACTCTTCTAATAATAAAATACCCATCGTCTCCAATTTCCTGATATAATGGCATAAACAGTAATCCTCTTTTGTTAGATATTATTTCCTTGCCGTTACTTGTAGCTAGCAACGTGCCCTTATCTATTGGCTGAAAGCTTTTAAATCCGTTCTTCATTTTAAATATGTCATTTGGCATTATCTTATGTAAATGAACGACTTCATATATATCTGATTGGTTATTGGAGGCTAATTGAATTTTATCATAGTGTTCTTTAAAATCTGCTATGTCGGCTTCTTTAAGGGCTTTGGTGTAAACCAGGGCCAAATAAACAAATGAAATATGGTTTGAAATGGAATCAGGATCATCGTGCTGACCAGATTCAAATCCTAAAGAAACATAGCCTAACTGGTTTATGTAGGTTAATAACGGTCCATTTAGATACTCTTCAATCCCTAACACAATTGGAACAGGAAATTGCTTTGAAAATCGCCTGTTTATCAAGGCATCATTAATTGTAATAAAAGGCAATGTTTTGCTCGATGTGGTGTGCAGATCTATAAAATAAAAAGGGCCTGGATTAAGTGATAATATTTCATTTAAAACATCAAAAAGTTCAGATTGTTCTTGTTCTTCTGTATTTAATTCTTTTTTTTTAACAAGTCTCTCCAGTTTTTCAAATGTCCATATTCGGTTTAAGTCTTCATCTATAAATCTTTTATTTAGTTCAAGGGCTTTCAGATTTCCTGAAATTCCATAAATACTGCCATTTATTTCACAGTTCTCTATATTTTTAAAAACTTCCTGTAAGGCAAAAATCCCTGAGCTTTCATTTCCGTGGATGCCGGCAAATACAACAACAGTAATGCCCTTCTTCCCTCCTTCTAGCTTGTTAATAATTCTATCTACTTTTGTTGGTCTTTCTAATGCTTTACTTCTAACCTGTGTCATATAATTATAGGTCATTTGAGGTAATTATCCCAATCAGTCTGCCTTTTTTAACAACCGGGATTCCGTGAATGTTGTTTAATTTCATTATTTCTTTAGCCTCGTTTAAACTTTTATCCTGAGAAATTGTAATGACATCCTTAATCATCATGCTATTCACTGATGTTGTTATCATTTCTTTGTCGTTTAAAAAGTCTTTGATGTCTCTCCAGGTAAGCAAGCCTATTAGTTTTGTGTTTTTATTTATAACCGGAACATGATGAATGTTCCTCCATTGCATAATATTTAAAACCAGTTCAAGGCTATCGTGAACGTCAACGGTAAAAGTGTCTTTGCTCATCTTATGCCTTACCGTCTTTTGTTCATCAGCTAAGATCTGAATATTGTGACGAGTAGTACTCCAGTTAGAAACAGGTTCGTCCTTTTCCTGTTTTTTATGCATATTCGCCGTTAATATTTGCGATGCTTCAAAAGGCTTATTGGATTTTAAAAGATTTCTATAACTTTTGATCATCCACTGAGAACCGTTGTTAGATTTTACCCTGTTTTCAATTATGCCCAGATAATACTGTGCGTCTTCTTCAGAAACCCCTGCCTTTAACAGGCCTCCAAAAGCCATAGGCAATAACTCATTCAATATTAATTTATGGCTGGATATGAGCTCACCATCCCAATAAAACTGCGTTGTCATTCCATATCGAGCCGCATTAAAGAAATTTGATTTAACATCTCTGAAATCCATCATCTTCTCGATGTTCTTATATTTTTTTGTTTTTCCAACCATTACTCCTACCCAAAACACCATATTGGCTATTTCGTCAATTACCGATGGTCCCGAAGGTATATATCTGTTTTCAATCCTCAAGTGTGGCTTTCCATTTCCAACACCATAGCACACTCTGTTCCATCTGTAAACTGTTCCATTGTGTAAACTCAATGCCATTAATTTCGGAATTTCTCCATTTTCTAGCATTTCCACACTATCTCTAATATATTCTGAAGTGACCAGGCTTCGAAACCTTGAAACGTTTTTTTTAAAGATATCTGAAACTGAACCTTCTTCCCATTTGCTTCCAAAGCTAACTCTTGCCTGTCTTTCATTTAACAAAAATGAATTGGCCCGCGTATCTACACTTTGTGTGAACAGAGAGATTCTTGTTTCGCTCCACAATTCCTTTCCAAATAAAAGTGGTGAATTGGTACATGCCGCCAGAATTGGTCCTGAGATTGCCTGAGCCCAGTTGTATTTTTCAATAAACTCATCTGGATTTATTTGAAGGTGCATTTGAAAACTTGTATTACAGCCTTCCAGCATCACCGAGTCATGCAGAAAATTCAATTCGTCAACGCCTTTTATTTTGATATCAAACTCTTGTTTTCGGGACTCTACCATCGCTTCATTTAACACATAATACCTCTGTATAGGGGTCATATTGTCAATAGACATATGATGTAAAGTTAGTGTGGGTAAAATTCCCGATAATACTATTTTAGAGTTTTTTGTTTTAGTAACTTTTTTTGCCTTGTTTAGTAATTCGTTGAGTGTTTTATGTAGAGTTGAAAAACAGTTTCCTTTGAGTTCTACCGGATCTAAATTTATCTCTAAGTTGTAATTTCCAATTTCAGTTGTAAAATGGTCGTCATTTATTTCCTTTAAAACCTCTAAAGCTATTCCATTTGGCATAAAATGATCATCCACAATGCAAAACTCCTGTTCGGCTCCAATTCTAATTGGCGCTTTTTCAATAAGCCCCCTTTTTGTCATTAGCTCTAAAGCCTTAATATCCTTGATCAATTGATGCACGTATCCTGCCTTCTCTTTGGGTTGAGTTAACCTTGTGACCTTTAACATTCCCATAAATCAAGAATTAAATATTGATACAATCTGTTAATTTAACTGAATTTAAATTTACAAAATATGATTATTATCACTCAACTTTTCAACACCAAGTAATTGAGTTAAGTCATATTTTTGTATTCTTGTTGGTATGGATCTGTCTTATTCAAAAAACAACAAACTTAAAAGCAAAAAGCTAATAGAAAAACTTTTTGGTGAAGGTCAGGCTTTGTCTGCATATCCACTAAGATTAATTTATATAAGCACAGGTAATCCAAATAAAGTAGGCGTTTCGGTGAGTAAAAAGAATTTTAAAAGAGCTGTTGACAGAAATAGAATAAAACGATTGATGCGAGAAGCCTACAGGCATAATAAAAAAATGTTAATAGATAACAATATTTCGGGTTATGCGTTAATGATTCTATATATTGGCCAAGATTTGCCTGATTATAAATTAGTTAGTGAAAAAACTCAAGCGTTATTTTCTAAACTATTAAACAAAATTTCGTAACCTATATCATTAAATTAATGAGATTATTTATACTTCTTTTTCTTTATATTATTCCTTTAGCGTGTTCTACAAGTTCTTCTGATACCAGTGAACCGGAAGTCAACTATAGTGATATGGAGGCAGTTTCCATTGAGGAAGTACACAAAGGGTCTAGTTCGGTTCCCATATCAAATGAAGACCTGGACCAAAGATTGATCAAGGAGTCTTTTTTGCGATTTGAAACACAAGATCTTGATAAGACTTACAATGAAATTATCCGTTATGTAAAGCAAAATAATGGTTTTATACAAGATGATAATTCCAATAAATCATATAATCGGATTTCACGAAATCTAATAATTAGAATTCCAACAGATAATTTTCAAAAAACCATAGATTCAATTAGTAGTCATGTGGTGTTTTTTGACACCAAGCGCATTTCATCAAAAGATGTCACCGAAGAATTTATAGATCTTGAAGCGCGTTTAAAAGCAAAACAGACTCTTGAAAAACGCTATCTGGAGCTATTGTTAAAAGCAAAGAACGTAAAAGAAATTCTGGAGATTGAAAGAGAATTGTCAAACATAAGAGAAGAAATTGAAGCCAAACAGGGGCGATTGAAATATTTACAAAACAAAGTCTCATTAAGCACTTTAAATGTCGAATTTTATAAAACCACATCAGAGAGTGGTGTTACAGTTTCTTATGGAACTAAAATGTGGAATGCTATGAAATCTGGATTTAACGGTTTATCTTTTTTCTTCCTTGGGATATTGCACATTTGGCCATTTATATTGATGCTGATTATTATGTTCTTCGTAATTAGAAGATGGTATATTAAAAAACAAACGAAATGAAGCTTAATAAATTGAAAAAAAGAATATTGATTCCTGTTTTAGCATTGACTGTCTTTTTTACAGGAACTGCATTCAAAAGCGATTTTTTTGAAATAGCAAAACAACTGGAGATATTCACAACCTTATTCAAAGAGTTGAATATGAATTATGTTGATGAAACCAATCCCGGTGATTTAATGGATACCGCTATAAAGAATATGTTAAGAGACCTGGATCCGTATACAACTTTCCTAAACGAGCAGGATGTTGAGGCGGCAAGGATCAATAATACCGGTGATTATACCGGAATAGGCGCAAGAGTCCAAATAAAAAAGGATAAGTTGATAATAGTGGAGCCTTATAAGGATTATCCGGCTGATAAGGCGGGATTAAAAGCGGGGGATGAAATTATAAGAATTGGAAATATTAAAGTTGCCGATTTTAAAGAAAATGCATCTGACCTGATAAAAGGATCTCCCGGCTCATCTACAGAAATTGAATATATAAGACAAGGTGAGAGCTATACTACAAAAATAACAAGAGAAGAGGTTCAGATAAAAGCGGTTCCTCATTATTCCATGATTGGAAACGAAGTCGGATATATTGTTTTAAGTAAATTCAATAGTAAAGCATCCTCAGAAACTATTGAAGCTTTAAGGGAGTTAAAAGCAGATGGGGCAGAAAAAATAATCTTGGACCTAAGGGGAAATCCCGGTGGTTTATTGCAGGAGGCTGTTAATGTTACAAATATATTTGTTCCAAAAGGCCAATTAGTTGTTACTACAAAATCCAAGGTTAGTAAATACAATAAAACTTATTATACCAATCGAGATCCAATAGATTTGGAAATTCCGGTTGTCGTACTAATTAATGACCGCAGTGCTTCTGCGAGTGAAATTGTTTCGGGTGCACTTCAAGATCTGGACAGGGCTGTGATTGTTGGTGCCAGAAGTTTTGGTAAAGGACTGGTTCAACGTCCAAAACAACTTGTTTATGGCACTCAGATCAAAATAACCATTTCAAGGTATTACACCCCTTCCGGGCGTTGTATTCAGGCCTTGGATTACTGGAACAGAGATGAGGAGGGTAAGGCTGTTAAAATTAAACAGTACAATGAATTTAAGACAAAAAATGGTCGAAAAGTTTATGATGGTGGTGGTGTGGCTCCGGATGTGGAACTGGAAATTACCAAAAACAGCTCAATCACAAAAGCGATCATGAACGAAAATTATATTTTCGACTATGCCACTAAATATTATTATGGCCATAAAATAAACGATATAAGTTCTTTTAGATTTAGCGATTCTGATTTTAAAGATTTTAAAAACTACCTAAAGAAGAACCGGTTTTCATTTGAAACAAAAACAGAAAAAGCATTAGGCTCTGCTTTTGATATGGCAAAAGAAGAGGAGCTCAATACAAGTATTGAATCTGATTATAATGAACTAATGGAGCATTTAAATGCGTATAAAAGCAAAATTATTGATGATCAAAAAACGCAGTTGTCTTCATTGCTTTCAGATGAGATCGTTAAAAGATACGTTTACAGGGAAGGGCTTTATGATTATTACGCCGAGTATAATCCTGAAATTAAAAAAGCCACTGAAATACTAAATAATCCTATAAAGTATAACGGTTATTTGAAATAATTACTGGGCATACCAATTATGGCACTACCTTTGAGATATAAAAAAAGTTATATTTACAGATTATTTTCAACTTGGTTTTAATGAAGAAACTGGTATTATTATTCATATTATTCACTCAAATCTCCTTGGCTCAAAACGAGCTGATCCATGAGGTCTATTTTGAAACCGACAAATATGATGTTCCTGGAACTGAAGAAAACAGGCTATTATTATTTATACAAAACCTTCACGATATAGACATAGAAAAAATTTCTATTTATGGTTTTTGTGATGACAGAGGTAGCAATTCCTATAATTTGGTTTTATCTCAAAACAGGGCAAATTCAATAAAAGCTATTTTTTCAAACAATGAAATTGATGAGAGACTCATAACGAATGTAGATGGAAAGGGAGAAATTTTATTGAAAATAGTTAAGGAGGACGATATCAACAAGATTCGTGGATTAAACAGGAAGGTTGAAATTATTGTCGTGCCAAAAATTGAAGAAAAGGTTGTTCAGGAGCCTGTTGAAGGTAAAAAAACGATCTACAGTACTGAGTTAAAAAAGGGTGATAAAGTAACCTTAGATAAACTATTGTTCAAAACCGGATATAGCTATCTCACTCCTAATTCTGTTAAGGTTTTAAAACGAATTGCTGATACTCTGGTAAAAAGAAAGGAATTATATTTTACTATTCAAGGACATGTTTGCTGTACTCAAAACAGCAGAGACGCTGTTGATAGAAAAACAAAACAGCGAAATTTGTCGGTAGCCAGAGCTAAATATGTTTATGATTACTTGGCTAAAAAAGGGGTTGATAAAAAACGAATGAAATATGTTGGCATGCGCAGAAAATTCCCTCTTGGTGGTGACCCTAAATATGACAGACGCGTAGAGATCTTAATTACTTATGTGGCTAATAAAAAGAATTAATCATGGGTTTAGCAATTCCCGGCGCTTTTGTTTTGTGGTTGTTTTATAGAAAAAATCGTTCGTTTTCAGATATTTTACATGATGACCCTTACTTGAATTATATGTTGGGAAGTTTATTTATGTTAGTTTTAATAATTCTTATTGTCGTGGTAAAGTCTGTTTTCTTTTAATTTTTAATCATCGCAATATGAGGTATGCCATCTTCAAGGTACTCCTCTCCTACCTGCTTAAATCCTAAATTATTGTAGAATTTCTTTAAATATTTTTGCGCTGAAACTTTGATATTGTATTCCTGAAATTCATCCTGAACAGCTTTAATTGAGGCGTTCATTATTTTGTAACCTAAACCGGATCCTCTTTCTTTTTGACTGACTACAACCCTTCCAATACTAGCCTCCTTAAAATAATCTCCCGGCTTAAATATTCGTGCATAGGCCACAATTTCCTTATTGTTTAATCCTAAAATATGAATCGCTTTTTTATCCTTTTCATCCATATCTTGATACACACAGTTCTGCTCCACAACAAACACTTCGCTTCGCAATCTCAGCAAACTGTAAAGTTCATCAATACTAAGGTCTTTATAAGGTTTTACGGTTATTGATATCATATTTAATCCTGTACAATTACTTCTTTGCTATCACATTTACCAAATTCAGGTTGAATATTGACGTGATTTATTTGAAATTTATGATATAAAATGTCTTCTATTTTATTTAAAACTTCATCAAATTCAGATAGTCTGATGTCACTCTTAAAATCTATATGAGCTTCAAAATGAGTTTCTTCCTCATTTAATTGCCACACATGAATATGATGAACATTTTTTATATCATTAATAACACTCAACTCAGTAACAATATCTTGAATTTGAAGATCAGTTGGGGTAAACAGCATAAGCACTTTAAACGAGTCTTTAAAAAGATCATATCCAACCCAGATAAGGTATAAAGCAATTAACAGTGTCAATAAACTATCCACCCAGAATATTTCATAATATTTCATTAATAGTCCTCCGATAAGTACTGCAACTGAGGCTAACATATCAGTGAGTAAATGCAAATAAGCTGAACGCATATTCATATTAACTTTTGAGTCCTTTTGTAGTAAAAGAACGCTAAAACCATTGCCAAGAATAGCAATTAATGATAACCAAATTACAAGATTAGATTCAATTTCTTCAGGATTATAAAATCGCTTAATAGCTTCAATAATTAATAGGACGGCAACTATTATCAATGTAGACGCATTTATAAAGGCTGCAAGTATCTCAGCTCTTTTATACCCAAATGTCTTATTGAAGGACGCATCTTTTCCCGCTAATAAATTAGCTAAGTAGCTTATAACTAAAGATAGAACATCGCTAAAGTTATGCAGAGCATCGCTTAAAAGAGCTAAACTTCCGGAGGCTAAGCCACCAATAACTTGTGAGGCTGTTATAAGTATATTGAGAAGTATAGATATTAAAAGATTTCTTCCTTTTAAATCTTTGTGTGAATGAGAATGATTATTGGTATGCGAATGAGCCATTTAACATGAAATATCTATTTTATCAACTCTACGCTTATGACGACCTCCTTCAAATTTTGTATTTAGAAATGTTTTAGTTATATCAATAGCTTGTGGTAAAGATGTAAATCTAGCTGGAATACTCAAAATATTTGCATTATTATGCTCCCTTGCTAAGGCAGCAATTTCTTTGGTCCAACATAAAGCAGATCTGACTCCATTGTGTTTGTTGGCAGTCATATTTGCACCATTACCACTTCCGCAAATTATTATTCCCATATCCACCTTTTTCATTTGTACATCTTCTGCAACAGGATGAATAAAATCCGGATAATCAGCTGAATCATCAGAATCTGTTCCATGATTTATTACGTGTATACCTTGGGATTTTAAATAATCTAAAATAGCAAATTTATATTCAGTTCCCGCATGATCATTACCTATAGAAATTTTCATAATAATTAATCTTTAATATAGTAATAAAGGTACAAATTATGGATTGTAAACATACTACTGTTCATTATCTTATTCATTACTTGTTAATATCTCTAAATTAATACTTGTAAGTTTTTTTTGGAAAATTAAATTTAATTATCAATCAAAAAAAAGAATATTAAAACCTAATTAAAAATTACAAAATTATTATCAATTTAATAACCAGAAATACATAGAAGTAAACAGCTTTAACATCTAAAATTTATTAAATAATTCTTCTTAATTTAAGTTATTAACTGTTGTTAATATTAATCACAAATAATTAATTTTTAATGTGTTAGTTTATTTTTACCTGTTCATATAATGTCATTAAAAGGTATTAACTTATTAATCCTACTAAATATCAAAAAAGTTATTACGACTATTAACAAGCCATCATAATAAACAAGTTTTTTTTAAATTAATAAAAGAAAATAATAATATTATATTATTTGTTAATAAAGTTAATTATCTAAAAAAAGTAATATTAAAGTTTAGAAGAGTTTAAAAGAAGTTACAGCGAATTTTTTTACCGTTTTTATCGTAACAAATATTATCATTCATACTACCATCAGGACGCATAATATACTCATGCTGTAATTTACCGTTTTCGTAATAATCTTTACAAGGACCGTCAACAACACCATTTTTATAATATCGCTCTGTATAAATAACACCATCTTCATAATAAATACAGTTGCCGTAAATAAGATTATTTTTATAAGAGATCTCTCTGAATTATTTTCCCTTTAATATCATATTGCTTCGATACACCATTTAATTTACCAGCTATATAGTCATTTTCAGCTTGAATAATTCCATTTTTATAAAAGGATTTAACGGGGCCTTCTAAAGTATCATTTATATAATTAGCTACAATAAATACCTTTCCGCTTGCGTAATATTTTTTCCATTCACCTTGCTGGTATCCGTTCAAATCACGTTTACCAATGGAGTATGTCCCATCATCATGCTGTTCAGTATAAATATCATTCTGAGTAAAACAATGGATAGAGCAAACAAAAAAGGCTATTATCAATATTTTAATTCGATCCATAATAATAAATAGGACGTCAATTTTAAGTAAAATTTGGTTACAAATTTACTCACAAAAAGCACAATATAATATATCTTTTTGATTATAAATGCATTGAAGACGTTGAAATGCATATATTTTAGTTAAAAACTTTAAGCAAAAAGTTAATTAAAAGTTTTTAGATTAGAAATATATAATTAATATTTTAAATGTAGTTTTGTTTCATTATATAATCCATAATGACAAGAAAGAAGAAAAGAAGCAGATCTAACAACATATCTAACCTTACAAATACTATCTTAAGTATTTTAAAAAAGGAAAAAAATAAGTCCTTTAATTACAAACAAATAGCTGCTAAACTAGGGGTAGATGATGCAAGCAGCAGGAATCAAATTATTAAAAAGCTTCAACAGCTTAAAGCTAAGCAAGAAATAGAGGAAGTTGAACGTGGTAAGTTTAAAATAATTATCACAACAGAATACCATACAGGAATTTTAGATATTTCATCAAAAGGTTCCGGCTATGTTATTTGTGAAGATTTTGAAGAAGATATTTTCATTTCATCCAACAATATTAATAAAGCCCTGGATAATGATGAGGTGGAAGTTTATGTATATAAACGCAGGAAACGCGGAAAGCTGGAAGGAGAGATCACTCAAGTATTAAAGAGAGCTAAAAGTGACTATGTTGGTGTTATACAAATAAATAAGAATTATGCATTTGTAGTTCCTGACAGCACAAAGATGTATAAAGATATTTTTGTTCCCATCAACAAAACTAAAGGAGCAGAAGATGGCGACAAGGTATTGGTTTCGCTTGAAGATTGGCCTGAGAATGCAGATTCGCCTTTTGGAGCAGTTTTAAAAATTCTTGGAAAACCAGGTGAGCACAATACAGAAATTCATTCCATTCTTGCAGAATACGGCTTGCCCTATGAATTTCCTAAAGAAGTGGAAAGTTATGCGAATAAATTAGATACAAGAATTACAAATGAGGAAATTTCAAAACGACGAGATTTAAGGAAAGTACTAACTTTCACCATAGACCCTAAGGATGCTAAGGATTTTGATGATGCTCTGTCCTTTCAGGTGTTAAAAAACGGAAATTACGAAATAGGCGTTCATATTGCCGACGTATCCCACTATTTGCTTGAAGGAACGGTTTTAGACGATGAAGCATATGAGCGCGCAACCTCTGTTTACCTGGTTGATAGAGTAGTGCCAATGCTTCCGGAAATTTTATCTAATGGCGCTTGTTCATTAAGACCTAATGAAGAAAAATATACATTTTCAGCCATCTTTGAAATAAATGATCGTTGTGAGGTATTAAGTAAATGGTTCGGAAGAACAGTAATCTACAGCGATGCTCGATTTGCTTATGAAGAGGCCCAATCGATAATTGAAACAAAGTCCAATAAAATTCCAAAGGAAGTCTCCTTAACTAATGAGACTTATGAAACCAGCCAAAACATTGCTGACGCGGTTTTAAAAATGAATGAATTAGCCAAAACACTTCGAAAAAAGCGGATGAGGGCAGGTGCTATATCCTTCGATAAGATCGAAGTAAAATTTAATTTGGATAAAGACAATAATCCTACTGGAGTATATTTTAAGAGCAGTATGGATGCTAATAAATTGATTGAAGAATTTATGCTGCTGGCAAACAAACAGGTTGCCGAATTTATTGGCAGACAAAAACCCTCTAAGACCTATATTTATAGAGTTCATGATGAACCAGACATTTCAAAATTAGCCGATTTACAATCCTTTGTCTCCCGCTTTGGATATAAAATGGACATTAAAGACAAAAAAAGCACAACGGCCTCATTGAATAAGTTATTGGCAGATGTAGTGGGTAAAAATGAACAAAACCTAGTGGATACCTTAACCATAAGAACTATGAGTAAGGCAGAATATACCACACATAATATTGGCCACTATGGTTTAGCTTTTGATTACTATACACATTTTACCTCACCAATCAGAAGATACCCGGACGTGATGGTTCACAGGCTGCTGCAACATTATTTAGACAAGGGAAAATCCGTTAATCAGGACCTTTATGAAGAAAAATGTAAACATTCGAGTAACATGGAATACCTGGCTACAAAAGCAGAAAGGGACTCTATCAAATACATGCAGATCAAATACATGAAGGATCATCAGGACCAGGAGTTTTTGGGAGTTATTTCCGGAGTGACAGATTGGGGAATTTATGTTGAGATCGAGGAAAACAAATGCGAAGGAATGGTAAGGATCAGAGATATTAAGGACGATTATTATAAATTTGATCAGGATGAATATGCATTGGTTGGCGAAACCACAAAAAACATGTATCAATTAGGTGAGGAAGTTATTGTGAAGGTAAAAAACGCCGATTTGGTCAAAAAACATCTTGATTTTTCACTTATCGGCAAACCGGAAAAATAATAATGGCGTTCCAAAAAATAAATTTATTTTTTGTCAGGCTTTTCGCTTAATCTTTTGTTTTTATAAACTTAAAAAACAAAAGGATATCGCTCCAATCCTTAACGCAAACTGTAACAAATCAAAATAAAGCGGGTCTTTATTAAAATAAAGTGAAACGTATAATTAATTAACACCCATCATGAAACGCATAATATTTATCATCACACTGACCTTTTCTTTTTTATTGAATGCTCAGGCCCCATTAGAAAAGCAAGTAGGCGATTTTTCAGAAGTTAAGGTATACGACCTTATTGAAGTAAATCTTATTAAATCGGATGAAAACAAAGTTGTTGTATCGGGAGAAGATGTTCAAGACGTACAGGTCATAAACAAATCCGGAAAATTAAAGATCCGCATGAATTTAGATAAGATTTTTCATGGAGAAAAAACATTCGTTGAAGTACATTACACCTCTATCGAAACCATTGACGGTAATGAAGGCGCTTTCATAACATCAAATGAATTGATAGAACAGGATGAAATTCATTTAAAAGCTCAGGAAGGAGCTCGAATAAAAGTAGGCCTTGATGTTGAAAACGTTGAAATCAGAGCTGTGACAGGGGGAATCATAGAAACAAGAGGACGAGCCAATAGTCAGAATATTACATTGAACACCGGAGGTATTTATGAAGGAGAAAGATTTGAGACCAAGAACACAAAGGTTAATATAAAAGCAGCCGGAGAAGCAGAAGTAAATGCTTCAGGAGTCGTTGATGCAACAGTTCGAGCAGGTGGCGACGTTTTTATTTATGGAAATCCGGAAACGGTTAATAAGAACACCTTATTTGGAGGTCGGATAACACGCAGGTAGAGATATTACCAATACATTATAGATTGAAACCCCTTATTAAAGTAAAGGGGTTTTTTGTTTTGATTTTTAAACATCCCAATTGACTAAATCATTTTAAATTATTTCTTTACTTTGTGTAAACACAAAAAAACATGATTGAGGATATACAAGCTGCTATTCCACTGGGGTTTTTTTTAAGCTTTATGATTGGGCCTGTGTTTTTTGTTCTTCTTGAAACAAGTGCAACCAAAGGCTTTAGGGCGGCTTTTGTATTTGACCTGGGAGTAATTCTTGCAGATGTCCTATTTATAGGTATCGCATATTTTAGTAGTTTTCAACTCCTGGAGAACTTGAGCAACCAACCCGGTCTATATGTGTTTGGTGGCATGATACTGGCTGTTTATGGCATAATAGTATTTATAAAAGGCCCCAAAAGAGACCCGGCAAAGGCAGATGAAATTATAAAATATAAAACAGATTATTTGATGCTGTTTATTAAAGGCTTTCTGCTCAATTTTATTAATATTGGTGTTTTGGTGTTTTGGTTAGGAGTCATTATTATCGTTGGCCCTGGTCTTAATAACGACCCAAATAGGTTCATGGTCTTTTTTGGGACTATGGTTGGCGCCTATCTTGTAACCGATATTTTTAAAATATTGCTGGCTAAACAACTTAAAAGAAGGCTAACTTCTGAAATAATTATTAAAATTAAAAAGATCTTAGGGCTAATCCTGATAATTTGTGGCGTAGTACTAATAGTCAAAGGGTTTTTACCTAAGGACAAACTGAACCCACAGGAGTTAATAGAAGAAATAAGAGAATAAAAAAAGAGATGAACATATCATCTCTTTTTTGTGAGGCGTCGAGCGGATTCGAACCGCTGTACAAGGTTTTGCAGACCTCTGCCTAGCCACTCGGCCACGACGCCTTAATAGGAGTGCAAAGGTATAAAAAAATAAGATTTTAAAACACCAAGGATTTACTTTTTGTGCTTTTCAACCATTTTAATAGTGACCTTTTCAACATCACCACCAATTGGTGGATTTAATTTACTAACCCAAACGGTGGCTTTTTCTGTTTTGGGTTCTTCTTTGAATATTCGGACTAATATTCGTTTTGCTACCGTTTCAAGTAGATGAGAGGGTTTTTGCATCTCCTCTTTTATTATTTGATTGAGAAGAACATAATCAACCGTATCGCCCAATTTATCAGTAATAGCAGAGGTTTGTAGATTAGCTTTTACTTCAAGATCTACCCTGTAATCACTTCCAATCTTCTTTTCTTCTTTTAAACATCCATGATAAGCAAACACACGAATGTTTTCAACTTTAATTATTCCCAATATTTATAATTTTGATAATCTTAAAAAATAGTCGTTTTTTGATAACTTTGTAAACTTATTAAAATCGCATGAACGAAGATACTAAATCACTCAATTTTATTGAGCATATTATTGAAGAAGACTTAAGAAATGGTTTGCCTAAAGAAAAACTACGTTTTCGTTTTCCTCCGGAACCCAACGGATATTTACATATAGGCCACACTAAGGCAATTGGAATTAGTTTTGGCCTGGGTGAAAAATATAATGCTCCGGTAAATTTACGATTTGATGATACCAACCCGGTTAAAGAGGAACAAGAGTACGTAGATTCTATAAAGAAGGATATTGCCTGGTTAGGCTATAAATGGGACAAAGAGCTTTATGCGTCCGACTATTTTCAACAATTGTATGACTGGACCATTCAGATCATTAAGGACGGTAAGGCCTATGTTGACTCCCAATCATCAGAAGAAATAGCAGAACAAAAAGGAACTCCTACTCAGGTTGGAACCAATAGCCCTTATAGAAACAGAAGTGTTGAAGAAAACCTGGATCTGTTTCAAAGAATGAAAGCAGGCGAATTTAAAGAAGGAACACACGTGCTTCGGGCAAAAATTGATATGGAAAGCCCAAATATGCTAATGCGTGACCCTATTATGTACAGGATTCTGCATCAGTCGCATCACAGAACTGGAGATAAATGGTGTATTTACCCAATGTACGACTGGACACACGGTGAAAGCGATTATATTGAGCAAATTTCGCACTCACTGTGCTCATTAGAATTTAAACCGCACAGAGAGCTTTATAATTGGTTCAGAGATGAAGTGTATAAGTTTAATTCAGACAAATTACCATTACCGCCAAAACAACGTGAATTTGCCAGGTTAAACCTAAGCTATACCATAATGAGCAAGCGTAAACTGCTGAAATTGGTTGAATGATGGTATAGTAAAAGGCTGGGATGATCCTCGAATGCCTACAATTTCAGCATTACGCAGAAGAGGATATACACCGGCAGCCATAAGAAAATTTGTTGAAACAGCAGGTGTTGCTAAACGTGATAACGTAATTGACGTATCGCTTTTAGAATTTTGTATTCGAGAAGATCTAAATAAAACAGCTGATAGGGTTATGGCCGTCCTAAACCCGGTTAAACTCGTTGTTACCAATTACCCGGAAGATAAAGAAGAGTGGTTTGAAGCTGAAAATAATCCGGAAGATGACAATTCAGGAAGCCGTAAAGTACCTTTTTCAAGAGAATTGTTTATAGAGAAAGAAGATTTCAAAGAAGAGGCAAGTAATAAGTTTTTCAGATTGACTTTAGGAAAAGAAGTTCGATTAAAAAATGCTTATATAATTAAAGGAGAAAGCGTTGTTAAAGATACTAAAGGCAATATCACAGAGATCCATTGCTCATATGATCCCGAATCCTTAAGCGGAAGCGGAACAGAAGCAAGTTTACGTAAAGTTAAGGGAACGCTGCACTGGGTTTCGATTAAGCATGCTTTAAAAGCAGAGGTTAGAGAATACGATAGATTATTTATGGATGAAGCTCCGGATAGTCACCCGGATAAAGATTTTATGGAATTGATTAATCCAAATTCTTTAAAAATAATTGAAGCTTATGTGGAGCCCGGTTTAAAAGACGCCAAAATTGGAGACAGGTTTCAATTCCAAAGATTGGGGTATTTTAATGTAGACAAAGACTCGACACCAGAGCATTTAGTTTTTAACAAAACCGTTGGATTGCGTGATACTTGGGCAAAACAAAAGCCAGATCAAAACAAGAATCAAAACCAGCAAAAAAACCAACAACCACAGCCACAAAGAAAACCTATCGATGTAATTAAACAATTTGGGAAGAAATACACGAATTTACCTTCAGACAAACAGCAAAAAGCAAAAGCAGAGATTCAGGAATTAGCCAAGAATGTAAGTTATGATGATTTGCAACCATTATTTGCAACTACAGCAAAAAAGACAGGAACGCGTATTGCGACTATGTTGGCTTTAGGAGTGTTATTAAACAATGGATTGGAACGCAATGATGAAATTAATGAATTCATCAATAAGGCCAAAGAAGACAGCAATGAACTGTTAGCTTCAGAAGCATTGGCTTTTTGAAAGTTGAAGACATCAATTAAAAAAACCTCGATTCTTAATTAAGAATCGAGGTTTTAAATTTAAATAAAACAAATATTCTTATTTCTTTGGTTTGGCTTGTTTCATTGCCTCACCAATTTGATTACTTGCCGTAAAACTTGCAACCATATCATTTAACATATTACTTCCTGCCTGAGGAGAGTTTGGTAATAAGATCAAGTTTGTATTTGTTTCACTGCCAATAGCTTGTAACGTATCATAATGCTGTGTAACTACAATAAGAGCAGAGGCTTCCTGTGAATTAATTCCAACTCTGTTCAATACATCAACCGATTCTTCAAGCCCTCTTGCGATCTCACGACGCTGGTCGGCAATACCCTGTCCTTGTAATCGTTTGCTTTCGGCTTCCGCCTTCGCTTTTTCAACAATTAAAATTCTGGCAGCATCTCCTTCAAACTGGGCTGCAATTTTTTCACGTTCAGAGGCATTAATCCTGTTCATTGCCTGTTTTACCTGAGCATCCGGATCAATATCCGTTACCAAAGTTTTAATAATATCAAAACCATAATCAGACATTGCGTCATTAAGCTCTGCTTTTACGGCTAATGCAATATCATCCTTTTTCACAAAGACATCATCAAGCTTCATTTTAGGTACTTCGGCACGAACCACATCAAAAACATAGGATGTTATCTGTTCGTGTGGATAATCCAATTTATAAAAGGCGTCGTAAACTTTATCTCTAATCACTTTATATTGCACTGAAACTTTTAAGCGGACAAACACATCGTCTAAGGTTTTGGTTTCAATAATAACATCCAACTGCTGAATCTTAAGGCTTAACTTACCCGCAATCCTGTCTACTAAAGGTATTTTTAATTGCAAACCAGATTGACGAATACTGTTAAATTTACCAAAACGTTCAATAATAGCTGCTGTTTGTTGTTTAACAATGAAAAGGGAAGAGATTAAAATAATTAATCCGAAAAAAATAATAGGAATTAGAAAAATGTTCATGGTGTTTTTTGATTAGAAATTCAATTAATTAATTAAGATACAAAATTTATGTTATATTTGTTTGCCCACTTATTTAAAATAGACATGAAAAAACAACTTAACCTATTAGTAGCAATTACACTTCTATTTGTTACAAATGCATTTTCCCAAAGACCAAATTACAACATCAAGAACTTTATAGGTCTTTACGGAGGAATTACACAATTTGATATCACTACGGATAACTTTGTTACCGAAAAGCAAAATGGCTGGGTAGCCGGATTAACCGGAATCGTTAACGTAGAGCATAAATGGTATGATGTCAGTTACGGAATCCAGTTTTCTGGAAACAATTTGAATATTTCCGGCAGAATGACTGACGATGTTCAAGGTGAAGAGTCAATTGAATATAAACTTTCAGCTGCGCAATTAGCTTTGTTTATGCACGCCAAAATCATCGGTCAGAACTTAGCTATAGATTTTGGTCCTGTGATACAGGCAAATGGATTTCTTGAATTAAAGGATAAAGCCCAGGAAGAATATTATATTAATGGCTTTGATGGTCTACAAGCTATTGATTTGAGGGATATTTCTAAATTCAATATTAACGCTGCAATTGGCGCTACTGCCGGACTTAATAACTTTAGAGTAAGAGCCCAATATCAATATGGACTTACTAATATTCTAAATAAGTTAAATGATTTGAATATTGAAGGCACTAAATTTAAAGGAAACCAGTCGCAGGTCCTTTTAACCGCAATGGTGTTGTTTTAAAAGCTGTCAATAGCCAATTCTATTCGCTTTACTGTTTCGTCCCTACCCATCATAAACATGATCTGAAAAAGATCGGGACCCTTTAAGTCGCCAACTAAGGCTAGGCGTAATGGCTGCATAACTTTACCAAATCCTATTCCTTTTTTATTGATCCATGCTTTTATTTCTGATTGAAGTAATTCTGCAGATTTAGCCTCTGTAATACTTATTATGGATGCCAACTCCTTCATTATGTCGTCTGTGTCTTCTTTCCAGACTTTTTTAGCGATTTTTTCAACATAGCCTTTAGGGGTTTCAAATAAGAAACTACTTAATTCCCAGAAATCCGTAACAAAAGTTGCGCGCTCTTTTATTAATCCTACAACCAATTTTATATATTCAAGATCGATATTTTCTAATTCAGGCCTGAAAGTTTTAAACTGTTTAGCCAATTCCTCATTGCTGTGTTCTTGCATATAATGATGATTGAACCATTTTATCTTATCGGGATCAAAACGCGCTCCCGCCTTATGCACACGCTCTAATTCAAACCCATTTATCAATTCTTCTAAGCTGAATATTTCCTGTTCTGTTCCAGGATTCCATCCTAAAAAGGCGAGAAAGTTAACTACCGCCTCAGGAAAATAACCCTCTTCCTTATAACCCTTCGAAACATCTTTGGTTTTTGGATCGATCCACTCTAAAGGAAACACAGGAAAACCTAATTTATCGCCATCTCGCTTGCTTAATTTTCCTTTCCCGGTTGGTTTTAATATCAATGGTAAATGAGCAAACTCTGGTGTTTCCCATCCAAAAGCATCATACAGCTGTTGATGCAATGCTAAACTTGGCAGCCATTCCTCACCACGAATAACATGTGTGATCTCCATTAGATGGTCGTCTACAATATTTGCCAAATGATAGGTTGGCATACCATCACTTTTAAAAAGCACTTTATCATCAAGAATATTAGTATCTATTTGAATATCACCCCGAATAATATCTTTAAGGTGAAGTGTTTCATCCTGAGGCGATTTAAAACGAATGACATAATCTTCCCCTGAATCTAATTTAGCCTGTACGTCATCTTCAGAAAGAGACAAAGAGTTTTTTAATTTCAGCCTGTTATGCCAATTGTAGATAAAAGTTTTGCCTTTTGCCTCATGATCCCTTCTGTGAAAATCTAATTCTTCATTAGTGTCAAAGGCATAATAGGCGTTTCCCGACTCTATTAATTTATCTGCGTACTCCTTGTACAAATGTTTACGTTCGCTCTGTCTGTATGGCCCAAAACCACCATCTTTCCCCGGACCCTCATCAAAAGGAATATGACACCAATTTAAGGAATCAATAATATAATTTTCGGCGCCTTCAACATAACGATTTTGGTCGGTGTCTTCTACTCTCAGCACAAAGACACCATTATGTTTTTTAGCAAATAAATAGTTAAAAAGAGCTGTTCTAACTCCTCCAATATGTAGCGGCCCGGTTGGACTAGGTGCGAAACGCACACGAACGTTCTTGGTCATGTTTCTTGTTTAAGAATGTAAAGATAGAATGATAAGACTAAAGATAAAAGATAAAAGATAAAAGATGGATGTAAGAGGCGAGAACCGGGAATTAAGTCAATAATACTTACAGTTTAATATTCGTAAAACAAGTCTTTATTCTAAAAGCGAAGCGGTCTAATGCCTAACATCTAATCAGAAATCATTTCACGAGGAATTCGTTTATTCATCACTTTAAACCATAATGGAGGAAATAAGGACATGACCATGGATGTTGGATAACCAAATGGCATTTGAGGACTTTCCTTATGGCAGTCTAAGATCTGATATTTTTTGGATGATTTGTAATGATGATCACTGTGTCTTGTTAATTCATACAAAACAAGTCTTCCAATAATATGATTGGAGTTCCACGAATGTATCTCCTTAACGCGCTCATACCGACCAGAGTTTGTTTTTAATCTCAATAAACCATAGTGCTCTATGTAGTTTACTGTTTCAAGCAGCGTAAATCCAACAACGGCAACCAAAAGAGCAAAAAGCAAGCCTAATGTTCCGAAGAAAATAAAAACGCTAATTAGGTAAAGAGCCTCAATAATCAAATACCAAAACATATCGTTTTTTACTGAAAAGAACCCATGATTATTATTCTTTAACAGCTTCTTCTGAATTTTCCAGGCGCTGAAATATTGTCTGATCGTTGAGGTAAACCAAAAAGAATAAACACTTTGGCTGTATCTGGCAGTGGCAGGATCTTCTTTGGTTGCAGCATGCAAATGATGACCAAAATTATGTTCTATATAAAAATGCATATAAAGAGAAGGAAGCAACAAAGCCTTGCCAAGAAATCGCTCATTTGTGCTTTGTCTGTGGCCTAATTCATGGCCGACATTTATTCCGTTAACACCTAAAACAATTCCAACAGAAAAAATCAGACCAACCAATTCGTGTTTCTGCAATTCGGTTGAGGTTACAACGATTAAAGCATATATTAAAATTCCATAGACAATTGGAAGGTTTAGGTAAAGCAGCCAGTCGAACAGTTTGTTTTTTACTTTGCTTTCAACTTCGTTTGTTTCCAGATTGCGTTCATCTAAGGGAAAAACAAGTTCTAGAACAGGAAGTAAAATGAAAGCATAAACAGGAGTTGCAAAAACCCACAATCCGTTTAGATAGATGCCCAAAACAGCAATTATTGGAATGCTAAAAGCGGCTAAATACTTTAAATCTTTCATTAATAATTAACGTAGTTTTATCAAATGTAAAGATTTAAGAATAAAAATAAAATTGTAGTTTAGTAGTTTAAATAAAGACTTTCAGCGCTTTTGCGGTGAAAAACAGATAAACTGTCATTCCTGCGAAAGCAGGAATCTATGTTTTAAGGATGAGCAACTTCAATAACATACAAACCAAATTAGAGCAATTCATTGCGAAATATTATACCAATGAGCTGATTAAAGGCGCCATACTGTTTTTTAGTATTGGTCTGCTATATTTTTTGGCCACACTGTTAATTGAACATTTTTTATGGCTTAATCCATCCGGAAGAACCATATTGTTTTGGATGTTTATTGCTGTCGAATTGTTCTTATTCATAAAATTTATTGCTATTCCAATATCAAGACTGCTCAGGCTTCAAAAAGGAATTGACTACCTGGATGCTTCTAAAATAATTGGCAATCATTTTCCGGAAGTAAATGATAAATTATTGAATGTCCTTCAGCTTCACGAAAACAAGAGAGAATCGGAACTTCTGCTGGCGAGTATTGAACAGAAATCTGCCGAACTGAATCCGATTCCATTTAAAATGGCAATCAATTTGAAGAAAAACATCAAATATTTAAAATATGCTGTTATTCCTTTGATCATTTTATTATTGGCTTTTGTCACGGGAAAATTAAACTGGTTTAGCGATAGTTATAAGCGTGTTGTAAACTATCAAACAGCCTACGAACCTCCGGCACCTTTTGAATTTTTTGTTTTGAATGACAATTTGGAGGCTCTTGAAAACCAGAATTTCAAGCTGATTGTTAAAACTGCAGGAGATGTTATTCCCGAATCTGCACAAATAACCTTTAATAACGAAACATATTTTTTGCAGCTAAAAGGAGCAGGAGAATTTGAATATGTCTTTGAACAACCCAAAAAGGACATACAGTTTTACTTAAACGCGAATAATGTTAAATCGAAACCCTATACTTTGACCGTAATGGACGTTCCGAGTCTAGTGAGCTTTCAAATGGTTTTAGACTATCCGTCTTACACTAAAAAGCGAGATGAAGTTTTAAGAAGTACGGGAAACGCTAATGTTCCACAGGGTACAAAAGTCACTTGGCAGCTTAAAACTAGATCAACAGATGAAGTTTATATGTATTCGATTGACACTGTTGCCTTTAATAAGGATGACCAGGATTATTTTGAAACTTCTAAACAACTTTACAAACGATTTAATTACAACATAAGCACAAGTAATAAAAATTTGAAGGATTATGAAAATCTGGCTTTTAATATTGATGTGATCAGGGATGAATACCCTAAACTGGATCTAAAATCGGAAATCGATTCCTTAGACAATCAGACACTTTATTTTTATGGTCAGGTGAGCGATGACTATGGTTTAAACAATTTGGATTTAGTTTATTATCCAGCGGGCAATGAAGTTAAAACACAAAGACAGCCCATAGCAATAAACTCATCTAATTTTGATGAATTTATAAGCATATTTCCTGATAATCTGAATTTAACCGAAGGCATCAGTTACGAACTTTATTTTGAAGTATTCGACAACGACTCCAATGGCAAAAAAAGTTCTAAAAGTACCATTTTCACATACAGGAAACTTACAAAAGAAGAGGAAGAGAACAAACAACTTCAGGAGCAGAATGAAACCATCAAAGACATGGGCAAATCATTGGAGAAGTTTGAAGATCAGGAAAAGGAACTAAAAGAGCTGTCTAAAACTCAAAAGGAAAAATCAGAACTTAATTTTAATGATCAGAAAAAGCTTGAAAATTTCCTGAAGCGTCAAAAACAACAGGAAGAGATGATGCAGAACTTTAACAAGAAGTTAAAAGATAATCTGGAAGAATTTCAAAAGGATAATCAGGAAAAGGATCAGTTTAAAGAAGATCTTAAAGAGCGCCTAGACGAGAATCAGGAACAGCTCAAAAAAAATGAAAAAATATTAGAAGAGCTTCAAAAATTAGCTGAAAAGATCAACAAGGAAGAATTTACACAAAAACTGGAAGAATTAGCGAAACAGAATAAGAATCAAAAACGGAGTATGCAACAATTACTTGAATTGACGAAACGATTCTATGTTGCTAAGAAGATGGAGAAGTTAGCCAATGAGTTAGAAAAATTATCGGAAGAGCAAGAAAAGCTTTCAGAAAAACCATCAGAGGAAAACACTAAAGAAAAACAAGAAGAGATTAATGATTTGTTTGATGAATATAAAAAGCAAATGACTGAGTTAGAAAAGGATAATAAGGAATTAAGAAAACCTATGGAAATCCCGAGAGAAGAAGAACAGGAAAGAGAGGTTGATGAAATTATTAAAGAAGCTATAGAGCAGTTAGAGAATAAGGAACAAAGCGAAGACCAACAGGAAAAGCAGAAAAGCCAAAAAGGAGCACAACAAAAGCAAAAAAAGGCTGCACAAAAAATGAAACAAATGAGCCAGCAAATGATGAGCTCAATGCAAATGAGTGGTGGCGAGCAAGATTCGGAGGATTCTGAAATGCTTAGACAAATACTGGATAATCTGGTGTTATTCTCCTTTGATCAGGAAGCATTAATGGATCGTTTTAACAGTATAGAAGTTAACCACAACGAATACGCTAAGTACTTGCGAAAACAACAGAATTTAAGAGAACACTTCAAACACATTGATGACAGTTTGTTTGCATTATCCCTGCGGCAGCCTAAAATATCAGAGGCAGTTAATAAAGAGATTTCAGAAGTGTTTTTCAATATTGACAAATCATTGGATCAACTGTCCGAAAACTTGTTGTATCAGGGTGTTTCTGCTCAGCAATACACCATCACTGCAGCTAATAATCTAGCTAGTATGTTGAGCGATTCGTTGGATAGTATGCAGATGAATATGTCCGGTCAGGGACAGGGAGAGGGAGAAGAAGGCTTGCCTGACATTATTATGAGTCAGGAAGAGCTTAATAAACAAATGAAAGACGGCATGAAGAAGGGAGAAGAAGGAAAACCAAATGAAGGTGAGGAAGGAAAAGAAGGAGAAGGCGAGAAGGGTAAGGAAGGTGACTCTAAAGGCAAACAAAAAGGAAAAGGTAAACAAGGTGAAGACGGAGAACAACAGGGAGAGGGAGACGGACAGAATGAAGAATTAAACGGCGAATTATTTAAGATCTACCAACAACAGCAGCAATTAAGACAGGCATTGCAAGACAAGTTGGGTAAGCAGGGAGAATCGGGATTAGGAAAAGATTTGCTAGATAAAATGGAAGAGGTTGAAATGGATCTGATTAATAAAGGGTTTACCAATCAAACGCTTCAAAAGATGATGCAGTTACAACATCAGTTATTGAAATTGGAAAATGCTACTTTTCAGCAGGGAGAGGACACTAAGCGGAAGTCGGAAACCAATAAAGATAAATTTGATAATTCAACCAAAAATAAAATTCCTGCTATTAAGAAATATTTCAACTCCACCGAAATTTTGAACAGACAAACCTTACCTTTGCAACCGGTTTACAAGAAAAAAGTTCAGGAGTATTTTAAGCAAGGCAATGATTAGTTTTAACTACGAAATAGATTTTGAATTAATGAACGCCGATAGAATTTCTAAATGGCTTTCATCTGTTATTTCATCTGAAAAATTTAGAGAAGGAGACATTAATTATATTTTTTGTGATGACGAGTATTTGCTTGAATTAAATATGGAATTCCTTAACCATGAAACCTACACGGATATAATAAGCTTTGACTATAAGGTAGGAAAAGAACTACATGGAGATATTTTCGTGTCGGTTGAAAGAGTTAAGGAAAATGCTAAAGAATTTGAAGTGTCTTTTGATGAGGAATTGAATCGCGTGCTAGTTCATGGCATATTACATTATTGTGGTTATAAAGACAAAGCGGATGAAGACACTCGAGTGATGAGAGAAAGGGAAGATTACTACTTACGTTTACTGCACCAAGTTTCGTAGATTCAATGTATATTTGCAAATTCATTCTCACGATTAGGAAAACCTAATCAGTATTAATTGAAATTGTTTCACGTGGAACATTTATGAGTTTATTTCAAGAAACATATGACGTCATAGTAGTTGGCGCTGGTCATGCGGGCAGTGAAGCAGCAGCAGCAGCAGCAAACATGGGAAGCAAAACCCTGCTTATTACAATGAATTTACAAAACATTGCTCAAATGTCTTGTAATCCTGCCATGGGAGGAATTGCGAAAGGACAAATTGTTCGAGAGATTGATGCGCTTGGTGGTTATAGCGGAATTGTAAGTGATACTTCTGCCATCCAATTCAAAATGCTTAATAAATCTAAAGGCCCTGCAATGTGGAGTCCGAGGGTGCAAAGTGACAGGATGCGTTTTGCAGAAGACTGGAGATTGATGTTAGAGCAAACTCCAAATCTGGATTTCTATCAGGAAATGGTAGATGGCTTATTAATTGAAAAAGACAAAGTTGTAGGCGTAAAAACATCGCTTGGTGTTGAGATAAAGAGTAAAACAGTTGTCCTTACTAATGGGACCTTTTTAAATGGATTGATTCATATAGGAGATAAGAATTATGGTGGAGGAAGAGCTGGTGAAAAGGCCGCTACTGGAATTACTGAGCAATTAGTTTCTATCGGATTTGATTCAGGCAGAATGAAAACAGGAACTCCTCCGCGAGTGGACGGAAGGTCTTTGGACTTTTCTAAAATGATTCCGCAACCTGGCGATCTTCACCCTGAAAAATTTTCTTATTTGAATATTACAAAGCCCCTAAAAGAACAACGCGATTGTCACATGACGCATACAAGTCCTTTGGTTCACGATTTGCTTCGTGAAGGTTTTGACAGATCTCCAATGTTCAATGGCAGAATTAAAAGTATTGGCCCAAGATATTGTCCGTCAATTGAGGATAAGATAAATAGATTTGCAGACAAGGAAAGACATCAATTATTTGTGGAGCCCGAAGGCTGGAAAACAGTTGAGGTTTATGTAAACGGATTTTCAACATCGCTTCCGGAAGACATTCAATACAAAGCCTTAAAATCTGTTGTTGGATTTGAGAATGTTAAGTTCTTCCGACCTGGCTACGCTATAGAATATGATTATTTTCCACCTACCCAATTAAGACATACCTTAGAAACCAAGTTGGTCGAAGGCTTGTTTTTTGCCGGTCAGATTAACGGAACAACGGGCTATGAAGAAGCAGCTTCCCAAGGTTTAATGGCGGGAATAAATGCGAGTTTAAAAGTCCGGGAGAAGGATGCGTTCACACTAAAAAGAGATGAAGCCTATATTGGAGTTTTGATTGATGATCTGATCACTAAAGGAACAGAAGAGCCTTATAGAATGTTCACTTCTAGAGCTGAATACAGAACGCTTTTAAGACAAGACAATGCAGATTCCAGATTAACACCAAAAGGATATAAACTAGGTTTAGCTTCGGAAAAACGTTTACGAAGAATGGAAGAAAAGCATGAACAAGCTGAAAAATTTGTTCAGTTTTTTAGAGACACAAGTGTAAAACCTGAGGAGATAAATCCGATTTTGGAATCGAATGATTCTGCATCTGTAAATCAATCGGGAAAACTTTTTAAAATATTTGCTCGTCCAAACATTTCTATGGATGATGTGAGAAAAATAGAAAGTGTTGAGAATTTTATTCAAGAAAACAAATTTGATGATGAGGTAATTGAGCAGGCAGAAATTCAGGTTAAATATTCGGGATACATTGCAAAAGAAAAATTGAATGCGGATAAGTTAACTCGATTGGAATATGTAAAGATCCCAAACAATTTTGATTACTCACAGATCAAATCCATGAGTTTTGAAGCCAGGGAGAAGTTAAAGAACATTCAGCCAACCTCTATAGCGCAGGCATCAAGAATAAGCGGAGTGTCTCCTAACGATATTTCCGTTTTGTTGGTTTATTTGGGCAGATAGTTTTATTATAAAATTTAAACGTTCCACGTGGAACATAAAGTTTGGTTTTAATGTTTTTGTCATTCCGCCCTTGATGCGGAATCCATTTTTTATGAGTGAAAAAACAATATACATTTCCGTAAAAGATCATTCAGTTTCTGGAGAAGAGTTTGATTTATTTGTCAATAAAGAATTTGGTTTTTTAGAAACCTCACCTCAGCCATCTTTAGAAAAACTTCCGGATTATTATAAAAGTGAGGACTACATTTCACATACAGGCAACAAACGAAATCTGTTAGAAAAAGTTTATCATGTAGTTAGATCAATTTCTTTAAAGCGGAAATTGAAATTGATTAATTCGGTTTCCTCTGATGAAAAAAATCTACTTGATGTTGGATGTGGCACAGGAGACTTTTTACAAATAGCTCTGCAGGACAATTGGAAAGTTTCAGGAATTGAACCAAATAAAAATGCCAGAGATCTGGCAAACTCAAAAACTAATAATTCGGTTTATAATGTTGATCAACTTTTGAAATTTCCAAAAAAGAGTTTTGACCTCATTACACTTTGGCATGTTCTGGAACATTTACCTAACTTATACGAGCACATTTCAATTCTAAAATCTTTAATGAAAGAAAACGGAACTTTAATAATTGCGGTACCAAATTATAAAAGCTATGATGCAATTTATTATAAGAATTTTTGGGCGGCTTATGATGCACCAAGACACCTATGGCATTTTAACAAAGAATCTATTTCTAAATTATTTTTGCAAGAAAACATGAGAGATAGTAAAAACACTTCCAATGAAATTTGATTCATATTATGTTAGTCTGTTATCTGAAAAATACAAATCAGGGTGGATGAATATTTTTAATTCATTTCGAGTTGGAGTAATATCAAATCTAAAAGCAAAAAGATCCGGAGAATATTCGTCTTTGATTTATGTTATCAAAAATGACTAAAACTTATTCACACAAAGTTTGTTTCACGGTTCTTCATGAAGACAATAAAACATATTGGCCAAGTTTTAAATGCCCTTAAAACGTGTTATTTTGACTTATTTGTAATAAGTTATAGTTATTAAAATGACTTAATACGATAAAGTTTTCTTATCTTATAAATTATAGACAATAATCATGCTTTTTATTTATTCCACTTTCTTACTTTTGAAATAACTACTTAAAACTATTTAATCAGATGAAAAAAATTATTTACCTGATATTGGTTATCGTAATGTTCACATCTTGTCAACAACAAAAGATTGGATTTATCGACAACGGAAAAGTAATAAATGAATATCAGGAGAAGAAGGATATTGAAGAGCGATATAAAATGCTGGATGACGCTTTTAAAAAGAGAGCAGATAGTATTGGTCAGGATTTTCAAAAAGAAGCACAGTCTTTCCAGCAGAATTCTGCAAAGATGGCTCAGAAAAAGGCTCAGGAAACCTATGAGTCACTGAACAAAAAACAACAAATGTTGCAACAGCAATTTCAGTTTGAACAACAACAAATTACCCAGGGTTTTCAAAAAGAGATTGATTCTGTAATTGTAAAAGTTAAAAACTTTGTTAAAGATTACGGAAAGACCAATGGCTACACTTATATATTAGGAACCAGCGAAACAGCTGCAAGCGTAATTTATGGCAAGGAAGAAAACGATTTATCGCAAACAATTATTGATGCGTTAAATGCTGAGTATATAAAAGAATAAACAACTACTTACTATAGAAAAAAGCTGGCATTTGTCAGCTTTTTTTGTTGTTTTTAGAAGTTATTTTACAATATTAAAGGAGGATGGATAACAAGCATTTACAACGATTTTCATTAAGTATTTTCTTCTTTTTGTCTGGACTTTGTTTTTCAACCTGGGCCTCAAGAATACCAACAATTAAAGAAATTTTTAATTTAAATGATGCGCAATTAGGCTCAATATTTTTAATAATGCCTTTTAGTGCATTGTTAGGAACAGTAACTTCAGGCTGGTTAGTTTCAAAATTTGACAGCAGAAAACCGCTGGTAGTTTCTTTCGTCCTTTTTGCATTGTCTTTGATTGCCATTTCGATAGTGAAAACCATTTTTTTATTAGTGGCTGTTTTAGCATTATTTTCAATTTTTATGCGTGTACTTAATATAGCCATGAACGCTCAATCTATAACTCTTCAAAATCAGTTTAATTCAAAAATAATAGGATCTTTTCATGGAATCTGGAGCCTGGGAGGTGTTATTGGCGTTCTATTTTCTACTGTTATGATTAAAATGAGAATATCTATGGAGTCCCATTTGACCTCTATTGCCGTCTTAACAATTGTAAGCTCTATTATTGCTTATAAGTTTTTATTAAAGAAAGACAAAGCCGAAGTTGGCAACAAGTTAATATTTGGAAAGCCGGATAGCTTTATTTTGTATTTAGGATTGATCATTTTTTTTGCTTCAATTTGTGAAGGAGGTATGTTTGATTGGAGTGGAATTTACTTTAAAGAGGTTGTAAAAGAAGATGTTTTTACATATGGCTATTTGTTATTTATGACCTGTATGGCAACTTCAAGATTCTTTTTGGATAAATTATTGGATAAAATAGAAATGTCTGTTTTGTATGTTATAAGCGGCTTGTTAATTGCATCCGGAATTCTTTTAGCTATTTTGTTTCCTTTATTTTGGACTGCATTAATTGGATTTTGTTTGGTAGGAGTTGGGGTTTCTGCAATTTTTCCAATGACTTATTCTTTAGCCGGTAAATCGAAGAAGTATTCTCCCGGTATGGCAATTTCAATTATTGGAACTTACTCCATTGTCGGAATGTTTATAGGACCGCCTTTAATAGGATATTTATCTCACAATTTTGGTTTAAAAAACGCCTTTATTTTAATGATGTTCTGCGGATTAATGTTTATTCCTATTTCAAAAATATTCTTTAAAATTCAAAAAGATATAGCTTAAAGCAACCAGATAAATCAATTAAAAAATGGATTAAACACTTAACAAATACACTGATAAAACAGCGGGAATAAAATAAATGGCAATGGTTCTGGCCCCATCATAATCTTTAGCTACACGTTGACCAAACAGCAACATTAATAAAGCAATAGACTAGAAAGAACAGCCCCATATAACGCAATGTCCTTATCGTTGTTTACAATGAGTTGGTAAACTCCCAACAAACAAAGAATCCTGCAATAATTTCTAAAACTAAGAATGAATAGCCACATTAAAAGGAGCCATGTTCGTCATAAAGGTTTTAGAGAAATGTTCCTTTAACCAGCTAACATTTCCCTTCCAGTCGAAGATCTTATCTAATCCGGACTGTAAAAAGGTGATGATTAAAAATGCGAGTAAAAGTATTTCTGTAATGTTATTTATTATATTTTCCATGATCATGCTTTCTCAAATATATTAAATAGAATAAAAAGAAAAGGCTTTTGGGACAATCGAAATCTTAACATTCCCTTTTCCTATCAACTCACCATCAGCTTGTATAAATGGTTTTTCATCTTCATCCACAGAAATAGTAATTGCATCACTTTTTAGTGTCTCTACCTTTTTATGATTGACTATTTTGCCATTAAAAAGTTTCGTTAAGTTCTTTACGATGTCAAACCTACCAATATTTTTAGCTATGCTAATATCGAATAAGCCATCAAAAGGATCCGGGTTTTTAGTGAGTTGCATGCCACCACCTGAATAGTTGCACAAACCAATTAACACCATCAATGTCTTTGAGTTGATTTCTTTATCATTAATGGTAACTTTAGACTTAAAATTCTTAAATGAAAACAAACCTAAGACAGCTCCAGTTAGGTATGCTAAAGCACCAAAATGTTTGTATTTATGAACTTTGCTCACTACAAAACCGTCAAAACCAACACCAGCAAGATTATTAAAATAAACGGGCTTTTTATCATCATTTAAAAATTCAATTTTACCTAGATCTTGTGTTTTTCTGTTTCCTTTTTTAATGACTTGAATCGCTTTTTCAAAATCGTTCGGAATTGCATATGTTTTCACCCAGTCATTTCCCGTTCCTATAGGAATCATGCCAATAATAACTTCATTAGAAAGGACAATATTTTGATTCATAATTCCATTAACGATGTTATGTAAAGTTCCGTCGCCACCAACGCAAATAATATTTAAAAATCCATTTTCAATTGCTTCTTGTACCAGCTGCGGACTGTGATTTTCGTGTTCTGTAAAAGCAAAATCGAAATCAAAGCTGTCAGATTCTAAAAGAGATTTAATTTGCGGCCATTTCTTTTTGCTGGTTCCGTTTCCTGAAGTAGGATTTATAATGACATACCACCTGTTTGAATTAGCCATGCTACTAAGCCGATTTATGAAGTAATCGAGTCAGTTTAATTGACAGATCAGTAAGAATGATCTTTGAGTTACCATTGCGCTCTATATGGTAAATAGCATCCTGTAATTCATCAGAGATCTCCAGAATATTATTTCCATGAACAAATGGAGCAAAATTCTCAAGTTTGAACTTTTCCGATTTAGGTTCTAAAAAAACCAATTCATCAGCTTTATAATTCATCAGCATCGCTTGTCTGAAAAAGTCCAAACAAAAACTTAAGAACTGTTTTTGTGTTTCTCTCCCGTTTTTAGCGATCTCTTCGCTCCAGGAAATCAAATCATGTATTGCGCTTTTGTTCCCCTTAGCCTTAAATGCCGATCGAATCCAGAAAATAAACCACTCTTCAAATTGGCTGTCTTCACTATCATGGTAGACAAGATCACAGGCTTTGTTATAATTTCCATTAGCCTGATGAGCTATTTTTAAAGCAATTGAATTCTCTAAACTAAAATTTTTGATCAGGGCATTTTTGATAACTTCTTCTGATAATGGCGGAAAATGAAGAACCTGACATCTTGATTTAATGGTATTAATGATCTGGTCTTCGTCTTCTGTGATCAATATAAAAACTGTTTTGTTTGGCGGCTCTTCTATTAATTTCAAAAGCTTATTGGCTGCAGCAATATTTAATTTATCTGCCATCCAGATCAGCATTATCTTATAACCTCCTTCGTATGATTTAAGGGAGAGAGATTTTACAATTTCCTGCGCTTCTTCAACACCAATTTGCCCTTGCTGGTTTTCTACACCAAGAAGTTTATACCAGTCAAATAAATTTCCATAAGGCTGTTGTTTTATTAAATGACGCCACTCTTCCATATAATAATTAGAAACAGGTTTGCTTTTTACTTTTTCACTGGTTGTAACAGGAAAAGCAAAATGAAGATCGGGGTGTGAAATGGAATTAAATTTTAGATTACACGCTTCTATACCGCCTAAATTTTCTCCATTTTTATTTTTACAAAGTATATATTGTGCATAAGCAATAGCCATGGGCAATGTTCCACAACCTTCAGGACCAACAAATAATTGGGCATGAGGAATCCTGCCATTATCCGCACTGCGTGTCAAATGGTTTTTAATGTGATCCTGACCTAAAATCTCGTTAAAAAGCATGGAACAAATATAGGCTTTTCAAAATTCTTTAAATTGAAAACGTTTTCGTGAAAAAAGACATTTTTTAAGAGGGTTTTATTGGTTACATTTGCCTTTTAATTTGTAAAATTTAAATACTGATGAAAACCATAGACGACTTTAATTTTAAAAATAAAAAAGCATTAATTCGTGTTGACTTTAATGTGCCATTAAATGATAAATTTGAAGTAACAGATGCAACGAGAATAATGTCAGCTAAGCCAACCATTATAAAAATTCTGGAAGACGGCGGAAGTTGTGTGCTTATGTCTCATTTAGGGAGACCTAAAGGTGTTGAGGATAAATTTTCAATGCGTCATATAGAAAATGCGATGGAAGATATTATTGGTGTGGAATTCAAGTTTGTTAATGATTGTGTTGGCCCTGAAGTCGAAAAAGCAGCATCAGAGCTGAAACCGGGAGAGATCCTATTACTGGAGAATCTTCGTTTTCATAAAGAAGAAGAAAGTGGTGATAAGGCTTTTGCAAAACAACTATCTAAATTGGGAGACATTTATGTTAACGATGCCTTCGGAACTGCGCACAGAGCGCATGCATCTACAACCATAGTAGCAGAATTTTTCCCTAAGAACAAATGTTTTGGATACTTGTTGGCAAAAGAGATCGAGAGTATTGATAAAGTAATGAAAACAGGTGAAAAACCGGTATTAGCGATACTTGGCGGAGCAAAAGTGTCTTCTAAAATCACAATAATAGAAAACATATTAGATAAAGTTGATCACTTGATCATTGGAGGAGGAATGACCTATACTTTTATAAAAGCCTTAGGCGGAAAAGTTGGGGATTCTATTTGTGAAGATGATAAAATGGAACTGGCATTGGAAATACTCAAAAAAGCTAAAGCCAAAAATGTTCAGGTTCATTTACCTGTTGATGTTTTGGCAGCTGATTCCTTCAGTAATGACGCGAAAACACAAAATGTGGACGTTGATACCATACCTGATGGTTGGCAGGGATTGGATTGTGGGCCAATGTCTAAGCAACTTTTCCATGATGTGGTGATGCAATGCAAAACAATTTTATGGAATGGCCCCCTTGGTGTTTTTGAAATGGAAAAATTTGCAAGTGGCACAATAGAGTTAGGAAACTCTATTGCAGAAGCTACTAAAAATGGCGCTTTCTCATTGGTAGGAGGAGGAGATTCTGTTTCAGCTGTTAAACAATTCGGATTTGAAGATAAAGTGAGTTATGTGAGTACAGGCGGAGGTGCAATGCTGGAAAGTTTAGAGGGCAAAACCCTTCCGGGTATTGCAGCTATTTTAAATTAAAAAATACTTAACACGGATTTTTTCTTTATTCCTTAAAAATATACGAATTTAGATGCATTCACGTTGAAGTATTTAACCAAATAGACTATGCGACTTTTATTATTCCCTTTGTTTTTTTTTGGACTAACAAGTGTTTGGTCTCAGGATAGCATTCAGATAGCTATTAATTCTAAAAAAGTCATTGGTGATACTATTTCTAAAAAAAGTGAAGCATCAAACACCATAATTTCAAGTGACTCTTTAATTGACGGAAGATCGGTTCTCAATGAAATTCAGGTTGAACCCATAAAACCAATTATAGACAGAGAATTAGAAGACGACGATTTTGCTGAAAGCATTGATCAAAAATGGTTAGATGAGTTATACAGTTCTTCGCTCTATGATTCAATTTATAAATCGGTTTCTGAGTTAACTTACGACCCTGTGGATTACCCCGAATTACCCACAGACACCTTAAAGGAAAGATTAAAAAAGCTTAATGCCAAAACACCTTTTCATGTTGAATACAATCCATCACTGGAAAGCGTTATTAAATCCTATCTTAAAAACAGAAGAGAATCTCTGGATCGTCTAATGGCTTTGAGCGAATATTATTTTCCATTATTTGAGCAAGAGCTTGACAATCAGGATATTCCTTTAGAAATTAAATATCTGGCAATTATAGAGTCTGCTTTAAAACCAAAAGCAAAATCAAGAGTCGGCGCAACAGGACTATGGCAGTTTATGTTTGCCACAGGAAAACAATACGGACTGGATGTAAGCAGTTACGTAGATGAACGAAGTGACCCGATTAAATCAACAATTGCAGCAAGTAAATACTTAGCCAGCCTGTACAGAATATTTGGTGACTGGGACTTGGCGCTTGCCGCTTATAATTCAGGACCTGGAAATGTGAGCAAAGCAATAAGGCGATCTGGAGGATATAAGAACTATTGGAACATACGTCCGTTCCTACCACGTGAAACAGCCGGATATTTGCCGGCGTTTTTAGCAACCATGTATATATTTGAATACGCAGAAGAACATGGCTTTGAAAGAAATCAGCCTAATTACAGACATATTGAAACAGATACAGTTCATGTAAAACAAATGATTTCTCTGGATCAGGTTTCAGAACTTACCGGAGTAAAGATTGAAGAACTTCAGTTTTTAAATCCCTCATACAAACTGGATATTATTCCATTTATAGAAGGAGAAAAATACTATTTATGCTTACCAAAAAGTGCAGTAGGTAAATTTGTAAACAATGAGAAAGATATATATGTCTATGCAAAGGCCGAATTTGACAAACGAGAAAAACCCTTACCTGAATTTACAGAAGCTAAGACCCAAATAAGGTATAGAGTAAAATCGGGCGATTATTTAGGTAAAATTGCAAGACAATATGGCATAAGAGTGAGCGACATAAAAAGATGGAATGGGCTAAGAAGCAATAATTTAAGGATTGGGCAAAGGTTGACCATTTACCCAAGGCAACCACACACATCATCTTCAAAATCGCGCACAACTACTGCAAACAAAACAACTCCAAGCGGATCTTCAATTATTTATATTGTTAAAAACGGTGACACATTATGGAGTATATCTCAAAAACACCCAGGAGTTTCTGTTCAAAATTTACGAGATTGGAACGATATTAGCGGTAATACTCTGAAACCGGGAATGAAGCTCAAGATATATAAAAGCTAAAAAACAAATTCCCAATAGGCAGGGAAGAAAGAGTTGTTAATATATTTTTTAATGTTTATTTAATTATTAACATCAACGACTTGTAACTTAGTAACAACAAAACAAATATACTAATGAAAAAAGTACTCATTCTGGCAATATCATGTGTAATGATAGTTGCTTGCAAAAATGACCAAAAAATTGTGTCAGAATCCTCCGGAAACCTGAACAATTTATCAGTCGTTGCATCTAACGACCAATGGAATGGTAATGTTGGTGAAACCATCAGGGAGATATTAGCCGCCCCTGTTGATGGATTACCTCAAGACGAACCTTTATTTTCAATGAAACAAATGCCTCTGGAAGTGTTTTCCGGATTTACGGCTAAGAACAGAACGGTTTTAATGATCAAATCCGGGCAGTCTGAATTCAGAGTGGAAGAAGATGTTTACGCAAAACCACAAAAATTAATTGTAATTCAAGGGAATTCGGATGATGATATTATAAGTGTACTAAACGAAAACGCAGCAAAAATAATTTCAGAATTCAAAAAGACCGAAATAACAGAAAAGCAAAGGCGGATTAAAAAATCACTTCATAAAGTAAATACTATCGAGAATAATTTGGGCATTACATTAAATTTCCCAACAGCTTACAGAATAGCAAAGCAAGAAGATAAATTCTTCTGGATAAGAAAAGACATTACAACAGGGAGTATGAATTTAATGATCTATCAAGTGCCATTAAGCGCAATTCAGGAGGGAGATGATACAGTAAATCAAATTATTAAAATCAGGGATTCTATCGGAGAAAAACATATTCCCGGTGAAAAAGAAGGCTCCTATCTAATTACAGAGCAAGCTTACTCACCCTTTTTCTTTAAGGAGATAGTTGACAATAAATCAACTTTTGTAACAAAAGGAACCTGGGAAGTAAAAAATGTGATAATGGGAGGTCCTTTTATAAATTATGCTATTGAAGATAAAATTAACAATCGATATATTGTTGCTGAAGGCTTTACTTTTGCACCAAGTGTTCAAAAAAGAGATTTTATGTTTGAACTGGAAGCAATCATCAAATCAATACACATTAAATAATTTATCATTTCTGCTAAATCTGGAATGTAAAAACCAAAAAGCCCAACATTTTAATGTTGGGCTTTTTGCTATTAGTTTAAAAATTTATTTCTTTTCCGGCTTATCAGATTCTTCAACATCATCCTTACTGGCATTTTTAAATTCTTTTATACCACTTCCCAACCCTCTCATTAATTCAGGGATTTTTTTTCCACCAAATAAAAGCAGGACCACTACCACAATTAAAATAATTTGCGGAGCTCCAATTACTAAAGATATTGTACTTGATAACATATTTTGGTTATTTATTGCTGCAAAGTTAGTAATTAAACTTTAATTAGTGCGTTTCAGGTAAAAAATTAGCATAGATTTAAGTATGATTAATATGTATATTTGTTTTTTAATAAGAGAATGGCTTCGTTCTTATTTTAAAGGTTAAAAAATAGATGGCAAAAAAGAAGAAAGACAAAAAAAAAATAGCCAGTAAACTTTTACACAAGTATAGGTTGGTTATACTTAATGAAGATACATTTGAAGAGCGACTATCTTTTAAACTTACTCGTTTGAATGTTTTTGTTCTTACGTCTATTATGGCTATTTTATTAATTGCAGGAACAACTGTACTTATCGCATTTACACCATTAAGAGAATATATTCCGGGATATTCATCCACAGCTTTAAAGCTGAAAGCAACAGAACTGAATTATAAAACAGATTCTTTACAACAGGTTTTAGCAATGAACGAGAAGTACTTTTCATCTATTAAGCGTGTTTTGCAGGGAGATGTAAGCACGGTAGAGTTCAATCGCGATTCAATTCTTGAAGCAGCAAAATGGGACACCTCTGAAATTGATCTCACACCAATAAAAGCCGATTCCATATTAAGAGAAAAGGTTAATAAAGAAGATAAATATAATTTGTTTGAATCAGCCACTTCTAATGCAACTTTTGTATTATTTCCTCCCGTCAACGGAACAATAAGTGAGGGATACAATGCAAAAGATAAGCATTTTGCTGTGGATTTGGTAGTAGCTAAAGATTCACCTATAAAGGCTACTGCCGATGGAACCATAATTTTTGCAGAATGGACAGCAGAAACCGGTTTTGTCGTTATCATTGAGCATAACGAAGGGCTGCTTTCTGTTTATAAGCATAACGCTTCTATTACCAAGAGCCAGGGCGATCTTGTAAAAGCCGGAGAAGTAATTGCCACAGCAGGAAACACTGGTGAATTTACAACCGGACCACATCTTCATTTTGAACTATGGAGTAACGGGTACCCTATAAATCCAACTAATTTTATCGAATTTGAATAATGCCATCTCTCAAGTCTAAATTAGCCAAACCATTTGCCAATCAAATTAAAAGAAGGGTTTTAAAATGGGCGAATAACCCGATTGAGACACAGGAAAAAGTATTTAAAAATCTGATAAGAAAAGCATCCCGAACAAAGTTTGGAAAGGATCATGATTTTAAGGGAATTAACAGTTATGCCGATTTTACAAAAAGTGTTCCTGTAAGAGATTATGAAGCTTTAAAACCTTATGTGGAACATGTAGTTAAAGGTGAAGAAAACATACTTTGGCCGGGAAAACCTATTTATTTTGCCAAGACCTCCGGGACCACATCAGGCTCCAAATATATACCCATAACCAGAGCCATCAATAAAGGCTCAGGTTGAATCATCAAGGAATGCGATACTATTCTATATTGCTGAAACGGGAAACACAAAATTTGTTGATGGTAAAATGATCTTTTTGCAGGGAAGTCCTGTTTTAAAAGAACAAAACGGAATTAAATTAGGCCGCTTATCTGGCATTTCAGCTCATTATGTGCCTAAGTATCTCCAAAAAAACAGGATGCCTTCATGGGAAACCAACTGTATTGAAGATTGGGAAACCAAAGTTGATGCTATAGTAAATGAGACTTTGAAGGAGAATATGACAGTTATTGCGGGCATACCATCCTGGGTTCAAATGTATTTTGAAAAGATCCAGGAAAGAACAGGAAAAAAAATTGGCGAAGTATTCAATAATTTTAATTTGTTCATTTTTGGCGGAGTCAATTATGAACCATATCGGGCAAAATTCGAAAATTTAATAGGAAGAAAAGTAGACAGCATTGAACTCTATCCCGCAAGTGAAGGATTTTTTGCCTTTCAGGACCGGCAGGGAGAAAAGGGGATGCTTCTTCAGTTAGATTCCGGTATTTTTTATGAATTCATAAAGGCATCTGAATTTTATATTGACAAACCAAAACGAATTTCATTAAAAGATGTTAAGGTTGGGGTCAATTACGTGATGATAATTTCTACAAATGCAGGACTGTGGGCTTATAATATTGGGGACACAGTACAATTCACTTCAACCATGCCTTACAGGATCGTTGTTTCGGGACGGATAAAACATTTTATTTCCGCTTTCGGTGAGCACGTAATTGGAAAAGAAGTGGAACAGGCATTGGAGGAAGCAGTGAAGAATAAAGGTATTCAGGTTTCAGAATTTACGGTTGCTCCGAAGATTAATCCAGGAAAAGGCTTGCCATATCATGAATGGTTTATAGAATTTGAAACAGAACCTAAAAACTTATCAGAACTGGAAATGGATATTGACAGGTCATTGCAAAGCCAAAACAGCTATTATATGGATCTTATCAAAGGTAAAGTGCTAAGACCATTAAAAATAACCAAAGTCAAAAAGGAGGGATTCAAAGATTATATGAGATCTGTTGGAAAACTGGGGGGACAAAACAAGCTTCCAAGATTATCAAATGACAGAAAGATTGCAGACGAGCTAGAACGTCAAAAATTGCTTAAATAATATTATCTTTGCTGACCAAATAAAATATATGAACAAAAAACCCCAGCACGAAAGAACAAGGGCTCAGGAAAGCTCAAATGCCATTGAAAGGATGTACATCACGATGAGGCATTTATTCAATCGTGGATTTTATAAGCCCATGGGTGTTTCAGGAGAAACACTTCGTGAGGCATTATTGCTTTTGCGTCCTGAGATATATGGTTCAATTGCCGAGGAAAAGGCCGAATTAAATGGGTTGCTATATGTTATTGACAGACTTCCTAATGGAATTGAAGAGTGTTCTTATATTAACTTAACGAGTGATGAAGGCTATGGAAGCTCACATTTTAAGCCCATTATTCCTGAAAAAAGGCGACGTAATTGTTACAGGATCGACGAGGAGCAAATGAATATTGAAATAACACGAGGCCGATCAGAGATTTATGACATCCTTACCCATTTAACCTTTTTATTTGTTGAATCACATAAGATCAGCAAACGTGTTATTATCAATGAAAATGGAGAAACAACACGTGATTGGATCAAACTGGAAGAAGCAATCCTTCCTGCTAAAAAGTTAACTCAGCAGGAAAGAGAAATTGCCATATCTCATGCGGCAAACATATTGGGCAGAACATTTAATGAGATCACAGAGGTTTATGGAAAGTTCTCTACAATTAAACAGCCTGAACGTTTCTTGCATATTATTTACTGGCTGGGCAAACTTGCTATAGATGAAGTGATTAACAATAAGAGAAGAATCGTTACATTCAGTCCTGTTTTAAGGGAGCGACTGGGTCATCACATACATGGAGAGATATGGGCTAACAATATCAAGGAGATTCTAAAAAAGCATGATCTGTTAGAAAGGAACATACATATCATAAGCGCCAATATGCATAGCGTAATGAATACTATTTATGCTCCAAAAGCTCTAAAGACATTAGCGTCAAAAAAGGATATCTTTCAAGTCTATGAGGCCTTAAGCAGCAATGAAAATGAGGCTTTGAGAAATAAAGTCACTTCTGAGGCGTTAAAGAACGGAATGTTATATATAAAGGACAACTCCGGAACAAATATTAACGTACAGGTTTTTGATACGGCTACTATTGATTTCTCACTTTCCGACCTGAAAGTTGATCTGGAATATATTAAGTCCGAAAAACCACTTATATTCGTAATGGATTATGCGTTTGGTGAGCAGGCTTATGAAACCATTGATGAATTATTAAAACCATTTAAAGAAGGAAATTCAAAAACACACCTCAATGTCGATTCCGTGTCAATAATGGGTAAAGCAGGAATTTTAAAAGGAGGCAAAGGTGATATTATGATCCCTTCAGCCCATATTTTTGAAGGAACTGCAGACAATTATCCTTTTAAAAACCAGTTAAAGATTAAAGATCTTGAAGGTCAGGGAGTAGATGTATATAAAGGAGCGATGATTACGGTTTTAGGAACCTCCTTACAGAACAAGGAGATCTTGAAATTTTTCCATAATTCAACATGGAATGTGATAGGATTGGAAATGGAAGGAGCACATTATCAAAAAGCGATACAGGCAGCGTCAAAAGTAAGAGGAAATATAAACTCAAAGGTAAAAGTGAGATATGCCTATTATGCCAGTGATAATCCTTTGGAAACAGGAAGTACATTAGCTTCAGGAGGATTGGGAACCTCTGGCGTAAGACCAACCTATTTAATAACAAGAACAATTTTGCAACAAATATTCAACAAATAAATAAGATGAGTAAAAGTAAACTACCGGAACAAACAAATTCAGAAGAAGTAGATTTAGGGCAATCTATTTACATATATTGAAAAAATATTCAAAAAAATAGGGATATTAATTAGTAAGGTTTTTCAAGTTTATATTTTGGATATTGACAAAGTAATTGTACTTAGTTTTTCTAATAATCAATATTTGTTTTAAATATTATATTTATATTGGTACTTGCTGGAATCCTTGGATATTTGGTGCCATCATTTTTTATAGTAAAATGTCATGTAAACAATTATATGGATCTACTATGTTATTAAAGCAAAATTATACTACAGGACATCTGCTTTATTCTAATATACTTAAATATTCTGATTTGGCATTCAAGATAAGATTCAGTTAAACTTGGTATGGAATTAAATATACCTTCAAGTTTAGCTGCAAAGATTAAGAGTATTTAAAGTTACAGATAATTATAATAAAAATAATTTATTAATAGAGTATTATAGAATATTTAAAAGAGATAGATTCAACTATAGATAGTTAGTTATGATGAATTTATAAATGAATTTGATTTAGAAAATACAATCCTACAAACCATTACGGTTATTTCTAAAGATTCATCTGTATTTAAATATTTATCAAAACCAATTGTTGAATCTATTAATAATAACCAATATTTTATTGAATTGAAAAAGAAGGACTTTAAATCAAATTAATAATAAGATCAACACCTTGAACAATGTTAGTTTCAGAAACAGATTCTCTTCAAAATCAATACATTGAACTACTTAATAAGTATTATGGTAATAATATTGAAGACAAAAAAGATAAACAACTATAAATTTAAATTTAAATCTAATAATAAAGAAAAAATATCTACAAAAGAATTTGATTTATATGAAAAACAAAGTAATTATCTATTACAAATAAATGATTTAAGAGATTTAATAGAAGAAAAAGAACAGATTATTGAAGTAATTAAAAGGAGTTTAACATTCTGCAATCTCCTGTGGGTAATCCATATATCAAGACTTAAGAAATATTGGAGCTACTACTTTGCATGGGCCTTAGTAATAATATTTTTTATTGGTTAAAGAATTTAATATTATTTCTTATATAAAAAAGAAAGGAACTAAAGAAGGATTTTTTGATAATAAGTTTAACAATAATTGATAACTTTTAAATGATTAAGTTTTTCTTAAAAAATGAATTAATGCAAAAAAAAGTAGCACTTATTACAGGAGTAACAGGTCAGGATGGAGCTTATTTAAGTGAGTTCCTTTTAAAAAAAGGATATGAAGTACATGGTATAAAACGAAGGTCCTCCTTATTTAATACAGACAGAATAGACCATTTATATCAGGATCCTCATGTGGAAGATCAAAACTTTTATCTTCATTATGGAGACTTAACAGATAGTACAAATCTTGATCAGGATCATACAAGAAGTTCAGCCGGATGAGATATATAATCTGGCAGCCATGAGTCATGTTCAGGTGTCTTTTGAAATGCCGGAATATACTGCTAATGCTGATGGAATAGGAACCTTACGAATTCTGGAAGCTGTCAGAATACTTGGTTTAGAAAAGAAAACCAGAATTTATCAGGCATCGACCTCTGAATTATATGGCAAGGTTCAGGAAGTCCCACAAACAGAAACAACACCTTTTTATCCCAGAAGTCCATATGCGGTGGCTAAAATGTATGCTTACTGGATCACGGTAAATTATCGTGAGGCTTATGGTATTTATGCCTGTAATGGTATTTTATTCAATCATGAATCACCAATAAGAGGTGAAACATTTGTAACAAGAAAAATTACAAGAGCAACTTCAAAAATTGCTTTAGGATTGCAGGAGAAAATTTATTTAGGAAATCTGGACGCTAAAAGAGATTGGGGGCATGCCAAAGACTATATAAGAATGATGTGGATGATCCTTCAAGCAGACGAACCTGAAGACTGGGTAATTGCAACAGGAAAGACAACCTCTGTCAGAGATTTTGTTAAAATGTGTTTTGCTCATATTGGGGTAGAACTTGAATTTAAAGGAGACAGGAGCAAATGAAAGAGGTTTTGTAAAAGCCTGTAATAACCCTGAATATCAATTAGAAATTGGAAAAGAAGTTATTGCTGTTGATAAAAAATATTTTAGACCAACTGAAGTGGACTTATTAATTGGAGATGCCACCAAAGCAAAAGAAAAATTAGGATGGATTCCTGAATATGATTTAAAGCATTGGTAAAAGATATGATGTCAAGTGATTTAAATCTAATGAAAAACAACAATATCTTCAGGAAGGCGGCTACAGAATAAAAAACTATTTTGAATAGATGTCATTGCGAGATGCGCATGTACTGAAGCAATCGAGAAAGCAATCTGTTTGTAGTCATGAAGAATTTAAAAACTAAGTTGTCATAAGAATAAATATATGAATAGAGATTCTAAAATCTATATCGCTGGTCACAAAGGATTGGTAGGAAGTGCTATTTTAAAAAATCTAAAGTCAAAGGATATACAAATTTAGTATTAAGAACTTTAGAAGAGTTAGATCTTAGAATCAAGAAAGTGTATCTATTTCTTTACAAAAGGAAAAACCGGAATATGTAATTTTAGCCGCTGCAAAAGTTGGTGGTATTATGGCCAATAACACCTATCGGGCAGAATTTATTTATGAGAATTTGATGATCCAGAATAATGTGATACATCAAAGCTATTTACATGGAGTCAAAAAGTTACTTTTTTTAGGAAGCACTTGTATCTATCCTAAGAATTGTCCTCAGCCAATGAAAGAGGAGTATTTGCTTACAGACACCCTTGGAGTATACAAATGAACCTTATGCCATAGCTAAAATAGCCGGAATTAAAATGTGTGAAAGTTATAATTTGCAATATGGAACGAATTTTATTTCGGTAATGCCGACCAATTTATATGGTCCTAATGATAATTTTGATCTTGAAAGATCTCATGTTCTGCCGGCACTTATAAGAAAGATCCATTTAGCTAAATTACTAAGCGAATCCAGGTTTGACGAAGTTTTAAAAGACACAAATACCAAGACCATTAAGGAGGCGAAAGAGTATTTATTGAAGTTTGGTGTAACCAAAAAAAGTGTTGAAATTTGGGGAACAGGAAAACCAAAACGAGAATTCTTATGGTCTGAAGATATGGCAGACGCCTGTGTTTTTATTATGGAAAACAGAGATTTTAAAGAGATAATTTCACTTCCCTTTGGGGAGATCCAAGGCAAAACGAAATAAGAAATACTCATATTAATATAGGAACAGGAAAGGAAATTTCTATTAAGGAATTGGCTGAAACAATAAGATCAATAATAGGCTTTAAAGGAGAATTGGTTTTCAATTCCACTAAGCCTGATGGAACCTATGAAAAGCTTACAGATGTTACTAAATTGCATGAATTAGGTTGGAAACATTCTGTAGAGCTTAAAGAAGGGATTAAATCTCTTTATAATTGGTATTTAAAGAATATTTAAGATTAGAAAAAGGTAAATACAAAAATTCAAATAAAAAAGATCACTGCTATTAATTTAGGAGTTTTAATAATTTCTAAAACAACAACAAATCTTGCTGATTAATTGAGCTGTATTTAAAAAATGAAATGTATAATTACTTAGCTTGGTTAACAAATTATTAATAGTATTTTTGTCTTTGGAAATGAGTCATAAAGTTTGTGCAATTTTCTCCAATAAACATGAAAAAGAAAAACCTAATTATTTTTGGAACACGTCCGGAAGCCATAAAAATGGCGCCATTAGTAAAGGAGTTTCAAAAACAGGATGATATTTTCTCAACTAAAGTTTGTATTACCGCACAACATAGAGAAATGTTAGATCAGGTACTTTCCTTTTTTGAAATCGTTCCGGATTATGATTTGGATCTAATGAAACCAAATCAAAATTTATATTCTTTAACTGCTGATATTATTATTGGCTTAAAAGATGTTTTGGAAGATTTTAAACCAGATTATGTTTATGTCCATGGCGATACAACAACAACAATGGCCCAGCCAAATAAAAACACCGCGGCCGCCAGCAACAGGGCCGCCAGAAGATACCGGCTTTTCGCGGAGGCGTATTTGCTGGTCGCGGAAGCAGCCATCAGATCATTCCCTTGTGCGGCGCGGTCGATATCAGCGGCACACCGAAGAAGGTTAAAAAGGCAAGCGTAAAGCAACCCACAACCAGCGC
>CAWHCT010000040.1:0-14661 GCA_963827785.1 uncultured Flavobacteriaceae bacterium | reverse complement strand
ACAGTGCCAAATGCAGGTCAAAGACCTAGTGTCGCATCAGATCCGGACGAGCTTGAAGGCTATGCAGCTGTTTTTGCTCCTAATAACCAAAATAATCCTGAGATGATTTGGGCAATAGCCTATGACAATGCTTCAGGAGGAAACATGAATTTTGCTCAAATGACATTACACTATTCAAGTCAGTTTACCTGGAATATTGCTAATCAACCTTGGAATGGTTATTCTGCATTAGAAGAATTCTATAACTCATATGATAATGCTGATTCACGTAAAACTGCAAACTTTATTGTTGGTGCACAAGCTGACTATGAAGGATCTGTAATTTTGGATTATGCAGCAACTGATGGTGAATTAGAATTAAATTATACTACTGATATTAATGAATTAGAGCCAAATGCTTCCAGAAAAGGTGGAGCTCGATTAGGTAAATTTAGTTTCAGACAAGGACAGCAGGATAATATGGATAATGACTATCCGATTATAAGATTAGGAGATATGTACTTAATTCGTGCAGAGGCTGATGCCAGAGTTGCAGGAAACTGGAATCTTGCATTGAATGATGTGAATACAATTAGAGCCAGAGCTGGAGTTCCTGCTTTAACTTCTATTACTGCTGATGAATTCTTAGCAGAACGTGGTCGTGAAATGTTCATGGAAGTAACACGTCGTCAGGATTTAATTCGTTTTGAAAAATATAACGACGCGTGGTGGGAGAAGCCAACTTCTCAGCCATTTAGAAATGTATTCCCAATTCCTCAGGTTAAAATTGATGCCAGTAATGGAACTTTAACACAGAATCCTGGTTATTAATTAAACATAAATTATAATTGTTTTAAACGGGTTATCATTATATTTGATAACCCGTTTTTGCATAGTTATGTTTCACAATAAATTGAGGTTTTCCTTTTACGTTTCAATTATCCTTGTTTGTTTTTCTTGTTCAAAACCAATTAAGGAATCAAGTACACTTTTTCAGTTAAAAAATAATACGAATATCCATTTTGAGAATACATTAGTTGAAACAGAAACTCTGAATCCTTACACTTATAAGAATTTTTATAATGGAGGAGGCGTTGCCTTGGGAGATATTAATAATGATGGATTATTAGATGTTTATTTTACAGGAAACCTTGTTGAAAATCAATTATATTTAAATAAGGGCAATTGGGAGTTTGATAATATAACAGAAAAAGCCGGAATTGCATGTGAAAACGTTTGGTCTTCCGGTGTTACATTTGTCGATATTAATTATGATGGCCTTTTGGATATATATGTCTGTAAAGCTGGTCCGCCAAGCAATGATAAAAACAGACACAACTCACTATTTATAAATAATGGTGATTTGACCTTCACCGAAAAAGCAAAAGAATATGGGCTAGATATCAAAGGATTGGCTGTTCAGGCTAATTTTTTTGATTTCGATAAGGATGGTGATTTGGACTGCTATTTATTGAGTAATTCAATAAGAGCAGTTGGCAACTATGATTTCATAAAAAACCAAAGAGACACTCCTACAGACTCAGGTAACAAGTTTTTAAGAAATGATAATGATAATTTCGTCGATATAACTCAAGAAGCTAATATCTATTCAAGTGCTATTGGTTTTGGTCTTGGTATTACTGTAAGCGATTATAACAATGATACCTGGCCGGATATTTTTATATCCAATGATTTTTTTGAAAGAGATTATCTTTATATAAATCAACAAAACGGAACCTTCAAAGAAACATTAGAGGATCAGTTCCAATCTATATCAATGGGTTCAATGGGAGCAGATGCGGCAGATTTAAATAACGATTCCAGGACTGACATTATGGTAACCGAAATGTTGCCAAAAACCATTCAGAGACAACGCACTAAAACACTTTTTGAGTCATGGAATAAATATGACATGGAAGTTAAAAATGGCTATCACTACCAGTTTTCAAGAAACGCATTACATAGAAATATGGGTGACAGTACATTTTTAGAGGTCAGTCGCTTTTCAAATGTTGCAGCATCAGAATGGAGTTGGGCTTCATTATTATTTGACGCCGATAACGATGGTCTAAAAGATATCTTTATAAGTAATGGTATTGCAAAGGATTTATTGGACAGAGATTATTTGGTTTATATGGCAAATGAAGATCAGATAAAAGATATGATTAAAGCGGACAAACAAGTCATGAAAAAATTGATCAATTTGATGCCTTCACAACCTGTTCCTAATGTTGCATATAAAAACTTAGGTGATTTTCAGTTTTCAGATAAATCAGAAGAATGGGGCTTAGCGCAGCCAAGTTTTAGTAATGGCAGTGCATATGGCGATTTAGATAATGATGGCGATCTGGATTTAGTTATCAATAATGTAAATATGCCCGCCTTCATATATGAAAATAAAACCGATACAACACGTTTCAAAAGTGTCACTATAAAATTAAAAGGGGTAGAAAAAAACACCCAAGCTATTGGTGCTAAAGCAGAATTATTCTATAATGAAAACCTCTATAGTGTATTAGAAAACTATCCTTCCAGAGGATTTGAGAGTTCTGTTTCCTGTAATTTACTTTTTGGAGTTAATAATGCACAAATAATAGATAGTTTAATAATTTCCTGGCCAAATAATTTAACATCAAAATATAAAAACTTAAAGACCAATAATAACTACACTTTTAGTCAACCAAAAGTAGGAGACTTCCAGAGTGTATCAGGCAAAGAATCAAAGGAATCCAATCCTCTGAAACCTACAACTGATTTATTTGTCTTTACACATAAAGAAAATAATTCTGTCGATTTTAACAGGGAACAGTTGTTACCGGAAATGTATAATAATGAAGGTCCAAATATTGTCAGTGCCGACATAAACAATGATGGAAACCCTGATTTTTATATAGGTGGTGCTAAAGGACAAAGCGGGAAACTTTTTGTTTCCCAAAAAGGAAACACTTATAAGGAAATAACTAAACCTTTTCAAGTAAATTCCAATTCAGAAGATACAGATGCTGCTTTTTTTGACAGCGACAACGATGGTGATTTGGATCTTTATGTATCTAGTGGAGGGAAATCATTTTCAAAATTTGATTTTTCATTAAATGACAGATTATATATTAATGATGGAAATACAAATTTCATATTAAAGGCTGATGCTTTAAAGTTTAATTCTCCAATAAGTACATCAACGGTTTCACCATACGATTATGATCAAGATGGAGATATTGACATTTTTATAGGTGAGCGCTTTAAAGTGGAAACATACGGTATCCCATCAAGTGGATATATATTACAGAACGTAGGAAATAACCAATTCGAAATAGCAAATCAAAAAGCATTGGAAGATTTAGGGCTCATAACAGATTCTTCCTGGGAAGATTTAAACAATGATGGCACTAAAGACCTCATAGTCGCCGGAGAATGGATGCCTGTTTCAATATTCATCAATAACGACGGTGTCTTGGTCAATAAAACAAATGAATATGGATTAGCAAATACTTCAGGCTTCTGGAAAACTATAAAAACAATTGACATTGATGCAGATGGTGATATTGATATTATTGCCGGCAATAAAGGAGCAAATTCATTTTTTGAAGAAGGCCTGAGAATGTACGTGTCTGATTTTGATAACAATGGCACAATAGAGCAAATTGTTTGTCATAAAAAAGGCGAAAGTTTTTATCCTATTGTAGATAGGGATGAACTAATTTCTCAAATTGCAAGTTTGAAACAAAAGCTGCTATTTTATAAAGATTATGCAAATGCCACTATGCAAAATATTTTTAGTAATGAACAGTTAGAAAAAGCAATAATTGTTGATATTAATACTGTAAACACGACACTTTTTATAAATAATAATAATAAATTTGACACCCAGTCATTACCCAATGAAATCCAATATTCTAATGTCGAGGCAATTGATGTTTTAGACATAAATAAGGATGGTTATCTTGACCTTTTGTTTGGCGGGAATCAATATTTAATAAAACCCCAATTTGGCAGGCAGGATGCCTCCCAGGGCTGGTTAGTCTATGGAGACAAAGAAAATACTTTTAATAGAGTTGTCTCACTGGGGATTAAAGGACAAATAAGAGATTTTAATGTTAGCAAGATCAATGACATTATATATCTGTTAACTTCTATAAACAATGATAGTTTAAAATTTTATGAGATTAAGTAGTTTTAATAAGTCAATCTTTCTTTTAGTAATTTTTATAGTTTTTTCTTGTCAATCAGATTACACTAAGCTTGTGAAAAAAGAGCTGGCTAGTGGTAAGAAAAACGATAGTATTTTTTATGATCTGAAATTCGGACAAACTAAAAAAGAGTTTTTCGAAATCTGTTGGGATCTTAACAAAGAAGGAATTGCAACTCATGGTCCAAACAACAATTATGTTCAGACAATTCTATATCCTAAAGATTCTACAAAAACAACAGAGCAAATGCAAATGTTGTTTTATGCTAAGTTTAATCCTGATAATATTATAACAGCAATGGATATTAAGTTTTCTTACCTGGGTTGGTTGCCCTGGAGTGAACAATTTGGGGCAGACAACCTATTACCAACAGTACAGGACACTTTAATGAAATGGTATCCGGGAAATCCCTTTATAAAAACTAAGAAGAACATTCTGGTTAAAGTGGATGGAAACCGGCAAATTCAATTAAAAAAAGAATCTGATAAAGATGTTTCTGTTTTAATAGAAGATTTGGATTATAAGTATAAAAAAATGAATAAGAAGAAATAATGAACAAGCATAGTTATATTATTTTTTTAATTCTTCTAATAGTTTCTTGTAATAAAAAAGAAGAATTAAATTCTAAAGAAACCGAAACTCAATTTGAATTATTACCTGCCGACGTTACAGGAATTAACTTTAGCAATGATCTGGTTTCTACTGATGAATTCAATGTATATCGTTATCGAAATTTTTACAACGGAGGAGGTGTAGCCATAGGTGATGTGAATAATGATGGTTTGGAAGATATTTATTTTACTTCAAACTTGAACCAAAACAAATTGTACTTAAATAAAGGCAATTTTAAATTTGAAGATGTAACCGATAAAGCAAACGTTGGTGGTACTAAAGCCTGGTCTACCGGAGTGTCTATGGTTGATATTAATGCTGATGGATTTCTGGATATTTATGTTTGCAACTCAGGCGATGTTAAAGGCGATAACAAGCAAAACGAATTTTTTATTAATAATGGGGATCTCACTTTTACAGAAAAAGCATCAGAGCTAGGATTGGATGACAAAGGGTTTTCAACACACGCCTCCTTTTTTGACTATGATAAAGATGGTGACTTGGATCTTTATCTTTTAAACAACTCTTATCAGTCCATAGGAAGCTTCAATCTAACAAAAAATGAACGACCAAAAAGAGATGTCTTAGGAGGCGATAAACTTTTTGAAAATAAAAATGGAAAATTTGTAGATGTAAGTGAAAAGGCTGGAATTTACGGAAGTGTCATTGGCTTTGGACTAGGCGTGACCGTTGGTGATATGAATAACGATGGATGGGAGGATATTTATGTTTCCAATGATTTTTTTGAAAGAGATTATTTGTATGTCAATAATCAAGATGGCACATTCAAAGAATGCCTGACATCATCTATTAATTCTATTAGCGGCGCCTCAATGGGTGCAGATGCAGCCGATATAAACAATGATGGTTACAATGATATTTTCGTTACAGAAATGCTTCCAAGTGAATACGACAGACTCAAAACAGTCACAACTTTTGAAGACTGGAACAAATATCAGTATAACTTAAAAAACGATTATTACCACCAGTTCACAAGAAATACACTCCAGCTAAACAATAGTAATTTAACCTTCAGTGAAGTTGGGCGTTTTAGTGGTGTAGAAGCTTCAGACTGGAGCTGGGGCGCTTTATTTTTTGACATGAATAACGATGGATTAAAAGATCTCTTTATTGCCAATGGTATTTATAAAGATCTTACAAATCAAGACTATTTAAAATATATTTCCAGTGAAGAGGTCATTCAGTCTATTGTACAAAATAATCAGGTAGATTATAAAAAACTTATTGATATCATTCCATCAAACAAAGTGAAAAACCATGCCTATATCAATTTAGGTGATTTAACCTTTAAACGTGAGGATAACGGCTTAAATACTGAAGGATTTTCAAATGGTTCTGCCTATGGTGACCTGGATAATGATGGAGATATGGATCTGGTTGTAAACAATGTTAATATGCCTGTTTTTATCTACAGGAATAATCTGGATCCCAGTAAACACAACTATTTAAAGATCATTTTAAAAGGTGAGGGACTGAACACAAATGCCATTGGAGCCAAATTGGAACTTGCTAATAAAAACAACTCCTATTTTCTGGAACAACAACCTGTCAGAGGATTTCAATCCTCAATGGACCCCAGACCTAATTTTGGATTCACAAATAAAGACAGCTTAACACTTACCGTTATATGGCCTCTTGGAAAAATCACAAAATTAAACAACGTCGAAGCCAATAAAATAATAACACTATTCGAAAAGGATGCGGTTGTATTAACTGAAAAGGATAAGAAATCTGAGGTGAATTTATTCGGCAAAGAGAAAAAAGTCATAGACTATGTCCATAAAGAGAATAATTTCATAGATTTTAATGTAGAAAGATTATTCCCTTTTATGAGAAGTGCCGAAGGACCAAAACTATCGTTTGGAGATATTAATAATGATGGAAAGGAAGATTTGTTCATAGGAGGTTCAAAAAACAACCTGTCTAAATTATTCATTAAAAAGAATATGCAGTTTATTGAAAGTAAGACCAATGTTTTTGACAGTCAGAAATCTTCTGAAGATGCACAAAGCGTATTTTTTGATGCCGATGGAGATGGCGATCTGGACCTTTATGTGTGCAGTGGTGGAGTTGAATTCTCAAGATTCAGTGCCAATTATCTCGACAGGTTATACATTAATGACGGCAAAGGAAATTATACTCTGTCCGATCAAAAATTGCCGACAATAACTGAATTTCATAGCAGTAGTACTGTTGTAGTGGCTGATATTGACAATGACAATGATTTAGACCTGTTTGTTGGTGAAAGGACCATACCAAATGCATATGGATCACCTGGTTCGGGATTTTTGCTAATCAATGATGGTAAAGGACAATTTAGCGATGAGTCTCTTAAATTGGCTCCCGGATTTAAAGATTTAGGAATGATAACCGACGCAGTATTTATTGATATCAATAATGATAATTATAAAGATCTGATCATTGTTGGAGAATTTATGGGCATAGAAGTTTTTCAAAATAATAACGGTGTATTCGAGAAGTCTAAAAACAATGAATTATCCAATTTAAAGGGCTGGTGGAATACCATAGAAAAAAGTGACCTGGATAATGATGGTGATCTTGATCTAATTGTTGGAAACCATGGTTTAAATAGCAGGTTCAAAGCCAGTAAGGATAAACCCATTAAACTCTATGTTTATGATTTTGACAATAATAACTATCTGGATCCTGTTTTATCTTTCACCAGTGAAAATGGCAAACAATATCCATATGCACTCAGACATAATTTAGTAGATCAATTAAAATATTTGAGTAAAAAATATCCTGATTATGAGTCATTTAAAGATGCGACAATTGAAGATATTTTTACCAAAGAACAACTTGAAAAGAGTTTGGTATTAGAAGCCAATACTTTAAATTCTTTGATACTGATAAATAATGGAGATTTCAATTTTGAAGTAATGCAATTGCCTTTTGAAACAGACTTTTCACCCATTTATGCCATCGCTGCTTCCGATTTTGATAATGATGGTGATCAGGATATTATTCTTGGCGGGAATTTAAATGGTGTGATGCCGGAATTTGGAAGGTACGACGCCTCCTTTGGCAACTATATAGAAAATTTAGGGAATTTGAAATTCAAATTCCACAATACTGGAGAAGGTCTTCAAATTAATGGCGAGATCAGAGATATTAAAGTTTTAGATCGTCAAATCTTTATAGCAAAAAATAATGACTCATTGGAAGTTTATAAATACTAGAATGTTAAAAAAAATAATCTTTGTTTTCTTTATTATAGTAGGCTGTGCAAAACAGCAAGATGTAAAAACTAATGTTCAAATTCCTCCTTTCAATTTAATAGAACCTTCGGTTTCAGGAATTGATTTTTCTAATAATTTAAAAGAGAATGGTGAATTGAATATTATTGAATATCTATATTATTATAATGGTGGAGGTGTGGCTTTAGGAGATATAAATAATGATGGGTTAGATGATATCTACCTTTCTGCCAATCAAAAACCGGATAAATTATACCTTAATTTGGGAGGTTTGAAATTCAAAGATATTTCATTAGAAGCCGGAATAAGCCAAGATAGCACATGGTCAACAGGTGTTACAATGGTTGATATTAATAAAGATGGTCTACTAGATATATATGTTAGTAAAGTCGGAAACTACAAGGGATTAAAGGCTAAGAATGAATTATATATAAATAAAGGCAACAATACATTTATAGAACAGGCCGATATTTATGGCTTAGGCTTTTCGGGGTTTTCTACTCAAGCTTCCTTTTTTGATTATGATAAAGATGGCGATATGGATATGTATTTATTAAATCATTCCGTTCATTCGCCATATACTTATGGTAATTCAGCATTAAGAACGAAATCCGATTCACTGTCAGGAGATATACTCTATGAAAATATTTCATTAAATAACCAAATTAAGTTTATAGATGTAACTAAAAAAGCAGGTATTTATAACAGTGCTTTAGGATATGGATTGGCTATAACTACCTCCGATATTAATAATGACGGGAATATAGATATCTACGTTGGAAATGATTTTCATGAGAATGATTATCTGTACATAAACAATGGGGACAAAACCTTTACAGAATCGAGTGAGGCGTATTTCAATCACACATCCAGATTCACAATGGGCGTTGATATTGCCGATTTAAATAATGATGGAAATTTAGATATCGTAACTCTTGATATGATGCCTTATAAGGCAGATATATTTTTAAAATCAGGTGGGGAGGATTCAGATAAAGTGAACCAGATTAAAAATGCTTTTGGCTATCAGCAACAATATGCCAGAAACCATATGCAATTAAATAAAGGTGACCATTTTGTTGAAGCCTCTTTAATTACAGAAACTCATGCAACAGACTGGAGTTGGTCTCCTTTGATCATGGATTTCAATAATGATGGTTTAAATGACCTTTATATTACCAACGGTATTTACAAAAGACCCAATGACCTGGACTATGTTAATTACCTCAGTACTTTAGATTTCGCCGAATACTCCAAGACTTCACAGGATACTCTTGAGCAAAAACTCATCAACACAATGCCTATGATAGATCTTCCCAATGCATTATTTAAGAACGAAGGGGATTTAGAATTTGAGAAAGTTATAATTGACAAAAACAATACAAGTACTTATTCCAATGGAGCGGCTTATTCTGACCTTGATAATGATGGCGATTTAGATATTGTCATTAATAATTTAAATGAGAATGCCACACTATTAGAAAATACATCAACCCAAAATTATTTGGTTTTATCATTATTTGAGTCGAACAAAGGTCTTAACACCAATGGGGCAAAAGTATATCTTTTTACAAATGGCAAAACATATTACAAAGAAGAGATCACAGTAAGAGGATTTTTATCTAGTTCTACAAGAAAAGTCCATTTTGGTTTAGGAGAAATCAATGAAATTGATTCTTTAAAAGTGGTTTGGAATGATGGAACCCAAACCATCAAAAAAGACTTAAAAATTAACACTTTAGCAACAGTCCTCAAAGAAAATACAACTCAAGCAAGCTATTCAAAAACAAAACCGATTGAGTTCACTGAATTTAAATATGCACATATAGAAAATACGTACTTAGATTACGAAAGAGAAGCTTTAATGCCTGAAAAGCTTTCTACTGAAGGCCCATCAGTAGTTCAGGCTGATTTTAATGCTGATGGGTTAGAAGATCTATTCATTGGAGGCGCCAGAGACCAGCAGCCAGTACTTTATATGCAAAATAAAGAAGGTGAATATCTTATTAAAGAAACTAAGGCATTCATTCAAGATAAAAAATATGAGGATACAGACGCTATAGCATTTGACATTGATAATGATGGTGATTTGGATATCTATGCTTTAAGCGGTGGCAACGATTTTCGAGAAGGTGATCCATTGCTGGAAGATCGTGTTTATATAAATGATGGCTTGGGTAATTTCACTAAACTTGATTCTAAACTTCTGGCAACCAATGGTGGTTCTGTTTCCAGTTTTGATTACAATAAAGATGGACTGGAAGATCTCTTTATTGGTAACCGCTCAATACCTGGAGCTTATGGACTATCTCCTTACAGTTTCATCTTAAAGAATAAAGGCCAAAACAGCTTTGAGATCGCTGAAAAAATCAGAATAGGAATGATTACTGACAGCAAATGGGTTGATCTGGAAAATGATGAGAATATAGAATTAGTTATAGTAGGAGATTGGATGCCTATTACAATCTTATCTTACAATGGTAGTGATAACTTTGAAAATAAAACACAGCAATTCGGGTTAGATAAAACTAATGGCATGTGGAATGTTATAAAAATTGCCGATGTAAATAATGATGGTTTATTAGATATTCTGGCAGGTAATACTGGTTTGAATTTCAAGTGGAAAGCTACTGAAGAAAAACCTGTAAAACTATACCTGGACGATTTTGATGGCAACAAAAGGTTGGACCAGCTTATTTTTTATGATTATTTTGGAAAATATGTGCCTTTTGCATCAAAGGATAAATTGGTTGGTCAAATGCCTTCTTTAAAAAAGAAGTTTGTGGATTATAAATCATTTTCCAGTATAGAATCTGTAGTTGATCTAACTGATAAAAAGGAATCAGATATTTTAGAAACCAAATATTTATATGAATTACGTTCAATGGCTTATATCAATAATGGAAAGACATTTACTTCATATCCACTATCAAAGGAGGCTCAATTAAGTACAATAGAAGATTTTTATGTAGATGAAAATGATATTATTTATACTGGAAATTATAATAGTTTTGTAACCGAACTTGGTGAAAGTTCATCAAATTCCGGAGGAATATTAACTAAATTTGCAGATAGCACTTTCAAAAACATTGCTGATCTTAAATTGCCTAAAGATTTTATTGGCAGAAAAATTATTAAATTAAAACAAAACACCTATTTAATTTTGTCAAATAACGGCAAATCATATATTGTAAATTCCAAATTTTAATTATTAAAGAAAAAATGAAACTCATTAAACCTATAATCTATACTCTGCTAACATGTTTTTGCTTGGTAAGTTGCAGCAAACCGGCTGAACCTATTGAGGTTACTCCCGAACTATTTCACAAATCGGTTGACAGAGTAGTTGAAATAATGGTCCATGATATATTTTCCCCTCCGGTTGCGAGTAGAGTTTTTGTTTACCCCAATATAGCAGCTTATGAAATATTAGTTCAAAAAAGCTCAAAATTTAAAAGCCTTTACGGAAGGATAAAAGATTTTACTCCTATTCCTAAAGCAGATTCAACTCAACAAGTCAACATAGAATTAGCTGCATTAATTGCTCATATGGAAATTAGTAAAGGTTTGATTTTCTCTGAAGGTAAATTTCAAACCCTTCAAGACAGTTTATACTCAGATTGGAAACTAAAAAATGAGGACGAATTCGACAGATCAAAAGAATATGCTTTAACAGTGGTCAAACATATAAAAACCTGGATGGATAAGGACAATTACAACCAAACCAGGACCATGCCTAAGTTTACAGTAGATACTGATGATCTATCCCGATGGCAACCTACCCCACCGTCATATATGGACGGAATAGAGCCGCATTGGAATAAGATAAGACCGTTTACATTAGATTCCGCTCAGCAATTCAAACCGGCCAAAAATCCAGAGTTTTCACTGGAAAAAGGCTCAAAGTTTTATGAAGAACTAATGGAAGTTTACGATGTGAGTAAAAAAATTACAGAAAATGGTGATGATACAGAAGAAATAGAAATTGCAAGGTTTTGGGATTGCAACCCTTTTGTTTCGGTAACAAGAGGCCATTTCATGTTTGCAGCAAAAAAAATATCTCCGGGTGCACATTGGATTGGAATTACCAAAATTGCCTCCAAAACAACCAACTCGAATGTTGAGGAAACTCTTTATGCCTATACTATGACATCAATTGCAATTGCCGATGCGTTCATCAGTTGCTGGGATGAAAAATATGGTCGCAACCTGGTGCGTCCTGAAACCGTTATTAACCGCCACATCGACGAAGACTGGGCGCCGACTTTGCAAACACCGCCGTTTCCGGAGCATACCAGCGGCCACAGTGTCATTTCTCGGGCTGCTGCCGTTGCTCTTACTTCCATCTTTGGCGATAATTTTGCTTTTGATGATACTACGGAGCAAGAAATATGGACTGCCCCCTATGCGCTCTTTACTTCCTTTTATCATGCTTCTGACGAAGCGGCTGTCAGTCGCCTTTATGGAGGTATTCACTATCGCCCCGCCATCGATAACGGCTTAGATCAGGGCAAAAAAATTGGTGAATTCGTGGCCGATAAATTAGACCTGTAAAATGTCAAGAATCTTGAAAAAGATGATTTTCAAATCCAATAATATTTAAACCCCATTTATTATTGACGCTATTAAACAGAATAGTTTGAAGCCGACTAATGCCTAAATCAATTCGGAAGTTTAATAATTTCATTATATTTATTACCAATAGTAGATGAAGGATAATTTCATCTTAATTGTTAAGTAGAATTTTACCAATTAATTTTCATTCAAATTATGAAGAATAACAATATCCATTCGTTATTAGGCGTGTTTTTGTCTTTACTACTGATTATGTCATGCCAAAATGAATCATCAAAAAACAATGTGTCTTCACCAGATAATAATATAAAAACAGAATTCGCTGTTAACGATCAAGGTGAGCCTTTTTACACAGTTAAATACAAAGGTAATGTAGTCATAGACGCTTCGTTTATGAGTTTTGATATTAAAGATCTACCTGCGTTAAAAGGGGATTTCAAAATTATAAAACTTCAACGACTGCTTCTGATGAAACGTGGCAAATGCCCTGGGGCGAGCAGCTGGAGGTAAGCAATAATTATAACGAGCTCATTGTATACCTTGAAGAACAATCGGAAACTAAAAGAAAGCTAAATATCCACTTTAAAGCCTACGATGACGGGGTCGGTTTCAGATATGAATTTCCCGAACAGGCAAACTTGAAGGAGCTAATATCATGGATGAAAATACCCAGTTTAATTTGACAGGTGACCATAAATTTGGTGGATTCCGGGTGACTGGGATATTTATGAACATTTGTACAATACAACCTAGTTTTCGGAAATTGATGCGACTCTCTAAACGAAATCATCCCAACCTGGCCCAAACATATATTCCTGAAAATGCAGTAAATACGCCGGTTACCATGAAAACAGAGGATGGACTTTACTTGAGTTTTCATGAAGCCAACCTAACGGATTATGCGGGCATGACTTTAAAAGTCGATAATGAGAATCTCGCCATGCAAAGCGAGCTGGTAGGTTCGGATAGATTGGGCGAAAAAGTAAAAGTGAGCTTACCCTTTTAAACGCCCTGGCGAACTATTCAGATCGGTGAAAAAGCCGGTGACTTAATTGAATCAAAACTGATCGTTAATCTCAATGAGCCCAATCTGTTGGAGATGTGAGTTGGTTCAAGCCCAAAAAGTATGTGGGTATCTGGTGGGAAATGCATCTTGGTGAGTCCACCTGGGATCTGAAGGGAGGCAAGACATGAATACCTATACTACCGGAAAAGTCCCATCGAGCATGGAGCAACCACCGAAAACGCGAAAAGATATATTGACTTTGCCGCCGCGAATAATATTGGCGGGGTGCTGGTTGAAGGCTGGAATACAGGCTGGAATCATTGGATCGGTTTTGATGACCGAGAAGGGGTTTTTGATTTTGTAACTCCTTATGCCGATTACGATCTCGAAGAAGTTGTGCGTTATGCAAAAGAAAAAGGAGTAGAAATGATTATGCATCATGAAACTTCTGCTGCACCGAGAACTTACGAACAACAACTGGATACAGCATTCGCCCTGATGAATCGTCTCGGAATACATGCGGTAAAAACCGGATATGTGGGTAAAATCATTCCAAAAGGAGAATATCATCATGGGCAATGGATGGTGAATCATTACAGAAGAGTTTTAGAAGCTGCTGCAAAGAACAAGGTGCGATGAATGCCCATGAACCGATTAAAGCTACCGGAATTCGACGAACTTATCCGAATGCCATCTCTCGCGAAGGATTGCGCGGACAGGAATTCAACGCCTGGGCAAAAGATGGAGGTAATCCACCTGAGCACTTGCCCATAGTCGCTTTTACCAGAATGCTTGCCGGCCCGATTGATTTTACACCCGGAGTTTTTGAAATGACCTTGAAAACCCAACCAAACAATAGGATCAATACAACCCTTGCGCATCAATTGGCATTATACGTCGTGATCTACAGTCCGATTCAAATGGCCTGTGACCTTCCGGAAAATTATGAAGGACATCCTGCATTTCAGTTTATCCGGGATGTCGGAGTGGATTGGGAAAAATCCAAAGTGCTGAACGGAGAAATTGGCGATTTTGTGACCATCGCAAGAAAAGAAAAAGGAAC
>CAWHCT010000039.1:0-29095 GCA_963827785.1 uncultured Flavobacteriaceae bacterium | reverse complement strand
GTTGCTTCGGTATTGAAAGAAGAATTAGGCGCTGTCGCATTCTATCCAAGAGAAAAGGCCTTCAAAATTAAATAACAGGATTATCTTAAATATATAAAAGCCATATTTCATAAATATGGCTTTTTTGTTTTCATAACATTCTTGATTATTTTTTTGTAACATTTGTTACACAACTGTCAACCTGTGATATATATCATATTTTAAATGTTAAATTGATAATATATTTATGAAATTTTATAGGAAAACCTAATAAAATAAATAGTAATAATCATGAATAATTTAAAAGACAAATTATATAAGAAAATTCAGGAACACAGACCACGAACTACTAAGCTTTTGAAAGAACATGGTGATAAAATTATTGATAAGGTAACTGGCTCACAGGTAATTGGAGGGATGCGAGGATTAAAAAGCCTTTAGTTACAGATATTTCATATTTAGATCCTATGAAGGTATTCGTTATAGAGGATATACATTACCAGAAGTATTAGAAAAACTACCAAAACCCGAAGGCGCGATATGCCATATGTGGAAGGATTATATTATCTATTATTAACAGGAGAAATTCCAACAAAAAAAGAAGTAAAAGACTTAATGATAGATTTTAAAAACAGACGGAGTCGTTCCAAGATATGTTTGGGATGTAATTGATGCTTTTCCAAGTGATAGTCATCCTATGGCTATTTTGTCGGCAGCCGTCATGAGTTTAGAAAGAGAATCTCATTTTAATACAAGATATAAAAAGGGATTAAGTAAAATGGATTATTGGGATCCTACCTATGAAGATGCCACTAATTTACTTGCTAAGATGCCTCTTATTGGAGCTTATATTTATAACAAATTATATCATCCTGAAAACGGACATCGTTATCCAGATCCTTCATTAGATTTAGGAGCGAATTTTGCCTATATGATGGGTAAAGAAAAACCTTATGATGATGTATCAAGAATGTATTTTATTATTCATGCAGATCATGAAAGTGGAAATGTAAGTGCACATACAGGACATTTAGTAGCAAGTTCGCTTTCTGATGTTTATTACGCTACTTCTGCTATGATTAATGGATTGGCTGGACCTTTACATGGATTAGCAAATCAAGAAGTGTTAAGATGGTTACAAGGACTTCGAGAACAGATGAATGGAAAATTACCATCTGAAGAAGAAATGAAAGAATATGTTTGGGATACTTTAAAAAGTGGGCAGGTAATTCCTGGTTATGGTCATGCCGTTCTTAGGAAAACAGATCCGAGATACTACTGTTCAAAGAGAATTTTGTTTAAAACATATGCCGGATGATCAATTGTTTAAATATGTTGATGCTTTATATAAAGTAGTTCCGGATATATTAAGAGAACACGGTAAAGCTAAAAATCCATGGCCAAATGTTGATGCACAATCTGGTGTTGTTCAATGGCATTATGGAGTGACGCAATATGACTTTTATACGGTTTTATTTGCTATAGGAAGATCCTTTGGAGTTTTATCGAATATAATTTGGGATAGAGCTTTAGGATATCCTCATTAGAAAGACCAAAATCAATAACTACAGAAATGTTAGAAAAAATGGTTGAATCAAAAAAAGAAACCATCACATAAATTATTAAATTTAATTAAAAGCGTTTACATAAAATAAACGCTTTTTTTATTAGTAAATTAACAAATAATTGATTTCTTAATTTAAATCTCATGGTTATTTTTGTAAATTAGCATTCCTAAAAAACAATTAATTTATGTCAGATAAAGCTACCTTAGAAGTTAATGGTCAAAAGTATGACTTTCCAATAAAATAGGAACAGAAAATGAAGTTGCCATAGATTTTAAATCTAAGAAGTACAACAGGAGGTGTAATAACCTTAGATTCTGGTTATAAAAATACAGGATCTTGTGAAAGTGCCATAACCTTTTTAGATGGTGAAAAAGGCATTCTTAGATATAGAGGGTATGCTATTGAAGAACTTAGCCGAAAAAGCAGATTTTTTAGAAGTTGCTTTCTTTTAATTTTTGGTGAACTTCCAAAAAAGGAGCAATTTGAAAAGTTTCATAATGATATTAAAGCAAAATCAGTAGTAGATGAAGATATAAAAAAGATTTTAGATGCTTTTCCAAAATCTGCACATCCAATGGGTGTGTTGTCTTCACTTAACAAGTGCATTAACGGCCTTTAATCCATCCTCAGTTAATGTGAATTCGGAAGAGGAAATGTACAATGCTATTGTAAGAATTATGGGTAAATTCCCAGTGCTTAGTAGCTTGGACTATCGCAAAAAAAAAGGTTTACCATTAGATTATGGTGATAAAATCTTGGGTTATGTTGAGAATATCTTAAAAATGATGTTTAAACAACCAAATGAAGAATATACTCAGAATCCAGATTATTAGTCGATGCTTAGATAAATTATTAATTCTTCATGCAGATCATGAGCAAAACTGTTCTACTTCTACTGTAAGAATTGTTGGTTCTTCTCATGCAAACTTATTTGCTTCTATTTCTGCAGGTATTTCTGCACTTTGGGGACCACTTCACGGTGGTGCTAATCAAGCCGTTATAGAAATGCTTGAAGCAATTAAAGACAGATGGTGGTGATACGGAAAAAGTATATTGCAAAAGCAAAAGATAAAGAAGATCCATTTCGATTAATGGGATTTGGTCATAGAGTTTATAAAAACTTTGATCCAAGAGCAACAATCATTAAAAAAGCTGCTGATGAAGTTTTAGATGATTTAGGAATTGATGATCCTATTTTAGATATTGCAAAAGACTTGAAAAAGTAGCTTTAAAAGATGAGTACTTTGTAGATCGAAAATTATATCCAAATGTTGATTTCTATTCAGGTATTATTTACAGAGCCATGGGAATTCCTACAGAAATGTTTACAGTAATGTTTGCTTTAGGTAGATTACCAGGTTGGATTGCACAATGGAAAGAAATGAGATTACGAAAAGAACCAATTGGTAGACCAAGACAGGTTTATACTGGTGAAACTGAAAGACCATTTCAGAACATAGAAAAAAGATAGTTTAGTTATATACAAAAAGTTAAAAGCTTCATAATATTTATGAAGCTTTTTTATACTTGGAGATATGTTAAATTAAATGTAAAAAACGAAACATCACGACTTCGTGCCGTTGTATTAGGAACGGCTAAAAGTACAGGTCCTACTCCAAAAGTGGAAGAATGTTATGATCCAAAAAGTATTGAGCATATAATAGCAGGAACTTATCCTAAAGACGAGATATGATTAAAGAAATGGATGCTGTTGCTGAAGTTTTTAAAAAATATGATGTTGAAGTTTTTAGACCAGAAGTCATTAAGAATTGTAACCAAATATTTGCTAGAGATATTGCCTTTGTTATTGAAGATAAAATAATTGACTGTAATATATTACCTGATAGAGAAGAGGAAATAGATGCCATTAGATATGTATGGGAACAAATAGATCCAGACAAACGAATAATCCTTCCAGAGGAAGCCCATGTTGAAGGTGGTGATGTGATGCCTTGGAATGATTATATTTTTATAGGTACCTATTCAGGTGATGATTATGCCGATTATATTACAGCAAGAACCAATATGGAGCTGTTAATTCAATTAAAAAATATTTTCCTCACAAAAAAGTAAAGTCTTTTGAACTAAGAAAATCAAATACGGATCCAAGGAAGAATGCACTTCATTTAGATTGTTGTTTTCAGCCAGTTGGAATAGAAAAGCCATTTTTCATAAAAATGGGTTTTTGAAGGAAGAAGAATATGAGTGGTTGGTAAATTTTTTTGGAAAAGATAATATTTTTGAGATCACTAAAGATGAAATGTATAACATGAAAAGCAATATTTTTTCAATTGCTCCAAATGTTGTTATCTCTGAGATAAATTTCACCAGATTAAATACGTGGTTGAAAAACAAGGAATAACTGTTGAGAAAGTACCTTATGCAGAAATTGGTAAACAAGGAGGTTTGTTAAGATGTTCTACTATGCCTTTAATTAGAGATTAAGTTATGGAGCAAACAACTAATACGATTTTGATGATTCGTCCGGTTAACTTCAGGATGAATGAACAAACAGCCGTCAATAATTATTTTCAGGAGGATTTGGATTTAAAAAACACCGAAATAAATTCAAAAGCACAAATAGAGTTTGATAATTTTGTTGAAAAATTAAGGAAGGCAGGTATTGAAGTTGTTGTAATTCAAGATGATAAATTACTCGATACACCTGATTCAATATTTCCAAATAACTGGGTTAGTTTTCATAGTAATGGAGATGTTGCTATTTATCCAATGTTTGCAGAAAACAGAAGGAAAGAACGAAGGGATGAAGTGTTTATTAAATTAGAAGAAGAAGGATTTATAATAAAAAATATAATTGACTACACCAGTGCAGAAGATGAGGGTCTGTTTTTGGAGGCTACAGGAAGTTTAATTTTAGATAGAGTAAATAAAAAGGCTTATTGTGCACTTTCACCCAGAGCTGATGAAGAGCTGTTAATAGAGTTCTGTGAAGATTTTGAATACACTCCAGTTATATTTACTGCTAATCAAACAGTTGATAAAGAGAGGTTGCCGATTTATCATACCAATGTAATGATGTGTGTAGGTGAGGATTTTACTGTTATTTGTCTGGATAGTATAGATGATAAAAAAGAAAGAAAAAATGTTGTTGATCATTTAAAAAAAGATGGTAAAGAAATTATAGCTATCACTGAAGAACAGGTTAATAATTTTGCAGGAAATATGCTCGAATTAAAAAATAAGAATGATGAAAGTCTACTAGTTATGAGTCAATCTGCTTTTAATTCATTAAACAAGGAACAAATTAACAAACTAGAAAAGTATTCTAAGATAATTTATAGTAGTTTAGATACCATTGAAACCTGTGGTGGTGGAAGCGCAAGATGTATGATGGCAGAGGTTTTTTTGCCTAGAGGTTAATTTTTTGAAGATCAGGATAATTTTATCCTTGCTAATTTTAGCTGTAATTAATCAGTTCGTCCACGTGGTAGTTCTACATAGAATTTACTGCCCTTATTCAAGGAACTTTCCAGCCAAATTCTACCGTGGTTTAATTCAACAAGGTCCTTACAAATATTTAATCCCAAACCGGTTCCTTTTTCATTGGTGGTTCCAATAGTTGTAAATGAGCTGTCTTTAAAAAGTTTATCCTGATTTTCTTTAGAAATGCCTACACCGGTATCTTTGATATAGAATTGACATCTGCCATTAATTACCTGATTAGATAAAGTAATAATATCTCCTTCGTTACAGAATTTAACGGCATTGGTAAGCAAATTTTGTACGATGATTTCCACCATGCTTCTGTCAGCATAAACCGTATCAGGGATTGTTTCATCCTTCAATACTATTTTCTTTTTTTCAACTTTTTGATCAACAAGATTAATTTTATCTTTGAATACTTCCTGAATATTAAAATATTCTGGTTTTGGTTCCAGAGATTCCATTTGCGACTTTGACCAGTTCAATAAATTAAAGAGAAGCAAGGATGCATTATCTGCGTTTTCGCTTAATTCCGGAATTAAGTCATTGAATTCCTCCTTAGTCAGGCTCCCTTCTTTAAGTAAGTCAATAAATGCCTTTATTGATGAAATAGAATCTTTAAGATCGTGGGAAACAATTGAAAATAATTTATCTTTTACCACATTAATTTCTTCCAGATTCTTCGATTGAGCTAAAATAGCTTCGTTTTGTTTTTGGATCTGTACATTTTTTTCTTCTAATTCTTTTGTGTAGTTCATTCGGCTTCTACGCTTAAGGTATATTAAAAGTAAAAAAGTTGATACTACAACAAAGGCACCAAGAAGAATGTAGGATATCAACTTGAGCTTATTTATTCGGGCTATATTTTCTTCGTCTTTTATCTTTTGCTCCTGTAATAACTTCTCATTATTCTCATCAGTATTATAATCTGTATCTGTTAAACCAGCACTGGTATATTCCCGTTTAAAGACCTTATCTTTCAGTCTTTGATATTCCCGTTGCCACATGAATGCGCTTTGAAAATTTCCTTTAGCAGAATCCAACTTCATATTCAACTCATAATTACGAAGCAATTCATTTTCATTGTTTAGTTCCTTAGCAATAATTGTTGCTTCAATTAATTGCCCTTCTACCAGATCAAATCTTTTTTTAACCAGGTTTAGTTGTGCCAAACCACTTAGTGCCTGCAATAACCCTTCTTTGTTGTTTATTTTTCTATTTAATCTAGCACCTGCTACTAAAAATTCGGCAGCTTTTAAATAATCTTTTAAATTCAGATATTCCTGTCCGATTTTTGGAAGTATTTCACCTCTTAATTTGAAATTATTATTTGTTGCGTCCAATAAAGACAATACTTTGTTGTAATAGGTAATGGCTTTTTCATGATCATTTTTTATAGAATATAATGTTGCTATATTCCTATAGGTAGTAGATAAATTCAAGGTATCTTTTAAGCGTTCTCTTACCTCTAATGCCTTAAAGTTATATTCAAGGGACTGTTCTATATTGTCAGATTCAAAATAAGCCGTTGCTAAATTATTGTAGGCACTACTCAAATTTTTAAAAAGATAATTTTCCTCAAAGACACCTATAGCTTTTAGAGATGTTTCAATACCTTTTTTGAAATTACCTCTGTTAATTTCAATCATACCAATGCCATTATTAACCATTGCCAGACCAAGTGTATCTTTTATTTTAGTAAAGATTTGCTTTGATTTGTTAAAGTTATCTATAGCATTATAATAGTCGTCCTTACTCGCAAAGATCAAGGCCTTATAATAAATAACTTCAGCTATTCCTTTATCATATCTTATACTTTCAGCAAGACGTTCACTTTCATCAATAAACATGATTGCTTTTTTGTAATCCTTTTGATCATAAAGAATATTTATTAGCCTTATTGAAGTATTGACCTTAGCTGTATCCGGTTTTTGGAAGGCTAATTGAAGCGTAAGACTATCTAGCTCTTTATTTTGCGCACTTACAAAAAGAAAAGAAAATAAAGTAAGAAAAGTAAAAAACTGTTTCCTCATTAAATTACAGTTTCAACTTCTTATTACAATAAAAATACTCACAGAAATCTTTACAATAAAGAACTTCTTAGCTAGAGTGTATTCAAGTAAAAAAAAGTTAGTTTATATTATACTGTTTAATTTTTATTGTTAATTAATAGCTTCCTTAAACAAAAATTAGAAAAAGAAATATTATATGCTAATTAAAGCGTTTTATTGCTCAAAAATTAGTTGAAAGGATAGTTAAAAAAGAAGCGAAATTCATGGATTCGATGAACGGCAAAAAAGAAGGAAAAAAGGCGAATTTTACCGATGAAATGCATATTTGCAAATTCTGATATTTAATATAATGATAATGAGGTAATTAGCTGTTTTTCTTCTGAATTAAAATAAAAAAGATTTCATGATAAAATTTCAAACCGACCTTTTAGCTATAAGAATAATTTACTCATTCCAAATATTTTAATTCACAAAACGATTTTTTATTAAACACAATTAAGTAGATAACCAATCTTGAATTCTTAATAAAAGTCTATCTTTGCAACCTTAAAAAGGGATTAAAATGAGTCTTCAGGATATTCTATTTCCGACAGTTAAAGAAGCTGTAAAAACAAATTATGGTTCCGTTATCGAGACTGTGGAATTTCAATCTACACGAAAAGAATTTCCAGGTGATATTACGATTGTAATATTTCCAATGCTCGGTATTATTAAGGGGAATCCTGTTCAAATTGGGGAAAGCATTGGGAATTATCTTGTTGAACATGTTAAAGAGGTCAAGGCTTTTAATGTTGTCAAGGGTTTTTTGAATATTGAGATCGATGACTCCTATTACATCACCTTTTTCAATGAAATATCCACAAATTTGAATTACGGTTTAGTATCAGCAGAAAAAGGAGAAAAAGCCATTATGGTTGAATATTCATCACCAAATACAAATAAACCCTTGCATCTGGGGCATATCAGAAATAACCTTTTAGGATATAGCGTTGCCGAGATTTTAAAGGCATCTGGAAAACCGGTATACAAAACGCAAATTATTAACGATAGAGGGATTCATATTTGCAAGAGCATGTTGGCCTGGAGCAGATATGGAAACGATGAAACGCCTGAGAGTACTGGATTGAAAGGTGATAAATTAGTAGGTAATTATTATGTAAAATTTGATCAGGAATATAAAAAAGAAATAGAAGCCTTAACCGCTGAAGGTAAAACAGAGGAGGAAGCTAAAAAACAAGCTCCCATTTTATTGGAAGCTCAGGATATGTTGCTTAAATGGGAAGCTGGAGATGAGGCTGTGGTTTCCCTTTGGAAAAAGATGAATGGATGGGTTTACAAAGGATTTGACACTACCTATAAGAATCTGGGAGTTGATTTTGATTGTTTGTATTATGAAAGTCAAACCTATTTATTAGGAAAGGATTTCGTAGCTCAGGGATTGGAAAAAGGAGTTTTCTTTAAAAAGGATGATGGCTCTGTTTGGTGTGATTTGACAAAGGATGGATTAGATGAAAAAATCGTGCTTAGGTCAGATGGAACTGCAGTATACATGACTCAGGATATAGGAACAGCAATTCAGCGTATTAAGGACTATCCGGATGTTGGAGGAATGGTCTATACAGTAGGGAATGAGCAGGATTATCATTTTAAAGTATTGTTTCTGATACTGAAGAAATTAGGTTTCGAATGGGCTGATGACTTGTATCATTTAAGTTACGGAATGGTAGATCTGCCAAGTGGAAAAATGAAGAGCCGTGAAGGAACTGTTGTTGATGCTGATGACCTGATAACTGAAATGACTTCAACGGCACAAGAAATATCAGAAGAACTTGGCAAACTGGAAGGTTACACTGATAAAGAAAAACAAGAACTTTACAGGATCATTGGTCTAGGTGCCTTAAAATATTATATTTTAAAAGTGGACCCAAGAAAACGAATTTTATTTGATCCTAAAGAATCCATAGACTTTCAGGGAAATACAGGACCGTTTATTCAATATACATATGCAAGGATACAATCTATTTTGCGTAAAGCTGAGTTTAAGACAAGTTCCAAGATAGAAGGGACTGAATTGCATGAAAAGGAAAAAGAGTTGATAAAACAATTGGAATTGTTTCCGGAAATAATTCAGAATGCAGCCCAGGAGCATAGTCCGGCTCTAATAGCAAATTACACATACGATCTGGTAAAAGAGTTTAACTCGTTTTATCAAAATGTATCTATTCTTGGAGCGGATACCAAACCAGAAATGGAGTTTAGAGTGCAACTGTCTGCAACGGTTGCCAACACGATTAAAAATGCATTTAGCTTGTTAGGAATCCAGGTTCCGGAGAGGATGTGATTTTTGTGTTTCGTTTAACAGTTCATCGCACAAAATCAAGTTATTTTAAGCATCTAAGAAATCTCTATTATATCATTTTTTTCTTCATCTGATTCCCTTTTATCTATCAGCTCAATCAGGTATTTAGGTAACTTATCCTTATTGTAAAAAAGAATTGAAACTGGCAATACAGATACCATGGCTATCATGAGAAATATAGCCAGCAATCTTAGAATTCGTTTTATCTTCATTGTATAATTAACGGTGTGACATCTAAAGTACTTGCGATGTCAGATTTAAAAATGTATTTGATTTGAATTGCTAGTAATTAGGCAAATGGATGAGGTAATTATCCAATGAATATATCCAGATAATCATCTTGGTTAAAACTGCTATATATTTCTTTTGTAGATATTAAATTCAAGTACTCTAAAACTTTATAATTGCTGATTTTTATTTGTAATCCGATTGTTAGGTTATAGTTTCTAATTAAAGATTGAAAACTGAATTCATATTAATCTACAGGATGTAACACTTGCAAGTATTGCAAGACTAAGGATCCATTTATTCAGTTTAAGTAAAAACATATGACTCAAAGGTATGAAATTCAAGAAATCGCGTTTCTGAGATTAAAAATTAACCCTAAAACTCACATTAGGAGTAATACCAAGTGATTGGTTTTCAATTTGGTTCACCGTATCCTCATTTAAAGTGTAGTAGGTATTCAAGTTGTTTTTCTTGTTCAATAAATTCCAGACAGATAAACCTACCTTTGCTTTTGTATTTCTCCCTAGATCAAAACTGTACGTGGTTGAGAAATCGATTCTTAAATAATCGTCCAAATTGTCCTGGTTTGGTTCATTATAATTGATGTCATCATCTTCAATGGCATTCTGTTCATTAACAGTTGTAAATGGTTTTCCGGTCCTCCAGTTTGCTCCTAGGGCAAATTTCAAGTCATTAAATTCATAAGTTCCCGCAAATGTAACAGCGTGTCTCAGATCGGCATTATTTGGGAACGGATTACCGTTATTCAAAGCGTCAAAGGTATAGTCGTTTTTACTGTAGGAATAACTTAACCAGGTACTCGCGTTGTAGATTTGTTTATTTATCAGGAAATCAACTCCTTTGATCTCATAGCTGCCAACAGCATTAACGAATTGAAACTGATTCTGAAAACCCTGACTTCTGGTTGTAATACCATCGACAGATTTTACATAGCCTTCGGCACTTATAGTTAAACCGTTCTTTTTAAAATGCAATCCTGCAGAAACCTGTTTACTTTTTATGATGGGTATATCGTCATTGTTTGCTAAGATCCATCTGCGTTTTTCTATGCCTAAAAAGTCATTTTGTAGATCTATTATCTGTGAAGTTGTCTGACTTTTAAACTCGCCCAAGACTTCAAACTTAAAATGATTTAAAAACCGTTGGTTAAAACTAAGTCTGGGTTCTAATAAGAAGTCTTCGAATTTTTCAAAATACGTACCTCTTATGCCTGCCGTGAGATGCGTGTTGAAATTATTGGAGATAAATCCAAGTTCGCTAAATGCCGAATGACTTCTTATAACCTCCTTTATATAGCTTCTGAAAACCGGATTATTAACATCCTGCAGGTTCGAAATACCTGTTTCAATGAATTGGTAACCGTTGTTCCATTTCAAATTGTCCTGAATAGTGTAATTCGTACTTAGCTTGATTCCAGTATCTACAACCTCGTTTTCCTGGATCAATCTTTGGTCGTTTATGATGTCAAAATTGGTGGCCTCTAGATTGTAATTGGAGACATACGCTTGTAAGTTAGTTGAAAATGCATCATTCCATAAACGCTGATACACAATTCCAGCAGCTAAATTTCGCTGTGTAATACCGCTATTTAAGGCTTCATCTAAATCATTAATTGTAGCTTCTTCAAGATAATCCAGATTGTTATAAATGTTTAAGAAATTAAGTCGGAGTTTATCTTTTTCGGAAAGGTCATAAAGAAGTTTTGTGCCAATGTCGTAAAAATAGAAGGCTTCATTTGTGGTAACGGTATTGTTTATTTCAGATTGGTTATTCGTTACATCCGTATCTTGAAAAATACGCTCAAAATATTGGTTGTATGTTGGTGTTTCTATAAGATCTGTAATTGATCGTCTTGCAGAAACCTGTAACTCAAATTTATTGGATAAAGGGATTTTGGTAAAACCATCGACATGAGTTAGATTTAATCCGAATCCGGATTTTGATTCATCATTTATGGAATTATCCAATTGCATATTGATAATACTGGAAACACCATCGCCATATCTGGCACTTGTTCCGTTTTTGCTGACTTCCACATTGTTAGTCAAATAAGGATTAAATGCAGAAATCAATCCAAAGAAATGACCTGATTGGTACATTTTTATGCCATCCCAAAGAATCAGGTTCTGATCATGGGTTCCACCTCTTACATTTAAATTGGAAACGGTTTCATCTATACTGGCAACTCCCGGAAGAGCCTGAATGGTTTGCAGTATATCTGGTTCTATCAATCCGGGAAGAATGCCAAATTGATCTGGTTTTATTTTAACGGCACCACTATTATCAAGTGTGATACCTTTGGTTAAATAATTTGTAACCAGAACTTCTTCCAGATACTCCAGTTTTATGGGTTTATTTCTACTTTTACCTTTTTGGATAATTATCTGGTCCTTACCTAGAAAACTGAATTTAAGTTTGGTGTTTTCATTTAAATAAGCAATGACTTCATTTAAATTTAAAGAAGCATCAGGCAATTTTAATTCCTGTTTTTTTATGGCTGCATCAGCATAAGAAAACACGATATTAAACCTTGATTCCAAAGAATCGATCACCGTTTCTAAAGGTAATTTGTTATTTACATTTTGGGCTTTTAGGGCAAAAGTTGTAAATAATATAAAAGAAGTAATTAGAATTTTGAACAAGTGCTTACTCACGCTCCAAAACTATAGTAGTATCATTTTTTATTTGGTACTTCAGATTTAGAGGTAAAGTTACAGATTTTAACGCAAGCTTCAAATCGTCATGTTTAAACGAACCTGTAAATAATTGCGTTAAATCTATACTATTAGTTTCAATGGATATTTCGTATTGTCGTTCCAGTTCATTAAGAACTTCTATGTATGGCATACTATTAAAATAACTTTCATTATTGATCCAGGAAGGTTCAGAACGAGTGTCAATATCTTTAGCAAATTGGTTTCCATCAATAATTAAAAAACTATATCCTGGATTCAATTTAACTGAGTTTGCTTTATAATCAACACCTACAGATCCTTCGAAGCATACAACTTCAAAATAATTATCGCGTTGTTTTACATTAAATTGAGTTCCTAAAACGGTCACGATCCCATCTTTTGTTATTACACTAAATTTAGATCCTTTTGCTACTTTAAAGTATGCTTCTCCATTTAATTCAACTTCACGCTTTTTATTCCAGCTTTTCTTGTTAAAGGTTAATCTGGATTGAGCATTTAGTTTAACTTCAGAAAGATCTGGTAATTCAACTGCTGTTTTTTCGGCAATTACCGTATCAATGGTTGTATCTGTATTGGTTGTAAAATAATATACGCCAACCGAGATTACTAAAATAGCCGCAAAGCGGAGTAAAGGTTTTACCCAATTATTTTTTGTTGATTTTTTAGCCCTAATTTTTTGTAAAACGGCATCTAGCTCTTTGTTGCTTTCATAGTTATCAGCTTTAAAGTGCTTGACATTGTCAGATAATTTCACTAAACCATTATAATCTTCAAGCTTCTTGAAAGCTTCAAGTTCTTTAGTATTTAGATCGTTATCTAACCATTTCTTTATTAAATCTTCTTTTTTCATAATTCGTCTTACAACTATATAACAGTTAAGTATAAAAAACTCCTACCAAGATTTAAAAAATAAATCCCAATTCTCAAATTCAAAATCTTAAACTTCCAACTTCCAACTTCCAACTTCCAACTTCCAACTTCCAACTTCCAACTTCCAACTACCAACTTACAACCCATCAATTTCTTTTCTTAATTTTTTTAGGGCACTGTATATACGTTTTTCAACAGCTTTTGTCCCAATTTCTAGAAGCTCTGCAATTTCTTTATGTTTTTTTCCTTCTACTCTGTTCAATAGGAAGGCAACTCGTTCTGCTTCGGTTAAATTTGATATTGCAGTTTGTAACTTTTGCCTATACTCATTTTCCTGCATTATGAACTCTGGACTTTCATTTGTATGTTCCTTCGGTTTATGTTTCTGATATTTTAGTACTACCTTTTCATGAGCGGCTTCATTTAACATTAAATTATTTGCTACGGTGTATAAAAAACTTTTAGCCTTATCTGGAGATACCTTGCTACAATTTTCCCATAACTTTATAAATGCTTCTTGTACCTTATCCTTTGGATTTAATCGATCCCCAAATTTATAATACAGAAAGTTATGTAGGTCTTTTGAATATTTGGAGAACACCTTAGTGAAAAGGGTTTCATTACAAATATTGTCATGAAGTTGTTTGCTCATTAATTAGTATAATTCTGCCTAAAAATAAAAAATTCTTAGTCTCAAGGTAGGAATTTTTGAAAGTTAATTGTTTTAGTACTATATAGCATTGCTATGAAGGAGAAAAATTCAATCTTTAAAAATGTAAAAAATGAACTTAATCATGAAAACAAATTTATTCAAAGCCCTAAGGAATTTCCTTTTTTTGCCTCTTTTTACTTTAATTCTATTTACTTCCTGTCAGAATGAAGTAACAGATATTACTGAAACAAATTCGGAAGAAACTTTTACAGCAGAATCCGTTTTAGCACAATCCATGTTAAGAACTACAACCTTTGACGGTTCTTATGACAATATTATAGATTCAGCCAATTGTATTTCGGTTAATTTACCTGTTACGGTTATAGTTAACGGTGTTACTATTACCATAGAAGACATTGAAGATTATGATGACATTGAGGATATTTTTGATGAATATAATGATGATGATGACAATTTAGAAATTGTCTTTCCAATTACTATTATTTTAACTGATTACGAAGAAATCGTTATAAATAATTATGACGAATTATATTCTTTTGTAGAAGATTGCCTTGGAGAGAATGAAGATGATGACGATATAGAATGTATCGATTTTCAATATCCTATAAGTGTATCGATATTTAATTCGAATTTTGATTTTATTGAAACTGTTCAGATAAATAATGACGAACAGTTGTACGAATTCATTGAAGAATTAGAAGGCGGAGTATTCGCTAGTATTAACTTCCCTGTAAATATGATATTGGCAGATGGATCTACTTTGGAGGTTAATAGTAACACAGAATTACTAGCCGCAATTGAAGCAGCTGAAGATTCTTGTGATGAAGATGATGACAATGATTGGAATGATGACGACAATGATTGTTCTGAAGAGCAGATAGAAATGTATCTTAAAGAATGTATATGGAATATAGTGTCCTATAATGGAGATGATAATTTGGTAAATTATGATATCGACTTTAATCCTAATTATGGATTTACAGTTTCACTTAATGGTAATGTTCTTCATGATGGTTCATGGACTGTCGCACAGGATAATAATGATTTATTTATAGAATTTGAAACCTCATGGGGAGATTTAAATGGTAATTGGCACATAATACAGTGTGATGATGACAGATTTAAGCTGGAATTAGGAGATACCTATATAGTTATTGAACAAGAATGTGAAGATGAATTGGATTGTAGCGTTCAGGAAATTAACCAAAATTTACAGGAATGTATTTGGTACTCTGGAACAGATCTTCTAGGAACGAATTTAAATGGACCTTATATGTTCCTTGCTGATGGAACTGTAAAAGTAACTGGTCCTAATGGCAACTTATTAGTTGGGACTTATGAAGTTGTTGTATCTAGTAACATCACATTCTTAGTATTGAATATTCCTGAAGCTTATGATGTACTTTCATTAGAATGGAAAATTGTTGAATGTAGTGATGATAGATTGGAAATGATAAATGGAGACCATACATTAGTCTTGGAACAAGATTGTAGCGATCATTTTGAATGTTATTCTGATGCTGAAATAGTTATCTGTGATGACGATACAATTGATGGATTTGCAGCATTCGATTTAAACATGGCATATCCAAATTGCGTTGAAGATAATATAGAATATTCATTTTATGCTTCCATATCTGATGCTGAAGCACAAACAAATACATTAGAAACAAACTATACCAATACATCAAATCCACAAACTATTTATGCCAGAGTTCAATTAGCCGGAACCAATACTTTCGAAGTGTTTGAAGTAGAATTATATGTTGAAGATTGCAGTGAGGAAGGTTGTACAGAAGAGCAAGTTGATGCTTATTTAATGGAGTGTCATTGGGTAGCAGTTTCTTATAATGGAGACGATCAGTTAATAGGTTACGACATCTATTTTAACGAAAATATGGATCTTGTTGTACAAGGAAATGGAACAACTTTTGAAGGAACATGGTCTACAGCCGGAAATCCTGCAAACGGAGTTTTTCTAACAATAGAACAATTACCAACAGATTTACAAGACTTAATTGGGCAATGGCAAGTTGTCGAGTGTACAGAAACTCAAATAATTTTGCACGATGATAATAATGTTGAAATTGTGTTAGAACGTGATTGTAGTTATTCAGGATGTAACGATGATCAAGTAAACAATTTCTTATTAGAATGTACATGGAATGTAACAAATTATAATGGTAGTGATGATTTAATCATTTTCGATTTCGATTTTAATAGCGATATGAGTGTTTTAATAACGGGAGATGGTCAAACAATCACTGCAGCATGGTCAATTTCAACAGATAATGATGATGTTTGGATAGAGTTTAGTCAAGTTAATGCTGGCAATATTCAGGCAATAACCGGAAATTGGTTAGTGGTAGAATGCGAAGAAGACAGACTGCAGTTAGAAAAGGATAGTTCCTTTATCGTGATAGAACGTACTTGTAATTAAAAAATTAATCCATTAAATTTTAAAATTATGAAAAGATCATTCAATTTGTCAATAATATTATTGTTGACCATTTCATTAATGTCAATGCAATGTTCATCTGATGATGAGAATAGTCCAAATGATAATTCTGCTGAAATTCAGAATGTAGTCAACACAGCTCAAACCGGAAATTGGGTAATAACCTATTTCTTTGATACAGACAGCGATGAAACAAGTAATTATACCGGATATGAGTTTACGTTTGGTGCAAATGGTGTTTTAACTGCATCAAACGGAACAAATACTTATACCGGAACTTGGTCAGTTACTGATGACAGTAATAGTAGTGACGATAGCAGTAGTGATGATGATATAGATTTTAATATTGCTTTTGTCTCACCTGCTGATTTTGAGGAGTTAAGCGATGATTGGGACATAATATCCCATTCACTCTCTAAAATTGAATTGATCGATGTCAGTGGAGGAAATGGAGGAACGGATTATTTAACATTTGAAAAACAATAAATTTTTAGGTTGGTTAGTGTATAAAAAGAAGGAAAGCCATAATTTTTGATTAATAGTATAAAGCTTCAAATTTCCTGAATTTTTAAAGGTTGTTTATAAAAATAGACAACCTTTTTTTTGTTATAATTATCAAAATCATACTTTTAAATACATCTCAAATTCATATTTTTGCAACTCTTAAAAACAGTAAAGGATTATGTTCAATAATTTAAGTGAAAAGTTAGATAAAGCCTTACATATCTTAAAAGGGCATGGCAGTATTACCGAAGTAAATGTAGCCGAAACCCTTAAAGAAGTTCGTAGAGCGCTTTTAGATGCTGATGTTAATTTTAAAATAGCAAAAGAATTTACCAATAGGGTTAAGGAAAAAGCATTAGGTCAAAATGTATTGACAACCTTACAACCCGGACAGTTAATGGTTAAGATCGTTAAGGATGAATTAACCGAGCTTATGGGAGGTGATGCTGAAGGAATTAATCTATCTGGAAAACCAACTATAATTTTGATGTCTGGTTTACAAGGATCTGGTAAAACGACATTTTCGGGTAAACTGGCTCATTATCTTAAAACTAAAAAAACTAAAAAGCCACTTTTGGTAGCATGTGATGTTTATCGTCCTGCTGCAATAGATCAGTTGCATGTAGTTGGAGATCAAATTAAAGTTGATGTATACAGTGATAAGGAAAACAAAGACCCAATAGCTATAGCTAAAGCCGGAATTGCCCATGCGAAAGCTAATGGACATAACGTTGTAATAATTGATACTGCAGGTCGTCTGGCCATTGATGAGGTCATGATGACCGAAATATCAAACATTCATAAAGCAAGTACAACCACAGGAAACATTATTTGTAGTTGACGCTATGACTGGTCAGGATGCAGTCAATACTGCTAAGGCGTTTAATGAAATTCTTGATTTTGATGGTGTGATCTTAACTAAACTAGATGGTGATACAAGAGGTGGAGCGGCTATATCCATTAAATCTGTTGTTGACAAGCCAATCAAATTCATTGGTACAGGTGAAAAGATGGATGCCATTGATGTATTTTATCCTTCACGTATGGCGGATCGTATCCTGGGTATGGGAGATGTTATATCTTTGGTTGAAAGAGCACAGGAACAGTTTGATGAGGAAGAGGCGAGAAAGCTGCAAAAGAAGATTGCCAAAAATCAGTTTGGATTTGATGATTTCTTAAAACAGATCCAGCAGGTGAAGAAAATGGGTAGTATGAAAGATCTTGTTGGAATGATCCCTGGAGCCGGTAAAATGGTGAAGGATATGGATATAGACGACGATGCTTTTAAGCATATTGAAGCTATTATTCATTCTATGACACCAAAAGAGCGTTCTAATCCTGCAATTTTAAACGCGACGCGAAAAAAACGCATTGGTAGTGGTTCCGGAACATCAGTACAGGAAGTCAATCAATTGTTAAAGCAATTCAACCAAATGAGTAAAATGATGAAGATGATGCAAGGTGGAGGAGGAAAGAAAATGATGCAGATGATGCAGAATATGAAGTAATTATTAGTTCTCAGTCTCAGTATTCAGAGTTAAAGTTTGATAATGGATTACAAAAAATTAATAGCTTACCAAGAATCATTTGATTTAGCAATGTTGATTTTTAAAATTTCCAAGTCATTTCCAAAAGAAGAAAGATATTCTTTAACTGATCAAATAAGGAGAAGTTCTCGGTCGGTTTCTTCAAATATTGCAGAAGCTTACAGGAAAAGAAGATATCCAAAACATTTTATAAGTAAGTTGACAGATGCTGATGGTGAAAACTCAGAAACTATTACATGGTTAGATTTTGCATTAGCATGTAATTACATTAATAAGGAAGATTATACTAAATTTACCAAAGAAGGAGAAGAGGTTGGTAAATTGATAAATTATATGATTAATAATCCAGGTAAATTCGGAGTTACTGCGACTTAAACCCTGTGACTGAAAACTTATAAACTATGACGATTTTAGACGGAAAAAAAACAAGCAATGACATTAAGGATGAAGTTGCAGAGGCAGTAAAGAAACTAAAATCAGAAGGAAAAAAAACACCACATCTTGCAGCAATTCTTGTAGGTACAGATGGAGCAAGTATGACTTATGTAAATGCTAAAGTAAAAGCTTGCGAACGTGTTGGTTTTAAATCTACTTTAATCGACTTGCCAGAGAATACTACAGAAGAAATTTTATTGGAAAATATTAATAAACTTAACACCGATGAAGATATTGATGGGTTTATAGTTCAACTTCCTTTGCCAAAGCAAATAGACGAGCAAAAAGTTTTAATGGCTGTAAATCCAGATAAGGATGTTGATGGATTTCATCCAACAAATGTTGGAAGAATGACCTTAGATCTGCCTTGTTTTTTACCCGCAACACCATTCGGGATTTTAGAATTACTAGAGCGATACAAAATAGAAACATCCGGTAAAAATGTTGTAGTTATAGGAAGAAGTCATATTGTAGGCAGACCAATGAGTATTTTAATGAGCCAAAAGCGAAAAGCTGGCAATGCAACTGTTACCGTTGCTCATAGTAGAACTAAAAACTTAGGAGTTGTTACTAAAGGAGCGGATATTATTGTAGCTGCACTCGGGATTCCGGAATTTTTAACCGGGGAAATGGTTAAAAAAGGAGTAACAATAATTGATGTTGGAATTACACGAGTGGAAGATTCGAGTAAAGTAAGGGGGTATCGTCTTGCTGGTGATGTTCATTTTGAAAGCGTAAGTAAAAAAGCAAGTTTTATTACTCCTGTTCCAGGAGGAGTAGGGCCAATGACCATTGCCATGCTCCTTAAAAACACACTTTTGGCTAGAGAGCAACATAATAAGAAAAACTAAAATAATTATATTGCATTCATGATAATGCAATGTTTACTTTACAATAATAGTTTTTTACTTCTTCTAAATCGAGTTGAAATTGGTAGTTTACAACAGCTTTTACCGATTTTAACTGCTGTGGTATTTTCTTTTTTTCTTTTTCGGTTTTCTAAAAGATCACTTGGACGTCAAAATCAGGAAAGACTAATACATTGGGTTGCAATACTAATATCTCTGACTGTTATTAGTTTTCATGTTTATAAGATAAGTTTAGGAGGCTATAATATAAGAACAGACCTACCTTTGTATTTATGTAGTTTATTAGGATTAATAATTCCGGTATTTACATTTTACAAGAAAAAATGGATGTTCGAAATATTGTTGTTTTGGATTATTGCTGGAACAACACAAGCAATAATCACCCCAGATATTCTGATAGGATTTCCAAGTTTTGAATTTTTTAGGTATTGGATCGTTCATCTGGGATTGGTGGTTCTTATACTATATTATGCTATAGTTTTAAATCATAAACCATCATTGAAAAGTGTTTTCAAATCTTTTCTGGCATTGCAGGTTTATATAGTTATAATGGTGATGGTGAATTATTCTTTGGATGCTAATTATTTCTATTTGAACCAGAAGCCGGAATCCGCTACTATGTTAGATCATTTTGGGGCTTGGCCTTATTACATAATAGTTTGCCAGCTTATTTTAGTGCCATATTTTTTGCTGATTTATTTGCCATTTCATCTCCTACGAAATAAAATTTAATCAGCAATTCTATTCCAGATATCTAAATAGATTTTCCAATCATTATTTATCTTTTTCCAAACTATAACATATTTGCCTTTCCAGGAAACTTCCTTTTCTTCTTTTGTCAAAGTTCTGCCTTCATATATGCCATAATCAAAGGCATAATTATTTTCTATGGTAATTTCAGAAGGAGTTACTTTATGATGTAATATTTTTATTCCTTCAGGTAGGATCCACTGCTTTTTAATTGCATCTCTTCCTGTAATTATTGGAGTATTAATTGGAAAGATTTTTGCATCAGCTGTATAAAAATTAACCAATGACTCATAATCCGCGTTGACATAGGCCTTCGAAAAAGCTATAGTCTTTTCTTCAATAATTGCTAAATCTGAATTAGTTAGATTCTGTTTAGTACATGAAATTTTCCAGGTTGGATAAACTATACTTTCTGAGGCATCAACCCATTCGCCAATCCAATTATAACCAGTTTCTGAGATGTCATAAAAAGTTAATCTATATGATCCGTCCATACCGTTAGGAGCTTTTTGTTCCTTATAAAGAACTATCTGGTCATCTACTTTATTTCCTTGCCAAGTAGATAATTTAGGTGTTGGGGAGGCTGAAGAATACCAATGAACATACCATCTGCTGCTATCAGCAGAGAATTGTCTTAAACTGCCTGAATGTACACCATCTGATTTTATGGTTTCATCCTGAATAGCCATACCATTCATAATATATTTAAAGGTCCATGACATATCTATGGCTTTATTCCAGGTTCCATCTTGTTTCCGGGTTTCAGATTTGCAGTTGCATTTACCAATCATAGGTGCAAAGTCAGCCGTTTCTTTTGGCGCATCAGGATTGAGTTGTCCAAATGGGAATTCATTATTTGGTTCGTATTCATATTGTGAAAATGCTGATACTGAAAAAAACAAGAAAAGGGTAAAAGTAAAAAGCTTCATAATTAATTGGTTTAAGCTCCAATTTAATTATGATTTTTTAAGTTTCCGTCCTTGTTAAGAATAAATTAACGTCTGCTTTGTTTACGCGAATCTCGATTAGGATTGCTGGTTTTTGTAGAATCAGCTAAAAGTTTATTCAGTTCCTTTAACTCTTCTGCAGTAAAATCCCTGTATTTACCAACAGGAACATCTAAGGAAATATTCATGATACGTACTCTTTGAAGCGAAGTAACATTGTAGTTTAAATATTCACACATTCGGCGTATCTGTCTGTTTAAACCTTGGGTCAGTACAATCTTAAAAGTCTTAGAATCTATTTTTTTGACAAGACATTTTTTTGTTTTAACGCCCAGTTCCTGAAGAGGTATACCGCTGGACATACGTTCAATAAAAGTTTGTGAAATAGGTTTATCGACAGTAACTATATATTCCTTTTCATGATTGTTGCTGGCACGTAAAATTTTATTGACTATATCCCCATCATCAGTCAAAAAGATCAATCCTTCACTAGGTTTATCGAATCTGCCAATTGGAAAGATGCGTTTTGGGTAATTGATAAAGTCGATGATATTATCTTTTTCAACATTAGTGTCAGTAGTACAAACAATGCCAACAGGTTTATTAAATGCCAGATAAACAGGTTTATCTTTATTCGCTTTAATCAATTCACCATCTACCGCAACTACATCATTTGGAGACACTTTGGTCCCCATTTCCGGTACACTTCCATTTATGGTGACTCGTCCGGAAGCTATTAGCTTATCCGCTTCTCTACGTGAGCAATAACCAACTTCACTTAAATATTTATTTAGACGCGTTAGATTTTCTTCCATTTAGTAAAAATACAATAAAGATCAGCTATTGTTATTGGTGATTCTTTTTCTGTAATATAGTCCTATTGAAATAATTAAAGCAATTTGAAAAATGACTGATAATATGGAGCCTTCAAATCCAAAATCTCCACCATTTAATAAATTATTCTCTTTAATTGAAAATTCGATTAATGAATATGTGTCATGACCACTTACATTAAAGCCAAAAACTGTTTGAAATAAGTTCCAACTTAAATGTAAAGCAATTGGAAACCAAAGGTTTTTAGTATATATATAAGTTATTCCTAAAATAATTCCAGCAAGAAATAAATTAATTAAACTTAATAAATCTATATTAGGGTTTATTCCATGTGCTATAGCGAATAAAAATGATGAAATTATCAATGCGACATATTTGTTAAATGAAGTCATTAAATTTTTTAAAACATATCCTCTAAAAACTACTTCTTCGGCAAATGCAACAATAATGAAAAGTAAAATTGAAAAGATTATTTCCTTTGTGTCAAATAGCATATGTACAAATTTAATTTCTTCTAAGGACAATAATAAAAAATACCCAGAAGCCATTACTATAGCTCCAATTAAAATACCAACAATAAAATCTTTAAGTCTGTTTTTTGTTTGAAACCCAAGTTTTATAAAAGGTTCTTTATCAACAAACTTCATAAAAATCCAAATAATTAGAAAAGTTCCAATTAAGGAACAAAATTTAATTGTTAGCTTTTGTTCAGATGTCATTTCATGATTAACATCAGAATACATCAGCCCCAGATAAAAAATATCCAATTGCCTGAAAAACACCAACTATTACAAAGTAAGGGATAATAATGGCTATTACTCTTAACCATCCATTATGTCTAAATTCATTTGTTTTATCCATAGGTATTATTTGCTACGGTATAAACTCTACAATATGATTATAAACCTCCGGATTATTTAAAGAATGACCATAACCGGAGGTGCTAATCAATTGGCTGTCTTTAAAATTATAATGAATTAATTCAGAATCACTATATGGAATAATTTTATCTTTTTTGTCATGAATGATCAAACCATCAACCCTAATTAAAGATTGTGCAAATTTTGCTGTGGAAAATTCGCTCGGTGGTCCACCAAAATTATCTTCAATTAACTTGCTAAAGACCTTACCACTTTTTCATTATAATTTAAAAGATCCGTATAACTCTTTAGAATTGTCTTAAATTCTGAAGGCGCTCCCAATAAAACCATTTTTTTCAGATTTTTTGACTGATATTTATTCTGGTAAAATACAGATGCCATACCTCCAACAGAATGACCGATCATTATTTCTGGATTAAAATGCTTTGAGACAACATTAATGGGTTCTAATACAAAATTGCATTGAAAGTTTTGCTATCAGAATTTCCATGTGCTGGTGCATCCAAAGCAATAATATTGTAGTTTCTTCTTTTAACAATTCAATGAGTTTTTTCCATCTGGATGCATTGCTTTCCCACCCATGAGATAACAATATTGTTTCGTTATTTCCCGGCCAATGGTAGGTCATAATTGAATACTCATTATATGAAAGCTTGACCTTTTTGGAAGTATTTAAAAAATTTTGCTGGTACTTATTAACTAATCCTTTTCTTGGAGTAGCAAATAAGGATAAGGCTTTTGCTGCAGCATAATTTGATGAAATAATGCTTGATGCATTTAATAATGCACCTACCGTTTTTGGTACGGTCTTGTTTAAAAATTCTTTCATTGATCCTCTCTGTTTACAGAATCTATAGAGAAAGCAGGTAAACAAATTGCAATGTATTCACATGGTTCGGTAAAGGGATTGGAATATTGAACTCTTGTGTTTTTATTTATTTTGATTGATTGTCCTGCATCCAAGACAATAATTTTATCGTCTATAATGAATTGCTTTTTGCCTTTGATTATGTAGGTGTACTCATCAAATTCTGGCGTTTGAAAAGGTTCGCTCCAACCAGATGGAGCAATCATATGAGCAATACTTATATTGGTTATTACCGTCACTTGCTAACCCAAAATGTTCTTCAATGAGTTTTCCATCTTGCGTTGGAACAACAAAAGGTGATTTTTGAATAGTATAATTCTTCATGTATTATTTTAGTGGTTTCCGTTTTATCATGCCTCCTCTAAGATCCTTAACTAGCCCCATATGATAAATGCTTTGTTGTCAATTTTGTCGATCTCGGTATGTAATCTGGCCAATTCCAGTCGTGTAACCACCGTATAAATTATATCCTTATCATAACTTGTCCCGCTATTGCCGAATCCGCCTTTTCCGGCATAAATAGTACATGCTCTTCTCAATTTATCAACGATCATAATTCGCAATTCTTCATGCTTTTCAGAAATAATCGTAACACCAACATATTCTTCAACACCATCGACAACAAAGTCTACTGTTTTTCCAGCCGCCAGATAAGTCAAAATAGCATAAAGTGCAGTTTCTATGGAAAGTATGTATGCCCCAAACGAAAAAATTATAATATTAATAATCAAAAGAACATCTCCAACTGTAATCGAAAATTTTCTACTTAAAAAAATGGCTAATATTTCTGTTCCGTCAATAACACTGCCACCTCGCATGGCCATGCCAATACCCAGTCCTAAAAAGAATCCCCCAAAAACAGCTATCAATAATTTATCTTCAGTTATTGTAGGATATTCTACAAAATGAACTACAATGGCCAAAAAAGTGATGGCAATCATACTTTTTATGGCAAATTTGTAATTAAAAGTTCTGGCCCCGAGGACCAAAAAAGGTAAATTCACCAAAATCAATAAATAACCTAAATTAATATTAGTTATATTTTCAAGTAACAGTGAAATACCTGTGGCACCTCCATCGATAAATCTATTAGGCAATAAAAAACCTTTTAAACCAAAGCCCGCAGAAAAAACACCTATTACAATAAAAATGTATTCTTTTAAAGCGTGTGTTAACTCAACATGGAGATTCTTGACAACCGGTTCAATTTGCTTTTTGGTTACAGGAGAATTAGGTTGCTTCGATTTTATTTTATTTCGAGCAATGTCGATAAGTAATTTGGCTATAAATGGATTCATATTATGGAAACTATGAAATTAATTCCAATTAACCATAAAGTATTTGATCTTTGCATCGTCTGGTATTTGAGAAGCTTCAATTGTTAGTTTCATGTCAAATCTTAAATTGGCCGGTAATTCTTTTTTATCAATAGTAAAATAAGCATTGATCTCGTTAACATTGACATTAATTGAGTTTATCAAATTATCGATCCTATTGATCTTATAAGCTTTTTGAATATCTTTAAATGTACTTAAATTAGATATGTTCTTAACTGTTTTATAGCGTGAATCCATGATTCGGATATTATCAATAACAGCAGTCGAATCAAGCGCTTCGTTAGGTGTTAGGGCCAACAAATGGTTGCCGGCTTTATCATAAATATCAATATTGTTGATGTTTCCTGTAAATTCATCTCCACCAACAAATTTCACTATGGAATCATTCTGAAAAACGGATTTAAATCTTTTACCTGAGTAGAATCTGTTAAGAAACCAATATTATGTTTTTCAACTAAAAAATGGTCTTTTTCTTTTTTACATGAAGTTATAAAAACGATGATTGTTAGCGTAAAAAATATGTTTTTCATTGATACGTTTCTTTTTTTATTTCCATTTAGATGGAAATTTTAGAATTTATTTTTTGGAGCTAGATAAGCACTTCTCGAGTCCCCTTGCAGCTTAATTAATTACATTACCTTTTTAAGAATCCCAAAAACACTTCTTATAAATGTTGCGCTTGTTAATACTTTAACGATAGGGTTTTGTCTGGTGCTTCTTCTTGAAGTAGTTGACCTTGTTGTACGTTTACGCTCTTTTTCTTTTGCTTCTTTTGCGTCTTCTTTAGCTTTAACCAATTCTGCCTTTCTCGATTTTTTTCTTCAGCATTTCATAAGCACTTTCTCGATCTATCGTCTCATTGTATTTTTTAACCAATTTGGAATCATCTAAAAGCGTTTGCAATTCAGTTGGTGAAGACATCCATTCGGCTCATTGGTGCACGCATCATGGTTGCGCCAATGGTGTTGGTCGTCCTTTTTCATCTAATGCAGACACTAATGCTTCACCAATTCCTAATGAAGTCAATACTTCGGTGGTATCATAAAAATCAGTATCTGGATAGTTTTGTGCTGTTAATTTAATTGCTTTTCTATCTTTTGCTGTAAAGGCTCTTAAGGCATGTTGAATTTTTAAACCTAACTGACTTAATACAGCTTCTGGTACATCGGTTGGATTTTGAGTCACAAAGTATAGTCCAATTCCTTTTGAACGGATCAATTTTACAATACTTTCAATTTGATTTAACAATGCTTTTGATGCTTCATTGAATATCAAATGCGCTTCATCAATAAATATTATCAATTCTGGTTGGCCAGCATCGCCTTGTTCTGGAAATGTTGCATAAATTTCAGCTAATAAACTCAACATGAATGTCGAGAATAATTTTGGTTTGTCTTGTATATCCGTTAATCTAATATATTGATATAGCCGTTTCCATTTCGGTAATCCTAACCAGATCCTCGACATCAAAAGATTTTTCTCCAAAGAATAATTCACCACCTTGTTGTTCTATTTCAACGACTTTTCTAAGAATAGCACCAGTTGAAGCTGTTGATATACGTCCGTAAGCTTCTTCAAATTCTTTTTTACCTTCACTGTGTGCAATATTGAAGTATTTTTTTGAAGTCTTTTAAATCCAATAAAGGCAATTTATGGTCATCACAATATTTAAAAATTACAGAAACAATACCAGATTGTGTATCTGTTAGATCTAAGATTCGCGACAAGAGTACTGGGCCAAATTCACTAACCGTAGCTCTCATGCGAACACCATCTTGTTCAGATAATGTCATGATTTCTACAGGAAAACCTTTGGCTTTAAATGGTAAGCCAATCTTTCATGACGTTCATCAATTTTTGGATGACCAGGACTTGGTTGTGCTAATCCACTCAAATCACCTTTAATATCCATGAGTAAAACCGGAATTCCTTTATCAGATAAATTCTCAGCAAATACTTGCAATGATTTTGTTTTTCCTGTTCCTGTTGCACCAGCAATTAAACCATGTCTGTTCATGGTTTTTAAAGGGATGTTTACAAATGCATTGGTCATGGTTTCGCCATCTAGCATTGCAGAACCAAGTGTGATATAATCACCTTTAGTAGTGTAGCCATATTAAGTGGTAAAGAATTCTTCTGTAGTACTCATTTAAGTCAAGTATAATTTCGATAAAAATACAATAACTACATCCAATTAAAAAATTGAAAGATTTAAAAAATAAAGAATTTTACGTGTTAAAATGTATCTTTGCAGCAGATATGCAGAAAGAAACTCAAGAATTAGTAGATAAAGGAGAAATGCTTCCGTTAATGGAAGAGTTTTACACCATTCAAGGAGAAGGATATTACAAAGGAACTGCCGCTTATTTTGTAAGAATTGGTGGTTGTGATGTGGGTTGCCATTGGTGTGATGTAAAGGAGAGCTGGAATGCCGAATTACACCCACCAACAGAGACTTCCAAAATTGTTGAAAACGCCTCTAAATTTAGTGACACGGTTGTAGTAACAGGAGGAGAACCCTTGACTTGGGACATGACCGAGCTAACTGATCAGCTTAAGCATAAAGGCCTTCAAGTGCATATTGAAACCTCAGGTGCTTTTGAGTTAACCGGTACTTGGGATTGGATTTGTTTATCACCAAAGAAGATGAAGCTCCCCACCGAGGAAATTTACAAGAAGCACATGAATTAAAAGTCATTGTCTATAACAAGAATGATTTTAAATTCGCTGAAGAACAAGCGGCAAAAGTCAATAAAGATTGCATTTTATACCTGCAACCTGAATGGAGCAAACGTGATAAAGTGGTGCCCGAAATCGTAGATTATGTCATGGCACATCCTAAATGGAAGGTGTCCTGCAAACTCATAAATATCTCAATATTCCATAGGATTTTAGTTTTTAACCGAACTGTCACGTTAATCGATAAAACATATTTCAAATTAATGTCTAATACTATAATTATTAGTAATAAACTGAAAGCATTATAATAATATCTGTTTCTAAATTGAAACCATATATGCATATTTGCTTCAATCAATAAGAACTAAATAATAAAATTATGTGTGGAATTGTATGTGCTTTCGACCTAAAACAAAAAAGTGAAGATTTAAGACCTCAAGTGTTAGAAATGTCTAAAACTATTCGTCATCGTGGACCAGATTGGTCAGGTATTTACAGTGATGATAAAGCTATTTTAGCGCATGAGCGTTTAGCAATTGTTGATCCTGCTTCAGGAAAACAACCATTATTTAGTCCAGATAAAAAATTGGTTTTAGCTGCAAATGGCGAAATTTACAATCACAGAGATTTACGAAAACAATTTCAAGGCAAATATGATTTTCAAACAGAAAGCGACTGCGAAGTAATTTTAGCATTATATAAAGAAAAAGGTGTTGATTTTGTAGATGAAATGAACGGAATCTTTGGATTTGCAATTTATGATGTAGAAAAAGATGAATATTTTATAGCACGTGACCACATGGGAATTATCCCATTATACATTGGTTGGGATCAAAACGGAACATTTTATGTTGCTTCGGAATTGAAAGCTTTAGAAGGATTTTGTACCAAGATAGAATTGTTTCCTCCGGGGCACTATCTGTCAAGTAAGGATGGTGAATTTGTAAAATGGTACAAACGTGATTGGACTGAATATGATGCGGTAAAAGATAACGAAACGAGTATAAAAGCCATAAAAGATTCGTTGGAAGCAGCAGTTCACAGGCAATTGATGAGTGATGTTCCATACGGAGTTTTACTTTCGGGAGGATTAGACTCTTCCGTAACCTCAGCCATCGCCAAAAAATATGCTGAAA
>CAWHCT010000038.1:0-173289 GCA_963827785.1 uncultured Flavobacteriaceae bacterium | reverse complement strand
GTTCTTCTGATGCATATATTTCGCGCTCTAGTAATACATTTTTTAACATGGTCTTGACAAATCTGGTTATAGAATTTTGCTGATTTTATCTAAATATAACACCTTTTTATCCTTTCTAATCATAAATATAGAATCAATTCACACCTAATTATTCATTGGCTATTATGCTTTATAGAATAAATACAACTGTTTCATCAGATCGTGATATCGCTAATTTTTTTGAAAGGTTAATTTTTGATATTAAAAAACCGATATACATTAAAGTATATCGGCCTTTCGTTCTAAAAATGTAATATATTTTTAGCTTTTAAGCGATTTCATATCGATTACAAAACGATATTTAACATCACTTTTGAGCATACGTTCGTAGGCAGTATTAATATCCTGAATATTGATCACTTCAATATCTGAAATAATGTTGTGTTTACCACAGAAATCTAATAGCTCCTGAGTTTCAGCAATACCACCAATTAAAGAACCTGCAACACTTTTACGCCCCATGATTAGGGGTACAGTAACCAGCATTGGGTCTAATGGTCCTAAATACCCAACAACAACTAAAGTCCCATTGGTACTTAATGTTCCGATATAAGGATTAAGGTCATGTTCATATGGAACAGTATCTATAATTAGATCAAATTTACCCATAACCTTGCCCATTTGACTTTCGTCAGTCGAAATAACCACGTTATGGGCGCCTAATGCTTTGGCATCAGCTATTTTATTGGTTGATCTTGAAAATAATGTAACATCAGCTCCTAAAGCTACGGCAAGCTTAATAGCCATATGACCTAAGCCTCCCAGACCAATGACTGCAACCTTACTATCCTTGGCCACATTCCAATGGCGCAATGGTGACCATGTTGTAATTCCTGCGCATAATACCGGAGCAATACCTGCTAAATCAAGGTTTTTTGGAACACTCAATACAAATGCTTCGTCAACCACAATTTTTTCTGAATAACCTCCATGTGTATTGGTTTCTAAATGCTTATCATAGCCACCATAGGTGCCTACCCATTCCGGACAATATTGTTCTAAATCGTCGTTGCAATTTTGACAGGTTCTGCACGAATCTACTAAACAGCCAACGGCAACGATATCTCCTACTTTATGCTTACTGACTCCTCCTCCTACTTGGACTACTCTTCCTACAATTTCGTGTCCCGGAACCACAGGATATTGTGTCATGCCCCAATCATTGCGTGCAAAGTGTAGATCGGAATGACAGACGCCACAATATAATATATCGATTTCTACATCCTTTTTAGTGACTGTTCTTCTGTTGATCTGTAATTGTTTTAAATCGGCTGTTGGGGATTCTGTGCCATAGGCTTTGACTTGTTTTGTACTCATGTTGATTGGTTTTTTAAGGTTATCGATTAGACAATACTAATTCACTGAAATATAACAAAATGATTAAACTAATGAAAAATTTATTCAATAATTATTCATAACTATTACAACCTTCTGATCTTAAAACTTCAAGGTTTTTATCAAAACAACTATCTAATACATTCCCTGTTTTTTTATGACAAAACGGACAGGCATTCATATCACCATCTGTATCAATATAAATGCCTTTCTTACCGGCACTTAAGCAGCCTTGTCTTCTTTGATAATAGCCGTGATAAGTAATTATGGGATACGAATTATAATCAGAATTATAATTCATTTTTAAAAAGAACTTTTCTAATAATTCTATTTGGTGCCTGTTCAATAAAACATTTTTATTTGCATAATGTCCAACTGCTTTAGGTTCTAAGATTTGAACAAATGAAACCTTTAGTTTTTTAGCCAGATCCATATAACTCATTAAGTTCTCCTCAGAAATAAACTCTTTGGTTGCACAAATGGATAAAGCGGTTATTAAGTTATTATTATTTGCATTTTTAACCGCTTCTTCAACCCAATAATAGGCATCTTTAAAATGCCTGAATTCGTTATGCTTTTCCGGTATAAAGTGATCTAAACTTACAATGGCGCCTGTTAAGCCTGCTTCTTTTAATCGTCTTGCATTGTCATCGTTTAATTTAAAACCGGATGTTGTTATCCAAAAATCGGTTGATTGATCTGCATGGTTTAACAGATTGACCATTGTATCCATTTTTAGCATAGGTTCACCTCCTGAAAACTGAATTTGACTTACTCCTTTTTCCTGAATTTTTCTGACTATATCCTGTAAGTCCTTATCAGATAAAACGTCTTTTTTATTTAAATTATCCCATTCAAAACAATGCTCACACTGCAAAGCACATTTTTTGGTAATTGCTAAAAATATGTTGTTGAACCTATTAACTTTTAATTTTGTTATTTGCTTGAAATCGTTAAGTTGAGAAGCAATAAACCGTTCATATATTTTACTGTTCCATCCTGGTGTATATACTCCTAAATAGTATTTACCATCTGCATAAACCATTTTATGCACTTTTTTATTGCCTAATAATCGCCTCCTTAATCTCACCAAATACTGAATGGACCGTATCCAATCAATCGGATTATCATAACATTTTACAGCAATTTTTAAAAACGTGAATTTTAATCTTAAACGAATTAAATTCAGCTTAATTCCTGTAAAAATTCGCGGTTCTTCAGAAATGTCTACGGTTGTAGAAATTAATTCTTTTTCACGGACTGATTTTTCCTCTAGTTCAACTATCATAATTTTTTCTAATTGTTAGTTGATGCGAGGTCCATGCGATTCTCAAAATCCATTAAAACTTCATATTCATACATTGAAAAATCAGTAAATGATCCTGGTTCTTTAAACAATCTGAGTTTTTGGAAATCAGGTTCGCCTTCAAATGTTCGTATATAATTATAGTAACCTCTGTTCTTTAAAAAGTAAGTTCTGTTTATATCAGGAATCGGTGCACTGGTTTTAAAAGTAACTACTACTTCATCGCCAATATTGGGTTGAACAAAATAGGTTTCATCCAATTCTGATATAAGTTTTGTAACATTTTTATTTCCATCAAAAGCTTCAAACGGTTCTATATAATTTATGTCGAGATTGACATTATCTGTAAAATCAATTCCTGCATAATCAACTTCCCAAAACATAAAACCGGTTTCTAGTTTTATCACAATGTCCTCTCCTCCTGCTTTACTTAAATCAACGGGAACAGCAATATCTCTGAAAGACATTGGCCCTACTGTATTGATCCTGTCAATTAGATCCCAGCCATTATTGGTTTTTATATAGACTGATAACGGAATGTTTTGCTCATTCATCCATTTTATACTTTTCTCTTTGGGAAAACCTTGCTGGTCCTTTTGAAACTTAGCATAGTAGGTGCCGAATCGTTCATTGAAGTTACCAAAGACATAGTCTAACCACATGGAGTTTTTAACGGTCAACAATAATTTAGCTTTGTCCGTTTGCTTTGAATTCTTAAATTTTAATTCAATATTTCGTATGCTACTCGCATTGTTAATTTCTGAATTAAATAAATAGGAATTATTGTCCTTATTTAAAACCGGTGCATTGTCTATGTTTGTATTATCAACCAAGACATTTTTAGGGCCAATAACATTTGAAAATGAATGTAAATTACCATTTTTATCCAGTAGAATCTGAACATTGTTTGGATGCTCTATCTCTAACAGCTGAACAAAATCAGTATATTGGATCTCCTTTAATTCGTTACTGATTTTAATTGTATACTCATTATTTGTATTCATTGTATTGGGTAATGGCAAATAGTCATCACGCTGCTGATTTGCAGTTAGTACACCGGGATATAATTCTCCGGTAAATACAAATTCCTCACCATTTTTGACATAAACAAACGGACAAGAACTTTTGGTCGCAGCTATAATAATGGCTACAACTGCCAAAGCACCAATAGTTCCAAAAAATACATTGGCAATGGAACGCCCGGTATTTTTGTCGTTAACAGAGATGGATTTTATATTGGAAAATGGAATACTTACCGGACTGCCAATTTCTGAATCCATAGTATTCTCTAACATAAAATGAACCTCATTTAAGGGTTGTTGTTTACTTTTCACATACTTATGGACCCTTTTCTCCCTATTTGAAAGACCATGTAATTCATTTAAGGATTGTATTACGCCAGTAATGGTTTTGGTATCTTCATTTATAACCAGATTGTTTAAATGAAAAATATCTCCTCCTGAATGGATAACGGCATATTTCTGATTCATATTAAAATCTTCAACTTGTTTTGCTATGGTTTCCGGACTGGTTGTTACATCCCTTACATTATAATAAGAGCAACTTGTAATCAGATTTAAGAATGACAATGTTAAGAATACTGAAATTACTGAAGTGAACTTTTTATTCTTAGTAAAAAAAAATAGAGGACGAAATTTTTTGCTGGAAAAAGGTTTCATAATAACAAAATTTATATAAGAAAGCCTTATTCTAAGGAAGTTTCGAGGAGCAACTGTGTAATAAACTTTATATGCTTGTTGATTAAAGATAAACTAATTTAAAATGGGGAGCAAATAATTATTTAATCAACAGGTCTTTCGATTTCCCTGCTATGGTATTTATAGATTTCATCACTTTTATTCAATAAAAAGCACTTTGGATTATAAAACATTTTTCCGGACTTTTTAACAGATCACAAAGTCACTTCCAATTTATAACCTACACCATGAATATTGGTTAATCTAATGGTATCATCGCCTTTAAGCTTATTGCGTAATTTAGAGATATAAGTATCCAAACTTCTGCCTACAAACACACCGTTGTCTTCCCATACCTTTTTGGTCAATTCATCTCGTTTAATTATTTGGTTGGGTTTGGCAATAAATATGGATAGCAGTTCACACTCTTTTTTGGATAAACTAATTTCTGTAGCTTCTTTTATCAGTTTGTTTTCTTCCGGGTAAAATTTATACCGTCCAATGGTCGCATAATTTTCGTTGTAATTCTCTTTAATGTTCTTAGGTTTTCGCATGTATAAAACAATTGTTATTAACACTAAAACGCCAAACAATAGTATATATATAAGCCTTGAATTACCTACTTGAGTCACTGGTGCTTTAGTGAATCTAAAATTTACTATGTAGCAATCCTTAGGCAATTGTCTTCCGGAACAAGGAATAATGCCTTTTTCTACATTCTCTTTCATTTCATAGCTATAAGCCACTTCTCCATCTTCGCATTGTAACACTTCTATTAAATAAAACGGTGGCAGATCTGCTTTATAAAAACTGTTTTTAATTGTCGTTACCAAAGTATCCGGATGAATAGATAACTGTTCTTTAAATGATAATTGATAGTGTAATTCTTCTAAAGCCAAAACAGGTTTTATTAGGGAAGTAGAATCCTGATTTGCCAATAATAAGTGATGTCCGACATCGCGTATTGATACCTTTGCGATCTCAGGAAAGGATTTATTCGACTTTTTTGAGCAGGATAATACACCAATAATTAACGCAAAAACTGTTAAGCTTCTATATAAATATTTGGTACAGCTATTCATAATTATTTGTAAATAACATATAATTTCATGACTTTTTACAATAGTTGACACTTCTTTTACATTCTTTTGACACTTTTAGACAATGCTTACCTTAGTTTTGTGACATTCATTATTAAAATGATCAATTATTACAAAATTTAATAAAATAACAGATATGAAAAAAAACGTTATAATTTTTTGTGCCGTACTTATTACCTTAAGCTTAACTGCTTATGGTGTAATAAACTCGAATGATTCCAAAGTAAAACATTTACAAACAACAAACAGTAAAGAGATTGTCGCGAACACGCCTGATGCCGAGAAAATCGAAGGGCCTATTTTAACAGATTTTATCTACGATGTTGGGCCAAGATTTAGCCCTATTAAAAAAGGAGATATTGAAAAGGCAAGATCGGTTAATGACTTTCTGGAAGAAAAACAAATACAAGCAATAACTTCAATTAAATCTGTAAATGTCATAATAATAAAGGATGATAAACAATCAGATATTCGTGAAATGGGATTTAGTGAGAGGTTAACCGAAGCTCAATTAAGCCTTTTACGCAATTCAGATTACTCCACCAATTTTTTGATAAGGGTAGAATTTCAACAGAATAATGAGACCACCGGTAAATCGGAACATGGTTATTCTACTCCTCACCTAACCATTGTCCCTGAAAAGCAAGCTAAATATTCTATGGGTAAAGATGCTCTTATGCAATATCTAAGAGAGAACAGCCTTGTAGCCAGAGCTAATGTGCAGGATGACAAGCTACAACCAGCTAAGTTATTTTTTACTGTGACCAAATCTGGAACCATTGAAAATGTAAGATTAGATAGAACTTCAAATTATCCTGAAGTTGATAAACGAATGATTGAACTTATAACTACGGTTCCTGGAACATGGGAACCAGCGTTAAACGATGAAGGGAAAAAAGTGGATCAAGAATTAGTAATTTCCTTTGGTCTTATGGGTTGCTAATCAAAGGATCTTAGATGATAATAAGGCTTCTTGGTTAAGTTTAAGAAGCCTTTACTAAATCATTTAGTTACAAGTAATTTTACTAACCAATTTCCATCAGATCATACAAAAGATAAACCCTAACACAATTCACAACATAAAAACGGGTTAATTTCAAAACAATAGAAATTGCCTTGAAAGTTTATAATCTATTCTTTATTCCTTGTAAATGGTACAAAGGCCACACCAATAAGTTCTTTAGTTTTTATTTTTCCATTTTTCTTCGTAGCCAGGATCAGGTTTCGATGAAATGTTGTGTCTCCAACAGGAATGATCAACCTCCCTCCTTCTGCCAGCTGGTCCAATAATGCAGGTGGAATTTCCTTAACAGCAGCGGTGACCATAATGGCATCAAAAGGGGCTTTGTCAGGCCATCCATGGTATCCGTCTCCTATCCTTGTTTCAATGTTTTTGTAGTCCAACCGTTTTAACGTCTTTGTCGCAGCAATTCCCAAGGGTTCTACTATTTCTATGGTATAAACAGAATCCACTATGGTTGCCAAAACAGCGGCCTGATAACCTGAACCTGTACCTATCTCTAGAACACGATGCTCAGGTTTTAGTTTAAGGGCCTGGGTCATGTAAGCTACAATATAGGGTTGCGAAATGGTCTGGCCATTGCCTATTGATAACGGACCATCTGTATACGCATATTTCTTCATTGATGCAGGCACGAATTCATGCCTTTTTACCTTACGCATGGCATTGAGAGTTGCAGTATCATAGATATCTCTGGATAACAATTGTGTTTTGATCATACGCTCCCTTTGGGCTCTATAATCATCCTGTGCGTTTGCAGTATCAAAGAATAAAGCTAACATTAATATTAAAACAATTTTAGACATATCGTCATAGGCTCAGGGTGCTTTTAATTATCTTTTTCGTCATGACCTTATTTTCAGTTTTTATTCTAACAATATAGATTCCATCAGAGAGATTAGATAATGGAATAGCTTCAAATCCGAAATTGATGTCCTTTACTTTTTTGCCAAATACTGAATAAATTTCAACTTTAGTTAATGGCATTTCAGAGTCAACAATTAAAATATTACTCACAGGATTTGGATATACCTTAACAGCATCAGCCAGCGCCTTATCATCGACCTGCAATGGATTGGTATAATTTGAATAATAAAATACCATTTTCATGTCATCTTCCCAAAGCGGATCAACATATTCATATCCATGATAACCAATCACCATGTTACTAAAATGAACTGAAGTATCATCAATTTCATCCTTATAATTAAATGGTACGATTAAGTCGCTAAAACTATAAGCCAGGTCAAAAATAAATTCATCCTTGTAATATGGTACCCATACCCCGGGTGTTTCAATCCAATCAAAATAGGTTGCTGTAGTACGATTAAAATTTCCATCATATTGGTATTCATCCTTATAATAGTTTTCCCAATCGTCCGTATCGGTATCCCAAATAGAGGCTGTTTCAATGGTTAAAATAGGCATCGCATCGGGACCTATTCCATATTCATAGACAAATCTAGATTCTTGAACCCAATCTTTGATAGGATCTGTTTCCCATCTGTATTGAATTTCCTCATTTATTGGGAAACTGTCCCTAATATAGTCCCATTTAGAATTAAGATCCCATTTGCTGTCACCATAATTCCACAAAGACTGAATTATAGAAGATAATAAGCCACTTGTATAGTAATAATCATCCATATACATATTTGTCCATTCACCTTCTCCAGAATCCCATTCGTAACCAATCTCTTGGACTACCATTGTTTCAAATTGATCATAAGTTAATTCGTACTTATAGGTACTGACCCATGGACCCTGAAAACCCCAGGCAAATTCTTCCTCAAGGATCAGTTTATACACACCATCAGGGTTAAGATTGTATGTATATTCAGTTTTTTTGTTAAGATCCCAAACATTTAGTGTGAATTGAAAGGATCGAATTTCCGATGTTAGATTTCCATAGGTATCAAATGTGTATTCATTTTTTTGAAAGGGATCCCAGTTGGATGTATTGCCGTTCCACATATAAAGAATACTCATTATCAGCCTGTCACTGTCATAGGTAAATTCCTGTTTAGTTGTGAATCGCCATGTATCGAAATCGTTATCCCATTCCTGGTTTGTTAAACTATCCAGGTACCTTTTTTCTGAAGCAGTTGATCGAAGCATTTCTGCCTTTTTTTGCACCCTCAAATCTCGGGTTTGAAAGTCTTTATCCCTTTTGTGTTTTGTAATCAAGGGATTAAAGAAGTTAGTGGTCATTACATTTTCTGATTCCTGATCTTTCTGGTTAAGCGTTTGCCCGTTAACTGGAATTGAAACAAGAATCACTAGCAATAGTGTAAAAAAATGTTTCATAATATATATTTTTTAGTGTATTTTTTGATGTCATACTTGAAGGTTTTGATTCAACTATATAAGTTCACATAAGTATATGAAGCATGCAATGATTTTTGTCATGATAAAAATCATTGTTAATTCCATATTAAAGTTTTTACTTAAGGTCTTGTCTCCATTAAAATTTATTTGAGCAAAACCTTTATGCGTAGGTGAACAAAAAATTAAAATTATATTAATATGGTATCTACAATTAACAAAAAGTTGGTTAAAAAGTATTGGGAAGCAATGAGCGGCAAAGCAAAAACACCAGCTCTTAGCAAGGTTTATGTAAGTGATCCGGAATTGCTGGGACATATTGCCTTTTTCGAAGCTGCTTTCCCTAAGTATGAATTATCCGCCGATGATTTTATAAGCGAAGATGATAAAGTAGTGGTTCGTGCTCGGTTCAAAGGCGTGCATAAAGGAGATCTTATGGGCATTCCTCCTACCGGAAAATCGGTTGATGTTCCTTTTACCATTATTTATCAGATCGCAGATGAAAAAATCAGGCAAGAGCTGGTTATTCCTTGATCGTATGGAGCTTGTGGATCAACTGGTGGTCAAGCCTAGTCATAACTAATTAATGCAAAACTGATCAGCAGACCTTGTTTGTATTTTCAATATCCAATATAATAACAGAATTATAATCCTGGTTGATCATTGGGTTACCGGTTTTGTAGTCTTATCGGTTTCATCAAGTTTTACAATTTCACCATCATATCGCATAGAAGTTCGGTTTGTACTGCTTATATAGACTGTTGCACTTTTGCTTGGATACACGCTCATAATCACATCGTATTGCTCTGTTTTCGATTTGGTTTTAAATTCAATATTAAGTGTTTTCTTTTTAGTGTTTTCTATAACAACATAATCGCTTGGGTTACCTTCAAAATGAATCCCGATATCTTGCGGATCTATATTAAAGCCCATTCGCCTTTCGCCAAAATAAGCCAATTCGGCTTGCACAGTATCTCCTTTTACGGTAATATAATCGCCATTTCCCATCAATGAGATACGTCCTGCTGTATTTCCTGTATTTCTCAATAATGCATTGGTAACCTGCATCATGTCATAGGTTTGCATGGGATACGCAGTATCTGCCTTAAATTTAAAGGATCTTGAGGCTACAAGCTCTTTTAACTGGATTAACTGACTCTCTTTTGAATTGTTGACTAAATCATTTTTCGTGCTTCCACAACTCCAAAACAGTAGCAAGGCCAATACTAGTATCGTTATATTATAATAGCGTCTCATAGTTTTAAATTACAATTTTATCTTTATTCTAAGTGTAAAAGATCTGTTAAATCGTATACAACGAAATAGATCTCTTAAAAATGCCTCTTAAGGAACTATATAATTACATTAGATAAATGAATTTAACTACAATAATATCAGAATATTATAAAATTTCAACTTCGATTTACAATTGTCTTTGTATATCTGACAAATACTTCTTATAATTCTCTAAAGATTTTTTAGTGTTTGGTCCAAGAATTAATAATCCTTGCTCAACATCGCTTTCAAAAGAGGTTATTTCATCCATAGCAAATTTTACCAGTTGATTATTATATGCGGATTTTTTAGTTGCGTTTAGAAAGACAATATTATTCCATAATCCGTCAGGTGATTTCGGAACTCTAAGAGATTTTAATACTTCACGAATAACCTCAGGGTTGTCTGACTCTTCTTTAATTAGATCTTCAGTCGAGTCAATTCGTGTTTTTTTATCCTTATTAGCCATTCCATCCAATGCAATTTGTTCTGAATTTGGTCTCAACGGAATAAGTGTTGTATCCTTGGTCCATTCATCGATTGTAATATCTATATCATTTACAAGTCCGGTATCTCTTAATAGTTTCAAATAATTAAGGGCACTTTCCGGATCGGTTGTTTCAACGGCTTTTAGAATTAAACTGGATCTTAACTTTTCCTTTTCAAGTTTAATGTTAAAATATCCACCTATTGAGGCACCTATTCCCGTGCCAAATAATCCAATTAGTGCGACCAGAACGGTCCCCACTATTGGGTTTATGCTAAAGGTTTTTCTTTTTAGATCATTTTCCATTATTGATTATTTTATGTTTAGCTCTTTAACTTTTTATTACCCAAAACTGAATACATTAGGAAAGCACCTAATGCCATAGCAACCAGACCTATAAAAACCATATACCCTTTGATATGCGGAAATACTGAAATTATCAGATCCTGAAAACCTTTTTTACCTATAAAAATTAAAACTACTGCAGCTATTAGAGCGATGTAACCAAAAATTTTAATAAAGACGGGATATTTTGATGATTTGGCTGCTATGATGAATGAAAATCCTAAAATAAGCCTGATACCAATAGCTAAGATATAAAGCGATTGATTTTCTGCATTATCCGCTATCCAAGAAAAAATGAACTCTGGTTTAATAAGCAATAAGATACCGATTAGAAGAATGAATATTCCTATTATTTTGATAATTAATTTCATGATCGATTTTTTTCAATGTACATAATATTGTTCTTAATTTAATTCTGCCGTTATGCAGGAATCCGGAAAAATTAGGTTAAGATTTACAGTAGCGAGAAAATCCAGTTTTTAAAGATCTACTTGCATTGACATTGTAACAGGTTCTAATACTGTATGCCTGTCTTTCGCTTCCTGAGTTTTTGGATCATTCATTATAGCTCCAAATTTTTCCATGTCTGTTACTTTTATAACCAACATCACAGAATTTGGGTTGTCCTGATCCTGAAAGGTTTTAAAGCCTGAAATGGCAGGGCCAAATAATTGCATCCTTTCGTCATGACCTTTCAGCCATTTATTAATGTCCTTTACTTTGTGTCGTGCTACAATTGTTTTGCTCATTTTTGATATATTTAGTTTTAAGCTTACTCTAATCGGTTTTCAGCATCCCCGTTATATTTTTTTGAAAGTAAATTAGTTGCCGTATTACTTTAATACAGCACTATTGCCCAGGTAAAAGTCATAATTTTTCGTAGATGGATTGTTGCAGTTAGGACCTAAGATAACAAAAAATGCCGAATACAAATTCAGTAGAAAAAAATTCCGATAGGAAATTAGAAGTAATTAATTATAAACGGTGTTGAAGGAAGATTTTTTGGTCTTAATATATCATTGCAAATCCTATAGAAGCAATCACAACAAAAATTTGAACAACAAACAAAATTAAGCTGGTAATTGATAATAGTAATGATCCAAATTTATCCTTACTCTGTTTAAAAATGAAATAAATCATAAAAAGGATAGATAAATATAATAATGGGTTAAGAATCAAAGGGGATTTCAAAATTAAAAATCCTATTATAGCAATCAATGTTGCTTGTCCAATAATAAAGGAACTTATAGCTACATGCTCCAGATAATTGTATTTTCCAAAAATTAGTTTTGTCGTATTTGCAAGCATTATTACTGAAAAAATCCAAAAGTATTTGAAATTGGCCGAAATTATTTCACCTCCCGCAGCACCTATTTCTCTTCCTTTTTCAAAAAATGGTGAATTCGCAAAACTCGTGTCTATTTGTTTGATAGGTATTCTAAAAAGATTTTCAAGAATTAAATAAATGGAAATCGAAATTATTAAGAATGAGATAGGATTAAGTATACCTTTTCTCTTACCAAGAAGATAATCAGTAGGTATTTTTTTTGGATTTATGAATAAAGTTTTCAGATTATACAGAAAACCTTTGTCCATATTTGTTATGGTTGCAAAAGCGTCTTGAATAAATGAATTGAAGGTAATTTTTTTAATTTTAGAATTTTCTCCGCAATTTGGGCAGAAATTTGAACTATATTCAGTATTGCAAGAAATACAAATCATTCAGATTTTTATTAAAGTTAGTTCTGTTGTTTCGATTTGAATCACAAAACTAATGTTTTTGTGATATTCTTTTTACCAGACTTGGGTTTAGTTAGTTGCATAGAGACTAAGATAGTGATAAATCAAAAACCCGCTTTACAGTAGCTTGGATTTTCCAAAGCAATGAATCATTCTGGCTGTAATTTGCCCGCTTTATTCCATTTAACTAATAAATAACTGAATTAAGGTTGCAGTTCCTATAAAAAGTATAAAATACAAAGACAGTCTTCGAAACCTGGACTGTGGAATGTAAGCCAAAATCTTCTTTCCAATAAAGGACCCTAACAATCCTATTACCAATAAAAAAGGAACATATTTTAAGTCATGTTTGTGAATGTAACCATTATTGTAATAAACAAATGTCCTTGAAAAATCTATCATAAAATCTATAAAAGCAGAAGTCGCTATAAAAACACTTTTTTCTAAATTGAATGCAGCCATAGTCAAACCTCTAATTGCTCCTCCCGTTCCTAATAATCCCGCGGAAAATCCTGAAAATGAACCTCCAATTATTGCGTTTTTATTGTTAGCCGAAAAGACTATTTTGCTTTTAATTAAAAAAAGTAAACTCAATCCAACTAGAAACAACCCTAAAAATATTTCTAGAAAATAGGTGTCAAGTAATTTTGAAGTTAGCCCCCCAATGATAACAAAAAGGACAGAAGGAATTCCAATGTATAACAATAATCTTTTATCTAATCCTTTTTTAAATAAGAATATTTTACTCAAATTACTAGATAAATGGAATATTGCTGTCAGACCTAATACAGAGTAGAAATCAAAATAAAAGTTGCCTAGTGGCACAAAGAACACTGAAGACCCAAATCCACCAACTGTACCAATTATTTCAGCTATCAAAGCTAATATTAAAAAAATATAATTGATATCTCTCATATATTTTTGTTTTTTGAAACTCCAGTATACAGCTAAAATGTTTTATTATGGTTAGTTGTATTGGTATGCTCTAATTTAGCAAAAGAAAACGTACCAAAGGAAAATCCGCGAGGAAAAACCAAGATCTTCGACCCTTATAACCGAGTTACTTCTGCTATGCAGACTAGCATAGGCTGTTAAATATACTTAACTCGTCAGACGAAACTAGTAACTATATGTAAGATTGACAGTAGATCATAAAAATTAAAACAGAGTTGAGTTTTTTATTACAGATAATTCAGGATTAAAATTAAGCGGATAAATTTATTAGGATGGTATTATTCTCTGTATTTGTAAATAATTTAATAAGGCAATAGCCATTATAAAATATTGGTGAATGACTGCTAAATTGATGTAAAGCTCGTTAAATAATTATTTTTTTGGTATATGTTTTACCGCCCATATTAACTTTAACTATATAAATACCAGTGCTTATTATAGAGGTATCAATAGAGTTTAAAACTTTGTTGTGATCCAGAATATTGTTTAAAACTAAACGACCAAGCATATCAAAAAGTTCTAATGATGCCTTAGGGGCTAAGGATCCCGATACAAATAATCGTTTAGAATTATACTCACTATAAATTTGCAGATCAATTAGTTCTTCGTCTTCTTCACCTGAAAGTGAATCTGAATTCCATATGGCTGTATTATTTGTATTTATCGAGCCAGCTCTTGAGAAATTACCTCCAACATATATTTTTTCTGAGGCACTATCACCAATTGAGAAACTCAATGCATTAATTTTGCCTTCTACACCCACTTGAGTATTTGTACCCATGGCTTCCCAGCCTTCAGTAGCCGACCATCTGGTAATATTGTCTACAATGATATTTTGGTCATTTTTAAATGCAATATCGAAAGATCCAGCAGCATATAAATAAGTATCATCATTTAATAAGGCATTTACATTATTATTTACACCATTTTCAAGTGAAAACCAGCTAGACGAAGTTTTATTCCACCTGGCAATACGATTTACAGTGAGACCTCCTGCAACAGCAAAGTTGCCGCCAATAAATACATCGGTGGGAGTTGAAGTTATTGCTTGGACGAATCCGCTAGTACCATCACCAAGAGTGCTCCAATTTGTTCCATCCCAAGTTGCAATCCTATTTGCTGTATTTCCTCCCGCTTCATCAAAATTACCTCCCACATATAAAATTCCCTGGTCATCAATATGAAGGGATCGAATTTCATTATTTGCCCCGTTTATTGCTGTAGATAAATCAGACAAGGGAGACCATTGTACACCGTTCCAATAGCCAATATTTCTCGCTGTTGTTCCTCCGATCGTTTCAAAAATACCACCTGCAAATACGAAGCCATTGTTTTGAATTTCTATTGCCAAAATCGGACCTTCTGAACCAGAACCAAGGCTGGACCAATTCGCACCATTAAACATAGCAATATTATTGGCAGAAATGCCACCTATTTGAGTAAATGATCCTCCCGCATACAAATTGCCGTTAGGCCCTACTTTGAGAGTATTTATTGTTCCGTTTGAGCCTGTTCCCAAACTGCTCCATCCGTTGGTCTCATTCCAGACAACAATATTATTTGCTGTTAAGCTTCCCACTTGATTAAAGCTCCCACCAAAATATATATTTCCGTTGGCAGTTGAAGTAACAGCAAATACTTGACCATTTAATGAATCCACATCCAATTCTTGCCAGCTCCCAACACCATTTACTGCAGTTCCAGAAGAAGCTGTCTGTCCATCTACTATTTTATATATTAACGCATTAGATCCATAATCACTAAAATAGATCTCTCCATTTTCATCCAAACCAAAACTGGATATAAACTGTCCGCTAAGATCGAATAACAGATTACTGCTTGCTTCTCCTGAAGTAGGATTGTAGTCAAGTGCCCAAACTTTTCCGCTTACATAATCTCCAAAAATGAATTTAGAATTTATATCAGGCTCCAGACTGGTTATTTCAGTACCGCGATATACGTAACCTCCTGAAATTGATTGATCACCTTGAGATCTATCGTAGAAGAATACGGGAAATTCAGTTTCTTCATTTATAATGACACTACTATTTGCTACTGAATTAGCTTCAAACCGACTCCACCCATAATTTTTACCTTTCTCAATAATATTTATTTCTTCAAAAGCATTTTGACCAACATCACCTCCCCAGAGTCTGCCTGTTTGATTGTCAAAAGAAAATTTCCATGTATTACGAAGACCATAAGCATAGATCTCATCTAGTCCATTAATACCCACAAAAGGGTTATCATCTGGAATTTCGTAATTTCCGTCAGGTAGATCTGGATTTGATTCTAAGGGATTATTGCCATCAAGATCTACATCAATTCGGCAAATGCTGCCAAAAACAGTATTAATGTTCTGACCGTTACCTTGTGGATCGTTTCCTCCTCCTCCATCTCCGAATGAAATATAAAGAAAGCCATCAGGACCAAAAGCTATCTTTCCTCCATTATGATTGCTGTTATTTTGGTTTTTGTCAAATTGAAATAGCACTAACTCATTATTAGGATCGGAGAAATTAATGTTATTGGAATCAACAGTAAACCTAGACAGTACCATTCTCACGGATATTCCGGATAAAGGACTCGATGTTGTATAGTACACATAGAAATATCCATTATTATTGAATTCCGGGTGAAATGCTAATCCCAATAATCCTATTTCCTGGCCGCTTGAATAATAAACACGATCTGTAATATCCAGAAACGTATCTACTTCCGCAGGTAGTACATCAGGATTCGTTGGAAATACTTTAATACGTCCAGGTTGCTCTACAACGAACATCCTGTTGGTACCATCTACTGATGATTGTAGCTCTACAGGAAATTCGAAATCTATATTTGGAAAAGCTGATTCGTATGTTACCTGTGCCGACGGTTTACTAAGGGATAGAAAAAATAATGAAACAAAAACCAGTTTTGTGATAATTTTCATACGATAAAATTTAAAAACTCATTGAATTTGGAATATTTTAAATTTACAATAAATATTAAACTTATAATGACCCTTTAAAAGGTAAATTTAATCCCTGTATATTTAAATATCTGGAAGGATATTTCTAAAATAGAATTACAGAATATATAATCAAGGATAAATCTTATTCCGATTATAAATAAGAATTAATTTTTGCTTTTATTTATTTGATATATTCGTAATATTATTCACCAGACTCATTCATGGAACAAAAATCAAAATTTACTACACTTCCTGTTTTTTTAACTGCAATTTCAACTATACTGGGAGCTGTCATGTTCCTGCGTTTTGGTTTTGCCGTTGGTTCTGTGGGCTTTATGGGTACATTACTTATTATTTTTATAGGTCATTTAGTGACTATTCCAACTGCTATGGCCTTAGCCGAAATAGCGACTAACCAAAAAGTTGAAGGTGGTGGTGAATACTTTATAATTTCACGATCCTTTGGAATTAATATAGGTGCAGCAATAGGTATTGCATTATATTTCTCTCAGGCGATAAGTGTTGCCTTTTATGTAATTGCCTTTGCCGAATCTTTTGAAGTCATTAAACCGTGGGTAGAATCTAATCTTGGGTATGAGATTTATGATAACAGGTTGTTTAGTATACCTGCCCTACTATTACTGATCTGGTTAATGGTTAAAAAGGGGGCTGATCTTGGAATGAAAGCTTTATATATTGTAGTTACAATACTTGCCATATCCCTTGTTTTTTTCTTTGCAGGAAACACGGAATTTAGTGAGTCGTTTGATGCTTCACTACTGTTCAAAAACTTAACTCCCGAAAAAGGATTCTTTTATGTATTTGCAATTATTTTTCCTGCTTTTACGGGAATGACAGCCGGTGTTGGACTTTCAGGAGATCTTAAGGATCCAAAAAAATCCATACCACTCGGTACCTTATCTGCAACAATTACGGGAATGATCATTTATGTATTTATTGCCTATAAGCTGGCATCCTCGGCATCAACTTCAGATCTGGTAAGTGATCAACTCATTATGAGTAAAATAGCTTTTTGGGGACCTATAATTCCTATTGGGTTAGCGGCTGCCACAATATCATCAGCATTAGGATCATTTATGGTTGCTCCTAGAACTTTACAGGCCATTGGAGGTGACAAGGTTTTTCCTAATAAGTTTATGAATTCATGGGTTTCAAAGGGTATAGAAAAGAGTAATGAGCCTAGGAATGCTACTATTATAACCAGTGTCATTGCTTTGGTTTTTATTTTAATGGGTGATGTGAATGCTGTTGCCGAGATTATATCCATGTTTTTCCTGGTTACTTATGGATCTTTGTGTTTGATTTCCTTTATGCAGCATTTTGCAGCCGATCCAAGTTATAGACCTTCATTTAAATCAAAATGGTATTTATCGCTTTTAGGCACTATTATGTGTATCTACTTAATGTTTAAAATAAATACGCCTTACGCGCTTGCCGCCATTTTATTAATGATCTTGCTTTATTTATATATTTCATCAAAAAGCGGCACTAAATCTGGTATGGCCAGTATTTTTCAAGGGGTGATTCAACAATTGAGCAGACGATTACAGGTATTCCTTCAAAAGGCAGAAAAGCAAAGTACAGAAGAAGAATGGAGACCAGCAGTAATTTGTCTTTCTCAGGACAGTTTTAAAAGACTGGACGCATTGGAGTTGATGAAATGGATCTCGCATAGTTATGGCTTTGGCATGTATTTACATTACCAAAAGGACTATTTATCAAGTGAATCTCAAAAATCGGCCCAGATAATACTTAAAAAACTAATACAAAATATTGCTGATAATAAATCAAATGTCTTTGTTGAAACCCTCGTGACTCCGTCTACAACATCGGCTATTGCCCATGCCATTCAGCAACCCGGAATTTCAGGTCAGCCAAATAATATGATCCTATTCGAATATAAACGCGGCGAAACAGAATGGTTGTCAGAAATATTCGATAATTACAGTTTAATAAAGACCATAGGTTTGGATATAGGCATACTGGCCAGTTCCGATAGAGGATTTGGTTATAAAAAAGATATTCATATTTGGATTCGCAAAGAAGATTTTGAAAACGCTAATTTAATGATCCTACTTTCCTACGTAATACTAGGACATCCTGAATGGAAAAAAGGTGAAATAAAGATCTATGCTGCTTTTCCGGCTGAAAAATTGAAGGAGGAGCAGGAAAATTTAATTCAGCTTGCCTCATCTGGCAGACTTCCAATTTCTTCAAAGAATATTTATGTATTACCTCTTGATGTAAATAAAAATAAAATAGATCTGATCAATGAATATTCTGCAGATGCTGATCTTACCTTAATAGGCTTTCACGAAAGTGTAGCAAAATCTGAAAACCGATTAATACTATTTGAAGGCTATGATAAATTAGGTAATATCCTTTTTGTCAACACCTTAAAAACTAAGTTAATAAAGTAATACTTTAAGACTAGTGTATTAAGCCGAGTCCTATTTCAATAATTCCAGTACATGCTGAATGGTTTTCGGCGATCCAAGATTCGTGCCTTCACTCATAGTAGTCGCAACACCGCAAGCGACACCGTATTTTAGCATTTTCTGTGGCGAATAATCATGCCTAATGGAATATATTAAACCTGCAACCATACTGTCTCCTGCTCCAATCGTGCTTCTTACAGGAATAGAAGGTGTTGATTGATATACTATTCCCTCTTTTGAAGCTAAGAATGCGCCTCTGGACCCCATTGAAACCACTACATATTTTACTTTTTGGCTGGTGACCATTTCCATGGCGAAAGCTTCCTGTTCTTTGGTAGTTAAAAAATCTTTTTCCGCCAATAACGCTAATTCCTTCTGATTGGGTTTTATTAAAAATAATGGCTGCGTTGTAGTATATTTTAATGCAGGGCCGGACGTATCCAAAATGACTTTCACATTATTATCTGCAAGCTTCTTAATTATTTGCGCATAATAGTCCACGGGCATATTTGGGGCTAAACTTCCACTTAAAGCCAGAATATCATTTTCACCAACTTTCTTAAGAATTGTATTTGTAATCAGATCGATTTCCGATTTAGAAATAGGCTTTCCGGGCATTCCAAAGCGGTACTGCATTGAGGTTTGTGTATCAACAATAGACAAATTTTCCCTGGTCCATTCGTCAACATGTATAGGTGAAATCTTGATCTTTTCCTGCAGCAACATGTTTTGCAAATACGTTCCATTGTCTCCTCCCGACGTGAACACACAATCAGAATCAATTTGAAGTCTTTTCAATACTCTGGAAATATTGATACCTCCTCCACCTGCCTGGAATTCAATGGAATGGCATTTTAGTTTTTGTTCGGCAATCAAACCATCTACTTTTGCGCTTTTGTCTAAAGCCGGGTTAACGGTTAATGTTATTATATTCATTAAAAAATTTATTTTATTAAAAATAAGGAATTGTTCTTGATTTAAAGTTTTTCACTAACTTTAATCTTTGTATTTATTTTCTGACTTTAATTCAAACTCATGTTGCAAAAAATTATCATATTCCTTTTCGTTATTGGAAACGCCTATAGCCAAACTTCAACCATAAAAATAACAGATGAAACCAAGAATAACAGATTGTCTATATATGCCCTAAATAAATCTGAAACTGATTATGACGTTAAGATCACTATTACTGGAAAAAATATTAGGCAGAGTACAAGAAAACCGAGGTTTGTCAGGGTTCCTGCGGCCTCCAAAGTATTATTAAAGTCGTTAATAATAGAACGTGGAAAACAGCCCAGTTATACCTATGACCTAGAGGTTAATGACAGTCTATCTCATCGATCTTTAAAACCTCCATCTGAATCAATAAAAATAGATCCTCCTAAACAGATCGTAGTCTACGTAACAGAAAATTGTATGACTTGTGATTCTATTTTAAGTGGGTTGGCAAATAGCAAATACATCTTCACAACCATTAATTTAATTGATAAACCAGATGTTAAGGAACGAATGATGACCTATCTGGTAGATGAAGTGTCATCTTTAGATTCTCTGACCAATCCAATTTTAAATATTGGTGGACTTCTATACACCAGAATCGAAAATTATGAGATGCTTTTGGAATCCCTTAACGAGCCCGACTAGATCGAGAGTTAATTCGAAAAACTATATTGAATGGTAATTTAAGCTCAAATTAGATGTTAATATGAGGATACGTGGAGGCAACCAACTAACAAAATAAACTTTAAATTACTCTGATATCCCTTCCAGATCCATCATGAAAGCGTATTCCAAAGCGGTTTGTTTGTATCTTTTAAATCGTCCGGAGGCACCACCATGTCCCGCTTCCATATCACAATCCATTATCAATAAATTATTGTCGGTTTTCAGCTCACGTAATTTGGCGATCCATTTAGCAGGTTCCCAATACTGTACCTGACTATCCCAGTACCCTGTCGTAATTAACATGTTGGGATATGCTTTCTTCTCGACATTATCATATGGAGAATACGATTTCATATAATCGTAATATTCTTTGATTTTAGGATTTCCCCATTCGTCAAATTCAAAAGTCGTTAAAGGAATACTCTCGTCCATCATGGTTGACACAACATCCACAAAAGGAACCGCAGCCACTACTCCATTCCATAATTCAGGTTTCATGTTGACTATTGCACCCATTAATAAACCTCCGGCACTTCCTCCTAACGCATATAAATGTTGCGGACTTGTGAATCCTTGGTTAACTAAATATTCTCCACAATCAATAAAATCATAGAACGTATTCTTCTTTTTCAGCAATTTACCATCTTCATACCAATACCTTCCTAATTCTTGTCCACCTCGCACATGAGCCATAGCAAATACAAAACCGCGATCCAGCAAACTGAGTCTGTCTGATCTGAAGGTTGGTTCTGTGCTACTGCCATAAGATCCATATGAATACAATAATAAAGGCGTAGCACTATTTCGTTCGACCCCCTTTTTATAAACCAAAGAAATAGGCACTTTTACACCATCTCTTGCAGTTGCAAATAATCGTTCTGACACATAATTATCTTTTGAAAAATTTGGATCCTGAATTTCTTCTTCTTTTAAAACAATCTGTTCTTTGGTATCCATGTTGTAATCTACAGTACTGTTTGGCGTGGTCAGGGAAGTATATCCATATCTAAGGATGTTGGTATTGAAATCCAAATTGGTTGTAGGATATGCCAAATAGGCCGGATCATTGAACTTGATATAATGATCATTTTCGCCATTCCAATTCATAATACGAATAGTCCGCAGGCCATTAAGACGTTCCTGCAATACTACATGATTTTTGAATAATTCAAAGCCCTGCAACAAAACGCTGTCACGATGTGCTATAACATCGACCCAATTGTTTTTTGCGGTTGCCGTTACGGGTGTTTTAACAAGTTTAAAATTTTTGGCATTTTGATTAGTTCTTAAATAAAAATGATCCATGTAATGATCTACGCTATATTCCAGATCTTTCTCTCTTGGCTGAATAATTTTCCAGTTGCCATTGGGATTGTCCGCATCCAGATATCTGTATTCTGAAGACAAGGTTTGGGTACTGCCAATCATCAAATATTTTTCAGATTTGGACTTATAAACAAAACAACTAAAAGTTTCATCTGTTTCATTAAAAACCATTTCGTCCTGCGACTGATCAGTTCCCAATATATGTTTATAAATTTTATCCTGCCTTAAAGTTACCGGGTCTTTAGTGGCATAAAAAACGGTTTTATTGTCATTTGCCCAAACAGCACCTCCGCCTGTATTTTCCAACTTATCTGATAAGATATTACCGGATTTCAGATTTTTAAAATACACATCATATCTGCGTCTTGAAACAGTATCTATCCCATAAGCTATAATTTCATTATCAGGGCTAACCTCTCTTCCCGCAATAGAAAAATAGTCATGTCCTTTTGCCATTTCCGGACCATTAAGCATAACCTCTTCCTGACTTTTCTCGTCTAGCTTCTTACGGCAATAAAGGGGATAATCCATTCCTTCCTCAAAACGCGTGTAATAGGAATATCCATTATAATTATAAGGTACAGAAGAATCATCTTTTTTAATTCGTCCAACAATTTCATTGTATAATTTCTCCTGAAGACCTTCTGTGTGCTTCATAGCAGCTTCCTTATAGTTATTTTCGGCATTGAGATAATCAAGTACATCCTGAGTTTGGGAATCAGGCGTTTCTGCATTTTTTTGTTCATCACTCAAACGCATCCAGAAATAATTATCGATACGTATATCACCATGCGCTTCAAGTTCTTTGGCAATTTTATTAGCCTTAGGCGTATCCAGGAACATGTACGGTTTTGATTCTTTTTTTTCTTGAAAATCACATGAAATAAATAGAATTGAACTGATTAGTAAGGTTACAATGATTTTGGTTTTCATTTTAAATAAGTTTTATTAATTGATTCTTTTTTTGAAACAATTTGACGTAAAAATAAGTCATATATTTAGTATAATTACCGTTTTTGACTTACGATTTTTGAAGTTATCTTCTAAATCGTGAAAAGATGATTAATTTTTTTTTAGTATTGATAAAATACACACCGGTGAGTAATATAATTGCCGCTATTATAGATTGAGTAGTAATTATTTCATCTAAAAAATACCAACCTAAAAAAAGAGCAATGATCGGGTTGACATATGTTGAAGTTGCTACTTTTTCGGGAGAGACTGCTCTTAATAAATAATTGAATGAAGTAAAAGCTACGATGCTTCCAAAAAATATTAAAATGACCATGGACCATTTAACATTGCTGCTCCACTCTAAAATCGGAACCCAAGTTTCTCCAAAAAGCATACTAGCTATAAAAAGCATCAGACCACCTGTTACCATTTGATATCCGGTATTGACAAAATAGTTACGAGGTAATTCGGCTTTACCAACAAACAAACTGCCATAACCCCAACTCAACATACAGGCAAATATCATAAGGATTCCTAAAACACTGTTTTCTTTACTTATGATTTCTTTTTGACCTACAAGCAAATAAATACCTATAATTCCCAGAATGACACCAATAACGGACATGGTTTGAATCTTCTTACCTTGAAGAATTCGCATCAAGATCAAAACAACCAAAGGCTGAGCTGAAATTTCCAGTGCTGCAAATCCACTATCAACATATTTCAGTGCCCAAACCACAACTCCGTTGCCAAACGCAAGGAAGAAAAAACCTGCTATTGCTGTATTTAATAATTGCTTTTTTGTTATGGCTAAACTAATTCTCATCAATTTGGCAATAACAAAAATGATCAAACCTGCACTAACAAATCGAATTGAAGCTAATGTAAATGGAGGAAGTTCGGAAACTGCAATTTTATTCAGCAAATATGTAGATCCCCAAATGACGTAAATCGCAAAAAATGCAAGGATTATCAAAACTCCTTTTTGAGGTCGAAGCATGCTGTGGTTAGTGTTGGATTTATATTAGCAATATTAATAAAAACAATTGGTTAAAATCATTTATATTCTGAAGGAAATTATACTATTATTGAAATTTTTTATAATCCAAATACCCTTGCTTTCCTGTTGTATAAAACGTATCGCTATCCCAATCGGCCAAAGGCCAATTGTTCTTATATCGTTCCACCAGATCAGGATTAGATATAAATGGTTTTCCAAATGCTACCAAATCAGCTTCACCTTTTTCAATAACGTCATTTCCTGATTCCTGGGTAAATCCTCCATTGATCATTAATGTTCCTTTATATAATGGTCTGTAATGTGCGGCAATATTTTGAACAGCAAAAGGAACTTTAGTGACATCTGTAAAGGGTTCTGATAAATGGACATAGGCTAAGTCGTAATCATTTAATTTTGTAATTATGTAATCAAAAGTCGGGATAGTCTCTTCATCAATTGTTATTCCTGCTAAACCATGCATGGACGGATTAAAACGTACGCCTATTCTACTTTCTGGGATTTCTTGTTTTACTGCATCCAAAACTTCAAAAAAGAATCTTGATCTATTCTCAATATTCCTCCATATTTATCTTTCCTTTTATTCGAACATTTGCAAAAGAACTGATGAAACAAATAGCCATTGGAGGAATGTATTTCTATCCCGTCAAACCCGGCTTCAACCGCATTTCTTGCCGCATTTCTAAAATCCTGAATAGTTGTTTCCTGAATATCTTCTAATGACATTTCCTTTGGGGTTACAGTGTTTTTGAATCCTGAAGGTGTAAATGATTTGTAACCGGGATTAATAGCCGAAGGAGCTAAAGGTAATTCACCATTGTGGAAATCCGGATGTGAAATTCTGCCTACATGCCATAACTGAATAAAGATCTTCCCTCCTTTTTTGTGGACTCGGTTAGTAATATGTTTCCAACCTTCAACCTGCTTTTTTGAATAAATACCAGGCGTGTTGATATAACCTACGGCACGTTCAGAAACCTGTGATCCTTCTGTAATTATCAATCCTGCTGATGAGCGTTGCTGATAATAAACACCTTGGAGCTCATCAGTTACTAATTTTTCGGGATTTTTGGCTCTACTCCGTGTCATAGGAGCCATAACGATTCTGTTATTTAGTTGTAATCCGTCTATAGTAAAAGGTTGTAATAAAGGTTGTTTGCTCATAATTAAAAAGTTAGTAATGAATACTTTGATAGTATTATTTGATTAAGTAATTCTTGTGAAGTGCAAATGTATTTAGTGTTTAGTTGTGTCCTATAATTTTAATGTACTAAATAAATGTTAAATATTTTCTATTAATAGTATTACTATTATATTTGCAACCAAAATTAAATATTATGAAAACATTACTTTCAAATATTAAGATATCGGTGCCGGAAAAAATATTTATTAAGGACCCGGAATCTTCAGAACTGGGAAAACGTATTATAGAGGAAAGTATCCTGTTAATAGATGATATTGGATTTGACGATTTCACTTTTAAAAAATTAGGATTCAGAATAGGATCCAATGAAAGTTCCATTTACAGGTATTTTGAGAATAAACACAAGCTTCTACTTTATTTAACGTCATGGTATTGGGCTTGGATGGAATATCAATTGGTCTTTGAAACTCATAATATTAAAAATGAGACAGAGCGATTAAAAACAGCTATAAATGTTTTAACAAGAACGATTGAAGAGGACTCAAAATTTACTCACATTAATGAAGTAGTCCTAAACAGAATCATTATTAATGAAAATTCTAAATCATTTCTTACTAAAGAGGTTGATCATGAAAATAAAGAAGGTTATTTTATAGTCTACAAAAGAGTGATTCACAGGCTTCGTGATATGATGTTAGAGGTAAACAAAAACTATGGATTTGCAACGAGTTTAGCCAGTACAATTATCGAAGGATCTCTATATCAACATTTTTTAAAAGATCATTTTACATCAATTACAGATTGCAAAAATCAAGTGTCATCAACAGATTTTTTTGTTGACCTATGCTTTAAATCCCTAAAATAATTATGAAGAAAGATAAAATGACACCGTGGCAAAGATTTCTTGGCCTGCTTCAACTGGAGCGAAAAGATATTTATCAAATTTTTTATTATGCCATATTTTCCGGATTTGTTTCCTTGTCGCTCCCTTTAGGCATTCAGGCAATAATAAATTTAATACAAGGTGCTCAGATATCAACTTCCTGGGTCATTTTAGTGATCTTGGTTACTTTGGGCGTTGCATTTGTAGGTGCATTACAACTTATGCAACTTAGGATCATAGAAACCATTCAGCAACGAATATTTACCAGAGCATCCTTTGAATTGAGTTATCGTTTCCCTAAAATTAAAATGAATGAATTACGAAACTATTATCCTCCGGAATTGGCAAATAGATTTTTTGATACAATATCCATTCAAAAAGGATTATCAAAAATACTAATTGATGTACCTACAGCAGTTTTACAAATAGTATTTGCTTTAATTCTGCTATCCTTTTATCACCCGTTCTTTATCATATTTGGATTTTTATTGCTTTTCCTTATTTACATCGTTTTTAAATATACGGCTAAAAAAGGGTTGATCACAAGTCTGGAGGAATCCAAAAATAAATATAAAGTTGCCCACTGGATACAGGAAATTGCAAGAGCTGTTGTTAGTTTTAAACTGTCAGGAAAGACAAATTTGGCCTTGGATAAAAATGATGCCTTAGTAGCCGATTATCTTCAGGCCAGGGAAAGTCATTTCAAGATACTAGTACTGCAGTTTATCCAAATGATAGGTTTTAAAGTTGTGGTTACGGCAGGATTGCTATTGATTGGTGGTGCTCTAGTATTGAATCAAGAGATGAACATTGGTCAGTTTGTTGCTGCAGAGATCATCATCTTACTTGTAGTGGCCTCAGTAGAAAAACTTATTTTAGGATTAGAATCATTTTATGATGTCTTAACATCCATTGAAAAATTAGGACAGGTAGTTGATAATGAATTAGAGGATCAAAGTGGTGAAACACCAGAGTTAAAAAAAGGATTATCAATAGAATTAGATCATGTATCTTATAAAGTTGCAAACAGAGAGAAACCTATTTTAAAGGATATCAATTTAAAGATTGATCCTGGCAGCAGGATATTGATAACGGGTGAAAGTGGTTCTGGCAAATCCAGTTTATTACGATTAATTTCAGGAATTATTCAACCAAGTTCTGGTCTGATTTATATTAATAATGTATCACTAAACAGTTTAGTCATTAACCATTATCGTTCTCATTTAGGATTATCCCTTTCCGAAGAGACTCCTTTTGAAGGTTCAATAAGGGAGAATATCACATTCGGTGATCAATCAATAAATGACGAGTCGATTTTTGATGTTTTAGATCATGTTGGTCTAACTCAATTTGTTAAGGAACTTCCAAAAGGGCTAAGTACAGTCCTCTATCCTGAAGGAAAACAAATTTCATCTCAAATAGCAAAAAAATTAATTTTGGCAAGAGCAATTGTCAAAAAGCCGAAGCTTTTGATTCTTGAGGATGCCCTTGACAGGTTCGATACTGATGAGACTAAAAAAATTATGAAATATCTAACGGATATTAAAAATCCATGGGCTTTGATCGTTGTGAGTAATAATTTGGACTGGAGAGATTCATGTAAAACGGTTATTACGCTTAATAATGGTGAAATAATAAATAAAGAAAATGCTTAATATATCGCACAACCAGTTGAATAAAAAAGTGCCCTTGATTGGTTATAAGTCGGGACAACATATCTTTAATAAAGAGTACTACAGGCAATTCAATAAATTCCTGCTCGTATTTGCTATAATAGGGTTTATAGTCTTGTTTTTACCTTGGACACAGAATATTTCCGGTCAGGGACAAGTAACAACATTAAAACCTGACCAAAGACCTCAAACGATTCAATCTCAAATTCCCGGACGTATTGAACAATGGTTTGTACAAGAAGGTGATTATGTGAAAAAAGGGGATACTATTCTAAGGATATCTGAGATAAAAAGTGATTATTTTGATGATAGATTAGTTGAAAGAACCGGAGATCAAATTAAAGCCAAGTCGTCGTCAGTAGTAGCTTATGGAGGAAAAGTTGAGGCTTTGAATCGTCAAATTTCGGCATTAAGAGAAGAGCAAAAGTTAAAATTGGAACAAGCCGGAAACAAATTACTTCAGGCCCAGTTAAAAGTAAAAAGTGACAGCATTGATTTTGAGGCTACAAAAACGAATTTAAATATTGCTGAAATACAGTTTAATCGAATTGCTACACTCCAAAAAGAAGGATTAAAGGCGGTTAAAGATGTTGAAGAAAAACGATTGAAACTTCAGGAGTCTCAGGCAAAAATTATTTCTCAGGAAAATAAGTTATTGACGAGTAAAAACGAATTAATAAACTATAAAGTGGAACTGTCACGAATAAATGCTGAATACGGCGATAAAATTTCCAAGTCGCAAAGCGATATGTATTCTGCTCAATCAGGGCAATTTGATGCATCAGCTCAGGTAACTAAATTAGAAAATAGTTATACTAATTATCAGCGAAGAAGTAGTTTGCTTTATGTCACAGCGCCTCAAAATGGTTTCATAAACAAGGCTATCCGAGGAGGAATTGGAGAAACCTTTAAAGAAGGTGATCGCTTAGTTGGTATCATGCCTGCACAAATTGATCTGGCTGTGGAAACCTATGTAAAACCAATAGATTTACCACTATTGCATCTTGGAGAAAAAGTTCGTGTTCAGTTTGATGGTTGGCCTGCCATTGTTTTTAGCGGCTGGCCCAATGTATCATACGGAACTTATGGAGCTAAAGTCGTGGCTATAGAAAACTTTATCAGTGATAATGGTAAATACAGGATCTTATTGGCTCCTGATGTTGATGACCATCCATGGCCGGAGCCAATACGTGTAGGATCTGGTGCACGAACTATTGCTTTATTAAATGATGTTCCAATATGGTTTGAACTGTGGAGACAGCTTAACAGCTTCCCTCCTAACTATTATACGCCCGAAAATAATGATAAACTATCTAAAAAATAACCGATGAAAAATTTAATTTTCGGATTACTTTTTATGGCATTTGGATTGTCTTTTGGTCAGGAGTCGTTGACGGAATTGACGCTATCAGAATATTTAGGCTACGTTAAAAGCTATCATCCATTGGTGAAGCAGGCTAATTTATTGATTACTGAAAGTGAAGCTAAACTTTTGAAATCACGTGGTGCCTTTGATCCTAAATTTGAAGTTGATTATGACAGGAAGCAGTTCAAGGACAGCGAATATTTTGATAAATTGAATTCAACTTTTAAAATACCAACCTGGTATGGTGTAGAGTTAAAAGCAAATTTTGAGAATAACGAAGGCCTGTTTTTAAATCCTGAAGCTAATTTACCTGAGGATGGATTGTATAGTGTTGGTGTTTCAGTTTCCCTGGCCAGAGGATTGCTGATCAATGAGAGAATGGCAATGTTGAAGCAAGCCAAACTTTATACGAAGCAGGCACAGGCCGACAGACAATTAATGGTTAACAATATTTTTTACCAGGCCTCAGTCACTTATTTTAACTGGTTGAAAGCCTATAATGAAAAACAAGTATTTGAATCCTTTTTAAAAAATGCTGAAATAAGGCTAGATGGCATCAAGCAAAGTTATGAATCGGGAGAAAGACCTGCAATTGATACCCTTGAAGCCGGTATTACTTTAAACAGTCGTAAATTGGAACTTGAAAAAGCCAGAATAACATATATTAAATCATCACTGGAATTGTCGAATTATCTTTGGTTGCAAGATAATACTCCGGTAGAATTAAAGGAAAACGTCATTCCTGATGCTAATACTTCACAAATAATAGAAGATGCCTTAAATATAACACAGTTCGATATGGACATTGTCTCTATTGACAATCATCCTAAAATTCAATCTCTGGATTATAAATTAAGGAGTTTGGAAATAGAACGACGGTTGCAATTGAATGAGTTGCTTCCAAGAGTTGATTTACAATACAATTTTTTATCTCCTACGGTCGATCAAATGAGCAGTTTTAATACCACTTCTTACAAAAGTGGTTTAAACATTAGTTTTCCATTGTTTCTAAGAAAGGAAAGAGGCGAACTAAAATTGGCCAAATTGAAATTTGATAATATAGAATTTGAAATGCAGGGGACCAGAGTCACTTTGAAAAACAAGATTGAGGCTATAAATCAGGAATTAATATCCTTTGAAACCCAAACAGATTTCACGAATATAATAGTGGGTGATTATGAGACTATGTTGGCAGCCGAAGAACGAAAATTCTTTTTAGGTGAAAGTTCATTATTCCTTGTTAATTCAAGGGAATCTAAGTTAATTGATGCCAAATTAAAAGCGATTTCCCTGGAAAATGCATTCTTTAAAACCAAGGCCAATTTATTCAACGTGTTGGGAAACATGATATTATAAGGTGCGTAAATAATTAAGGCAGGATTGCAGAGTAAGTTGAATCCACTTATAAAATTATTTCCTATTTTGTAATATGATTAAGCAACTTCTTTATTCTTTTCGTATTTCTATTCTTTTATGGTCAATCAAATGCTCAGTTGGTCAATATTGAATCAAAAAGGATGCAATTGGACTCTATTCGATTTGCGCTGAAAAGTGATCTGTTCTTTAACCACTCAAACAATAATGGTGGCTATCTTTTTCAAATAGGTTCCAGCATGACCACACAGCTCAAATCCAAGGATCTTAAAAAGATCTATTTTTTTATCGGTAATTATAACCTCATCAGAAGTAAAGCTCAGGATTTTCAAAATTCCTGGTTCTTTCATTTAAGATATAATCAAAAACTCAACAATTTATTCCGATTTGAAGCATTTGTGCAAAACCAGAATAACGAACTTTTAAAAATCAACAGCAGAAACTTAGTTGGTGCAGGAATCCGCTTAAAATTTATTTCAAAAAAATCAATCAAGGCATATTTCGGAAATTCCTATATGTATGAAATTGAAAATGTGAAGTCCACCGATAAGAAATACTACAATAATAGAAACAGCAGTTATTTATCCTTTTCTTTTAATTTACCAAAAACAAAATTAGATCTAACCAGTACAACCTATTTTCAACCCTTATATTCCAATATTAATAATCATAGAATTTTACAACAATTTAGAAGCGAAATCCCGATAAGTAAGTCGATTAGTTTTTCTACACTCTTCGATTATTTTTATAATAGCTTTTCTCCTGATGAAGACAAGGACTTCACATCAAACCTATATTTTGGACTAACTTTTAATATGTAAACAATTTTTTCTTAATGTTATATTTCTTTTGATAATTTTTTTATATTTGTTAACCATTTGGTTAAACTATATAGTTAGCATGAAAAATATTAAAAACGAAACTACAGAAGTTCTTATACTTGAAGCTGCAGAGCATGTTTTTCAAGACAAAGGAATGGAAGGAGCCAGAATGCAAGAGATAGCGGATAAGGCAGGAATAAATAAAGCAATGCTTCATTACTATTACAGAAGTAAACAGCTGCTATTTGAAGCCGTTTTCAAAAAGGCCTTTGCTCTTTTAGCTCCACAATTGAGTACAATATTAAACGATGACTCTACTATAGAAAATAAGATTCGAAACTTTACAAGAAATTATATAACCTTTTTTTTAAAGCATCCTTATTTACCAAAATTCGTGATCCAGGAATTAAACAGAAATCCTGATTTCATCCTAAAAATCCAAAAAAGTAGTGGCTTCCCTAATATTGATAAATTTAAGCTTCAACTAGAAGGTGAAATTCAAAAAGGCATAATTAAACCTATAAAGGCTGAACAACTATTTATAAATATTATTGCTTTGAATATTTTTCCTTTTGTTGCAAAACCTTTGGTAAAGGCGTTCACTAATATGGACGATAAATCTTTTAAACAGATAATGGAGGAACGAAAAATTGAAGTTTCTAACTTTATTATTAATTCGATAAAGCAAAGTTAAAATGAAAAAAAATCTCTTAACAGGTGTTCTTTTATTTTTTATAGTATTAGGATGGTCACAGGAATCCATCAGTTTAAAAGAATGTTATGATCTCATCAACACCAACTATCCGTTAAACAAACAATTCGGTATATTAGATAGTCAGAATGATCTGGATATTGAGGCTATCAATAAAGACAGATTACCGCAACTCAATCTGTCTGCACAGGCTACCTATCAATCTGAAGTGATCGAAGTTCCCATTCCCAATAGCAATATAAAGCCTCTAAACAAAGATCAGTATCGGGCCACACTTACGGTAAATCAGCTCATCTATGCCGGTGGACTTATTGATGCTCAGGAACAGTTAAAATCTGCTCAATCGCTATCTAAGAAAAAACAGGTAGAGGTAAATTTATACCAAATTAAAACTCAGGTCAACCAACTCTATTTTTCAATTTTGTTAACTCAGGAAAAACAGGCTTTACTTTCTGCAAGAGAATTACAGCTTCAGGAAAAATTAAAGGAAGTACGCTCCGGAGTTAAAAATGGTGTGCTTCTACCCTCTTCTGATAAAATACTGGAAGTGGAACTTCTAAAAATACAGCAGCAATCATACTGAGATCAGTGCCAATAAAAGCACTTTGATTGGGTCGTTGTCGTCACTTTTAGGAATTGATTTAAAAAACAATACCAGTTTTGAAACTCCTTTGGTTAATATAGATGTCTCTTCTCCTGTTTTGAGACCGGAAATTGAACTCTTTGATCTGAAACAACTCGAGTTAGATAATTCTGAAAAGTTGTTATCTAAAACCAATAGTCTCAAACTCTCCAGCTTTGCTACGGGTGGCTATGGTAATCCGGGACTTAATATGTTAGATAACTCATTTCAAACATTTTACATAGCGGGACTTCAACTAAACTGGAAAGTATTTGACTGGAACAAAACTAAGTTAGAACGACAGTCTTTAGCCATAAATAAGGACATCATTAGCAATGAAAAAGAGGTTTTTGACTTGAAAACATCAATTGAAATGAATGAGCAACAAATCGAAATAGAAAAGATAAATAATCTGATAAACTCGGATGAAAAGATTATGGAACTTCGCAAGGAAGTATTAGAAATGAAGGATTCTCAACTCAAAAATGGTGTCATTACATCATCAGATTATCTTACCGAATTCACCAACCTATACGAAGATCAAAACACTCTTGTAACACATAAAATTCAACTTCAACTTGCAAAAGCGAACTATAATGTTATTAAAGGCCAATAAACTGAATACTATGAAAAACAATAAAATATTTTTAGTTATAACTATAATCACTCTTATTATGTTTAGCTGTAAGGACAGCAACGGCAAAGCAGATGGTTATGGGAATTTTGAAGCCACAGAGATCACTGTTTCAGCTGAATCTAACGGTAAACTTATGCAATTCAATATTAATGAAGGTGATACTGTTAACAAAGAAGTATTCATCGGTTATGTTGATACCATTCCGCTTCACCTTCAGCGTGAACAATTAAAAATATCCAAAGACGTCCTCCGATCTAAATCAAGAGGCGTATTATCCCAAATTGATGTTTTAAAAGCTCAGTTGAATACAGCATCTGTAAATAAGGAACGCATTGAAAACATGCTTAAGGATAACGCAGCCACTCAAAAGCAATTAGATGATGTCAATGGAGAGATAAATGTTATTAAACAGCAGATCAATAGTGTTGAAACTCAGAATTCACCAGTTGTGAATGAACTTAAAAGCATTGATATTCAAATTGACCAACTTAATGATAAGATCAAAAAATGCAAGATCATTAATCCTATTTCGGGCACCGTGTTAACCACTTACGCAGAACCTTATGAGATAACAGCATTTGGGAAACCATTATATAAGATTGCAGATCTAAAAACCATGCAGCTGCGCGTTTTTGTGAGCGAAACCCAATTGGCAGAACTAAAGATTGGTGATGAGGTTAATGTTAAGCTAGATGATGGAAACGCCATGAAATCTTATTCCGGAACTATTAGTTGGATTGCTTCAGAAGCAGAATTCACACCAAAGATCATTCAGACTAAAGAAGAACGTGTTTCTCTGGTTTACGCTGTGAAAATTGATGTAGAGAATGATGGCAGTATTAAGATTGGAATGCCGGCAGAAATGTGGTTAAAATCAGAATAACATAAATGAGTATTTCCGTTCATAACATTTCAAAATCATATAACAAGGTCAAAGCGCTGGAGAACATTTCTTTTGAAGTGAAAGAAGGCGAATTATTTGGTCTTATTGGTCCTGATGGTGCTGGAAAAACAACATTATTCCGCATACTAACAACACTATTAATTGCTGATGAAGGTATGGCGAGCGTTACAAATTATGACGTCCTGATGGATTATAAAAAGATCAGGAATTCTGTAGGTTATATGCCGGGGAGATTCTCTTTATACCAAGATCTTACAGTAGAAGAGAATTTAACTTTTTTCGCTACCATATTCGGAACAACTATACAAGAGAATTATGACCTCATCAAAGAGATCTATGTTCAAATAGAACCCTTTAAAGACCGAAGAGCAGGAAAACTTTCCGGTGGAATGAAACAAAAACTTGCACTGTGTTGTGCTTTGATACATAAACCAGATGTATTGTTTTTAGATGAACCTACAACAGGCGTAGATCCGGTTTCCAGAAAAGAATTCTGGGAAATGTTAAAACGCTTACAAAAAAAAGGTATTACTATTCTGGTTTCTACACCATATATGGATGAAGCAGCTTTATGTGACAGAATTGCGCTGATTCAAGATGGTAAATTATTGCAAATCGATACGCCTGAAGCTATTGTGAACAATTTTAAAAAAGCTATTTACAATGTTAAGGCTCATAACATGTATGAACTAATTAGCAATCTGGCAACTTATGAATTTACGCATAGTGCCTACCCATTTGGTGAATACATCCACTACACAGATAAAAGAGAAGGTTTTAGCATAGAAGTACTCAAAAATTATTTAGCATCAAAAGAACTTAAAGAGGTGACCGTAGAAAGGACAAAACCCACTATTGAGGACACCTTTATGGCACTCGCAAAAGAATGAACAATGATCATGTTATAGAAGTTGAAGGTTTAACCAAAAAGTTTGGTGATTTTACTGCAGTTGATGCAATCAGTTTTCATGTCAACAAAGGTGAGATCTTCGGATTTTTAGGGGCCAATGGCGCCGGCAAGACCACAGCAATGAAAATGCTTATCGGAATTTCCAGTCCAACTTCAGGAGATGCTAAGGTAGCAGGATTTGATGTCTACACGAATGCGAATGACATCAAGGAAAACATTGGGTATATGAGCCAGAAATTTGCTTTGTATGATGATTTGACTGTAAAAGAAAATATTACTTTTTTTGGAGGTATTTATGGCTTAACCAGAGCTAGAATAAAAGAAAAAGCCAATACTTTAATTGATGAATTAGGATTAGAGGAAGTCGCTAATCAATTAGTTGGTTCACTCCCATTAGGCTGGAAACAAAAGCTGGCATTTTCGGTATCACTAATACATGATCCAAAAATTGTGTTTTTAGATGAACCAACCGGTGGTGTAGACCCTATTACGAGACGCCAATTCTGGGAAATGATCTATAAAGCAGCACATCATGGAACAACTGTTTTTGTAACCACACATTATATGGATGAAGCCGAATATTGCGATAGGGTTTCCATAATGGTGAATGGTAAGATTGAAGCTTTGGATACGCCTACAAGATTAAAGGCAAAATATAAGGCAGAAACCATGAATGATGTTTTCTTAAAACTGGCAAGAGGATGAAGCGATTTATAGGATTTGTACTTAAGGAATTCTACCATATCTTCAGAGACAGGAGGTCTTTATTTATTTTATTCGGAATGCCTGTAGCTCAGATCATGTTGTTTGGATTTGCCATTACCAATGAGATCAATAATGTAGATATCGCCATTCTAGATCATTCTAAAGATTTGAATACACAAGAGATCATTAACAAAATAGCCTCATCTAATTATTTCACCATTGAAGAGCTTTTAGAAAGTGAAAAGGATATTGAAGCTGTTTTTAAAAAAGGTAAAGTAAAGGCAGTACTAACCTTCCAAAAGAATTTTAGTCAGGATCTGATAAAAGAACATCACGCAGTAGTTCAGGTAACTACAGACGCTACTGACCCTAATACTGCCAACACCATCAGTAATTATGTTAACGCTATTTTACAAAAATATCAGAGTGAACAAAATAAAGACATATCAGTACCATATCAGATCATTCCTCAAACCAGAATGGTGTATAACCCGGAATTAAAGGGTGTCTATATGTTTGTTCCGGGGGTAATGACCATTATCCTGATGCTGGTTTCAGCGATGATGACATCCATTTCCATTACACGAGAAAAAGAATTAGGAACTATGGAAATATTGCTTGTTTCTCCTTTAAAACCATTTCAGGTTATTGTAGGTAAAGTGGTTCCATATATCTTTTTGTCAATAATTAATGCATTAGTAATAATCATATTGAGCATTTTTGTATTTGGAATGCCAGTCCAGGGCAGTTTTCTCCTTCTTGGAGCACAAAGTATCCTTTTCATCATTACTTCGTTAGCCTTAGGTATTTTAATATCTACCATTTCGGCAACGCAACAAACGGCTATGATGATCTCCTTAATGGGATTGATGTTACCGACTATTCTACTATCGGGTTTCATCTTCCCTATTTCCAGTATGCCATTACCCTTGCAAATCATCAGCAATATCATTCCGGCAAAATGGTTTATCATCATTTTAAAAGGAATCATGCTGAAAGGCGTTGGTATTTCCTATTTGTGGAAGGATACATTGATATTAATTGGTATGACGGCTTTCTTTTTAACACTGAGTGTCAAGAACTATAAAATACGATTGGAATAATGCAGACCTTAGGATTCATAATACAAAAAGAGTTCAGACAGATCTTTAGAAATAAAGCCATGTTGCCAATTATCTTTGTGATGCCACTCATACAGCTGATCATTCTGGCTAATGCTGCGACTTTTGATATCAAGGATATTAAATTTGCTTATATAGATAAGGATCACTCCACTTCCTCCAGAGCCCTACTTGAAAAATTTGAGGCCTCAACTTATTTTAATATTGTTGATGAATATCCCTCTGAAGATTTTGCCAATTCAGCCATGTTGAAAGGGGATGTTGATGTTGTTATAGAGATCCCAATTAACTTTGAACGAGATCTGGTAAAAGACAAATTAGCTGATCTTGGGGTAACTATCAATGCAATTGATGGGGCTGCTGCAGGTGTTATAAACGTTTACATTCTTCAAATTTTACAGCGTTATAATAAAGGAGTTAGGGCCAAATTAAGTGAGTTGTCAGGTATGCAGGATCAACCTGTCAGTATTGATTCCATTCCCTCATTCTGGTATAACGAGACTTTAAATTATAAGACCTTTATGGTTCCGGGAATATTGGTATTACTGGTTACAATGATCACCTTGTTCCTATCAGGCATGAATATTGTACGAGAAAAGGAAATTGGCACTCTAGAACAGATCAATGTTACTCCTATTAAAAAGAGTCAGTTCATCATTGGAAAATTGTTTCCATTCTTGGTCCTTGGGATTATTTTATTAACTGTTGGATTAATAATAGCGAAGGTAATTTTTAACGTCCCTATGATTGGTAGTTTAACTCTAATGTATGGTTATACATCCATATACATATTGGTGATATTAGGAATAGGATTATTTATTTCAAACTTTACAGATACACAGCAACAGGCTATGTTCATTGCGTGGTTTTTTATGGTGATCTTTATTTTGATGAGTGGATTGTTTACGCCTATAGAGAGTATGCCTTATTGGGCCCAGGTAATCACTGAATTTAACCCAATAAAATACTTCGTTCAGGTCATGCGAATGGTGATGTTAAAAGGATCAGGAATAAGTGATATACTTCCTCAATTATTCAAAACACTGTTATATGCAGTTGTTATGAATGCATTAGCAGTTTGGAGTTATAAGAAAATATCATGATACTTATCGATTTAAATAAGATTTTTGTAGATTTTAATATTTATTATGTAATTTGATATTTATGAAAATAAACGATAAAAATATAAAAAGGATTACCAGATTCGTTAAGAAAGACCGCAAAGAAATTGGCCTGTCACCAGATGAACTCATTTTTAGAGGCAATCAAAAGTTAGATAAGGTTTTGTTGCGGGTTATTGATTATGACGCAGATAAATTGGAAGAAAGTGCTGTTAAAAAGGTCAGGGAAGTTTTAAAATATTATAAAAAGCCTACCGTAACTTGGTTTAACGTTGATGGTTTACACAATCTGGAGATCATGCAGGAGGTCACTACTGCATTTGAGTTTGATAAATTAGTTATGGCAGAAGTTTTGGATGTGCACAGAAGACCGAATGTTAAGGAGCATGCCAATTGCGTTAGTATTTCCATTAAAATGCTTCAGCAAAATGAAGATACAGAACACATAAATGCGGAAAATCTTAGTTTAATTATAACTGAGAATGTCCTGATCTCTTTTCAGGAAAAAAAAGGTGATGTTTTTGAACCTGTAAGAGAACGCATCAGACTTCAGAAAAAAAGAATACGTGCAGGAGGTACCGACTATCTTGCCTATGCTCTGTTGGATATTGTTGTCGATAATTATATCTACATCATAGGTGATCTGGGTGAAAAGATAGAAACACTTGAAGAAACTTTATTGCTGGAACCGAGAAAAAGTGTGATTGATGAAATTTATAGTTATAAACGTGAACTAAATTACATACGAAAGAACATAATGCCTGCTAAAGAAATGATCTTAACTCTTTCAAAGATGGAGTCTGAATTCATTGATGAGAGTACATATGTTCATTTTAAGGAATTACTGGACAATATCAATCAGGCCACTGAGTCTTCTGAAACTTACAGAGAGATTCTATCGGACCAGCTAAACATCTATCACACCACAATAAGCAGTAAGCTTAATGATGTGATGAAATTCTTGACAATTTTCTCTGTAATATTTATTCCATTAACCTTTATAGCAGGTATTTACGGTACAAACTTTGAAGTATTACCTGAACTTAAATTTCAATACAGTTATTATATTATGTTGGCCGTAATGGTTATTATTGCTATTGGTATGTTAGTGTATTTCAAAAGACGAAAATGGTTTTAAAATAAATCATTTATAGAATTCAGTAAGTTTTATTAATTTTCCATTGTTCTTATTCCCTTTTAAAATGCACATCTAATTGTGGGAAAGAAATGACGACACCATTTTCATTAAATTTTCTATTAATGATCTTTCTAATATCACTTCTTACCTTTTCTATCCCAAAAATATTTTTACTGTAGAACAATAGTTCAAAATCTAATGACGAACTTCCAAAATTTAACAGTCGGCCTTCAGTGAGATCTTTTGTGTAGACATCAGGGTGATCAGAGGCGCTCTCTTCAAGTAATTTAATAACAAGATCTACATCACTTCCATAGGCGACTCCTACTTGCACCTTAAAACGTGTTTTTTTAGATTGGTGACTCCAGTTAATAACTTTGGTTGTAGTAATTAAGGAGTTTGGGATTATTATCGATATTTCATCCCTGTTAAGCCCTTTGGAAGTTCTAAGCCCAATATTCTGAATTTTTATTACATCTCCATCTATCTGAAGTACATCGCCTACTTTAATTGTTCGCTCCGATAATAAGATTATTCCCGAAACTATATCATTAAATGTTTGTTGTAAGCCTAATCCAACACCAACAAGAAGTGCTGCTGACCCTGCTAATAACAATGTAATCTTAACCCCGATAGTCTCTAGTAAAAAAGTGATAGCCAAGACCCAGATTATATATTTAATGATCTGGAATAAGGCATAAGTAGTACCTCTGTCAATTCTACTAAACTTATATTGGCGAAAAAGTAATTTTTTGATTATCCATAACAAGAATTTTGTGACAATAAGAATTAGTAAAATAGAAATTATCTTATTAACTTTTATTGAATATTCACCGTAGCTAAAAAGTTCATAATTCAGAAAATCCATTATGGAATCCATATATAAAGGTGTTTAATAATATTAAAAATTATTTAAAGTAATCTATTTGGCGACAACCGATTAAATATAATCATAAATGAAACCATTATTTAAAAATGTATAAATTTTTTATTTCGGGAAGACATAATCCGCATCTGTTTTTATAAAATGTATTTATTTACGCTTGTACGGCCTGATAATTAATCCGAGTGGTCTGTCATAAGTAAAGTAATTACGCATCCAATCCATAAAAGCAACCATCCTGTTTCTAAATCCAACTAAGGAGATAATATGAACAAACATCCAAACTATCCAGGCGAAAAAACCCTGGAATTTCCAGTTTGGCAGATCTACAACAGCTTTCTTTCGGCCAATTGTTGCCATGGTCCCTCTATTTTTATATGTAAAAGGTTCAATTGGCTTGTTCTTTATTAAATTAATGAGGTTTTTGGCCAAAAGTTTACCTTGCTGTTTTGCTACAGGAGCCAGCATTGGCAAACCTCTTGGATTGTCTTCTGTAATATGAGAAGCCACATCTCCAATTGCAAAAATAGAATCTACTCCTAAAACCAAGTTGTATTCATTCACGGCAATACGATTGCCTCCAATAATAAAATTTTCGGGAAGACCTGCTATTGGTGCACCTTTTACACCTGCTGTCCAAATCACTGTATCTGTAGGGAAAGTACTGCCATCTTTCAAAGTTAATTGATCCCCATCATAATTGACCACACGAGAATTTAATTTAACATTGATTCCCAATTTTTGGAGATATTCCAGGCTCTTTTTTGAGGCTTCTTCAGACATGGTATTCAATAACTTGTCTGATGACTGGTAAAGGTTTATGCTTAATTTTGAAATATCAAGATCGGGAAAATCCTTAGGAATCACATGCCGCTTCATTTCAGCCAAAGCACCTGCTAATTCAATCCCTGCAGGACCGCCTCCAACAACAGCAATACTTAAAACCTCTTCAACAGACTCGTTATGAAGTTTGGTAAGGGATTTTTCTAAATTCTGAAAAATAAAACTCCTCATGTTAAGTGCATCAGGAATTGATTTTAAAGGAAACAGCATCTTTTTTATGGGTTCAAAATCATAGAAATTATTTTGACTTCCGGTGGCTATGACCAAATAATCATAGTTCAAGAACCCAATTGACGTCTTTACCCTTTTCTTTTCAATATTAACAGACTTAACCTTAGCCATTCTAAAAGTGACATTCCTGCATTTTCTGAAAATTCGCCTGACCGGATAAGCAATACTGTATGGTTCAAGCCCTCCGGTTGCCACTTGATACATCAATGGTTGGAAATTGTGATAATTATTCTGATCTATTAGAAGGACATCAACATTTTTGTTTCTTAAAGCCTTGGCAATTGACAATCCTCCAAAACCAGCCCCAATTATAATAATCTGTTTTTTAGTTGCTGATTTCATTATCGTTTAGATGAAGGTTATGAAGCAATCTATGTGCAATTGGAGTAAAAAACACAGCTGCTGTCGTTAAAAAAGCAATACCACTGAACAAGGCGTAGAAAGAAGCAAATAGTTTCGCTCCATTTGTTGGCATTTGGTCGACAGGTCCCATTCCTGTCAATATTAGTGAGGCATTATAAAAAGAATCAATCCAGGGTATTTCACCAAAATAATGGTAACCCCATGTTCCCATGCCCAACGAGATAATCAACAGTATTAAAGAATACAAGCCATATCGAAGTAATCGATGAATAAATCGTCCAATGGGTAAAAGGGGTTTACTCTTATGTTCAAAAGTAAAGGGAACCATTTTCTGTTTTTTTGACATGAATTTAGTGGCTTCTAAATATAAATTAAATAGTTTTAAGCTTTTATTTAAATATATCAATCCGCTAATATATAATAATATTTGAACTAATATAAGCTTTTAATTTATTTTCAATTTATAAAATATATCTTTATATTGAATGCTCCAATTGTTAGATTTAATGAAGAATTAAACCTATTTACAAGAAGGAAAAATCTCTGCAATGACAATTACTTTCAAATTTATTATTCATGTTCTTTTTGTTTTTTCAAGTTCAATTGCAATATCTCAGACTCTTCCATCTGCAAGAGTTGTCGATTGGACGACAGCAGGTTTGCAAAATTTATCCACTTCAGGTTTTGACCAGATCGATATGACAAATTTTAATGTTAATGGTGACGGGATTACGGCAAATGACAATTCCATGTCCAACGCATTGGCTTCTATTTCTGGGTCAGGGGCTATCTTAATTTTCCCTAATGGAAATTTCTTATTTAATAACGCTATAACCCTTTCTGATAATGTTATTTTACGAGGATCAGGAGTCAATAACACAACATTATCTATGAATCTTGGGGGAAGTGGTCATGGAATAAGTATAACCGGAATTCCTCTTAACAGTATTATTTCATCATTTACCCAGCCGGCTCTTAAATTTGATAATTCTATTCTAGTGGATGATGCTTCTACTTTTTCTACCGGAGATTGGATTCAGATCATTCAGAATGACCTGGATTTAATAACCTCAAGTTGGGCTGATGATACCGTTGGTCAAATTGTGAAAATTGAGAATATAGATAACAACCAAATAACCTTAACTTCAGAACTTCGCATGGATTATGATCTGGCAAGATCGCCGTACATAAAAAAAATTCAGCCTGTAGAAAATGTAGGAATAGAATGTTTAAAAATAGTACGATTGGACAATACTGTACCGGTTCAAACAAGCAATATATTTTTTGATTATGCTGTTAATTGCTGGGTTTCAGGAATTGAATCTGATGTCTGCAATTACAGTCATATTGAAGCAAAACATAGTTCGAACATATATATTACTAAATCATATATTCATCATGGTTTTGACTATGATGGAGGTGGCAGAGCTTATGGAGTTTTATTACATCATGCATCCAATGAATGTCTGGTAGAGGATAATATATTTGAACATTTAAGGCATTCAATGCTGGTTCAGGCAGGAGCCAATGGCAATGTATTTGCATTTAACTATTCTTTTGATCCGTTTTGGTCATCAACTCCTAGCAATTCAGCCGGTGATATTGTATTGCACGGGAATTATGTTTATTCCAATTTATTTGAACAAAATATAGTTCAGAACATAGTAATTGATAATTCTCATGGTCCTAATGGGCCTTATAATACATTTCTAAGAAATAGAGCTGAGAGTTATGGCATTTTCTTTAGTGCGAGCAATTCACCTGACCAAAATTTTTTAGGAAATGATATTACTAATACATCTTTCCCTTACAGTGTAGTAAATTATAATATCCAGGGAACGGGTCATTTTATACATGGCAATAATAATAAAGGAGTCATAGATCCTTCCGGAACTACTAGTTTACCCGATTTAAGTTACGCGTATATTGAACAACCAGATTTTGTAGAAAGCGAACAGTGGGCTGCTATAGGCACACCTAATTCACCCGGAGCAGCCAGTATTCCTTCAAGAGACAGACTATTATCAAATTCGATTTTTGATGTTTCCTGTAGCAGTTATACACTAGATGTTGAAGCTCTTGAATTTGAAAGAAAAAAAACGCTTGCTATATTCCCGAATCCAACAAATAATGTTATAACAATCAAAAGCGATGATAATATACAGGAAATTGTGATATTGAATCCTATTGGACAAGTTCAATACATTAATAATGATTCAGGAAATATTTATTCTGTCGATTTGACTAATTGGAATAGCGGAATATATTTAGTCAGAATAACCTATAAAACCAATTTTGTAGAACTTAAAAGAATATTAAAGTATTAAAATATATTTTGATGAGATTTATTCTTTTGGAGGAAACCCATGAATAGTTTCATAAATATCATCGAAATTCTTTCTTATATAGGCATTTAATTTTTTTCTGTAATCTTCCTTGAGCCATTCAACAAAGTTCGGAGTACTTTTACTGATATTCCTGGTGTATCGGTCAACTCTAAAGTCAATATCCTCCGCCAGTAATTTGGCTAAATTCAATGCATCAAACATATCTTCACTATTTTCAGTACAAATATGCGCATGCTGAGCAATGGACCTTTCTAAAACCACTTTAGAGGATTCTCCTTTCCTGACCGATTCAATATAGGTCTGGTTAATATCAAAAAAAACTTCTGTAGAGTTGGAGAATTTAGCTCGCAAATCTTCAGGCATTTCATACCTGAAATTATTTTCTATTTCTTCATCACCCAATAAATTATCTAAATAGTAATTAGGATATTTAAATATCTTATACCAGTCAAGATCTGATCCCCAAGGTCCGAATCTGTGATAATTATTCCCCAGGTCAATTACAGTGAACTTATCTTTGTTATCCAATATTCTGGAACCGCGTCCAATCATTTGATAATATAAGGTCAGGGATTTTGTGGCTCTATTTAATATTATAGAATCCACCGTAGGTTCATCAAATCCGGTTGTTAAAATGCTGACAGAGGTTAGAATGGCATCAGGTGTATTCTTAAACCATTTTAATATATCCCTTCGATCCTTTTTAGAATTGTTATTGTCCAGGTGCCTTATGGGATACCCAGCGTCCTTAAACGTCTCATAAACATACAGAGAAGTATTGATACCGTTATTAAAAATTAAAGTCTTTTTACCTTTACATACTTCTTCGTAAGCATTGACCAGTTTTGATAACATATCCACATTGGTATAAAGATCATCCGAAGATTTTACAGTATAATCTCCATTTGATCCAATCACCAACGAAGTAAGACCAACGTTGTACGAATACATTTCCGCTCGAGCCAGGAATTTATTGTCAATCAAAGACTCTATACTCTCTCCTACAATCAATTCATCATAATTGCCTTTCATTGGCAGATTGATGTTGGAACTCAATGGAGTTGCAGTTACTCCCAGAATAAAAGACTTATCAAAGAATTTAAAAAGCTTATTGAATGCGTTATAATGTGCTTCATCTATAATTACCAGACCAATATCAGAAATATCCAGTTTATCATCATTTAACCTGTTATTCAAGGTTTCTACCATGGCGACAAAACATTTGTAGTTAGTTTGGTCGTCCAGATTGGCAGTGCTGTTAATTACTTTATTAACTACCCCAAATTCTGTAAGCATTCTGGATGTTTGCTTGATCAACTCAATACGATGGGTCATGATAAGGACCCTTTTGGTATGATGTTTTAGATATTGCCTGACCATTTCGGAAAAAATAACTGTTTTTCCTCCTCCGGTTGGTAATTGATACAATAAATGAAAGTCGTCAGGCGCTTCATCAAAATATTTGAAGATCTTATCTATGGCACCTTTTTGATAATTATAGAGTTCTTTGCCTGTATTTTTTTCTACAATTTCAAAACCTCTAAGCGACATAAATCAAGAATTTAAATAAGGTGAGACTCGTTTTTAAAATAATAATTTTAATAGTGAACGGCATGTAATAAAAACAAACCTCTAAGATAATCAGATTTTTAAGAACCTAATTAAACTTTTTTTACTCTTACGGCATTCATGCCTTTTTGACCTTTTTCCAACTCGAAAGAAACTGAGTCGTTTTCTACAATTTGATCAATTAAACCACTCACATGGCAGAAGTATTTTTCCTGGTTTTCTGAATCTAGAATGAAACCAAACCCTTTTGAAGAATCAAAGAAGGATACTTTTCCTTTTCTTATAGGATCGAATACTTCTCTTTCACTGTCATCCATTTTTGGGATGCCAATCTCTATGTTTTTGGCTTTTACTTTTATTTTTTTGGAAGGATCTGGAGGTGTGTCAACCAAATGACCATTATGGTCAACATAAGCGAATTCAATTCCTTTTGAACCGCTTTCTTTAGCTTCAGCTTTTCTAGCCTCCATTTTCTTTTTCTTGTCTTCGCGCTTTTTTAATCGTTTTTTTTCTTTTTCGCTTTTATTGAAAGTTTGTTGTGATCTCCCCATGCAGTTTTGTTAAATAGTATTAATTAATTATTTGATGAAATTTCAATACTAAATAAATGCTTGGAAAAGAATAATTAATGTTATTGTTTCGCCTGAAGATCGATCCAGTTTATTGTAATTCCCGGCTTAGAGCTTGACTCATAAACTCCAACAAATATAAGACATGATAGGCAATTTGTCTAATTTAGGGAAATAATTAATTTGCTACGAGAATTATAAAAGCCTATATATTTCATTATTAACCCCTTATAAACGTTCCCACATTTTATTGCTATTCAATCTAAATGATCCTAAATGGTTGAAATTACATTCATTTGGCTCTATTATAGACAAAAAAGACTCTTCGTTTTGATTTATATATAAGTGATATGATTGACCAACAATTGGTTCAAATTTAAATTTTGAGTTATATACCAACTTATTTTGTTCGTACTCTATCAACAACTTGGTGTACTCCGATTTTAATTCATCAAACTTTGCCTCTAATTGTGTGTTTACATTCTTTAAGTTTGCACGTTTCCAAGGAACTATGTTCGTCATTTCTATTTTGGGAGCAGCCAAGTCAGTTGGATATTCTCTGAAAGCTGCATCATATGTATTATTCTCTTTATTAAATACAACAAGATCTGGTTTTTTATTTTCCATACTAATTCTAATTCAAAGTGTTTTTTTTAAAATTAAATAATTGTATTTAGGATGCCAAATTTACATTGTTTAGTTTTATTCAAAAAATATTAAACATATTAACTACCTTTGTGTCCTAAACAATATTATGGTCTATATACAGGTTGCCTCCATTCTTTTGAGTCTCATATTCATATATTATGGAATACAATGTTTGTATTCATCAGAAATGAAAAGTGAATTTCTAAGATTTGGCCTTTTAAATTATCAACGAAAACTGACCGGGATATTGCAACTCTTAGGTGCATTTGGTTTATTTCTTGGGATATTTGAACCATTACTTGGGGTAATGGCTTCAGCCGGACTCGGTACACTGATGCTACTTGGTTTTATTGTCCGACTGAAGATTAAAGACAATTTTATTAAAGCTTTTCCTTCGTTTTTATTTATGATAATAAATTTTCTTGTCTGCGCAGCTCATATAAAACTTTACTGTTGATGCTAACTAAATGCAATTGTCAGGCATAAAATGAGAAATAATGCGGCAGGAAATGACTTTATTAACGGGTCCTTTATTTTAAAATGCATAACTATGGAACCGAAAAGCAAGACAGATAACCCTAGGGCTGCCGGCTGGAGTATTACTGGGAACCAAATTGCAGCAATCAATCCAATCGCCAATCCAACTTTAAGCGTGCCAACTAAATAGCACATCCATTTTGGGAGTCCGTAAACTTCAAATTCTTCGAGTATTGTTTTGGCATTTCCACCCCTCCAGCGTGTTGTTTTATTATTTTGTATAAGCCATACATTAAAAAGACTTAATGCAACTATTAATTGTAATACGATTTTAAAATAATCCATAATAAATTTGTTTTTTGCTATTCTAAAGATATACTATCTATTTCCAATTTAAAGTCTTCCTTCCGTTTATTAGCAATTAAGATTGCTATTTCTTCCATGCTAATACCATCAAAATTTGGTTTACTTAATTTGTAGCCCCTGAAACTAGGATACAAATCCTTTAAAGGAATTTTTATTGTTTCCCATTCTCCTGATGTCTTAAATGAATTTATATAAGATTCTCTATCATATCTGGATTTTTTTATTCTAAATTGATACTCTTTTCCATCACCTTTTATTTTAAGAATGACATGAGTAAACTCAGAGACATCCTTTTCTTTGAAATTATATCTAATGGATGAAAATCCACCATTATTTTCAGTTGTAACATAACCAATGAACACGCCATGACCTTGATCATTTAGTCTTATGGAACCTTTCGATAATCCACCCATTACTCCATCATCGACGACCAACCAGTTACTCATGTCGCAGGTCTTGTTGAAATCAAAAATAATAGAATAACTGTTGGTTATAACTAAAAAGGCTACTAGTAAAAAAGTTAAAGCTTTCATTTTTGTTTAAGATATTAACAACAAAACTAAACATTTTTTAATGTAATACATATTCTTTAACAAAAATTTAATTTCCAAAATGAAATAGGGCTTTATTCATTATTATTGTATAATTAAGTTATTCTGACTATACAATGGATACAGAACCTAATAATATTAAAAAGTTTGGGACTTTTGGGGGGGTTTTTACACCAACCTTGTTAACTATTCTGGGTGTTATTATGTACCTAAGGATGGGTTGGGTTGTTGGAAATGCCGGATTATTAGGAACCTGGCTTATCATAATCGTGTCATTTTTAATAACCTTATGTACAGCTTTATCTATGTCGGCAATTACCACCAATATAAGAATTGGTGCCGGAGGTGCTTATGCCATAATTTCTCAGGCACTTGGATTAGAAGTTGGTGGAAGTTTGGGAATTCCCAGATACATTTCCCAGGGATTAGCTGTAACCATGTACATTTTTGGTTTTAGAGAAGGTTGGTTAGGTATTTTTCCATATCACGATCCTTTTTTAGTTGATATTGCGGTTTTTTTGTTTTTGTTTTCTATTGCCTACATAAGTGCAAACCTGGCCATAAAAACACAATATGTTATCATGGTGGTCATTATTTTATCCATAGTTTCTATTGTTATTGCGGCTTATAACGGCTCGATGCAAATACCAACTTCAGATGCTTTAAGTTGGGGCTCTTTTAAAGGCTCTCCAGACAACAATTTTAAAGGCAGTGATTTCTGGGTGGTTTTTGCAGTATTCTTTCCTGCTGCCACCGGAATTATGGCTGGAGCCAATATGTCTGGTGAGTTAAAAGATCCTAAAACAAGCATTCCTGTAGGTACGCTTTGGGCAATTGGAGTGAGTTTTGTTATATATATGGCATTGGCTTATTGGTTGGCAAGAACTGCTACAGAAGAAGAACTAGTAACTAATTATAACATCATTATTGAAAAAGCATATTTCGGGCCGTTAATTATAGCAGGCGTTTTAGGAGCGACCTTCTCCTCTGCTCTAGCATCTATTGTAGGTTCCTCACGAATTTTATTTGCTATGGGAGAGCATCAAGTGCTCCCTTACTCAAAATTTTTAGCTGGTCAGAGTGCCAATGGTCAACCACGTAATGCAATGATTGTTACTGGTGTTTTAATTTTTGCTACCATGTTATTAAGGAATATTAATGCAATTGCTCCTTTGGTAACCTTATTCTTCTTGGTAACCTATGCCATGATAAACATTGTGGTTATTATAGAACAGCGACTAGGCTTAATAAGTTACAGACCTTTGTTTAAAGTTCATAAATGGATACCATGGTTTGGATTGATATCTTCTGTTTTTGCCATGTTTATTATTAATCCGATGATTAGCTTAATAACAATCATGATTGTTTTTGTGGTGTATTGGTATTTGTCAAAACAGAATTTAGAAACACCGTTTGAAGATGTGCGTTCAGGGTTGTTCGTGTCCTTTGCAGAATGGGCGGCAAAACATACTTGGGGAATGAAAAAAATGCAACAGCGTGCTTGGAAACCCAATTTAATGGTTCCTGTTAGAGATGTTGTTGGAGCCAAGGGGAACTTTCAGTTTTTAAGAAACATTGCAAAACCTAAGGGTTCTATCAAACTGTTAGGAATCGAACCGTTTTCTGAAAACAGCAAATTGGTTAAAGAGCTTGATGCTCTGTCCGAATCCTTTATAAATAAAGGCGTGTTTTCTTCATGGACAGTTATTAATACTGAAGAATTTGCCAAAGGTGTTAACTATGGTAATCAGGCATTAAAAGGAGCGTTTTTTAGGCCAAACATTATCTTTTTAAACCTTCAAGATCATGATGATTTTGAAACTGAAATTCGTCCAGTAATAAAAGAATCTATTCGATTAGAAATAGGTATCCTACTTTATTCGGCTCATCCTACAGCACGATTAGGACAACGAAATACTATTAATGTTTGGGTTAGAGACCGTAAAGATAACTGGAGCCTGGGTTGGGATATTGGTAATTTAGATTTATCAACTTTAATTGCCTATAAATTGAAGACTAATTGGGATGCCAGAATACGCTTGATAACGGTTATTGATGATGAGACAGAAAAAGAAAATGCCACAAATTTTCTACACTCATTAGTCACGTTAGCTCGTTTGCCAAATACCTTAACAGAAGTTCATGTTGGTGATTTTAGGACTATTATTAAACAAGCGCCTTCGGCTGATATCAATATTTTTGGGATGGAAGAAAACTTAAGTCACCAATTTATTCAGGAAATGACTTTAAGCACTAACAGCTCCTGTTTATTTGTTAAAGATTCTGGACATGAAAGTATTTTGGCATAAAAAACTGAATAAGATTTTCTTATTCAAGATCATGCTTATCCAGTCTTTTAATAAACTGTTAGAATTTTGATTGTTAATCAATCGGTTAAGCCGGAACTTCGTCCTTATAACGTTTGTCCATAAACTTTTCTATCACATCCGGCATTTTTTCAAATGCAGCTGCCAATCCATGAGTTTTTCCTGCTTCAAGGAAAGAAATGCTTTCTCCTTTAGTTACCAGGAATCCAATTGGTTCAATACCAACTCCAGCACCTCCACCCATTCCTTGGCCTTTAAGAGCTTTAGATTTTCTGTCGGAACCTTCTCCTCCACCGGAACCAAACCCCATGCCTACTTTAATCACGGGAACACACTTAAATTCTCCCAATTCAAATTTTTCTCCAACAACAGTTTCTGTTTTCGCTTCAGACTTGATAAAGTCTGTAATTTGTCCTAATAATTCTTCAAAATGTAAATCCATAATTTAAATTTTTAAGGGTTAATAAATATTTTGATTATATCTATTGGCCTGTTTTGTAGGCGAACGACCAATTGATTTCTTCCATAAAAGTTTATATTGAAACCTCCAATATGATAATTCAAGAATGCAAATGCAGGATATAATTTGGCATTGGTGATCACATTGCCGGTATCAATATCGATTGCAAACTGTTTTACCTCAAAGCTTTTTAGGATTTGTAACCCTTTGGATAATCCAAGTTGTTTTCTACTTTTTGTTTTATGATTTTTATGTTTTATTTTTTTAACTCGTTCACGCTTGTAATATTCTTCTATAGGGAAGATATAGAAGGTCATAAAAAAGACTTTTAACCTGATCCTAATAATTTCTTTTTCATCAGGTTCAATATTTGCTTTTGCTAATCCTTTTAATTGAATATAATAATCATTTTTTTTTGTATTGATAGACAAAATAATGGGCATAAGTAACAAGTATGTTACTGAAATCCCCAAGACTATCAATATAACAGCCAGTAACATGGCTTTGCAGTTTTTAACGTAAGAATTTATAAAATATTAATTGGTCATGCAATGATTTTTGTCATATTTGGAACACTAATTTTGGAAAAGGAAAAGACTGTAAAAAAAAGAAGCTTTTGCTATCAACTCTCTACAGTCTTCAAAGGGGATTTCTAATTGCTATTAATCAATAAATATGTCAGTTAACGTATGAATATTTATCGACTGCTAAATTAATCATAGATTCTATAACATTTCATGATATTTATCATATGTAACATAAATCACATAGTGACATATTCCATATGTCCAATAAATCCTCTCTTTTATATGTTTATAACATTTAGTTATCCATAAAAAGTAAAAAAAAAGCAGGTAGAAACTACCTGCTTTTAAGTATAAGACCACGAAATTAAATATTAACCAACCAAATACTAAATTCAATAAATCTTACATTATTATTTTATACTACAATATATATTGACACAAATAAACTATATAAATAAATCGTCATCAATGACTTTGGTCATGTTTTAGTTCTACAAATTCTATTTTTATTTAATATTGAGAAATTTATATCGATTTAAAAAAGTTGGATTTATAAACAATACCAATTTGAATAATAGAATTCGGATTAAACCAAAAAAAAAGCAGGTAGAAACTACCTGCTTTTGAGGTGTAAGTTCACAGAAATTTAGGTATTAACCCGCTCAGATCCTTAACACTGACAATCTTACACTTTATGAATAGCTTTTTTCAATATTTCATTTTTATAATTTTAATTGTACACCTAGTAAGACCCGAGGCATTAGGCCAGGTTGTTTTACTGCTTCATTAGCATCACTATATGTGAATTGCTCATCATTATTTTGGTTATCGTTTCTTGGATTCACATTATCATTATCAGGGCTATAACTTGTATCATGGCCTTGTAAAGTATTGTTAAAAAAATAGTCTAGACCTGCTGCCGCAACTAAATTAATTTTTGCACTTATAGGAAAATAACTTTCTGCTCCTAAACCAACTCCAAACTGTTTACTGGTTACGTCAAAATCTTCATTACCACCTATATATTTGAAATTAGCAGTATAACTGGAATATCTTGGCCCAACGGCCCAATAAGTTTCTTCCAAATTAAAAAGATTACTTGACCATAAAAAATCTAATCGATAATCAAAAGACTTAGCTTTTTCTTCCGGAACACCATTTGTAGCGTTGTTAATAAATATTCGTCTTGAGTCAGCAGAATTTCCCGCATCCAGTTTATTGTAACCAATCCCAAACCGAATTTGTATTGGTAAACTTTGTAAAGGCTGTAAGGCTGTCGCATTCAATTGAACTGCAAATCCTCGGTTATAACCTGTATTGAGTCCTAAAGCAAAGCCTGAATCCTGATTTGACTTGAGCATTTAAAAATTGAATAGTAGCTAAAAAAAGTATAACATAAGTAGACTTAAGTCGCTGCATATAAACATTAGATTTTGGGGTTGTAGTAAATATACGTCAACTCAATCTTTTTAGTTTATGAGAAGTCAAGTTTTCGATGAATTACATACCATGTTTTCGATGAATGGTAATTTTTTGTAAAATTCCATTCAACAGATTCTCCTGATACTCACCGATAGATTCAGCATTTTAAAAGCAAAATAATCAAGGATTTGTTGGTGTTTCCTGCACTGCTATAACAATTCTATTTAATTGATCAATCCACTAAAAATGGCTACATAGTATAAGCCGGTTATTACAAACACAACTCCTGCAATTTTACGCATCATCTTTTCAATTTTCGTTATCCGGTTATAGAATACACCAACTTTACCAGCTGTAAATGCCAATAAATAAGTAAAAAGTATTACCGGTAATCCTGTACCAAAGGCAAAAATGATTGGTAGATACAATCCATTTGCGCTCGATATGGTCATTGGTATGAGCATACCAAAAAACAGAGCTCCACTATAAGGACAAAAAGCCAATGCAAATACTACACCTATTAAAAATGAACCTAATAGTCCTTTATTTTTAAGTTTCTCTGTTAATCTTTCAGTAAAATTAAACTTATTTAAGAATTGTATTCTTATTACATTAAGCATGATCAATCCTAGTACAATAAGCAATGGACCTAAAAACTTTTCTCCATTCTGGTTAAAAAACAAAGCGATATGGAATTTACTGGCTCCAAAAAATAGAACTAAACCAATAGCTGTATAACTGAAAGCTCTACCTAAAGAATAAACTATTCCACTTAAAAACACTTTCTTTTTACTGGCTATATTTTTTGATATAAAAGCGGTTGCAGTAATATTGGTTGCCAAAGGACACGGACTTATAGCTGTCATGAGTCCCAGTATAAATGCTGAGATTAGTGGAATGGAATTATTTTCTAAAATCGATTGCAGGAATTCCATTTAATGCTTCTCCAGTTGTCTTTCTAATTTGTTTTTTAGCCTATTCGAAAAATCTTCCTGCTTTTTACCATAGGTAAATGCGAAAGCTGTTAAGTCTATCTGTTTTTCCTTTTCGTCTCCTATTACATTTAAAAATAAAGAGGTTCCGGAGGCTTTGAATTTTTTGGCCAATTCATAGTTTTCATCCTCATCAATATTTACAACTTGAAAAGTGATGGTTCCATTTTTTAATTCATCAGCAAAATAAGTGTCCAAAGTATATTTTGTATTAGCTTCAATTGCTTTACATGTGACGCATCTGTTGGTAGTATGAAAATCATAGACCTGAATGGTTTTAGCTTCCACTGTTGTGTCTGTTGTTTTGTTTTGCGCTTTTCCTGTGCAAGAAAATAGAAATAAACTGACTAATAATGTTGATAAAAGACTGAGGTGTTTCATTTTTTAAGATTTAAAAGATTATATTAAATAGATATCCAGAGATGATGATACACAGTGTAACAACACCAAAGAATATTCCGATTAGTTTAAAGGTCATGACTTTTTTAAGGAGCATTGCTTCAGGTAATGACAATCCGATAACTCCCATCATAAAAGCGATTGCTGTTCCCAAAGGGATTCCTTTTGCAACCAATACCTGTACAATGGGTAAAATTCCAGCTGCATTCGAGTACATTGGTACGGCAATTATAGTAGCTATTGGTACAGCGAATAGATTGTCCTTGTTCATATACTGTTCAAAGAAACCTTCCGGAATATAGCCATGCATGAGTCCGCCAATTGCAATGCCAATAATAACATAAGGAACGACTCCTTTTAAAATGGTAATTACTTCATTCCAGATGACTGGCAGGCGTTGTTTAAATGTTTGATGCTCTAGTTGAAAAATATCCTGTTCGCGTTGTGCATTCGCCAATACTTCTTTTACCCAAGGTGTTAAGAGGCTTTCTAAATTCAGTTTTTGTAAAATAATTCCGGAAACCGTACCTAACAACACCCCACTTAACACATAGATAATAGTGGTTTTTAATCCGAATAAACCAACAAACAAACCAATGGCAACTTCGTTAACCAAAGGAGATGTGACTAAAAAGGCAAATGTTACCCCAAGGGGAATTCCTCCTCGAACAAAGCCAATAAACAAAGGAACTGACGAACACGAGCAAAAGGGTGTTACGACCCCAAAAACACTTGCCATAAGGTATTCCAATCCATAGAGTTTATTTCTGGAAAGGTAATTACGAACGCGATCTATTGGGAAATAACTGTTTACAATTCCCATTAAAAAAATAATTGCAAAAAGTAGCAGCAGAATTTTAACTGTGTCGTACAAAAAGAAATTCAATGCTTCAGCTAAATGACTTTCCGGAGTCATTTTAAACACATCAAAAACCAACCAATCTGCAATATTCTGCAACCAATCAAACATAGATATGAAGTATCAGTTTAAGAACAGCAGCAACCTGAATTACTGGCTGTATCCTCCTTATTTAAATTAGTTTGCAATAGTTCCAGTACTTCAATTTTAGAAGGTACTCTGCCTTTAATAGTTATGACGGTATCTATAACCAAAGCAGGTGTTGTCATTACATCGAATTTCATGATTTCCATGATGTCTTCTACTTTTTCTATTGTCGCATCAATTTTATTTTCTGTAACTACATCTTGTACAATGCTAGCCATTGTTTTACATTTTGGACAACCTGTACCTAAAATTTGAATCCTTTTTTTCATTATATGTAAATGGGTTTTAGCTTTAATCAAAAAAGTCTGAAAAAAGCGCTTTGGCTTTTTTCCAGTTTTCCTTATTGATACAATATTTTATTTTTGGTGGTTTTAATTCACCTTGAATTAAGCCCGCATTTTTTAATTCCTTTAAATGTTGAGAAATTGTTGATTGTGCTAAAGGAAATACATCTACCAGATCTCCAGTAAAACAACATGATTGACTATCAAGATGCTTTAATATGGCTATACGTGTTGGATGGCCAAGAGCTTTGGCTAATCGAGCTAAATCCTCTGTGTTCTCTTTATAATCGATATTTTCTAAACTTCTTTTCATTGCTTATCGCAAATAAACGATAGATAACATAAGTACAACATGATTTTTATCATATACATTAAATTTTTTAGACTATTAATTGTAATTTGTGCAGTCTTATTTATGTACAACATTTCAGAAGATATATCAAATATAACACATCAGCATTTTATGCTGTATAAACCTTATGGGTATTTAAGTCAGTTTGTGAGCAATTCTAAAGATGAGAGAAAGAAGCATTTTTTAGGTGAGCTCTACTCCTTTCCAAAGGATATTATGGCCATAGGCAGGTTGGATGAAAAATCAGAAGGATTACTTTTACTAACTACTGATGGTAAATTGAGCGCACATATTACAGGTATAGGAGTTGAAAAGGAATATTATGCACAAGTAAATGGTAACATTTCGGAAGAAGCCATACTAAAAATACAACAAGGTGTTGAGATTGGTTTTAAAGGCATTAAATACCAAACGAAGCCTTGTGGAATTAAAAAGCTTGATACCGTTCCTGATTTTCCAATTAGAAGTAAAAAGATTCGTGATGACAGGCATGGACCTACTTCCTGGATATCTGTAACCTTGACTGAGGGCAAATTCAGGCAAGTGCGAAAAATGACCTCGGCTGCTGGATTTCCAACCTTAAGGCTGGTAAGAGTTAGGATTGGGGACTTACTTCTAGACGATTTACAGATTGGTGAAGTTAGATCCCTAAACAGGGAGGACTTTAAGATTTAATTATAGCTTAATTGATTAAATCATAGTATTTTTGCAATCCTAAATAATGTATTATGGAACGTATTGTTCATCTATTATATGATTATCTTATTTCTGTAGGTATATCAACTAACACTGCTAAATATTTAAATATTTTAGCCTTGATTATAGCTTTACTTATAGTGGTTTTTGTAGTTGACTTTGTTGTTAGAAAGATCTTATTAACAATGTTCAGCAGGTTTGCAAAACGGTCAAAATCTAATTTTGATGATTTGATGGTTACTAATAAAGTATTCAGAAATATAGCACATATCATTCCCCTGCTTATCACGATAGAACTAGTTCCATATGTATTTATAGATTTTCCATATTTTGAGAATATCATTTTAAAGACTCTGGAAGTATTTGCCATCGTATTGGCCCTTTGGATAGTAAGAAGTGTCTTGAATACTTTTAAAGACTATTTGAAGACTTTGCCAAGACTAAAGGACAAACCGATAGATAGTTATATTCAAGTATTCATGATATTTGCTTGGGTCGGCGGTTTTGTGTTTGCCTTTGCCATAATTACAGGAACAGAGGCATGGAAATTCTTAACTGCGTTTGGTGCCGCATCTGCAGTGATTTTATTGATATTTAAGGACACTATTTTAGGTTTTGTAGCCAGTATACAAGTTTCTATTAATGATATGGTCCGCATAGGTGATTGGATCACTTTTGAAAAATATGGAGCCGACGGAGATGTTATCGAGATCAATCTGGCAACTGTAAAGGTTCAGAATTTTGATAAGACTATTACAACCATACCAACGTATGCATTAATTTCTGATAGTTTTAAAAACTGGAGAGGCATGTCTGATTCTGATGGAAGACGAATAAAACGTGCTTTAATCATTAAGTTAGATAGTATTAAGTATCTTACTAAAGATGAAGTAAATAAATTAAAAAATATTGAATTAATATCATCCTATCTGGAAACAAGGCAAAACGATATAGACAAGTATAATACATCAAAAAACATTAATAAAGAATTACTGCTGAATGGCAGGAATTTGACCAATGTTGGTGTCTTTCGTAAATATGTTGATGCCTATATCAATCAACTTTCAAGTATTAACAAAGATATGACAATCATGGTAAGGCAACTGGAACCAACTACTCAAGGTCTGCCAATTGAAATTTATGCATTTAGTGTCGACAAACGTTGGGCAAATTACGAATATATTATGGCTGATATTTTTGATCACCTACTAGCCTCTGTGAAATACTTCGATCTGGAATTGTTTGAATTACCAAACCATTCCAGTTTCAGGACTCTTAGTTCTATATAAGCGAAAAGCTGCATCGACTAAAAAAATGCAGCTTTTCTTAACTATAACTACTAATTGGTCTTAATCTTTAATAATCTTATAAATGGATTGTCTTTGGCTTATGCCATCTACCCTTTCAATAACTTTCAAGATATATAATCCACTATTAACCCTACTTAAATCGATAGGATTAACACCTAATTCGAATTCTATCGACTTAATTTCAACACCATTTAGATTAAAGACTTTAATTAGTATAGGAATATCCGATTTAATTTGTAAGATATTCTTAGTTGGATTTGGATATAATTTTACCAAACCATCTAATTCGTTTTCTGTAACATCCAAACTGGTAACAGTAACACAATCAGAAATAATGGTACAATTATTAACAGTTATTTCTGCAGCATAATCCCCTAAACTTGTAGGTTCAAATGTTTGGTTAATCGCTCCCTCAATATCAATATTGCCATTTGTACAATCTATCCATTGATAGCTTGCTCCTACTTGGTTGGCAGTTAACAATGCTGATGGCTCGGTTTGAACCGTAACAGAATTATCAATTTCAGAATCAAAGGTTACAACTATGTCATCTGAAAGTACAGAGCATCCCGGAGAATTTGTTCTGATAAGGGAAACGCTATAAGTCCCATCTGCTATAACATCAATACTTCGAGTAGTAGCACCATTAGACCAGAGATAGTCTGCATCTGCATCATCGGCAGTTAAAGTAACTGTGCTTCCATAGCACACTTGCAATGGTCCTGATGCTGTTACAGTGTTAATTGGATAACTAAATACTTCAATGCTTCTTGTAGCAATGCTATCTAAAGTTGAATCACTGTCTGTAACAGTTAGGCTAACATCAAAAGTTCCAGCCGTATTAAAGGTGTGTGATGTATTAAAGTCTGAACTGCTATTTCCATCATCAAAATCCCAGGCAACAGTATCATAATCAATACTATTGTTTGTGAAATTGACAGTTTCTCCAACACAAATTGAGTTTAAATCTGATATAAATGATGCAATTGGTAAGACAGTTTTATCAATTGTATCAGTCATCACCAGACTATAATTATTATAAGCATCTTTAAACTGCGTATGAATTTGATGCTCTCCAGCCCAAAGTTGCGACATATCAACTTCTGCAACTAATAAATCGGCTGTAGGTGTATCCACATCAACAGTAATTTTAGTGCTTTCGTCATGGTCGAACCAATAATCGTAAGCCACAATAGTATTATCCATATAAATTAACGGTTCTGGAGGACGAATAAATAAATGGTTTAACATACTACTCCATTTACCAGTATCATCTAAAAACCGCACGTATAAAGTGTTTATATCGCTTGTTAATGCACTTGCATCCAAATTCGCAACTAAATTATAATCTTTTGTTGGTGCAATAGATGTAAACTGAACATTGGAATCATCATTAAACGCGTATTCATAACCTAATATATTAGCGTCTGCAGTCGTAATTTCTGGTGGACGAATAAAAATATGACTGATCATACTACTCCACTTTCCAGAATCATCAAGAAACCGAATATGAAAAACATTGATATCGTGTGGTAATGAGTTCACATCAATTTCTGTAACCAAGTTGAAATCTTGGGATGCGGCTACTGATACAAATTGTAAATCTTCACCATCATTGAATGCGTATTCATAGCCAACAATATTAGTGTCAACATTTGCTGCCACTGGTGGACGAATAAAAATATGACTTAACATACTACTCCATTTACCATCATCGTCCAAAAAACGAATGTGAAATACATTAATATCGTGTGGTAATGTGCTAACATCTATATCTGTTATCAGGTTAAAATCCTGTGAAGGCGCTACAGCTACATACTGCAAACTTTCACCTTCATTAAATCCGTATTCATAACCAACAATATTAGTGTCAACATTTGAAGTTTCAGGAGGACGAATAAAAATATGACTCACCATAGAACTCCATTTACCATCATCATCTAAAAAACGAATGTGAAATACGTTAATATCATGTAGTAAAGCACTAACATCGATATCTGTTATCAGGTTAAAATCCTGTGAAGGGGATACAGCTACATACTGCAATCCTTCGCCATCATTGAATGCATATTCGTAACCAACAATTTGGGTATCCACATTATCTGGAACAGGAGGGGTTATAAAAATGCTGCTAATTATTGGGCTCCATAAATCATCGCTATCTTTAAAGCGAATGTTTAATACATTAATATCGCTTGTTAAGGCACTAATATCAATGCCAGTAACTAAATTGAAATTAGGAGTTGGAATAATGGCAGTGTACTGCAATCCTTCTCCATCATTAAACGCATATTCGTAGCCAACAATGTTTTTTTGTGCAAAGTTGTGGATAGTAAAAAGCATGCTGATTAATATCCACAAACGTGGAATTAATTTGTTTGCTTTCATAACTATTCGTCTTGTGCGTGAACATTGATATCAACCTGAATCATTCCATTAGTATCAGTTGTAGGTGAAATACTTTTACTACTGATATGCGGATTGATAGGTATTGAATAGTCTTTCCATGGATAGAAACCACCATAGATTCCATTTTCTGACCCATCATCGCCTAAATTAATTGTTGCATCTTGTAGGTGATAGTCGTGGTCGTAACTAAATGCAGTACCTGTTTGATTTACCAATACGTCTGCTCTTACTACATAATAGTTACCATCTTCTCCAATGGTTGGGTCGGTACCTAAACCAGTTGGGCTCGTTGAAGCATTATTTGGATGACAAAATATATTGTTTGCCCATGTGCTAGTGCCTAAGCCTTCACAAATATTACCATTTTCTTGTAAGAACACATTGTTTTTAAACATACAATTATTGGCATAATAAATTACTTCATAAGTACTACTAGAGGTTGTAGAATATAAAAATATATTATTTAGGAAAACTAAATTTCTTAAATAACCTGTACGTTCAATAATATTGTTAAAGAACATTGAATTGATAAGATTATCAACCCCTAGAGAAGGTATGATATTTTCAATAAAATTATTGTTTTCGGCAGGATTGGTCCTGTCTCCTGGCATACTTAATGAAGAATTAATTTTACAACGTTTTATGGTCACATCGTTAACAGATTCATTCGAGTCATAAACCAAACTTCCAGTGATTTCTACTCCTTCTAAATAAAAACCATCGGCTTCATCACTTAATGTGAAGTTTCCTGATATTTTTGTCGGGTAGGTTGCTGTAGTTGCATCTGGATGGTAACCAGCACCAAAAATAGTGAGTTGCTTTTCAAAACGTGCAGGTGGAATGTTTGTGCCACCTGGTAAATAAATAGTGTCTCCAACAACTGCTGCTGTGTAAGCCGTTTGGAACGAATAATCGTCATTGAAATATTGAACACCGTTTGTAGGGCTGTGAAGCGCAACTATTTTTTGCGCATAATTTGTCGAGCTAAAACATATAGCCAACACTAACAAAGTAAATTTTGTCTTCATAGTTAAAGATTTTAATATTAATAGCTTTTGTTTATAAATATGTCCTCCTTTAATAGAGAACTGAATTTGCTACTTGTATTAAAATTTATTTAACCATTTTCACAATATTTAATCGGTCTAAAGGCATAAACCTTTAAAATACTTGCACACTTAAATTTGAACTGAAAATAAAAGTACAAAACGTCCTACAAATAATCTAAAAAAATGAAAAAGATTCGACGAACGTCATTCTTTAACTATAATTACAGTCGCAATGGAACCAGTAGACAGGTTCCACCTGTTGGAAGAAACCAGATTTTCATTATCATCATATACCTGAAATTCAGCAGTATTTGGTCCGGATTCGCCTTGATTTAAAGCCTGAAAGTCTATTTTATTGATCCCTTCTTTTAAGTCTAACTTAAATCCTCCATAACCCGAGGTCAATAAAACACTTGGCCTTATCACATCATCATTCAAGTAAACTCTAATTCTATCGCCATCAGGATATTCATGATCTCTATATAGCACATGTACGAATACAGATTTAGTATCGAATTGTCCTAGAAACTGGTCACCTTGAAATGCTGTTCTGCTCTCCTTTTCTTTTTTTGCCCACTTTTCCTCATATATAACTCCCGGATCAATCAAATCACTTTCCTGTACCATCGTAAAGCTCTTGGTTTCTCTTTTGTTAAGGTCAAAATCGTCTGTATACTTTTTAATGGGTAGAGCTAAAGATTCATCTTTTTTATCTACTGTAATTTGAGAACCTTCAATATTGACTTCCCCTTTCTTATCTGACTCCATTGCAGGAACTGGAGTTGATTGAATTGGCTTATCTGAAATTTGAGCCGATAGACTAATCGTAGATAAAAGGAAAGAAATTAATAATAAATTTGACTTCACGCGATGGCAATTTAAAGCATTCAAAAATAACGGTAATGTTTTAAAATTATCTTTAAATATTAGTTAAAGTTGAATTAAAAATTAAAAATCAATATTTAACAGCTAAGTATCAACAAAAGTGCCAAAATCAAATAATTTATAAATTAAGGAATGTAATTTAGTCCTTTGACGAGAATCCGTAAAATAACTGGCCAAAAAAACTTTTGGGCATTTTATTGTCATCCGAATATCCTAGCTTGATCTTCCCGCTATCTTCCGGAATATAACTGGTCTTAAAAATATAATCCCAAAGACTCAAACTAATACCATAGTTAACTCCATGACTTCCTTCCGGTAAAGTATAGGCATGATGATATAAATGCATAACGGGGTTGTTGAATACATATTTTAAAGGTCCATAGGTAAATTTAATATTTGAATGGTTAAGATGACCAATTGAAATGGCTATAAAATGGACAATGTAAGCTTGTTGCGGTTCAAATCCACCCAAAAGCATAACTGCAAATACCTTTAATGGTTTATATAGAATGTTTTCCATCCAATGGTAACGCAAATGCGCTGCAAATCCCATTTCCTTTACTGAATGATGCACTTTGTGAAAACGCCAGAGGACATTATATCTATGAAGTAAAACATGTGTGAACCATTGAACAAAATCCAGTAAAATAAAGAATATGAGCAGTTGACTCCACATTGGGAGATTAGATATATCAATAATTGACAAGGATTTGGCAGTGATACCTAAATTATTAAAAAGTACTCCCAGAAGATCATAGACGCCACTGATAACAATTGCAAAAATGAAAAAGTTAAAGAACATATAGAACGCATCCAGCCAAAAATCTTTACGGAAGATAGACTGCTCTTTTCTCCAGGGAAAAAGGATCTCGAGAAACCAGACCAATAAAGAAATGCTTATTAACCCCCAAAAATAGTTAGTATACCATGGTACATCAAAAACAATGGAATTCCAGGTCCAGTTAAGGGTTCCTTTGAACGAATTTATAAAAGTATCAAGATAATTATCCATCGTATTTATTTATGAAGTAAATCAATTTTAATGTTATTTTTTAATATTCAAAAATAAGTAATGCCTTACTATAAACTAACAACTTACTGTAGTATAATCTTATAAGGAAATAAATATTTCTTATAAATTATAGTAAAATTGCCATTATGTTTCCATTAATAACTGATACTACTTATCTGTTGATTTGTTAAAGTTTTATTAAAACACTACTTTGTTATGCATAGTACTGTAACAATTTAATCCATGTGTCGTCTATATAATACAAACAATCAAAATATATACGACATGAGAACTTTAAAAAACAATCAAATTACAAGTAAATTACCGAATAGCAATAGTTATCAATGGAATACTAAAAGACGCTTTAGATAAGCTATATTAAAAACAATAATCAATCAATGCAATAAATAAATCAAAAAACGAACAGATCATGAGAACTTTAGACAGCAATCAAATTACTAACAGGAAGCCGAATTCAAATAGTTATCAATGGAACACTAAAAGACGTTATAGATAACCATTTATTGAATTTGTAAATAAAAAACCCAGCTATTTCGCTGGGTTTTTTTGTTACGATACTTTTATGCTTTGTATCGGTTTTTTCTTGGCTTCATCTCTTTTTGGTAACTCTACTTTCAAAATACCTTCGTTATATTTAGCAGAGATTTTGTCAATTTCTACGGTTTTAGGTAATCTAAAAGTACGTTTGAAAGAGGAATATCCGAATTCTCTTCTGGTGTAATTTTTATCTGCCTCCTCTTTTTCCACTTTTGTTTCAGCAGAAATAGATAAAATTTGGTTATCTAAACTGATGTCAAAATCAGATTTTTTTAGACCTGGAATAGCCATTTCTACAATGTAGTTATCGTCATGTTCCATTACGTTAACCGCAGGAAGACTAATTCCGGTATTAAAGTTTGATACAAACTCATTGCCAAAATTGTTGTTTAATATGTCATCTACCCAAGATGTTAATGTTGGGTAACTTGTGAATCCTAAATTGCTAGATTCATCATTTCTTTTTCTTGTTGGAATTAAACCAGTCATAATAATTTAATTTAAGTTAAACTTCATTTTCATATTCATAATAGCAAATCTAATACCAGCTTGATTTTCATGCTAAAATTTCATGAAATATGACATTTTTTCAGCTTAACTTACTCGTTAGTAGGTTATTGTGACATGTTAATACTATTCTTTTAATTTACATATTTTGCTAAGATTACCTATTAAAAATCCTCGACCCAAGGGGCTCCTGCTGATTTAAGATCATTTTTTAAAGAATTCAATTCGCCTGCTTTTAGGTCGTCTAGTTTCTTTTTAATCAATTCTAACCTCTTTTTAGATAAGTTAAAAGCGGCAATGTGATTTTCGGTTGGACCATAGGTTGAGTTTCTTAAAATAGATGCAAATCGTCCACCGTAACTATTAGGTGTTGGATTGGAACTCTCCCCTATTTCTGCCTTTGTTTTATCTCCAGACAATTCCTTATCGATATCTAATAGCCTTTCCCTCACTAAATACACGCGTTTAAATAATTCTTCACTAGCATTTTCTGCTTTTTTAAGAGCATTTTCCATGGCATTGACTAATTTTAAACTTTTTGACATCTTTAAATTTGTAGCAGTAAGATCCTGAGAAAATACAATATATTCCTCTCTGAAACTGTCAATTTCTTCATAAGAACTTCCTTTTAGTGCACCTTCTTTTAAAGGTACGACCTTAAAGTTTTTTGGACCTGCCAGAACGTCTAATTTACCATCAACTTTTTTAGCTAAAGTGACCGAATATTCTCCTGGAGTTGCCAATGTTTTTCTATATTCCGGACTTTTTCCGTTGAGTTTTTCACCTGATTTATCAGGATAATCCAATTTCCAGTTAATACGATTGAATCCTTTATTATTAAGGCCATCAATAGTATTAACTACTTTGCCTTTTTCATCTTTAATTATCAAAATAATTTTAGGATCCTGCTGTCTTTTCTCAGCTTCTAATTTATCCCATCCCGGAAAATCAGTATTTTTTGATTCTTTTTCATAATCCTGTCTATTTTCCTTTTTAGACTTTAGCTTATCCTTCAAGTAATATGTAAAATTGGCTCCATAAGGAGGGTTCTTCGCTTTGTAATAATTATCCCCCTGACCATAAACATCTCCTTTTTGTATATACCAATAAGCTGGTTTTACGTTGAATAAAGTTGCTTCTTTGTCCTGCATAGAACTATCAAATTCTCTAATAGGTGAGATATCATCCAAAACATAAAATCCGCGACCAAACGAAGCAGCTACCAGATCGTTTTCCCGACGCTGAATTGTTATATCACGGAATGAAATTGTTGGAAGATCTCCGGTTAATTTAGTCCAATTTAATCCGCCATTTGCGGTCATATAAATTCCGAATTCTGTGGCTGCAAATAACAGATCCTTTTTAATATGGTCTTGCACCAAACGCCAAGAAAGAAGGCGATCAGGCAGATCTCCATTCATGTTTGTCCATGTCCTGCCCTTATTGGTGCTTTTTAATAAATAAGGCTTGAAATCGCCATATTTGTGATTGTCCAATACTGCATAAACAATATTGGCATCAAACAAATCAGCCCTGACATCATTTACAAATGGTGTATTCGGAATTCCTTTAATGGATCCAAGTTCTACTTTTCTCCAAGTTTGACCACCATCTTCAGTTATTTGAATAATCCCATCATCAGTCCCGGCATAGATCAAGCCCTCTTGTTTAGGAGATTCTGCAAGAGAAGTTATTGTATTATAATTTGACATGGCATACACATCCCATGCATTATCCCAGCTTTGTTGTTTGCCCATAATAGGAAGCGTAATTCTGTCCTGATTAAGTGTAAGATCTTCAGAAATTGGTTTCCAGACATCACCTCTATTATCCGACCTCCAAACACGTTGTGATGCAAAATAAAGCCTTGTTGGATCATGAGGACTCACCAAAATTGGGGCATCCCAGTTAAATCTCTCATAAGGCTCTCCTTCTCTTGGTTGTGGCTGAATAAATACAGATTCTCCTGTAGTTTGATCAACCCGCCAAAGCACACCTTCCTGAAATTCACCATAGGTGATTTTCGGATTTCCAGGTTCTATAGCTGATTGATGACCATCAGCTCCCAATGTTTTCCACCAATCTGCATTTGTAATTCCTGCTGCACTTAAGGTTTGCGAAGGTCCTCCATGAGAACCATTGTCCTGTGTTCCACCATAAATATTGTAAAATGGTTCAGAGTCATCAACTGCAAGCTTGTAATATTGTGTTATTGGCAAATTACTAATATATTTCCATGATTTCGTAAGATCGAATGTTTCATAAAGTCCACCATCTGTTCCAAAAAGAACATAATCTGAATCCGAGCTTTTAAAAGCCATAGCATGACTGTCTACATGTTTGTTTTTTTCATTCATATTTCTAAATGATTTTCCATGGTCATTCGAAATCTGTACTGTGTTACTCATTAAATACAAAGTTCCTTCGTGATGTGGTGAAGCATATAATTCCTGATAATAATGAGGACCAGTACCACCGGAAATAGCATCAGATTGTTTAATCCAAGACTCACCTTTATTGTCAGACATAAATAGTCCACCTTTACGTCTGTCCAATTCAATAGCTGCATAAATTACATCAGGATTAAAAGATGATATTGCTAAACCTATTTTACCTAGGTTTGATGAAGGAATACCTTTTGATAATTTTTTCCAGGTTTCCCCTCCATCAGTACTTTTGTAAATACCCGAACCCGGACCACCTCCTAAATAAGTTGCAACAGTCCTGTGACGATCCCAGGTTGCTGCATAAAGTACATTCGGATTTCTGGAATCAATTAAAATGTCAGTTGCTCCAGTCCAATCACCTTCTCCTAATTTTTTGGTCCAGGTTTCACCTCCATCGATTGATTTATAAACACCACGTTCACCTCCTTTACTCCACAAAGGTCCTTGTACAGCAACCCAGATAATATCCGGATTTGAAGGATGCACAATAATTTTAGAAATGTGCTCCGATTCTTTTAGGCCCATGTTTTTCCAAGTCTTTCCATCATCATCACTTTTATAAATCCCATCTCCAAATCCAACATGCCTTCCTCCTACATTTTCACCTGTTCCAACCCAAATTGTATGCGAATTATTGGGATCAATTGTAACACAACCTATTGAATAACTTGACTCTTTATCAAAAATGGGATCCCATGTAGTTCCTGAGTTTTCTGTTTTCCAAACACCACCAGAACCTACAGCAACGTACCATGTGTTTTCATTTTCCGGATGTATAGCAATATCAGCAATCCTTCCGGATACAAATGCTGGACCTAGACTTCTAAATTTGAGTCCGTTGAAAACTGTGTCTTTTTTAATGGTCTGCGCATTTAGTGGTATTATCATACAAATCAGACAAAACCATTTTAAGGTAGATTTAATAAAATTATTCATTTACTTGTATTTAAGAATTAATAAAAGAAGTGGTTAAGTTTACTAATTTGAAGGCTGATTATTTTATGAATTGATAAAGAAACTATTATAAATTCAAATTAGCATAAAGATAAACAAGTAGACTAATAATCCAATAATTGTCTTAAAGCAATTTCAAATTTATTCTTTGCTAAATATTGTTGTTCTAACTGACTTGCAAAAGGAATGGGTGTATCCATACTGGCAACTCGTTTTACAGGAGCATCCAACTCTTCAAAACAATTTTCCATAATAAGAGCAGAAATATCACTGGCTATTCCACCAAATAGGGAATCTTCTTGCAAGATGATTGCTTTTCCCGTTTTTCTGACTGATGAAAAAATAGTCTCAGTATCCAAAGGTTGTAAAGTTCTTAAATCAATCAGATCTGCCTTAATTTCCTGGTTTTCATTAAGTGTTTCCAATGCCCAATGAACAGCTGCTCCGTAGGCAATAATTGTTATATCTGTCCCTTCGGACAAAATTGAAGCTTTTCCAAGTGGCAAAGTATAATAATTTGTAGGAACATCTTGTCTTATACTTCTGTACAAAGCTTTATGCTCAAAAAACAAGACAGGATTTGGATCATTTATGGCAGTAGCCAATAACCCTTTGGCATCATATGGAAAAGCAGGATAAACTACTTTTAAACCCGGAGTTTTTGTAAACCAGGCTTCATTGGTCTGGGAATGAAAAGGTCCAGCAGCCACTCCCGCTCCACAAGGCATTCTTATAACAACATCTGCTTCCTGATTCCACCTGTAATATGATTTTGCCAAATAATTTACAACCGGATTAAAGCCTGATGTAACAAAATCGGCGAATTGCATTTCGACAACACTTTTAATTCCTGCAATTGATAAACCCATTGCTGCTTCTATAATAGCAGATTCGCAAATAGGCGTATTCCTGACTCTGTCTTTTCCAAATAGCTCCAAGAAACCTTCAGTAATCTTAAAAACTCCACCATACTCTGCAATATCCTGACCCATGATCACCAAATCGTCATGTCGCTCCATAGCTCTGTTTTAATCCTTCGGAAATGGCATCTATTAACCGTATTTCTTTTACATTGGATTTTGGTTCAATATGATGATATTCAAATGGTTTATAGACATCATTTAATTCTATACTTTCATTTGGAATAATTGGTTCTTCATCAAATGCAATTTTCAGATTTTCATTTAATTCATGGACAATTTCAGTTTTTATTTCAACTTCCATTTCTTCAGTTAGTAAGCCCTTATCCTTTAAAAAAGACTGATAATTTTCAATTGGATCTTTTTTAGCCCAAAAATTGAGAAGTTCATTTGGGACATACTTGGTACCGCTTGCTTCTTCATGGCCATGCATTCTGAAGGTTTTGAACTCAATAAGAACAGGTCTGGGATTCTGTCTGACATCTTCAGCAATTTCACACATTTTGGAATAGACTTCTAGAATGTTGTTGCCATCCAATATATGAGTTTCCATCCCATAACCTATTCCTCTGTCTGCCAAATTCTTACATTTATATTGTTCATTGGTTGGTGTTGATAAACCATACCCATTGTTTTCTATGCAGAACAGTACCGGTAAGTTCCCAGACTGATGCCACATTTAAAGCCTCATGAAAATCTCCTTCGCTAGTTGCTCCTTCTCCTGTAAATACGGCAGTTACCTCTCCTTTCTTTTTGAGTTTGCTTGCTAAGGCAATGCCATCAGCAACTCCTAATTGTGGACCTAAATGTGAGATCATACCCACTATTTTAAATTCCTGGGTTCCAAAATGAAAGCTTCTGTCACGGCCTTTTGTAAATCCCTTGGCCTTTCCCTGCCATTGACTAAATAATCTGTGTAAAGGAATTTCACGAGTTGTGAAAACACCTAAATTTCTGTGCATTGGTAAAATATATTCATCCTTATTCAATGCCATAGTTACACCTACTGCAATAGCTTCCTGTCCAATTCCTGCAAACCACTTACTTATTTTACCTTGTCTTAATAAAATGAGCATCTTCTCTTCAATAAGTCTAGGTTTTACAATATTCTTATATAGGAGTAATAACGTTTCATCATCCAAATTGTAGTCATTATAGTTGATGTCACTGTTTGAGAAGATTTCCGAACTCATAGAAAAAATAGGTTTATCAAATGTAAATAAATTTTAAAATCTAATGTATTATTCATTCATTATTTCAATTTAATTCCCTTTCCCCTTTTTGAGTTTGCTGTCCGAATTGTTCTGGTAATTTAGTTACATTTGTACTTTACCTTAAAACATTATCTTATGAATAGTATTCCTAGCGTAAATCTTGAGGATTTTCTTTCTGGAGATCCGGTAAGAAAGCAAAAGTTCGTTGATGAAATAGGAAAAGCCTATGAAGAAATTGGGTTTGTTGCTTTAAAAGGGCATTTTTTAAGTGACAACTTAGTTAAAGATCTATACACCGAAATCAAGAATTTTTTTGACCTTCCTTTGGAAATAAAAATGAAATATGAAATCGAGGGATTAGGTGGACAAAGAGGTTATACATCTTTTGGTAAAGAGCATGCGAAAGGTAAAAAAGAAGGAGATCTAAAGGAATTCTGGCATTTTGGACAATATGTTGAAAAGGATCCTGAACTGGAAGCCGAATATCCTAAAAATGTAGAGGTGAATGAATTGCCAAAGTTTAATGAAGTTGGCAAGGAAACGTATAAAATGCTTGAAAAAACTGCTAAATATGTTCTCAGAGCTTTGGCTTTACATTTAGGTTTAAAAGAATCCTATTTTGACGAATATATCAAGAATGGCAATTCCATTTTAAGGCCAATCCACTACCCTCCTATTACCAATGAACCAAAAAATGCCGTTCGTGCAGCAGCTCATGGGGACATCAATTTAATAACTTTGTTAATGGGTGCACAAGGCCGTGGTTTGCAAGTACAAAATCATAAAGGAGAATGGTTAGATGCCATAGCCCAACCGGATGAACTAATGATCAATGTTGGTGATATGCTTTCCAGACATACCAATAATAAGTTAAAATCTACTATTCATAGGGTTGTTAACCCACCAAAAGAATTGTGGGGAACTTCAAGATATTCCATACCATTTTTTATGCATCCAATAAGTGATATGAAGCTGGATGTTCTCAATATTTGCGTGGACGATAAACATCCAAAACAATTTAAGGATATTACTGCCGGTGAATTTTTAAATCAGCGTTTGGTTGAGCTGGGATTGATCAAAAAGTAAATTTTACTTGAAATGGATTTAAAAGATCAACTTAAAGGTTTATTTCCTGACCATGTTCCATCAGAATCGGATAAAGTTACTGATGATTCAACTGAAATTTGGTTGCAGAATGAACCTATTATCTGTAAATATGAAAAACGTAAAGGGAAGCCCATTACTATTTTGGAAGGCTATACCGGAGCTATAGAAGACTTTAAAATATTGGCTAAAGAACTCAAGACCAAACTAAGCGTCGGTGGTAGTTTTAAAGATGATAAAATTATAATTCAAGGAGATTTTCGAGATAAGATCATGAATATTCTAAAAGAAAAAGGTTTTAAAGTTAAGCGAGTTGGTGGATAATTATGGAAAAACAAATCCTTCATATTACAAACGGTAGTAGTTTAACAAATTATTTAAAAGAACTTGATATTCCAGGTGTTTTCCTAACTTGGGAAGAGATGTTGTGCGAAGGCCCTACTGTTGCGGGAATTGATTCGGAAGAATTTTTTAATAGCCGAAGGACTTTTTTGAAAGAGGCATATAACATTGAGATTGATGAAAAAGAATATAGAAAGGAATTAGCTAAATTGGATAATAGTGATAGGTATTCTGAAATTGTCATGTGGTTTGAATATGACCTATTTTGTCATATTAACTTAATTGCTGTAATTAGCCTATTACATCAACGAGAAATAGATTTACCATTATATCTGGTTTGTAGTGGAAGAGTTGAAGGAGAGAAAAATCTTAAAGGGCTAGCAGAACTAACTCCGGTTCAATTATTAAATCATTACAGCAACAAAATTGAATTAAATTCTGAAGATATCGATATAGCTATTGCCCTTTGGAGAACTTATTGCGGCAAAGACCACAACATTTTCAAACCATATATAACTCGACCTTCTTCTTTTCCTTATTTAAGTAATTGCCTAAAAGCCCATTTAAAGCGATTTCCTGATTCGAAAAACGGACTGAACACCCTGGAAAAAAATATTCTTGAAATAGTTAGATCAAGTGAAATTAAATCAAGGCATCATCTTCTTGGATATGCATTGAATTATCAGGGATACTATGGGTTTGGAGATATTCAATTTGAAAGAATTATCAGGAATTTATCTATTTTTTTTAACGAAAATGAGGATAGTCTTACATTAAATAGGAAAGGACATGAAGCATTGATCAGTCAAAATAATTTTGCATTAGAATTAAATAATAATATTGATTATGGAGGTGTAAACAGATTGGACTTTCAGTTTAACTCCGATGAAAATAAACTCATAAAAACGATATAAATGCCTATTAAAGAATCAGAACTTATCCTCAATCCGGACGGAAGTATTTATCATCTTAACTTAAAACCAGAAAACATATCGAACACCTTGCTTTTTGTGGGAGATCAGGATCGTGTTGAAAAAATTACCAAGCATTTTGAAACAATTGAATTCTCAACTCAAAAAAGGGAATTTAAAACACAGACAGGAATCTATAAAGGAAAAAGGTTGACAGTTATTTCAACAGGCATAGGGCCCGATAATATTGATATTGTAATCAATGAGCTGGATGCTTTGGTTAATATTGATTTAAAAACAAGAAAGAAAAAAGACAAATTAACCTGTCTTAACATAATACGAATTGGAACCTCCGGTTCTTTGCAAAAGGAAGTTCCGGTTGATTCTTTTGTAATTGGCACACATGGTCTGGACTTAAATGGAATGCTTCATTTTTATCAAATAGATAGCATTTGTAAACCTGAAGTGGAAGATGAATTTGTAAAGTATACAAATTGGAGTCCTAAAAAAGCCAGACCAATAATAATAGATAACAGCGCTGAACTTGAAAAAATATTTGATAGTGATAAGGTTTTTAAAGGTTTAACAGCAACTGCCGGAGGTTTCTATGGACCACAAGGAAGAGTTTTAAGGTTGCCGCTTCAAGATCCCGATCTGAATAAAAAAATGGATTCATTCGATTTTAATGGATTCAGAATAACCAATTTTGAAATGGAAACTTCGGTCATTTATGGCTTATCAAAACTTTTAGGTCACAAAGCACTGTCTTTAAATGCTATAATTGCTAACAGAGTTACAGGTAATTTTAGTAAGGACCCAAAAAAAACGGTAGAACGTCTAATAGAATATGCACTAGGTAAAATTGTCGAAACAGATTTAATTTAATGAAAACGATCACAATTGGCGGAGTACCTGAACATTTTAATTTAGCCTGGTATTTAACACTTAAAAACGGAGAGTACAAATCAAAAGGTATCAATTTAAGATGGAAGGATTATTATGGCGGTACCGGAGCTATGTGCAAAGCACTTAGGAATAAAGAAATTGATCTTGCTGTTGTACTCACAGAAGGAATTATTACTGATATAATTGAAGGTAATAAAAGTAGAATCATTCAAACTTTTGTAAAATCACCTTTAATCTGGGGAATTCATGTGGCCCATGATTCACCTTACAAATCTTTAGATGATCTAAAAGGTAAAAAAGCAGCAATAAGCAGATTTGGTTCAGGTTCCCATTTGATGGCCTATATAAATGCAGAGAATAACCATTGGGATCTTGAAAAGGATTTACAATTTGAATTGGTTGGTAATTTGGAAGGTGCTGTAGAGGGATTAACAAGCAAAAAAGCTGATTATTTTTTATGGGAAAAGTTTACAACCAAACCAATAGTGGATTCTGGTGTTTTTCGACGAATAGGTAATTGTCCTTCACCTTGGCCTTGTTTTGTAATTGCAGGAAGAGAAGAATTTTTAAATAATAATCCTGATGAGGTTAAAACAATTCTTGAAATCATTAATAATACGACCAGTGAGTTTAAAAGCATTCCCAGCATTGACAAAACAATAGCTAACAGGTATGATCAAAAGCTTGAAGATGTTCAGGAATGGTTGAATTTAACAGAATGGTGTCAGGAATTAATTGATGAAAAAACAATCATGAATGTACAAGACAAATTATTGGCATTGAATATTATACCTAAGAAAATATCATACAAAGAACTGATAACAAAAATCTAAAAATACTCACAATAAAACACCAATTAACGGTAATTTATGCATTTAATCGATTTATTAATTTGGTTATCTCATAAATTATTGTTAATATTGCCTGGCTATTAATTATTTACCCAAATAAATACATTGCTTATGTTTTTATCAATTACTTTAATTATTTCCAGTCTTATTGCTATTAATTTCTTATTGTTGATTTTTAGTTGCAACAAGACTACAAAGAAACCAGTTACTCAAAAAACTGAAGATGTTCGAGTTTTATCTCCAGAAAGAATTTCAGAAAGAAGTTTACGCGAATTAGCTCCAACAGGTAGTTAAAAAATATTATCTAGTTACATTCAGGACCACTATTTTAAAACTTGTCCGTTCTCTAATAGAACCGGATAAACATATCCATATCCAAAATCTTTATCAAGAGTTACCAAACCTTTAAAAGTCAAAACATCTCCAAGTTTTACAGTATCAGTTGTTGAAATTGTAATTTCTGTTTTGTCTTTAAAACTAGTACCATCTTTTAAGTGAACCCAATTCCTGTTTAAAATATTCTTGTTTACTTTAACAACTTTACCCTTTATGACTATTTCCTTATTTGAAAACGATTCAGTATCCGAAAGAAGTTTCTTAACACTTGTTCCATTCCCGGGTTGTTCAATAATTTCCGTTACATCAGGTGTGACAATATTTTGGGTATTACCGAGAATAATTTTATTGGGATCTTTCTTAAAAAATGTGTCAAGAAACCAAACGGTGTCAAAGGTTTTATTTAGTTCTTTGCTTTCAAAATTTACCATTTTCATTCCTCCCTTATAATAATATTCTTTTCCAATTTCAATTTCGGATTTAGGTATTGCAACCCAATATTCCTCATTATTTTCAGATACTTTAACATAAGTGTACATTCCTGCATTCTGAATTTCTTTTGCAATTACCTTATGAGTGTCATCATTGGTCTTTAAAGTTTTCTCCGTATTTATTGATTGATATTGACCGGAATCTTTACAGCCAATTAACATAAAAATTATTACCAGGGAAAAAATCTTTATAATTATACTTCTATTCATTATTTAGTTTTTTAATTTCATCAAAATTAAGAATATTAATTTCAATATAGCATGATAATAATCACCAATTTATTTCTTTCAAACCATTATCCTTCAACCATTTATTAGCAGTGCTAAAATGTCTGTTTCCAAACCATAGTCCCCTGTTTGCACTTAAAGGTGATGGATGTCCGGATGTTAATATCAAATGTTTAGACCTGTCTATTAACTTCATCTTGCTTTTTGCAAATCCGCCCCACAGTAAAAAAACGACTTTATCTTTATTACTGCTAATTACTTGAATAACTGAATCTGTAAAAATTTCCCAGCCCTTTTTTTGATGACTTCCGGCCTGATGTGCTCTCACAGTTAGGGTCGCATTTAAGAGTAAAACACCTTGATCTGCCCATTTCGTTAAGTCTCCACTTTTAGGATATGGAATTCCAAGATCATCTTCTATTTCCTTGAACACATTAATTAATGAGGGTGGATGGGGAATCCCATCGTTTACCGAAAAACATAAACCATGCGCCTGTCCATTTCCGTGATAAGGATCCTGACCCAATATAACAACCTTCAAGTCCTCAAAATGACAATGTTCAAATGCATTGAAGATTTGTTTGCCGGGAGGAAAACACACATGACTTGCATACTCCTGTTTGACAAATTCTGTTAAAACTTTAAAATAAGGTTGATCAAAATCTTTTTGTAAGTGAGGTTTCCAACTCGATTGTATGTCTACATTCATTAATATATGTAATTTTGTAAAGTAAAAATAGGACAATTTTTAGAATGATATCAATTCATCAAAAAACATTAAGTGACATTGAATTCCATACTGTTTTACAACAAGTCAGTGAATATTGTTTATCTGATCTTGGTAAAAATAGTGTATTAGAAATTGAACCTTTTGTTTTAAAGAAAGATCTCATACTAGCTCTGAATCAAACAAATGAGTATGTATCCTCTTTTGATAATAACAATAGAATTCCAAATCACAGATTTGAGCCTATAACCAAGGAACTCAAATTATTAAAAATAGAGAACACATATCTGGAATCAAATGGATTACAAAAACTAGTAGCTATTTCTTTAACGGTAAACAGTATTATATCATTTTTAAATAAATTCAAGGAATACTATCCAGTTTTAGATGAAAATGGCTCCAAAATAGAACTTAACAAAATTATTCAGGAAAAAATTGAAGCAATACTGGATCGTTTTGGCGATTTAAAAGATAGTGCCTCTCCTCTTTTAGCTCAGTTGAGAAAATCAATTATTAAAATTAAAGGACAGATAAACCAGAGCTTTGCGACCGCTTTGCATACCTATCAAAATAAGGAATATTTAGACGATATCCAGGAATCTGTAGTTGACAATAAAAGAGTATTAGCAGTTAAATCCATGTATCGACGCAAAGTTAAAGGCTCAATCATGGGGAGCAGTAAAACTGGTAGTATTGTGTATATTGAACCGGAAGCTACTACAAGATACACGAGAGAATTAAACAATCTGGAATATGAAGAACAGGAAGAGGTTATTAGAATTCTAAAGAGAGTAACAAATTTTATTCGCCCGTATTATAAGTTACTTGAGCAATACCAAAACTATTTAACCGGCATGGATGTTATTTTTGCCAAGGCAAAATATGCAAAATCGTTAAATGCAATTCTCCCTGAAATATCTGATGATAAAAGGCTGTATCTTAAAGATGCTTATCATCCACTGCTTTATTTGAATAATTTAGACTTAAATAAACCTACGTTTCCCCAAACAATTGAGCTCACTAAAACGAGCAGAATCATTGTTATATCAGGGCCTAATGCCGGAGGCAAAAGTATCACTTTAAAAACAGTTGGTTTACTACAAGTTATGTTCCAAAGCGGAATGCTTATTCCCGTTCATGAAAGAAGCAGAGTTTGCATTTTTGACAGAATATTGACCGATATTGGTGATAACCAATCAATAGAAAATCATTTAAGCACTTATAGTTACAGGCTTAAGCAAATGAATTACTTCTTAAAAAAGTGTAATAAAAGGACTTTGTTTTTAATTGATGAATTTGGCACTGGAAGTGATCCTGAATTAGGAGGAGCTTTGGCAGAGTCTTTTTTAGAAGTATTCTATGAACGTGAATCGTATGGTATTATAACCACGCATTACTCCAATTTAAAGATGTTGGCTAATGAGTTGCCTTTTATGCTCAATGCTAACATGTTATTTGATGGCAAAAGTTTAGAGCCTGTTTTTAAACTGGCCCTGGGTCAAGCAGGTAGCTCGTTTACATTTGAAGTAGCACAAAAGAATGGTATTCCATATAATTTGATTAATAAGGCTAAAAAGAAAATTGAACGCAGTAAGGTTCGCTTTGACGCCACAATAGCAAAACTTCAGAAAGAAAGATTTAAATTAGAGAAAACAGAACGTTCTTTAAAAGTAAACGAGCAGAAAAAATTAAGTGAGGCCGAAAAATTAGAAGAGATCAATATTAAAATTCAAAGAAAACTGGAAAGTTATCAGGAATTATATGACAGTAACCAACGATTGATCTATTTAGGCCAAAAGGTCAATGAAATTGCAGAGAAATATTTTGAAAATAACGGCAAAAGAGAACTTATGTCTGAATTATTCAGAATAGTTCAAATAGAAAATTCTAAAAGAAAAAAAGTTTCTGCTAAGCAAAAGAAAATTCAAAAAAATCAGGATTTAAAAGTTAAACGAGAAGCTGATAAAAAAGTACAAGTTATAAGAAACAAGAAAAAGGAAGCGAAAAAGAAAGAAATTATAATTGAAAAACCTAAACCGGTTTTAAAAATTGGAGACAAGGTTAGAATGCTGGATGGCAGAGCTGTAGGAAGCATTGATACATTAGAAAAAAATAAAGCTATTGTGAATTATGGCATGTTCACAACTAATGTTAATATTGATCTGCTTGAACTAGTTGAAGCTTCAAAATAGTATGATAAATTTTCCCGAAAACAAACAACTTATTTTATTCGACGGAGTTTGCAACCTTTGTAACAGCTCTGTTAAATTTATTATCAGGAATGATAAAAAGGATACTTTCCTGTTTGCTCCATTGCAGAGTATCGCTGGCAAAGAGATTATTAAAACCCATAAAGTAGACACATCAAGGACAGACTCCATCCTACTCTATTCCAAAAAGAATGGATTATCTAGCAAGTCCACAGCCGCATTAAATATTGCTAAACACCTTAGGGCACCTATTAATTTTCTTGTAATATTTTTTGTTGTTCCAAAGTTTGTTAGAGACTGGATCTATGATCTTATTGCACGAAATAGATATAGCTGGTTTGGAAAGCAAAATGAATGTATGGTTCCTACTTTGGAGTTAAAAGCTAAGTTTTTGGAATAAAAAAAAGTCTGGATGGTAATCCAGACTTTCAATTAACACTAAATTTGAATAAATTAAATAATAATTTGCTTAGCACCTTTTTTCTCACCAAAAATGATTTCTATATAGTACGTTCCTTTTTCTAAAAAAGAAATGTTTAATGTATCTCCCAAAATTATTCTTGCATTTACTGAGAATATTTGTTGTTGATCTTCATTGTAAATATTGATATAATCTATTTCTTCAACTGTATTGAATGTAACATTCTTAAATATTGTATCAACCTTAAAATCAAGTATACCAAGTTCTTTTTTATTATCGTCATTTTTGAATTCAGTTTTACTGATTCTATTTGAACTTTTTTTGATTTTACTATCATTTGCACTTGAAACCGTCAAGGAAAATAACAACAACAGAAGTAGTAATTTTTTCATACTTCAAAGATAATTCTGGAACATTCTAATATATAATTATACCGATATAACACTCAAATACTTGATTAACAAAACGAAAATGTTAAAAAAATCGATTAAAAGGAGTAAGGTTATATGGAGAGCGAATTAAATCAGGTTTTGTTTATTTTTTGACTTGGAAGAATTATTTAAGATTTTTCAAAATAAAATCAACCTTATTATTGGTATTGCTATTATGTTTATATGAGTCAGTAATATGCTTAGCATTAACGGCAAGACCAAGGGATTGCAGAGATTTTAATTGACTTAAATATTCTAAAGACACCTTTCCTGTAAGCAACAAACTCAAATCGTGGCCTTTGTCGTACATGTCGTACACCTTTTTAAGACCACTTAAGTATAAATAGTCTTTTGTAAATCCTCCCCCACGGTGAACTCTTACCGTAATTTTAAAAGCCGTTTCTTTATCCAGATCATAACCGTTATAAAGCATCCTGAACGTTCCGGAAAAGGAATATCCCTTGGCTAAACTATCAACAGCTATTACTCTGTATGCCAGTTCTTTTAATCGTTTTATGGTCAAACTATTACTCATATATTCGGAAAAAACGGCCAATCCCTCCTGAGTTTCTACATTGTTAGGAAACCCATGAGAAAATATTTTTAATGGTTGCAGTAATCCGTTCATGGTAGTAACCATATGAACACCAATTTCATGATTTGTAAGAATCGCGATCTGATTTTCAGTAAATGTATGATTTTCATTAAGCACCAGAGTCTGGATATTATTCAATACCATAGCAATCGCAGACATTTTATCGGAATGCTTTATTGTATAAGTAAAATCATATCGTTTTGAATAATCCCTGAATAATTGTTCCGTTTGCTGAACATTGAATTTAGGTTTGAATTGTTCAATATTATCATATTCATCCTTATAATGCAAAATGAACTTTGCATTCTCAACATCCTTCTCAGTAGGTGTGCCAAAAGAATGCAGACTATTATAGTAGAATTTTTTTCCTTCTCCAATAGTTTCAATACATTGGATCAATCCGGAATAATTATAAATGATATCTTCATAAAGCTGCCTGATCTCTTCATTTTCAATCTGTTCTATTGGTTGCGTGAACAATTCTCTGTGAAGCTTGAATTTATCAAAATCAATTCCCGGATATTCAAAAACAGGATCGGTCAGGTATTTGGAAGCAAAGAATTTCACCTTTTCTTCTTCAATATTTACCGGATTGACATAACTCAAAAGCTCAATTTTCTTAACTAATTCATCTATGCGACGATCAATTTGAAATAAAGCCTTTTGTTCAATATCTATATTACTCATTCTCTGTGCTTCTTATAAAATATTTCTGCATGTTCCGCCAATCTGGTCCTTAATTGTTCTTCAACCGCAGCAACAACTTCAGGGTAAATAACTTGACTTAATTCATCACAATAAACCTTAGCTATTTCAGTTGCCAAAACTAAGGTATTTTTAAAGTTTTTGGTAATATATTTTAAAAAATAGCCATTACCGAAAAAGGTGTTATTTATATCGGCTGTAGATCTTATTCCATATGGCAATTTAATTTCTGACAAGCTCTGCCTCCAAGCTTCAATATCTTCCCTAAATCGTTCATTATCCACGTTGGATGTCCCCAGATTCCAGGTAGGCACTTCCCGGTCCCAACGTTGCCAGTTATAGCTATGCATATCGTAGATAATCGCTACACCAAATTTGGCTTCTATTTTCTCTATTAAAGCGTGAGTGACTTTAAAAAAAGCTGTGTGTTTTGCTAATGAGATCTCCTTTTCTTTAACAGGCAAAGAGTTTTTCCAAAGCTGTTTTCCCCAGGCAGTTTCAAAAACAGCTTCTTCCGGAATACGGTTAAGGTCATACTCAAATCTGGAATCTCTACCGGCAATTAAAATAGGATGAGAAATAACCATATTCTTTGTTTCAGGATCTTCTTCATACCAACGTTCATATTGTGAGTGCAAACAATTATCCCATAGGTCTTTTCTGAATTGATCACCATCGTGCACAGCACCACAAACATAAGGTACATACCTATCTATCTTTAGCGTAAAGGAATAGTCCGAAGAAACAGCATGAAAGGTTTCTTCTGCTTCAATCTTTTTAATGATTTGTTCTACAGATAACTTCAACATAAATTAATTCAGGATTCTTTTAAGAAACATATACATACTATGTTCAGTTGTATCATAATTTCCATCAGCAAAAAATAACCCCTTAATATCTGCAAATAAAAGATCGATATCCATTTTGGAATATTGATGCTCTTTAAGACCTGCTATAATTTTCTGAATACTTTGATAGTCGTTATCCTTATCAAATTCATCATGTATCTTTTGAAACGTTTTCATGTCCACTTTTGAAATGATGATGTTTTTTTCTTTATTAGACTCCACAAAATCGGATTGGGCAGCGTATAATAAAATATATGCGACAAGTTCTTTTTTAGTCCAATGCTTTATATCTTCCATAGTTCATTTTTTTGTTAAACTTCCATATTCGGTCCATGAACCATCATAAACCGAGAGATTTTTATGTCCTGCAATGTCTGCCCCAAGTGCCAAAATGCATGCTGTTATTCCTGAACCGCATGAAAATATAAGATTCTTTTCTTTATTATTAAATTTATCAAATATGGAGATCAATTCATCCTTTCGCTTTAATTTATTTTGAAAGAGCAATTCGGTGTAAGGTAAATTCTGCGAATTTGGAATTGCCCCACTTCTTAACCCTTCTCTGGGTTCCTTTACTATTCCCTCAAATCTGTCAGATGACCGTGCATCTAATATTAATTTATTCTTATCAATCATATCAGATTGAACATCATTAAAGAACTTAAAGTATTCCGGATTATAAGTTGCTATGAAATTGCCTTTTATTCCGGCGAATTCCGTTTTAGGTTCAGTTTTAAAATTAAATCGGACCCATTCAGGTAATCCACCGTCAAGGACGGCAACATTGTCATGACCAAAAGCCCTGAATAACCACCAAGCTCGGGCACTTGAATAGATGCCATTAGCATCATAAACTATGATGACACTACCTTTGTTTATCCCGAGATTTTGCCCTTCCTGAGTAAACTGTTCTTTAGAAGGAACTGCATTCGGAAAAGGATTAGATGTATCACTGAATTTATTTTTTATATCAAAAAAACGTGCATTTGGAATTTGAATGTCAACCGATCCATTTGATGAACTTTCACTAACCTTATCCATTGTTGCATCTAGAATCACAAGATTGGAGACTGATAAATGGTCTTGAAGCCAATCAGCTGAGACTATAGGTTCCTTCAGTATTATTTTGTTTTCCAAAAATGAAATATTAAGCTTCTTCAACTGTTTTTCGCAATCTGGAACGTCGGTCAAAAGCATGTACTTTATCCATCACCTTACTTTCCACAAAGTCAATAACGCGTTCTTCTACTTTAATCTTGTTTTTATAGACCTTGTTCATATAGGTTATACCACCAGGTGACATGACATTGACCTCCACCAGCATGCCGCCTATAACATCAATACCAACAAAGTAAAGTCCGTCACTTACCAGTTTAGGTCCTATTTGTTTACAAAGTGCTTTTTCTGATTTTGTTAAAGTATGTTTGGCAATGCTTCCGCCGGCCGAAACATTTGACCTGTGATCGTTGCTTCCGGGAACACGTCTCATTGCACCTACAGGCTCTCCATTTAACAATAAAATACGAACGTCTCCTTGATCAGCTCCTTTTATATAATCCTGAAGAATAACATAATTTGATGTTCCATCAGTATTGGTAATATAAAAATCTAATAGTGAATTAATATTACCCATTGCAGATTTCTCAATAAGAATAACTCCGGAGCCCCCAAACCCATTCAATGGTTTTAGAATCATTTTATCCGATTTAGACTCTTTGATCTGCTGGATCAGATAATCTTTATTCTTGGAAACATGAGTATTTGGTATAATGTTGCTATGGGCATCCCCAAAGGCAGCTGTATATAATTTGTTATTTGCTTCTCGCATACCTTCCAAAGAATTTATGATAAAAACATCATCTTTTACAGAATCTAAAAAATTGAGCATTATAGGATCAAGTGGCGGATTTGCCCTAAAGAATATAGCATCAAATCCCGCTAAGGGAAGCATTTCATCTCGAAGTTCCACTTTCCTGTAAAAAGATTTTAGGGAGCTGGATACTTTATCCATTCTTCCAACTACTTTACAAAAAGCGTTGGTTACACTATCGCGAATTGTTAAATTTGCCGGAGTGCACATGGCCACCCCATGATCCCGTTTTACACATTCTCTTATTAAGGCCAGACTTGTATCGTTTTCGGCATCTATCTTATCCCAGTGATACATTATAAAGCAGATATTCATAATTTAAAATATGATTAATCTTTTAAAAATAGAAATTATTTTTTAGAAATAGCCATTTATCCCTTTCCCTTGTAATTATCGTCCCAATTTCTAACGTGTGGCTCACCCAATTTTCCTACGGATTTAGCAACCAACATTGAAACTGCCGCATCTCCAGTAACATTAATAACTGTTCGACACATATCCAATGGCCTGTCTACAGCAAAAATCAATGCTAATCCAATTGCCAATTTATCTGCCGGAAAACCAACAGATTCAAGTACAATAACCAACATAACCATTCCGGCTCCCGGAACTGCCGCACTGCCAATAGATGCCAATAAGGCTGTTAACACTATGGTTAACTGATCGGCAAAAGTAAGTTCAAATCCAAGAGCTTGTGAAATAAACACAGCTGCAACTGCCTGGTATAAACTGGTACCATCCATGTTAATGGTCGCTCCGACAGGAAGTACAAAACTGGAAACTTCCTTGTCTACTCCTATGTGTTCTTCTACTCGCTCCATAGTCACAGGAAGTGTTGCTGCACTACTGCTGGTAGAAAAAGCTAATAATTGAGCAGGACTTATTTCTTTTAAAAACCAAAATGGATTCTTTTTAGTAATTACAAAAACCAACACGCTGTAAAACGTTATCATTAACATTAATCCTACAACTACCACTAAAGCATAATACAGCAATGCATATAAAAGATCAGGATCTCCGGAAGAAACGACTACGTTTGATAATAATGCGAAAACAGCATAAGGTGCTGTCAACATGATTAGGTCCACCATTTTTAAGACAACGTCATTCAGGGAGTCAAAGAAATCCTTGAGTGGTTTTGCACTCTTTTCGCCTATAAGTAGCATAGAAATTCCTAAAAAAATGGCGAAGAAAATAACCTGAAGCATTAATTTGTTATCACTTAATGCGCTAAAAGCATTTTCAGGAACCATATCCTCCAGAAATTGTAAAGGACCACTATCTTTTTGTCTTGTAGCTTCCGATATCTTTTCCTGAACAGTATTATCGCTTGCGTAGGTTTCAGTTAGCTTAGCAATAGTTTCTTCAGATACACCATCACCCGGTTGTAATGCATTTACTAATAACAATCCAATGGAAATAGCTACAATCGTAGTAATTACATAAATAATAATAGTTCTGACACCAATATTTGCAAACTTTGAAATGTCCTTTAAATCAGAAATACCTTTGATCAAGGATGCCAGAATTAATGGAATGGCAATTAATTTTAAAAGCTTAACAAATATGGTTCCCAGTGGATTAATCCAATTATTAACAAACGCTTCGCCTCCACTTACTTGCAGCATTATAAATCCAAATACTAAACCAAGTAGCATTCCTATTAATATCTTCCAATGCAGCTCGAGTTTTTTCATAATTGTATTGCTGTGCTCATGATTTGGAGCAGTTATTAGTTCACTAAGATAAGTATGTTTTATTAAGCAAATAAAAATCTGCTAAAACCAATGCAGCCATGGCTTCTACAATGGGTACTGCTCTCGGAACCACACAAGGATCGTGACGACCTTTACCTTGCATTTCGGCTTTATTTCCTTTATTATCGATCGTTTCCTGTGATTTCATAATCGTCGCAACAGGCTTAAAAGCAACCCTGAAATAAATATCCATTCCATTACTGATGCCTCCTTGAATACCGCCTGAAAGATTCGACTTGGTCGTTCCATCTTCATTAAAAGGATCATTATGCTCGCTACCTTTCATGGCTGCACCACAAAATCCGCTTCCATATTCAAAGCCTTTAACGGCATTGATGGATAGCATGGCTTTTCCAAGATCAGCATGAAGCTTGTCGAAAACAGGTTCTCCCAGCCCTACAGGTACATTTTTGATCACGCATGTGATTGTGCCACCAATAGTATCTCCTTCTTTCCTTATTTCCTGAATTCTCTCTATCATTCTTTTGGCAGTACCATCATCGGGACATCTAACAATATTGCTTTCTGTTTTCTGCAGGTCTAATTCCTGATAAGGCTTATCTAAAAAGATCTCGCCAACCGAAGACACGAATGCATTGATCTTCACACTTTTTAGAACTTGCTTTGCAACGGCTCCTGCTACTACTCTACAAGCTGTTTCACGAGCTGAACTGCGTCCGCCTCCCCTGTAATCCCTGTGACCATATTTCTGGTCATAGACATAATCTGCATGACTTGGTCGATATACATCTTTTATATGTGAATAATCCTGAGATTTTTGATTGGTGTTTTCTATAATAAATCCGATTGGTGTTCCGGTTGTTACGCCTTCAAAAATCCCTGAAAGGAATTTGACTGAATCGGGTTCTTTTCGCTGTGTTACTATTTTAGATTGTCCCGGTTTTCTGCGCTCCATTTCAAACTGAATCAACTCCAGATCTATTTTTATTCCGGGTGGACATCCATCTATGACACCTCCAATGGCTTCTCCGTGAGATTCACCAAATGTGCTTAATTTAAATAGGTTTCCAAAGGAATTGCCAGCCATAATTCAATATTTTTCAGCTAAAGTAAATGTAATATTACTTAATAACAAAAAAGGACTAAAATTAGATGTGTCCGTGAGTAACGTTAGCTTAACAATATGTATATTAAATTAAGTTAAAGGATCTTATTATAAATAGCAAAGGCATTGCTGCCGAATAATAAATACCTGACAAAAAAATTGTTTAGCTAATTCATTCTTTCTATAATTAAAAACATATTTTTGCGTTTAATAAAAAAATAAACTCAAAACGATGAACAACTTACGACTAATACCATTATTTCTTATTGCCTTATTTTTAGCTTCTTGCTCAAACAGTGATGACAGCAATAATAACGGACCTATTACCGGCAATTTCTTTCCATCTACAACAGGTGATATTTGGACTTATGACGTGGAAGGAACAAATTCCAATGATTCCGATCTAAACTTCAGTGAAACAGATTTTATTGGAGTTGGAACTTCTCAAAGCAATAATTTTACATTAATTGCTAATAACAATATTTCGCCTGCTTCTGGAGCAATGAATGCTTTATTGGTTGATGGAATACTTACTAAAGGAGAATCAACTTTAAACTACAGTGGCAATTTAGAGCTACCAGCTGAATTTTCCGATTTTTCTAATACAGAAATTCCTCTTCAAAATATTTTACTCTATGATCTTAATGCTTCAACCAATGAAATCTTATCTGAAGTCTCAGGAAGTTTCAGTCAGAATTTGGATCTGGATGGTGATTTGTTACCACTAACCATAACTTATACTTTGACTACTAAAAAAATAAGTTTAATGAACAGCTTAAATGTTAATGGCGAAACTTTTAGCAATGTGTTTAGAGGAGAATTGAATCTGTCTATGACAGTTGTTACTCCTATTGATCTTTTAGGATTAGGAAATCCAGTTGATTATGATCTTTTAGCCACACAGGATGTGATTAGCATAGAAAATTATTTTGCAAAGGATATAGGCTTAATAAAATCTGAAGCCACTATAACTTATGAATTAGATCCAGGATTGATCTCAATTTTAGAGGATTTGTCCATAGACCTTGGGATTCCTGAAGATCTAACGGTAGAAAACACTCAGGAAATAGTTAATTATCTTATTTCTGAATAATAGTATTTTTATATAAATATTAAAGAGCCTTTTTAGGCTCTTTTTTTATTCCAATGCTTCTCGTAAAATACTAATCGGATGTTTTGCTATTTTATTGGTACCATCTTTGATCTGATGTCTGCAACTGGTGCCATTGGCCGAAATAACGACAGTTTCAGGTGCTTTTCGAATTGCAGGAAAAAGCGTTTGTTCTCCTACCAGCATACTAACTTCATAATGCTCCTTTTCATATCCAAAACTACCTGCCATTCCGCAGCAACCGCTTGTTATGATGGTTACTTCATAATTAATAGGAAGATTAAGCACGTTGAAACTATGTATTTGATTACTCAGTGCCTTTTGATGACAATGACCATGAAATTTAATGGTTCTTTCTTCGGAAGTGAATTGAGCGGATTTAATATTGCCTATGGCAATTTCATTGCTTATGAATTCTTCAATTAAAAAACAGTTTACTGCTATTCTTTCTGCTGAATCCTTGTCATCTGCTAATCTGATATATTCATCCTTAAAAGTGAAGATTGCTGATGGTTCGATTCCTATCAATGGCCTTTCATCTGTAACCAGATTCTTAAAAATGTCCACATTCTTATTGGCCAGTTCTTTTGCCTGTTCCAATAACCCTTTAGACAAAAATGCTCTTCCTGATTCTACGTGATCCACTATGATAACCTCATAATTTAAAGCTTTAAGCAGCTCAATGACATCCACCCCTATTTCAGTATCCAAATAATTGGTAAACTCGTCATTGAATAAATATACAGATTTAATATACTTATTGTTAACTATCTGTTGCTGTTTGCTTTGATATACTTTACTTAAACTTTTATTTGATATTAGAGGTAAGCTCCTCTCTGAAGCAATTCCAAGCATTTTCTTGAGTAATCCTGAAGTTATTTTGTTTGAAAAAACGAAATTAGTAACAGGATTAAACTTGCTGCCTATCCAATTTAATTTATTGTTGTAGGCAAATAGTTTTGTTCTTAAGGAAACGCCATTGGATTTTTGATATTGGTACAGGAACTCTGCTTTTAAAGCCGCTACATCCACACTGCTAGGGCATTCACTTGAGCAAGCTTTACAGCTAAGACAAAGATCAAAGACCTCTTTCAATTCTTTGTGATTGAATTTATTCGCCTTATCAGTCCCGACATCTGTCGGGATGGTTAAAAACTCCCGCAATGCATTAGCTCTGGCTCTTGTAGTATCTTTTTCATTTCTGGTAGCTCTGTAACTGGGACACATCGTTCCTCCAAATTCGGGTAACTTCCTGCAATCACCAGAACCGTTGCATTTCTCTGCCTCTCGCAATATTCCCATAGATGCTGAAAAATCCATCAAAGTATCTAATTCAGGTTCATTTCTTCCCGGTTCGTAGCGTAAATTCTCGTCCATTTTATAAGAATCTACGATCTTACCCGGATTAAAAATAGTGTCAGGGTCAAATGCCTTTTTGATTCTCTTTAAGATATTGTAATTGGATTCTCCAATCATGAACGGAATAAATTCAGCACGAACAATGCCATCTCCATGTTCACCACTAAAGGAACCCTTATATTTCTTAACTAGTTTAGCAACGTCAGTAGTTATTTTTCTGAATAATACCACATCTGCCTTTTGCTTAATATCGAGAATGGGTCTTAAATGTAGCTCTCCTGCTCCTGCATGCGCATAATAAACCGCATTTTGATCATAGTTCTTCATTAGCGCTGTAAACTCACTAATATAGTCAGATAGATCGTCTAAGGTCACTGCAGTGTCCTCAATACAAGCCACAGCCTTTTTATCCCCTATAATATTTCCCAATAATCCAAGACCTGCTTTTCTTAATTCCAATGCCTTATTGATCTCCTCTCCTTTTAACATGGGATAAGCGTAGCTTAATCCGCTTTTCTTTATAGTTTCCAAAACATCATCAGCTAGTTTTTCAACTTTTTTTTCTGTATCTGCTCTTACTTCCAGCATTAGGATCGCTTTAGGATCACCTGAAATAAATTGTCTGTTTTTAGTCTGAGTTTTATTTTGCTTTGTGCAATCTAAAATGGTCTTGTCCATCATTTCGCAGGTATACAGATCGTGCTGCATAATTGGTTTTACGGCTTTCATACAACTTTCTATGGTATCAAAATGAGCGGCCACTAAAATACTATTCTTAGGAGGCAATTTGTCCAATTTTAAGGTGACCTCAGTTGTAAAAGCCAGAGTTCCTTCACTTCCAGCCAACAGCTTGCACATATTGAATTTCTCTCCGGAATCTGTAAACACACTGGATTTGATCAGTTCGTCAATCGCATAGCCTGTATTCCGCCTGTGTATCTCTTGTTTTGGAAAGTTTTCTTTAATTTCATTCTGAACGGATTCACTCTTCAGCTCATCGTAAATTCTTTTATAAATTTCGCCTTCCAAAAAATCCAATTTTAGTTTTTCATGAAATTCTTCCGATGTCAATTCACCAAAGACCACTTCAGATCCATCGCTCAAAATTCCTTTGATTTCCAGCACTTTATCCCTTGTAACTCCGTATTTAATGGATGTGGTTCCTGATGAATTATTACCTACCATGCCACCCATCATACATCGGTTGGAAGTAGAAGTATTAGGTCCAAAAAACAATCCATAAGACTCTAAATAGTTATTTAATGTATCTCTTACAACTCCAGGTTCCAAAGTAACTGTTTCGTTATCTGAATCAACATGTATTATTTTGGAAAAATACTTGGAAACGTCTACAACAATCCCATCTCCCACACATTGCCCCGCAAGAGAAGTTCCTGCTGCTCTGGGAATAAGGGATGTCTTGTGCTTCTTTGCAAACTGAATGAGTAATTTTATATCCTCCTTGTTTTTGGGAATAGCCACAGCTAGAGGTAATTTTCTATAAACCGATGCATCTGTTGCATAAATAGCCTTGGTCAAATCATCAAATTCCAACTCACCTGATAATTGTAATTTCAATGTATTAAGTGCATTGTTAATTTCTTTGTTGACTGACATTAATTAAAATTTATTTTATAACTAAATTTACCAATTGTATGCCAATATATAGAAAAGATTGGCGTTAATATTGAAGTCTATTAAAAAAATTATTTAATCCATTTAAAACAAAACCTTATGAAAAAAATATGTTTATCATTACTTGCCAGTGTTGCTATTTTAGCTTCGACAAACGCTCAGAATATTTCGGATAATGCAATTGGGTTGCGTTTAGGCGATAACAATGGGTTTGGTGCGGAAGTATCTTATCAAAAATCTTTAGGCGACATCAACAGGCTTGAACTGGACCTTGGTTGGAGAGACAGTAACAGTACCAGCGGATTTAAACTAGCAGGTCTTTACCAATGGATCTGGAGCTTAGATGGAAACTTTAACTGGTATGCCGGTGTTGGTGGTGGATTAGGATCCTATTCTATCGATCTTCCAGAAAACAGAAATGAAACAGACACCTTTCTGTTTGCTGCCGGAAATATAGGTATTGAATATGATTTTGATATTCCTTTATTGATCTCTTTAGATTTCCGACCAGAAATTGGGTTCGGTGACGATCTGTATGATAACAATGATCTGGATTTTGATATCGCTTTGGGACTGAGATATCAGTTTTAACGAATAAATTCACCGTATAAAGAAAACACCTTTTTTAAGGTGTTTTTTTTATTTAGATTTATACCATGGCAGAAAAGAAAACTTTGGCAATAATGGCTGCGGGCCTTGGTTCCCGTTTTGGCAGCTTAAAACAGGCTCAGGCAGTGAGTCCACATGGTTTTTCAATTATGGACCACTCGGTTTATGATGCTGCAAGAGCAGGGTTCAACAGGATCGTAATTATTGTACGTGAAAGTATTTTGGATCATTTCGATTCGAGATATAACAATAAATTACCTAAACATGTTACCGTAGAATATGTTACTCAGGAAACTCATATCATCCCAAAGCCGTATAAAACAAATAGAGTAAAGCCGTGGGGAACAGCACATGCCCTTTTGATCTTAAAACCATTTATAAAAGAGAAATTCGCGATTATCAATGCCGATGATCTTTACGGATTGGAAGCCTTTGTGTTAATGCATAACGCGTTGTATAAAAATAATGCTGATGTCAATTATTTTATAGGATACCATTTGGGAAAAACCATTTCGGAAAATGGTTCTGTATCCAGAGGTGAATGTGTTTTAGATGATAAAGGCTACTTAATCAATATAAAAGAACGTAAAGCCATTACCAAGCAGCAAAACGGACTTATCATATATCAGGACACCAACAATAACCAGGTTAAAATTGATCCTGAAACCATCGTTTCCATGAATTTTTGGGGATTTTCACCTGATGTTTTTCGGGTGGCCGAATTGCTTTTCAAGAAATTTTTAAGCGATAATGGCAACAGTGAAACTTCCGAATTTCTCATCCCTAATTTGGTTGATCACATGATAAAGAATGGATTCAAGGAATTTAAAATGCTGGATACAAGTTCACAATGGTATGGCATTACCTATAAAAAAGATCTGCCGCTGGTAAAAAGGAAAATGAGAGCATTGACGAAAAGAGGCGTCTATCCGGAAAGCCTTTGGTAAGATGACTCATGCACGCAAAGTCGCTCAAAACTTTTTAATTGATTCTGAAATTGAATCTGTTACTACTTTAAGATCGGGACATATCAATGATACCTATTTAATTAAATCAGATATCGGAAAGCAATATGTTCTTCAAAAACTAAACTCAACTGTATTTAAGAATATTGAAGGCTTGATCTCCAATAAAATTCTGGTCAGTGAATTTTTACTCAAATCTGATTCTCCTTACGAAACCGTTCAATTCGTAAAAACGAAAGACAAAAATTATTACTACCGGGATGAATTTAAGGATTACTGGATGCTCATGAATTACATTCGGGATTCTGTGGTTCACGAGGTTGCTGCTAACAAAACTATGGTTTACGAAGCAGGAAAATTGTATGGCGATTTTATCTTTCGATGCTCATATCTTGATGCTCATAAACTAATTGAAACTCTACCCGATTTTCACAGCATACCTTTTCGCTATAGTCAATTTGAAACAGCTCTTAAACAGGCGAGTGAAGAAACTAAAAATCTTGCGGATAAAGAAATTGAAATTGTATTTTTATCTAAAGATGAAATGTTTCAGTTATCAAACCTGAAAGCTCAAAATACTTTTCCAATTCGGGTGACTCATAACGACGCTAAACTCTCCAATATTCTGTTCGATAAAAACAACAAAGGTCTTGCCGTTATTGACCTTGACACGGTTATGCCGGGAATTACAGCTTTCGATTTTGGCGATTCAATCCGATCTATTTGCTCAATAACCAAAGAGGATGATACTAATCTGGAAGCAACAAAAATCAATTTGGAATTCTACGAAGCCTATTGCATGGGATTTGCAGAACACACGAAACATATCCTGACTTCCAAGGAAATTGAATATTTACCCTTAGGTGCAAAGACCATCACGTTTATTCAGGGATTGCGTTTTTTAACCGATTTCCTGAATGGCAACATCTATTACAAAACCGATTATGAAACTCATAATCTCGTTCGAGCCAGAAACCAGTTTAAGCTGGCAAAAAGCATTCAGGCGAACTACAAATCGTTACAAAACATAACAGCACAGGCTTTTAAATAATATCTCGTAAAACTTCGGCTTTTCTTGGTGTTTCCCAGGTGCCTCCTGTAAAATCAGGGATCTTGATGCTCGCACTTTTATTGGCAACAGACAGTTCAGATAATGGTGTGATGGCAGACCACAAAACACTGTCGTATAAATTGATATCCAATGGCGAACCTTCATTCATGCAGCGAATGAGTCTGTAGATCATCACAAAATCCATTCCGCCATGACCAACAGCATTGGCATCTATCTGTTCGCGTAATTTCTTCCATAAGGGATGATCGTATTTTTCTCTATACTCTTTATATTCCTCATCTTTCAACCAGCTGTGTCCCCATTGCAGTTCTTCATCTGCCACATATAATTTTGAAGGATAACCCTGATGAACCGCTTTGGTGCCATTGACATTATTTAGCCTGGAGTAAGGTCTTCCTGTATGTACATCGAACTGAAGCATGATGCTTCTGCCATGTTTGGTCTTTATTAAAGTGGTATTCATATCACCACAGGCAAACTGTGTATTTTTGAATCCTTCTTTTTTAGCGCCATAACTCAAGCTCTTTTCAAGAGAACTCATACTAACCAAATGATCGTAATTATCGCCTCTGCCAATATCCATATAAAAGCTCACAGGACCCAAACCATGTCCGGTATAAAAATTACCGTTTCTGGTCTCATGGTGCTTGATGCGCCACTGACCTTCATAATAGGTTTCATGCATCATATGCTTGCGCAGGTCATGAATATAGGCACCTTCGGCGTGAGTGATGTCTCCAAAAACACCTTTGTCTATCATATTCAACACCCAAAGTTCCTCACCATTAAAACAGCAGTTTTCCATATACATGCAATGCTTTTGGGTACGCTCTGCCACTTCTATGAGTTTCCAGCAATCTTCCAGTGTCATAGCCATAGGTTGCTCGCAGGCCACATGTTTCCCTTGTTCCATACCATAAACCGACATTTCTGTGTGGTAATTCCATGGTGTGGCAATGATAAGCAGATCGATATCATCACGTTGTGCCAGTTTTTTCCATTCATGCTCATCTCCAAAATACAGGCTTGCTTCCTCCTGCTGTATGGTCTTTAAATACTCATTATTCTTATTTACCTTGTCCTCCTTTAAGTCGCTTAAAGCAACTATTTGTGCATGCCTATTCTTAATGAGGTACTCGAACATCTGGATGAGGACAGAACCTCTGTTTCCCATACCAATCATACCAACGCGTACTTGATTGATAGGAGCAGTTGCCAGACTTACCGCTGTGCCTTTAGCTTTGTTTTTTGTTAAGAGCTCCTGAATTTGTGCTTCTTGAGTAAGTTGTTGCGATTTACACCCAATAACGCTTGGTGTTAAACCTAAAAAAAGACCTGCTTTTGCGGTTAAATTAAAAAAGGATCGTCTTTTCATAATGAAGAATTAATTAAGAACAGAAAGTTAAGGAATTATCAACAACAAAAAATTCAATTATTTGAATATCCAATTTTTGATATTGTAAGAAAAACTACTAACTTCGTTTAACTCTGAATATAATTCAATTGTGCTGTCCCGATAGATATCGGGATTATTTCAGTATTAAAACGAAATCCTATTCGAAATAGTTAAACGAAACTCCAATCCAAATTAATTCTTAAACAAACCAATACTGTTGGGCTTTAAGTAAGATAAGGCATGTTTTAATCAGTTAAAACACGCCTTTACTTATATAAGATTAGAAAATTTCTTAAAATTCTAAGTACGAATCAATGTTTGTGCTTTACTTTCACGTAATCGGTATGAGCATAAAAAACTTTTGCCATAGAATTTAACTTGTCCCAAATGGCATCCTCCCCAAAATCCCCTACCATATCTCCGGAAGGCGGATAAATTCTGTCTCGGTCTTCTATACTTTTAAAAGTGATGATAAAGGCATATTGATTAGCACGAATGCCTCGGTCGCCCTTAACTAAAGTCAATTCCTGTCCTTCCATTTTATTATATATAGGTGCAATCTTATTTAAGACATACATTTCAAATTCATGCGCATCCTGTCCGGGTAATAATTCTACGTCATGTATCGCCACAACATCAGGGGTTGATCCCATCATGATGGGCATGACTTCATGGTGAGAATCCTGTGCATTCAGATTTAAAACAAAGAATAGTAAAAACGTGATTTTGGCAAGTGTTTTCATAATTTAAAAATTTAGTTGGTTTTTGATTTACTATCCTAAGATAATAAATTATCTATTACAAGCTAAAACTTTAAATCCTACAAATGACTTTTGTGTTTTAATTATAGTTCAAGCCAAACCCAAATGGATATAATGGGTCTTTAGAATCATAAGGTACATCTTCGAGTTGATTTAAAACCGCTTCCCAGCTGGATGGCAGTTCGAATGGCAATTTAGCAGTTGGGTTAATGGCCCCAAACAGCAGGTCTACCAATACTTCGTCGGAGGTTCCAAATTCCACAAACAATGCTTTGGAGGCTTTGTTTATTTCGGTTAAAATGGCAGGACGTTCCAGATTGGCTACCACAACGGTTGGTTTTTTGTGAATCAATTCCAGCATTTTGGCTTTTTCTTCATCGTTATAATACAAACGTCCCTGATGAAAAAACTGTTCCAGCATGAATTCATCTCTTGGATCAAAAGGTGTTTTAATTCGTAAGACAATGACATCAGCCACTTCAGGAGATTCAACCAATTGCGCATAATTAACAAAAGCACTGGTATTACTCACACCGCTGGCAAATACTTTAATGCCTTTCAGTAAGGGCAATAAACTATCATTCTTTAAAAGCACTGTGGACTTACCCTGTGCAATCTTTCCTCTGGTTCTAAACGCTTCTGAACCCACAATCTCTTCAGCTTTATCAGGATCCACATAAGGATTGTCAAACAAACCAAGTGTAAACTTATCTTTTAAAATACGTCGGATAGATTCATCAATTCGTTCTTCCGATATCTCACCATTCTTTACCAGTTCTATGATAAGTTCCGGTTTATCTTCGCCACCAAACTGGTCACAACCAGCATCCAGTGCTTTTTTAGTGCGTTGTATAGGGGATAATCCTTCAATTCCCCAGGCTCTGGCCTCGTTTATCTTGCTATCAGAGATAATGTTCCAGTCTGTGCATACAACACCATCATAATTTAGAGAATCTCGCAACAGATCGGTAATGATTTCTTTATTAAAAGCAAATCCCACATTTTCACTGGTCACATCCAATGGGATACCGTAATACGGCATAATTTGAGCAGGATTTGCAGGAAGGGCTCCATCTATAAATGGTTTAACATGATAATCGAAATTATTTCCCGGATACACCTGTTCCTTTCCATATGGAAAATGAGCATCTTCACCATCCTTTTGTGGTCCGCCACCCGAAAAATGCTTTACCATACAGGCTACACTGGATTGGTTTAATGAATCACCCTGAAAACCTAAGATATAAGCTTTGGTCATTATTGCAGACAGATCTGCGTCTTCACCAAAAGTTCCGTTTATGCGTCCCCAACGTGGTTCCGTTGCCAGATCAGCCATTGGATGCAATGCCAATGTAACACCAATGGATCTGTATTCCTGTCGTGCAATGTCGCCAAATTCTCGAACCATAATGGTATCTCTGGAAGCTGCCAGACCTAAGGAAGTAGGCCACTGTGAAAAAGCCGGTGTGTATAAGGCTGCTCCCGGATTATCTTCGGTTCCGTGTCGTGGATCTGTAGCAATGGTAATTGGAATGCCTAGTCTGGTTCTTTCTGCCAGTTTCTGAACTTTATTATTGAATGTAGCCAGAATCTTGGCATCATACGAATTTATGATATTAAAACTGTTCATCTTTCGCTTTGCGATCATATCTGAACTCATTGGCAATCCCATATTGATCATAACATCAATAGGACTATTTGGCTTATAAGGTGTATCAAACGGATTTCCATATGGCTCCATGCCTATCATTGTAATGAACATGGTACCAGCTTTTTCCTCTAAAGTCATTTGTGAGATAAGATCGTCTAGACGATCTTCTATTTTGGCATTGGAATCTTCGTACACATCCAGTATGGCATTCTTGTTTAGGTCCCTGAAAGATTGACCATTTACAACAAGTGTCTGAGCTTCTTCACCTAAGAGCTTCAGATTCCTGTTCTTTTTAAGGTATTGATTTCCTATTAAAACTGCCAGGAACACCGCAATTAAGACCAAAAAGCCGACAATGACCTTTAGTATCTTTTTGAAGATACTTTTTTTCACAAATTAGTAAATTTAGTTAGTCCCGTAAATATAGATCTTAAAACCTATTTTAACAACATACAGCGGCTCATAGTTTCCTCGTAGATCTTTTCATATTGTGGTACTATTTGATGCAGGTCAAATTTTTCAGCTTCTTTTCTTGCATTAGTTTTGAATTGGTTTAAACGTACTTCATCGCTTAAAATATGAATTGCATTCTTGCTCATATCCTCAATGTCACCCACATTGCTCAAATAGCCGGATACGCCGTGGATATTGACCTCAGGTAATCCGCCCGAGTTTGTTGATATAACAGGAACACCTGATGCCATTGCTTCTAAGGCGGAGAGACCAAAGCTTTCCGTCTCTGACGGTAACATGAACAAATCGGAATAGCAAAGTATACGGTCTATCTCATAACTGTTCCCTAAGAACATCACTTTATCTTCAATTCCAAGGTCCTTGGCGAGTTGTTCTGCAGGTTCTTTTTCCGGCCCTTCCCCTATCATCATTAATTTTGATGGGATCTGATTTTGAATGTTTTTGAAAACCTTGAGGATATCAGGAATGCGTTTTACCGCTCTGAAGTTACTGATATGAGAAATGATCTTTTCATGCTCTTCAGCTAAAAGACTGCGTTGACAATCTACAAAATTATGCTCGTGTTTAACAAGATCGATAAAATTGGTGACCACATGGATCTCCTTTTTAATATCAAATAAACGCAAGGTATCTTTCTTTAAACTCTCCGACACACAAGTTACTGCATCTGACTGATTGATACTGAAGGTCACAGCAGGTTTGTAGGTTGGCTGACTACCAACTAATGTGATATCTGTACCGTGAAGGGTTGTCACAATAGGAATGTAAATACCTTCTTCTAACAACATTTTTTTGGCCATATAGGCTGCATATGCATGAGGAATTGCATAATGAACATGTAAGATCTCGATCTCATGGAGCTTGGCCATATCAACCAGTTTACTGGACAAGGCTAACTCATATGGCTGATAATGGAATAATGGGTATTCGGCGACATTTACTTCATGAAAATGCACATTGTTTCCTAAAAGCTCCAATCTGACGGGTTGCTTGTAAGTAATGAAATGAACTTCATGCCCTCGCTTGGACAGTTCAATACCTAATTCGGTTGCTACGACACCACTTCCGCCGTATGTTGGATAGCAAACAATTCCTATTTTCATTTTTTATTTTTTTTAATCGATAATCGCTTCATATATCAAGCGTTGAATCTCCGTTCTCGTGTTTTTTGTCAGTAATAATTGGTTTTCCTTACTTGGGTAGGTCCTGTTAGATAAAAAAACATACACAATTTCCTTATCAGGATCTGCCCATGCATAGGTACCTGTAAATCCGGAATGCCCAAAACTGGTCATTGACACACAACCACATGTGGGACCTTCTTCTTCCAGCTGTGGTTTATCAAAACCGACACCACGTCTGTTATCATTTTCACAGTAGTAACAGGTATTGAATTTTTCAAAGGTCTCCGGTTTAAAATAGCGTTTACCTCCGTAAAATCCCTTCTGAAGATACATTTGCATAATTTTAGCCACATCATTGGCATTACTGAATATTCCGGCATGACCACCAACTCCATTTTGCATAGCGGCTCCCATATCATGGACAAATCCCTGAACCTTTTCATACCTGAAATATTTATCGTCTTCCGAAGGAACAATTTGAGAATCACTAAATTTTCCTGATGGATTATAGGTTGTATAATTAGCTCCCAATGAATTATAAAAATGTTGCTGAGCTAACTCATCCAAAGGCTGGCCATAATGGCCTTCAATGTATTTTTTTAGAATGTAATATGGAAGATCGCTATAACGATATGTAAGCTTACTAAGAAGCTCACTTTCCTTGACTAATTTTTGAATTGTATCCTGATAATCTGACCTCAAATACATTGATTTAGATATCTTGATATTAAAATTCTTTGAATATTCTTTTCTGTAATATTTCGTGTCAGGAAAACCCGAATCAGGGTCCAAAGTTTGCAGATAAAAAGGAATCCATGGTTTTAATCTGGCATAATGTGACAGCATTCGTTTTAAGGTAATCAAATTTTTGTTGGAACGTTTGTATACAGGCATCAACTCTCCCAATTCACTATTAAGACTAACCACTCCTTTCTCCTCGAGTTCCATCAACAATGGTAAAGTTGCCAAAATCTTAGTAAGGGATGCTACATCATAAATATCATTGTCCTTTACTTCAAGATCGCCTTCATAAGTATGCTTGCCAAAGTTCTTAGCATATATCACTTTTCCCTTTCGTGCAATAAGCAATTGTAATCCCGGAGTCATTAATTCATCAACCGCCATTTGAGCCACAGAATCAACTTTTCTTAATTTATAAGAACTCATGCCAACGCTTTCAGGGAGACCATAACTTAAATTGTTAAGCGGATTAGTTGAGAAACTTGTACCCACTTTAAATTCAGGACCGCAACTTACAGGTAATTTGCCTTTGGCACCAATGGCACCAAAAATAAGTTGTGCCGATTTTTCCTGTGACACTTTACTATTCTGATAACTTGCAATAACGGCTTCAAAGTTTTCTGATGGTGAAAGGTCCAACAATGTATAGGGCTTGGCAAACACATCTAATATAAGGTTGTTGTTTCGTGCAATTTCATACAGCCACACTAATTCCTGATCGGTGAATTTATAATCTTCCCAGGGACTGTCATTTGACTTGTGGAAACCAACTATGACGGTATTATAAGATCTCAGCTTTATCAAAAGATCATCTAATTTATTGGCTGTCACTTCATGGATCTTAGCGTATTTCTTTAACTCCTTTAAAAAATCAGATCCGTCGGCATCGCCCATTTTAATATAAGCTATGTTTTTAGTGTCCAGATTTCTCAAAGGCAGTAATTCATTCTTATTTTTTGCAACAGTCACTGCATTTTCCATCAATTCCTCATATAACAGATCATCCTTAAGTCTATTGAGATCATTCACCAGGTTATATGTCTGAACAGGTTTATAATTATTCAATCCAACCTTATATTTAGCAGCAAGTATTTTTTTAACAGAATGAGCCAACCTTTCCTCAGATATGTACCTGCTGTAATAGCCTTCCTGGATTTTTGCTATTGCCATAGGGACATCTTCAGAGATCAATAGCACATCATTCCCTGCCCAAAAAGCAGCCGCATCAATATCTCCCGGAGATCTGAAATTAGATGCTCCCTTCATGTTCAAGGCATCCGTAAAAATAAGTCCTTTAAATCCGAGTTTTTGTTTTAAAATGCCGCTAACAATATATCTTGAAATAGATGAAGGATAACCAGGTCGATTCTCTAAACTAGGAACGTTGAGATGAGCCACCATGACACTTTCAAGGTTGTTTTTGATAAGTTGTTTGTATGGAAATAGTTCGACACTGTCTATTCTTTGAGCTGAAAACCCTATTGTTGGTAACGTTTTATGGGAATCGGTCTCAGTATCACCATGGCCGGGAAAATGTTTTGCATTGGCCAGAACTCCTGCATTTTGCATGCCTTTCATAAAAGCCATAGCTTTAAGGGTCACATTTATCTTATCTTCACCAAACGAACGATTGCCTATTATTGGGTTGTTAGGATTCGTATTTATATCAACTACAGGTGCAAAATTGATATGGACACCTAATCTTTTGCAGTGTTCACCTATATATTGCCCTGTTCTTTCAACTAAACTAATGTCATTAATGGCTCCTAAGGTCATATTCCATGGGAAGGAATAGGTGGAATCCAGACGCATGCCCAAACCCCATTCGGCATCCATACCAATAAGCAACGGTACCTTGCTCATCGCCTGAAATTCGTTATTAAGCTTTGCCTGACGAACCGGACCACCTTTAGAAAATATAAGGCCTCCAATTTTATATTCTTCGATTAACTTTTTTAGCTTATCTATTTTCTCAGGAGGATCGCTTGAAAAGACATCAACCATAAAAAGTTGACCGATTTTCTCTGGCAATGACATGCTTTGATACACACTGTCAACCCATCTGGTCTGCGCCACTGCATCTTTTTTTTCCAATGGATTGCTCACTTGTGAAAATCCAGGATACATAATAAAAGAAAGAAGAATAATTAAGGTAAATTGGCGCATGTATGAAATTTTAACTCTAATAACAAAAACTTTAGCAAAATAGTATTTTTAAGCAGAAGAATAAAGGACTTTAAGATAGAATTATTACAAGATTCTTAATTGTGATGTTTCCAATGTTAAGATACCCCAAATGAAAATCTGATTCGTAGAATAAAATTTATTCTAATAGATCTATATGCCGGTCGTGATAACCTAACAAATACAGAACACCATCCAACCCTATACTGGATATAGAATTTTGCGCATTATCCTTAACTGTTGGTTTTGCATGAAAAGCTATACCTAAACCTGCAACATTAAGCATTGCCAGATCATTTGCACCATCACCAACAGCAATAGTCTGACCAATATCTATTCCTTCTTTTTGAGCTATTTCCCTTAGGTATTCAGCTTTTTTGTTACCATCAACTATCTCACCAATATAGCCGCCTGTTAAAACACCATTTTTAATTTCGAGCTCATTTGCATAAACATAATCCATACCCAATTCTTTTTGCAAGTATTTTCCAAAGTAAGTAAATCCACCAGATAAAATAGCCGTTTTAAATCCATAGCTCCTGAGCGTATCTATGAGTCTTCGTGCTCCTTTTGTAATAGGCAGATTTATAGCAACATCATACAGGACTTCTTCACTAAGGCCTTTTAACAGCTTCATTCTTCTTTTAAAACTTTCCTTAAAGTCTATTTCTCCATTCATTGCTAATTCAGTAATTGCTTTTACTTCATTTCCAACACCTGCCAACACGGCTAATTCATCAATAACCTCAGTTTGAATAAGAGTGGAATCCATATCAAAACAGATCAATCGCCTGTTACGCCTAAAAATATTGTCTTCCTGAAATGCTATATCTACGTCCAGATCATGCGATATTTGCATAAATTTTTCTGTAAATTCAGCTTTGTTATCTATTTTTCCTCGTATGGATAGCTGTATAGAAGCTCTGGGATATTCTTCCTTTTTTACAAGAGATAATCGTCCCGTAAGCCTTTTTATTGAATCTATATTCAAATTCTTTTCAGAAATTACTTTAGTTACTTTGGATATTTGTTCGGCCGAAAGATTTTCTCCTAAAATAGTAACAATGTATCTATCCTTACCCTGAAGGCCCACCCATTTCTCATAATTTTCAAGTGTAATTGGTGTGAATTTGGCTTTGATCCCTAACTCGTAGGATTTAAAAAGAAGGTCTTTTAAAACTGCTGCCGATTTTTCTCCTGATTGAATTTGAAATAAAATTCCTAAAGACAGCGTATCATGAATGTTTGCCTGCCCAATATCCAAAACTTTGGCACCATATTGTGCTAAAACAGAAGTTAATCCAGAAGTTAATCCCGGTTTGTCCGGCCCTGATATATTTAATAAAACGATGTCGTTAGCCATAATTATTTATAATCATTGTAAGCAGTAAAATTCACAATTCTATTTGAGATATGAAAGTTTTTTCGGGTTAGTTAAGAAATCTGCTATGCCAGCTCTCGCTTGCAGGAACTTCCCAGTTCTCTTTATACTCTGCAATATTGTTTACAAGATTGTTGAAGACAATTGTATTTTTTGAAACTGCCTTTTCTTTTGCCATTTTCCTGAAATCGGTTAATGGTTTATAAGCAATGAATTCTCCCTGCTTATAGGATACGTTCATTTTGTCTAACAGATCGACCTTATAGTCTTTCTCTAATTGTTGAATAAACCCTACGGAATCATCTATAGAACAGCCACTTGCAGCATTCATTTCTTGATTTAAGGCAATAATGATAAAGCGTTTGTATTTCACCTCAAAACCTGCCTCCAGATCCTTACCATGAGAAGACCATGCTTGAACGAATGTATTTAATTTAGAATTAATTTCTTCCAGTTCACTATCTGTGAATGAACGATTAGCCTGATAGATCCAGACTCTTGCAGTTTCAGGTAATGTATTAAATTCTACTAGCATTTATAGATCTTGTGCGTTTGCAATTAATTCGGCAATATCCAGCACTTTTACTGAATCTTCTTTTTCTTTCACTTTTATGCCATCAGTCATCATGGTGTTACAAAAAGGACATCCTGCCGCGATTATTTCAGGTTTCGTTTCCAAGGCTTGTTCAGTTCGTTCTACATTTACTTCTTTATCTCCTTTTTCAGCATCTTTGAACATTTGTGCTCCTCCTGCCCCACAGCATAAACCGTCTTTGCGGCAATTCTTCATTTCAACCAATTCTGCTTCCAGCTTTTTGATCAAATCTCTGGGGGCTTCATAGATACTGTTCGCTCTGCCCAGATAACAAGGATCATGAAAGGTAATTCGTTTGCCTTTGAATTGTCCACCTTCTATTTTTAATCGTCCTTCATCTAATAAATTCTTTAAGAACTCAGTATGATGCAAAACCTCATAATTACCACCAAGGCCCGGATATTCATTTTTAATTGTATTGAAACAGTGTGGACAAGCGGTTACGATCTTTTTTATTTCATAGGCATTCATCACCTCAATATTTGTAACGGCCTGCATCTGAAACAAAAATTCATTCCCGGCTCGCTTTGCAGGATCTCCTGTACAACTTTCTTCCGTTCCGAGAACAGCAAATTCAACATTAGCTTTATTAAGTAACTTGACGAAGGCTTTTGTTATTTTTTTGGCCCTATCATCAAAACTACCGGCACAACCTACCCAAAATAATACTTCAGGCTTTTTGCCTTGAGCCGTAAATTCAGCCATTGTAGGCACTTTTAGTTGTTCGCTCATTTTCTATTTTGATCTTTTGAATTCATAAACTTTAAGTATTGATACACTATTCATTTTTCCAATTTAACCGGTCCATTTGGTTGTATGGCCAAGGTGCTCCATTATTTTCGATATTGGTCATCATGGTATTCAATTCCATTGGTGCTGCCGATTGTTCCATGACCAAATAGCGGCGCATGTCTAAAATTATTGACAGCGGATTGATGCTTACTGGACAAGCTTCAACACAGGCATTGCATGATGTACAGGCCCATAACTCTTCTCTTGTAATGTAATCATCTAATAACTGTTTTCCATCTTCTTTAAACTCACCTTTATTAGTATCAATATTTTTACCAACTTCTTCTAACCTGTCCCGAGTATCCATCATGATCTTTCGTGGAGATAATTTTTTACCTGTTTGGTTTGCCGGACATTCGCTCGTACAACGTCCGCATTCCGTGCACGTATATGAATTCAACAACTGAACCCAGTTTAGATCCTGGACATCACTTGCTCCAAATTTAGCAGGAACTTCGTTAGCTGCTCCTTCTGCGGGCGCAGCGAAAGGATCAATACTTGGATCCATCATGAGTTTGACCTCATTAGTAACAGATTCCAGATTATTAAATTCTCCAAGTGGTTTTAAACTGGCATAAAACGTATTGGGAAATGCCAAAAGGATATGCAAATGCTTAGAAAAATATAGATAATTTAGAAATATTAAGATGCCAACTATATGAAGCCACCAGGCTACTCTTTCAATAATATGAATTGAATTTTCCGAAAAGCTATCAAACCAAGGTGCAATGAACTGACTGATCAAATTTCCTGAACCCGTTTGTTGAAACAGGCTATCAGTAGCATTCATTATCAAGAACAAAGACATGAGCACCATTTCAAAATATAGAATGTTTAGTGCATCATTTTTTGGCCATTTGGTCATTTCTTTACTCCAAAATCGAGGGATGCGAATAACCATTCTTCGAATCCAGAAAACAATGACGGAAATCAGCACTAATACTGCTAATATCTCAAAACTGCCTATCAAAAAACCGTAAATACTTCCTATTGATGAAAATATACGATGAGTTCCAAGTAAACCATCGATGATTATTTCTAAAACTTCAATATTGATTATGATAAACCCAACATACACTATAAGATGCAAGATCCCGGCCACCGGACGATGAACCATTTTACTCTGTCCCATGGCTATCATTGCCATATTTTTCCATCGTTGAGACTTGTTATCACTAACATCAATATCATGACCCAACTTAATATTCCGTCTTAGTTTTTTTACATTACGTACAAAATATCCAATCCCAACAAAAAGGATAATTGCAAAAAGTATATTAGGAATAAAATTCATCGTTATAAATTCTGATTAATTCTCGCTGTATGGTATTTCTTTTTTAGACAGTATTCTGAAATAACGTTTTGGATGCAATTTAATATCTTTTAAAAGCGCTTCCAATTCCTTGGTAGCTCCTTCTAAATTATTGTATAAGCCTTCCTCTTGCATTAATTTGCCCATTGAACCTTTACCATTTTCAATTTTTACCAAAATGGCATTGAAGTTTGAGATTGTATTTTCAAGATTTGTGATAGTTTGTGCTAAATCAGATTTCACTATAGAATCGGTTATTTCCGAGAGATTACCGGATATATTTTCAATATTTTTCAGAGTAGATTCCAAATTATCCTGATTTTTCACCACTAGTTCATTTAAAGAAGTGGATGTTGTTTTAAAAGATGAGATCGTGCTATTCAATTCTGCTATACTATTCCTTAGATTAGCCTTTGTTCGTTCATCAAAAACACTATTAATATTCAATAAAAGAGAATCTGCGCTTAAAATGGTTGTTTCCAGCTTTTCCTGAAGCGGAGTCAATCTTTTATTTACCAATTCACTTAATCCAGCCTTGACAGTTCCAACTAAATAATCTCCTTTAACTGCTTTTTCAGCATCATCAAAAGCGGGAATGATAGCAACTGCTTTCCCACCTATTAGCCCGGCTTCATAAAGTTGAGCTTTGCTGTTCTTGGAGAATTCAAATTCTTGCTCGACCATTAATTTTACCAGCAATCTTCCTGATCCATCATCTGTAAAACCAATTTCCTGAACTTTGCCAACATTCAAACCGTTTATGGTAACAGGTGTTGAAGGTTCAAGACCTTCTACGTTATCATAAATTGTATAAAACGTTCTTGAAGAATCCAGAATATCATTTCCCTTTAAAAAATTAAAAAGGTAAATGAACAGTAAGATACCTGAAATTACTAAAATTGCAGTTTTAACTTCCCTTGTTATTTTCAAGATTTTTCAAGTTTAGTGAATCACAAAATTAGCAATTAATATAAGAAATACTAATCTAATTCGCAGGAGTTTTTAAGGCAGTTGACAGCGCAATTCTTTTTTCATTTTTGTAGGCCGCTACAAAACTAGACTTAAAGCCTTTCTCTTTGGCTTCAGCTTTTAATTTTTGAATTTCACTGTAATTTGAAGTAGCACCATAAAAATACTTGTAAACACTGCCTGTTTTCTCTATTGAAATGTTGTTCAGCCCTTTAAAATTATAAGGCTTAGTTTCTAATTTTTTTGAACTTGCTGCTATTTGGACTTTGAAAGTAATGTCTTTATAAATGAGTTCGTCTCCAGGTGCCTGGGAATCCAATTCAATATTATCACCAACATTTTGATCCAGGTTAGCTTTGTACAGTAAAATGGCGTTGGTTATGGCGTCGGACATTTGTTTTTGACCTTTAGACGAGTTCAAATACATGCCTTCTTTTTTATAAGTTAGGAATCCTGTTTCTATCAACACGCTTGGCATGTAGGTATTGTGTAATACCCAAAATCCGGCTTGTTTGACACCTCTAGTGGGTCTTTTTAGTTTTTTATTAAAATTCTCTTCAACAAAACTTGCTAACTCGATGCTTTGGTCCAAATAATCTTCCTGAACCAATTTTAAACCTATTAAAGATTCCGGTGAATTTGGATCGAAACCTTCATAATGAAAGTCGTAATTTTCCTCCAAAAAGATAACCTCATTCTCTTTTTTTGCAATTTCAAAGTTACGTTGATTTGCATGTAAACCTAGGACAAATGTTTCGGTTCCATTGGCTTGCGAATTATGGGAGTTGCAATGAACAGACACAAACAGATCAGCATCAGCTTTATTCGCAATTTTGGCGCGTTCATGAAGTTCCAGAAATTTATCTGATTTTCGAGTATAAATAACCTTAATATCATCATTCTTCTCAAGTTCTGCTCCAACAGCCAAAACAATTTTTAAGGCGATGTCCTTTTCTCTGTAACCATTCCCTATATTTCCGGGATCTTTACCTCCATGACCTGCATCGAGAACAACAATAAATTTGTCCTTGAATTGATCCTCTTTTTCGGATGAGAAAGAGAACAATGTTAATATAATTATAAATAATACGAAATGTAGATAATATCTCGTTTTCATAAAGATTAAAGGCTATTTACTTGGTTTGATAATTTATTTAATTTTTTTCAATTTAAAAACTATTGATAAAAAATATATGTAATTTTGACAATTCAAAAACCGAGCCATACTTTTACAAAAATACATTAAAAGCATTGCAGACAAACATCATTAAAATATTTTTTGCTCTAAGTTTTACAGTGCTTATCAACACACTTGGTTTTGCTCAGGATCTACCCAATAAAAGTAGTGAAATTAAGCCCGCAATCAATAACGAAAAAAACGATCTAAATATTTCACTGGACACGATCGTCAAACTTACTTCCACAAAACAAATAGATAGTGTAAAACAGGATTCAGTAATACCTAAACCGGAATTCTTAACAGACAAGGTCAATTATAAGGCTAAAGATTATGTCTCAATCAATCAAAAAGAAGAAAGGATCTATCTGTATAATGAGGCTGAAGTGTATTATGAAGACATGGAGATCAAGGCTGGAATTATTGTTATAGATTATAAGAAAAATGAGGTTTATGCAGGTCGATTAAAAGACACTTTAGGTGTATATTCACAACATCCCATTTTCAAACAAGGGCAAAATGTTGTGGAGCCCGATTCCATCAGGTTTAATTTTGATACCGAAAAAGCCTTAATATTTAATTCGAAAACAGAGCAAAGTGGATTTAATATTTTAGGTGAAAGAACAAAAAAGGAAAATGATTCGGTGATTTTTTTGTCAAAGGCTCGTTTTACGACTTCAAAAGATCCTGAAAACCCGGAATATTATTTTCAATCCAGAAGGATCAAATTCGTTCCTAAAAAGAAAATCGTTGTAGGACCAACAAATATGGTCATCGCAGATGTTCCTACGCCAATAGGTCTTCCTTTTGGATTTTTTCCACTAACGGAAAAGCAAACATCAGGTTTGATCATCCCAACTTTTGGTGAACAAAGTTCAAGAGGTTATTTTCTTCAAAACGGAGGTTATTATTTTGCTATCAGTGATTATGCAGATCTTGCAGTTTTAGGTGATTACTTTACAAATGGGAGTTATGGTTTCAGGCTGGAAACCAACTATGCATACAGGTATAATTTCACTGGTAACTTAAGTTTTAGATATGAGAATTTAATAACCAGTGAACGTGGTTTCCCTGATTACGGTAAAAGTACAATTTATAATATTCGTTGGTCACATAGCCAAGACCCAAAGTCAAATCCTAATTCCAGATTTTCAGCTTCAGTAAATCTAGGTAGTAGCCGGTATTACCAGCAGTCAATTAATCAATTGAATGTGCCCAATTTCTTAAATAACACGTTAGCATCTTCTATTTCCTATTCAAAGTCATTTCAGGGAGAACCTCAGGTGAATATGAGTGCAACAGTTACGCATTCACAAAATACCAATACGGAAACCATTAACATGACTCTGCCAACCTTTCAGGGAAGTATGAGTCGAATATTTCCTCTTGCGCCTAAAACAGGTGCAAAAAAGGGATTTTTTCAAAATATCAACCTTCAATATAATATTCGAGCCGAAAATAGAATTCAAACCACAGATTCACTTTTCTTTAAAAAAGAAATGTTCGATCAGGCAAAAAATGGTGTACAGCACAGTATTCCAATCAGTACTAATTTTAAGGTATTCAAGTACTTTAGTATGAGTGCCAGCACGAGCTATCAAGAAGTATGGGCATTCAAGACCCTAAGGAAATCTTATGATTCCATTCTTGATGAAGTTGTTGAAACCGATATTAACGGGTTTGATGCTTACAGAACGTATAATTTCAGCACAAGTATTGGGACAACTGTTTACGGAATGTTCAATTTTAAAAAGAAAGATAATGATCCTAAAATACAAGCAATTAGACATGTTATGAGGCCTTCATTAAGCTATAGTATAAATCCGTCCTTTGATCAATATTATGAAAACTACGAAATAGCAACTGCTGACGGAACTACAGTTCAAGAATATACCAGGTTTGAAGACGCTATTTTTGGGGCACCCAGTCGAAATTATTCCAGTAATGTTGGGTTGACCTTAAGCAATAATTTTGAAGCAAAGGTTAAATCGAAAGATACAACGGCAACAGAGCCTAAAAAGATCATGCTTTTAAATAATTTGAATTTCTCAACAAGTTATAATATGGCTGCAGATTCATTAAACCTGAGCCCAGTTAGAGTAACAGGAGGTACACAATTCTTTGACAATAAACTTGGTGTCAATTTTAACGCGACCCTGGACCCTTATGCTTTGAATAATAACAATCAAAGGATCAACACATTTAATATTGATAATGGCGGTAGTTTATTTAGATTAGTAAATGCTAATGTGTCTATGAACTATTCACTATCCAGCAAAAGTTTTGATGACAAGGACAATAAGGAAAGTGGAATTGAATCTGCCAGAAGTGGTGGCAGAGACGATGATCTTTTTGGAAAAGCTGAAGATTATGCAGACAGCAGGTTTAGTGATAAAGATGATGATGAAGAAATATCTAGTGAGCTATACAACTATAAAATACCCTGGAATGTCAGATTTGCATATACCGTAAATTATAGCAATGCTGCGAGGCAAAGTGAGATATCATCACATTCTCTCATGTTTTCCGGTGACGTTGAATTATCTCCTCGTTGGAGTGTTGGAGCATCATCAGGTTATGATCTAAAAAATAACGGATTTACATATACTCAGCTACGTTTTGAGAGAGACTTGTTAAGCTGGAGAATGAATTTTAGTTGGGTTCCTTTTAGTTCCAGAAGCTCATGGTTCTTCTTTATTGGTATAAAATCAAATGTACTAAGTGATATTAAATACGAACAACGCAGACAACCGGATCAACAACTCTAACTGCCATGAAAAAAATCATAAAAACATCTAAAGCACCTGCTCCCATTGGACCTTACAATCAAGCTGTTTTGTCAGGTGATATGCTCTATACATCGGGACAAATTGCTATCAATCCGGAAACCGGAAAATTAGAAATAGGTGATATTAGAAGGGAAACCAAATTAGTAATGGAAAACCTGAAAGCTGTTCTAGAGGCGGCAGACATGACTTTTGAAAATGTCATAAAAACAACCATATTTATTTCTGATATGCTTAATTTTACTTTGATAAATGAAGTTTATGGAGAGTATTTTAAAGATGAAACTGCGCCTGCGAGAGAAACTGTGGAAGTCTCAAATTTACCAAAATATGTCAATGTAGAGATTAGTCTGATTGCCAGAAAATAGCTGAAAATCTATTAACAGTTGTTGACAAATATATTCCTCAATCATACATTTATAAGCCCAAAATAGATAAGTATATCTTACTTTTGATAGTAACCAAAAGGCTATTGATTATGAGAATTGAGAATGATCTTAAATTAGGGTTTAAAGATGTTATGTTCAGACCAAAACGGTCTACTCTTAAGAGTAGATCAAAAGTAAACTTAACAAGAAAATTTCGTTTTTTTCACGGTAACAATGAGTGGTCAGGAATTCCTATAATGGCGGCCAATATGGATACTGTTGGCACTTTTGAAATGGCGATAGCTTTATCTGATAAACAATTATTTACAGCAATTCACAAACATTATTCTTTAAAACAATGGGAAGACTTTTCTTGAAAATCCGCTCCTGCGGGAATTGAAGATTATATAGCTGTTAGTACAGGTACCGGGAAACGAGATGCAAACAAATTAAAAGCTATTTTAAATAAATATCCTAAAATTAAAATTTATCTGTATTGATGTTGCCAATGGCTATTCTGAACATTTTGTGAACTTCGTTCAACAGACAAGGGAGTCGAATCCAGGAAAAGTGATTATTGCTGGAAATGTAGTAACAGGTGAAATGGTTGAAGAACTTTTACTTTCTGGAGCTGATATTGTAAAAGTAGGTATAGGTCCGGGATCTGTTTGTACAACCCGATTAAAAACGGGAGTAGGATATCCACAATTGTCGGCTATTATAGAATGTGCCGATGCTGCACACGGTTTAGGCGGACAAATAATTAGTGATGGAGGATGTGTTACTCCGGGAGATGTTGCCAAAGCATTTGGTGCAGGAGCTGATTTTGTAATGCTGGGAGGCATGTTTGCCGGACATGATGAAAGTGGTGGAAAATTGATTGAGAAAAATGGACAACAGTATAAAGAATTCTACGGAATGAGTTCAGCCATTGCCATGGTAAAACATGTTGGTGGTATTGCTGAATACAGAGCCAGTGAAGGAAAAATGGTTGAAGTCAAATATCGAGGTCCTGTTGAAAATACTGTAAATGATATTTTGGGAGGAATTCGAAGTACTTGCACTTATGTTGGTGCTTCCAGACTAAAAGAACTTACTAAGCGTACTACTTTTATAAGAGTGTCTGAACAGGAAAATACGGTTTATACTGAAAGTCGTATAATACTTCCCCAATTTTCTTTTTACATACAGAAATCTGGATATGCCAATTATTAATAATATTGGAGAAATTAATCAATAGAAAGTATCCTATAAATTCTATTTCCTTAAGTGCATTGATCTTTATAATTGCAATACCTGAACTCAAAAAAACAATAAAAGTCCTGAAATAAGCTAAAAAAGTCCTTTCATTTGCCAATCTGGTCCGTTCCATAGCCAACAGATCTGTTTTACTCATATCAGATTTTTGGATATCATTTTTCATAAAGCTCTGATCAATAATTCAGCTGTAGCCGGATTCGTTGCAAGCGGTACATTATGCACATCGCACAAGCGCATTAACATCAACACATCCGGTTCATGTGGATGCTTTTCAAGAGGATCTCGAAAAAATATCACCATTTGACACTTCCCCTCAGCAACTCTAGCTGCAATTTGTGCATCTCCACCAACGGTCCTGATAACAAGTTTTGTAACTTCAATCCCTGCCTTTTCAACCTTTAATTCCTGTTGTTCCGGTAGAAATTATTGTAATCCTTTTTTGATGAAGTATGTCCTTATGCTCATTTAAAAACTGAACCATTTCAGCCTTTTTACCATCATGAGCAATTATAGCAATTTCCAACTATTTAAGATTTTTTATATGATAATCGACTAAGCCCTCAATTGGTCTTCTAACAAAATTTCCAATGGTCAATCCTAATTCCTTACCTACTTCTTTGATCTCTTCCTGAGAAAAGAATGCGATTGATCCTGCAAAATGCACAGGAACTTTGTCTAACACATCTTTATACTGGAATATCATGTTCTTTGCAAATAATCGCACCCCATTTTTTATTAAATCCCTAACGTATTGCGAGTCTTTATTCATAAACATAAACCTCGCAAAACTGGCTAAATACGTGTTTGGATTAGGTTGTTTATAAAGATTGATATTTCACAAAATCTATATCAACGTTATACTCATGATCAAATACCGATCTAAGATCTCCGGGCATGTGGTTAAAATAGTAATCCCTTAGCAGTTGCTTTCCAAAATAATTTCCACTTGCATCATCCATAAGCGTATAGCCCAAAGATTTAACACGTTGATGTAATTTTTCACCATCATAGTAACTACAATTTGATCCGGTTCCTAAAATACAGACTACAGCTGCTTCATTGTTGTTAATTGAAGAAAAGACAGCAGCCAATGTATCTTCATTGACAGTAACTTTTGCATTTGGGAAGTATTCTTCCAGCACATCCTTTAAGCATTAGCCTGGGTCTTTCAGTTCCACAGCCTGCACCATAAAAGAATAAATAGGAAACATTAAGTCTCTCAGCCTTTAATCGCTTGCTTTCATTTATACTTTTTCTTAGTTTTTGTTCAGGGAGCATTTCTGGATTCAATCCATGAGTTCTTTCCTTATCAAATAACTTATTCCCTACCCTGTCAACAAAAATCCAATCACTCTTTGTGGAACCACTATCTACTATTACTATCATAGTATAAAGATAAAAAATAAGCTGCTATTTATCATAGCAGCTTATAAGATTTAAAATCAATTATTTGACATTGTTAATGTATTGGGCCAGATCAACAAGTTTTGCAGAATAGCCATACTCATTATCATACCAAGAAATGAGTTTAACAAAGTTGTCATTTAAGCCAATACTTGCATTGGCATCGAATGTACTGGTTTTTGGTTCTGATACAAAATCCTGAGAAACAACTCCTTCTTCCGTATAACCTAAAATTCCTTTCAATTCATTTTCCGAAGCATGCTTTAATGCTGCTTTAACTTCATCAAAAGAAGCACCTTTCTCCAATCTACAAGTTAGATCAACAACAGAAACATCCACAGTTGGAACACGAAATGCCATACCTGTTAATTTTCCATTCAATTCCGGAATAACTTTACCAACTGCTTTTGCAGCACCTGTAGATGCCGGAACGATATTGTTTAAAGAAGCACGACCAAGTCTAAAATCTTTTTTAGATGGTCCATCAACAGTAAATTGAGTTGCTGTAGCAGCATGAACTGTTGTCATCAATCCTTCAACAATACCAAATTTATCATTAATAACTTTTGCTAACGGAGCTAAACAGTTAGTTGTACAAGATGCATTTGAAACTATTGTATCCTTTGCTGTAATTTTTTTGTGATTTACTCCCATTACAAACATTGGTGCATCTGCTGATGGAGCAGAAATAACTACTTTTTTAGCTCCTGCTTTAATATGAGCGTTTGCTTTTTCTAAAGTTGTAAAAATTCCTGTACAATCTAAAACAACATCAGCTCCAACTGCATCCCATTTTAGATCTTCAGGATTACGTTCAGCAGTAACTCTAATTTCATTTCCATTTACAACTAAATTACCATTTTTTACTTCAATAGTACCTTGGAACCTACCGTGAACAGAATCATATTTTAACAAATACGCCAAATGTTCTACTGCTAATAAATCATTGATACCTACTACTTGAATATCAGGTCTGCTAGCTGCTATCCTAAAAGCTATTCTACCTATTCTACCAAAACCGTTAATTCCTAATTTTAAATTTGCCATTTTCTATTATTTAATTATTCTATTATTTATTTATACTGACATTATATCAGATACTCTTAATATTTCTTTATCGATTGGGTTATTCTCCTTAATCGCATTTTCTAAAGGTGTAGTTGACATTTTGCCATTTTGCAAACCTACCATTACATTCGATTTTCCATCAATTAACAATTCAACTGCATTTACTCCCATTCTACTTGCTAAAACCCTATCGAAGCAACTTGGAGCACCACCACGTTGCATATGACCTAGTACAGATACTCTTACGTCATATTCAGGTAAATTTTCTTCAACATATTTAGCCAGTTCAAACACATTTTTTCCTGTCTTATCTCCTTCTGCCACAACAACCATACTTGATGTTTTACCAGAGCGTCTGCTTTTTTCTAAGGTAACAAGTAAGCGTTCAATTCCCATATCTTCTTCCGGAATTAAAATTTCCTCTGCTCCTGCTCCTATTCCTGCATTTAAAGCTATATGCCCTGCATCTCTGCCCATTACCTCGACAAAAAATAATCGATTATGAGAACTTGCAGTATCTCTAATTTTATCAATAACCTCAACTACTGTATTTAAAGCCGTATCATAACCTATTGTGTAATCTGTCCCAAAAATATCGTTATCAATAGTTCCAGGAATACCAATTACAGGAAAATCATATTCATTATTGAAAACCATTGCTCCGGTAAAAGACCCATCACCACCAATCACTACCATAGCATCAATTTCAAATTTCACCAGGTTATTATAGGCTTTTTTACGGCCTTCCACTGTTCTAAATTCTTTTGATCTTGCGGTTTTTAATACAGTTCCGCCTTTTTGTATTAGATGATGAGCACTTCGGGCATTCATGGGTTCAATATCGCCTTCAATCAGGCCTTGGTAACCTCTAAATATTCCTACACTTTCTAATTTATAATAAGAAGCCGCTCTGATTACTGATCGTATGGCAGCATTCATTCCTGGTGCATCTCCTCCCGACGTCATTACGGCAATTTTTTTGATAAACTTTTTCATTCATTAAAGTAATTTGAAGTGGCAAAATTACTAAAGAAAAATCAATAAACACGGCTTATCAAGATATTTTTGGAGCTATTAAAAAATTCAAACGTTTTCGTTAATAAAAATAATTTGCAATCACTAAATATAAAGATTTAGAACTTATTACTCGTTATTTTCAGGCTTGAAACTGACAAATTCAGGAAGTGGATTGTCTTGTTTTACCTGGTCATTATCTGGTGGATCTTGTTCAGGTGTGTTAATATCTGTTCTTCCTCTGAATATCTTTTGCAATAATTCCTTGAATGTATCAAAATCAACATTATAAGATAGTCCCAAACCTTGGGTATAGCCTATTTCTTCACCAAAATTTCTTATGCTGTTTTCTCTATTGAACATTTTAGCGGTTAATGTTCCTTCGTCATTAAGTAAGAAGTCTATTTGCACATCTCCAGCAATTACCGTTTCGCTAACTCCTCCAATAGGTACACCTACTTTTCCATTTATCAATATCCTGTCACTTACCTGAGTTGACAGCGTTAAACCCAACCTGTCATCTGTTTGTAAGTCAGGAGTGCGCTGACCAGATTGATAATTAAGACCTACTTTTAGTTTCCCTTCACCTTCAGAGAATAAGCTATTTACAATTGCCGAAGCCCGTTCGGCCAGATTACCCGTTATTGTTTGCTGGCTAATATTAACCTCACTAATAAAAGTACCTGATGTAACTACTGAAAGCGCCTGCAATTCCCTGCTTTCGTTATCATCAAGGCGGTATTGTAATTCTGAATTCAAAGACGAACTAACATTCGGGAATTTTAGATCGAATACAGGATCTGGTTGCTCTAACTGGCCAGTAATACTAATTTCCACATCAACAGGGATACTCCTGTTTATAGGATTATCTAAAAGAACGGATGGATTTGCCTGAGTTTTATAGGTAGCAATAAGGTCTATTTCTGCCTCTAAAGGTTCTCCTTCCCATGTAATAGTTCCGCCTGGTTGAACAATAAATTTCTTTTGTATCAAGCCTGCATAGACAAAATTATAAACACCTTCATATGTTACGAAATCTCCCCACATATTGAATTTGCCATTGGTATTTATCTCAACCAATAAGTTACCCGCTCCACGACCTTTAATTGAATGACCTGTTGATGGATCAATAATTATCTCAACTTCTGCATCTTCATTAACATCCAGATCAAAATCTAGTTCCAAACCTTTGATCTCATTAAAAACGACCTCTTTCCCACTTATTTTTGACTCCTTTTCTTCTTTAGTTAAAAAATGTATGAAAGAGTTGTCCCCATAAGACTCAGTATCATTAAGCGGAATTTTAAATTCGGTTCCTTCCCTAGTTTGCCCATCAACAGAAATGACCAGTTTATCTGTGGGACCGTTTATGGCTGCCGTTCCTCCAATAAACCCTGTACCGTAATAAAGCACATCATCTTCCATTTTAGTATTTAATACTAATAATTTATCAGTAGAAATATTCAACCCTAAACTCCAATCTGAAAAATTGACATGGTTTATGTTACCATCAATTCTACCTTTTGAATTATAGTATACATCTCTCATTTCAACATTGTTGAAGATAAAACTCTGATTCTTTAAAGAAACCGAGGCATTGTCCTGGAAAGTATAATTAACATTAAGATAGGGAATCTGTAACCCTGCCTGATCCATTCTTAAATCCCCGTCAATAGATGGTTTTCCCAAATTACCTGATACTTTAGCCTTACCACTAACCAAACCTCTAATATTATTAATTACGTCTTCACCTAATGGATTTAATGGTTCCAAATTAAATTTGTTGAAGGTTACATCCAGATCGATAGTTGAGTTTTTCTTTGACACGTCAATCTCACCCTGAGCTTTAAAGGTTTGAAGAATATCATCTTTAATAGTTACATTTACTTTGTAATTTGTTAAAGTTTGATTGCCAACAATGCTGGCATCAAATGAACCCAGGTCAATATCGTTAACTTTAAGATCATCAATAATTACAGTTGAATTAGGCAGAAAAATGCCATCCTGTTCAAGAATATCCAATTTTCCATTTACTATCCCATTAAGTTTCAAACTGTCAATTTCTGGAGTAATCTTGGTTAGATCAACATCCTTAAAATCTAATTTGATATCCTTATACCCAGTATCCTGAATAATTCCAGAAAGTTTAATTACCTCATCTTCATGATTCATAAATAATTTATCAAACTCCATATTCTTAAAATCTCTGTCAAACACTATTTTATTACTGCTATCCCTGGCTTCATTGACAAACCATGTATTATTTTTAAAAGTGACATCTGATTTTTTAAAACCTAACACCGATTTGTTCTCTTCATTGATGGTATAATATATACTCAGGTTATAACTATCATCATTACGTTTACCTCCTTTAAACTCAGTTCGCATAAAAAGAGTGTCATTAAGTGTTACATTGATCAAACTAAAACTGGAAATATCATAGAATTTTGTGTTGAGACTATCCACTTGAATGTAAGTGTTAAAAAATGGATTTTTATTATCAATATTTAACTGAACTTCATCTGCAAAATAGTTGAATAACTTTATTTTTGGCGACTTGAATGTGAGGTTGAATTCTTGTTCATTGCTCTTAGCGCTTCCTTTTATGAATGTATTTCTACTCAACTCTATATGAGGAACAAACACTTCTACTATTTTGTTGTAAATTTTAAAATTAAAATCAATGTATTGATCTATGGCAATTTCATTAGGTATATAATTGGTGTAAATACTTCCCAGTGAGTTTTCTAACATTTTACCCAAATCTTTAAACAGGAACTTACCACTTAATTTTCCCTGTATAATATCCGGAGAGTTTATGCCTATCAATCTTTCGCTATCATCATTAAAGCTAGATGTAATTGCAAAGTCCTTGAAAAAGTAAGCGTCATTTTGATTTTTATAGGACGTGTTCTTAAAATTAATATCTCCAAATGCATCTTCTATAGTTGTACCTTTCATTTTCATATCAACCATTCCCTTAAATATTGAAATGCTATCTCGCTGAACAAACTTCAAGGCATTTAAGTCGGCATATTCCACATTGGCAACGAAATCAAAGTTATAGATCTCTTTTGAAAGATCTGCAAGACCGTCAAAATTCAATTTTAAATTCTTGTCGTTTGAGTTGATATTACCGTTGAACTTTTTATTTGCAAAATTTCCGGATATTTCCAAATCACTATAGTTATAGCCGTTATATTCCATTGAATAAATATCCCCTTGAGCTTTTGTATTCATTTTTTCGAGTAGAAAACTATTACCTTCCACATTTAAATTGAATGACACTTTACCCAGCGTTTCATCGTTCAATAATTTTCCTGCCAAAAAATCCTTGAAAATTATATTTCCTTTATATGAAGCATTGTCAATATCATCAATTCTGTTTAATTGAAGCTGAGCGTCAATAAGACCCAATACTGTTGAAATTCTTGAATTTGTTTTAATGTATTTTCCTGTAACCTCGGTTTCGCCTCTAACTGTGAAATCTCCCAGCTTTTCAAAAGAAGAAGGTATTGAAGCACCAAGAACATTAGGCATTAGGGTTGTTAAATCTTTGTAGTTTGAGGTTAGATTATTGAACTTTCCTTTCATTTCAAAATTATCTTCTTGGGAGTTGAATAAGTTTTTGAAACTTAGATTACCAAATATTTTCGTATTTCTGCTGGTATTTACCTCGAGATTATCCACTTGAAGATCATTCAGAGTTCCTGAAAGATCTGCGCTTAAATGAGCTATTTCTTTCTGACCAAATTCATTATAGAACATATTAAGTTCATTAAAAGAAACTACTGAGTTATTGAAATTGGCCTTAAGTTTGACCTGATCTGTAAAGTATTGAAGATCTTCACGTGAATAGAAAAACTCGATTTCTCCTTTTAATTCGGACTCAAGCGTTTTAATGTCCAGATCATTAAAAGTCATTCCTTGTAAAGTATAGCCAAAATCAGTGGTCATTTTCTTTACTTCAACACCTCTTATATCTTTAAAAGCGAGTGAATTCACTTTCATGTTTACATCGGGTCCCTTTATGTTAAAGTCTTTAGCATTAATATTCAATTTTGAAAATTCAAGCTTTTTTGGATTTTCTTTATTTTCATCAATTATCCTGAATATTCCATTCTCAATTGAAACATCGCTTGAGGATAATAGGAATGTGCTCTCCTCTTTTCTAGGGTTTTCGTCCTCGAATTTAGCTACAAAAATGTCCAAATTAGTATCGGTTTCACCTAAATAAGTTTTAATATTGAAGGTCAGGCCTTCAACATCAATATCACCAAATGTAAATTTGTTATTATAAAGATTTTTAAAGCTAATAATGGAGGTATTTAGCTCATTTAAATGAATAAGAGTGTCTTTCTTGAAGTCTATGATCAAAATTTCTTTAATTTCAACATCACCGTTGAACTGTAATCCCACTTTACCAATATTGATGTTTGTACCGAAATCCTTATTTAGGCGATTGGTGGCATATTTACCCAAACTTGTTTGAACATAAGGTATAGAGAAAATTAACACCAAAATGATGAAAAAAAGCAGCAATAATGCTACCACTCTAGACCCTATTTTTAAAACTCTCTTGATTTGTTTATAAATTTATAACTTTCTAAAGAATATCCTACTTTTCCTCTGCTATCATTTAATTTTAATTAATGTTCAGAGGTAAACTATTATTTTTATCGTCATTATCACTACAATTAATTTTTCCAAGAAAAAATAAGTAGTTTTGTATCTACGAATAAATAAAAGAATCAGACTTTTATATATGATTCAAATTAACAAATATTATGCCTGATTTTTATTAATGCAATCACAAAATATTTATATACTCGGAATTGAATCTTCCTGCGATGATACGGCAGCATCTGTAATTCATAACGGAACTGTTCTGAGCAATGTTATTGCCGGCCAAAAAATTCATGAAGAATATGGTGGAGTTGTTCCCGAATTAGCGAGTAGAGCACACCAACAGAACATTGTTCCGGTGGTCCATCAAGCTTTAGAAAAAGCGGGTATAACCAAAGATAAATTAAATGCTATTGCATTCACTCGTGGACCGGGATTAATGGGTTCGCTACTTGTTGGAACATCATTCGCCAAATCTATAGCAATGGGTTTGAATATTCCATTGATTGAGGTTAACCATATGCAGGCCCATATTTTGGCGCATTTTATTGAAGAAGATGGATTCAGCAAACCTCCTTTTCCTTTTTTAGCCATGACTATTTCCGGTGGACACACACAAATTGTTAAGGTTTCCAATTATTTTGATATGAAAGTCATTGGTGAAACCATAGATGATGCTGTTGGTGAAGCTTATGATAAAAGTGGGAAAATATTAGGTCTTGGATATCCTGCTGGTCCAGAAATAGATAAACGAGCTCAAATAGGAAATCCTAAAGCGTTCAAATTCACCAAACCAAAAGTACATGGATTGAATTTTAGTTTTTCCGGATTAAAAACAGCTATTCTTTATTTTATTCAGCGTGAAGTGAAATTAAATCCCAATTTTATCGAAGAGAATCTAAATGATATTTGTGCATCAATTCAATATACTATAGTTAATATCTTGATAGATAAATTAAAGCTGGCGAGCAAACAAACAGGAATCAAACACATTGCTATTGGTGGCGGTGTTTCTGCCAATTCTGGAATACGAAAGGCTTTAAAGGATGGTGAACAAAAATATGGTTGGACAACATACATTCCTAAATTCGAATTTACGACTGATAATGCCGCCATGATAGCTATTGTTGGTTATCTAAAGTATTTAGAAGAAGATTTTGCGCAACAGGATATAACTGCTTCGGCTAGATTAAAGATTTAGAAAATGCCTTTCAATCAACGTAAATCGTAAATTATTAGATGCAATTATTTTACAATCCAAATATAAACGAAACCACAAAGCAATTCTCTTTTAACAAAGAAGAAAGCAAACATATTACAAAGGTTCTGCGCAAAAAGCAAGGAGACATTTTGAATATAACAAATGGTAAAGGGTGGCTATTTACTGCAGAATTAAATATTGCAAACGTCAAAAATTGTGCAGCTGATATTAAAGAAAAAAAAATACAACCAAAGCGTAACTACAACTTGCATTTAGCCGTTGCACCAACCAAAATGAACGATCGCTTTGAATGGTTTTTGGAGAAGGCAACTGAAATAGGAGTTGACAACATCACTCCCATTATTTGCGATCACAGTGAGCGCAAGGTCATTAAGCATGAACGTTTCGAGAAGATATTGCAATCTGCGATGAAACAGTCCCTGCAGTGCTATTTGCCACAACTTAACAAAGCTGTCAATTTTAGTGATTTTATAAAACAGGATTTTGAAGGTCAATTGTTTATTGCTCATTGTGAGGAAACTGAAAGAAGATCCTTGAAGGATGAATTACAGAGTAATAAAGAAATAACTATTTTAATTGGCCCCGAAGGTGATTTTAGTGTTAAAGAAATCGCGCAAGCGCTTCAGTTTAATTATATTCCAGTAACTTTGGGAACGACACGATTACGCACCGAAACAGCAGCCATTGTCGCATGCCATTCTGTTGCTTTTGTTAATCAATAATATGAAATTCTATTTAATACATATAATCTGCTTTACAAGTGCACTGTCCTTTTCTCAGGATATTGCTCTTTTAAAATATAAAGGCGGTGGTGACTGGTATAGCAACCCAACGGCTTTACCTAACCTGATAGCTTATTGTAACGAAAATATCAACACAACAATTAGTACTAAACCTCAAACTGTTGAAGTTGGAAGCATAGATATTTTTCAATATCCTTTTTTACACATGACAGGACATGGCAATGTGTTTTTTAGCGATTCTGATGTAGAAAACTTGCGCAATTATTTGGTCTCGGGAGGCTTCTTGCATATTGATGACAACTATGGTATGAAACCTTACATAACAAAGGAGATCAAAAAAGTTTTTCCTAACATGGAATTGGTTGAGATCCCTCCAGATCATAATATTTTCAATATAGCATATAAATTCCCCAATGGATTGCCTAAAATTCATGAACATGATGGAAAGCGTCCACAGGCCTTGGGAGTTTTCTATGAAGGCAGATTGATTTTACTTTTTACCTATGAGAGTGACCTTGGTGATGGATGGGAAAATCCTGAAGTGCATAACGACCCTGACGATGTCAGAGAACAAGCATTAAAAATGGGCGCCAATATTGTTAAATATGCTTTTGAAAATTGATGAATTTTGACTCAGCTAGACCATTACAGCACTAAATTCTCGAAACAAACCTTCCCGATCATTCTGATTAGCGATAATATAACCAATGCTTCAAATTTAGGTAGTTTATTCAGGACTGCTGATGCTTTTGGCATTGAGAAATTGATCCTTTGTGGTCAGTCAATTTCATTGGGTAGAAAAATGACCAAAACATCGAGGGCAACTGAAAAGACAGTCAGTTATGAAATTCATGACAAGACTATAAATATTTTAAAAGATTTAAGGTTAAAGAGTTATAAAATCATTTGTTTAGAAATAACCGATACAAGTAAACCTGTATATAGTCTCGATTTTTCAAAAGAAAAACCAATTGCCCTGGTAGTAGGAAATGAAAATTTTGGTATCGCAAAGGAGATCCTTGAATTTTCTGACTCCGTTGTCCACATTGAAATGTATGGTCAAAACAGTAGTATGAATGTGGTACAAGCAACTAATATAGCTTTGTATGAAATAACTAAGCAACTTAAATAACTGTTTTATATATTTACCTAATGGATCCAAAAACGATATCTAAAGGAATATTAAGGGCAGTTGGAATACTAGTTGGTATTTTTCTTGTTCTTTATTTTTTATACAAGATCCAATCGGTTATTGTTTATTTGGCCATTGCCTCTGTTATCTCATTAATTGGCAGACCTATTGTTCTTTTTTTAAGAAACCGCTTCAAGTTCAAGAATACTTTTGCAGTTATAGTTACCATGTTCTTAATGTTAGGAATACTTTTTGGCCTGTTTAGCATGTTCGTGCCATTAATTCGTGAACAAAGTCAGAACTTATCGCTATTGGATATAAATTCACTGCAGGATAATCTTCAGGACCTTTATAAACAAATTGTAGATTATCTATCTGCAAAAGATATTGATATAGAAAAGTCTTTTAAAGAATCTGACCTGGTATCAAGATTAGATTTTAACGCAATTCCGGACCTATTAAATTCTTTAATTGGTACCATAGGGAATTTTACTATAGGCTTATTTTCTGTTCTTTTTATATCATTTTTCTTACTTAAAGACAGTCATTTAATGGAATCAGGTTTAATGGTTTTTGTCTCTGATGATAAGGAAACCAGATTAAAGAATTCCATTGAGAAAATCAAAGACCTGCTTTCAAGATATTTTGTTGGTCTTGTATTTCAAATTCTCATCCTCTTCATTATTTATACTATTGTACTTTTAATAGTTGGTGTTGACAATGCCGTTGTGATCGCTTTTTTATGTGCGCTTTTAAACCTGATCCCATATATAGGTCCTTTAATTAGTGGATTCCTGATCATGATGTTAACCATGACCAACTTTTTAGGAATGGATTTCCAAACTGTCATTTTGCCAAAAACCATCTGGGTCCTGGTAGGTTTCATAATAGGCCAGTTAGTTGATAATTTCTTCAGTCAGCCATTCATCTTTTCAAACAGTGTCAGATCTCATCCTTTGGAGATCTTTCTTGTGATCGTTATTTGCGGGTTGTTATTTGGTGTTGTTGGAATGATCGTGGCAATTCCTCTTTATACTGCTATTAAAGTGATTTTGAAAGAGTTTCTTTCTGACAACAAAATAGTTAAAAGCCTGACCAGGGACTTATAGCTTTAATTTGAATAAAGATATTTTAAATACTGTAAATCAAAGTTTTATTAATGAAAATATAGACTCTGATGCCACTTTACTTCTATTTAAAAAAAATCTTATAACTTCAGTTAATATAAAATTATTAGTAGAGCAAATTGAAGCCAAAAAACGCAGTAAAAAGAAACTTCCTACCTGGTTTAATACTCAAAATATTTATTACCCAAATAAGTTGAATATTGAGCAGACTTCATCAGAAATTACTGCACAATATAAATCTGAATTAATTTCAGGTACATCGTTAATTGATCTAACAGGCGGTTTTGGAGTAGATAGTTTTTATTTCTCAAAACGATTTAAAAAGGTTATTCACTGTGAAATTAATGAAGACTTATCAAGTATTGCAAAGCATAATTTCGAACAATTAAAAGCTAGAAATATTAAATGTTTGGCTGTAAACGGATTAGATCATTTAAATAGTAATAACGAACAATTTGATTGGATATACATAGATCCTTCAAGACGACATGACAGCAAAGGAAAAGTCTTTTTTTTAAAGGATTGTTTGCCAAATGTACCACAACATGTGCAACTCTTATTTAAACATTCTAAAAACATATTGATAAAAACATCTCCTCTATTAGATATTACAGCCGGAATTAAAGAATTGCAAAATGTAAGATCAATTCATGTTGTAGCCGTTAAAAATGAAGTAAAAGAACTGCTATGGATCCTGGAAAAGAATTATGATGGAGAAATAGCAGTTGTCACATCAAACATAAGCTCAAATAAATCAGAGCGATTTGAATTTTTATTGAATGAAGAGTCTGCTGCTGAAGTAAAATATAATGAACCAATGGACTATCTGTATGAGCCAAATGCGGCCATCTTAAAGGCTGGAGCATTCAAATGTATCGCCAAGCAATTCAAAGTCTTTAAATTGGATAAAAACAGCCATTTATATACAAGTAAAAAGCTTATTGACTTTCCCGGACGATGTTTTAAAATAGAAAAGATTTTGCCTTATAATAAAAAACTCCTTAAAAAGGAGTTTATATATAAAGCGAATATTACTGTTAGAAATTTTCCGGAAACCGTCGATCAAATCAAACGGAAACTAAATGTTAAAGACGGCGGTAATGTTTTTTTATTCTTTACAACCAATAAAATGAAAAATAAAGTGATCATAGTTTGTTCTAAGGTAAATTAAAGTTGCTCAGGTTGATCTGAAACAAGCTGGTTATTAGAACCAATTTCCATGTCAAACTTCATACAAGTACTCATTTCAATAACAACAAGCTTATCTGCACTGCCATTACTAACTAAAAAACTAATTTCACCACTAGAAAAATCTTCCCAATCAGAATGATGTCCCGGTTCTACACCATATTCAGATGCTATAAGATTACCATCTACATCATATATTTCAAGATCTACATCTACAGTACCATTATTTGTGATTCTGGCTTTAGGGTCCTGACCATCACAAGATGAATCTGTAGCAACAGGATTTGCCTGTTCACCAAGAACTGAATTTTCAATTTCTTCAACGACAGCATTGGTTGCTCCGTCAAGGAATTCCATAGGTTCAACAACACAATTAAAAAAGCTAAGAGCCACAACAGTAAGTACGAAGTATTTAAGTAGGTATTTCATTTTAATGGGGTTTTAAATAAAATTACACTCCAAAGATATATACAACTAATCATACAACTATTAAAAACTCGTTGTAGATAGAAATAAATTCGTTAAGAAGTCATGTTATTAATAGGCGTTTGAATATGAATAGATTAAGTGCAATTTTATTCCGATGACTGCACACCATTAGAAACAATTATTCAGTTTTATCCATATTCAATGAGAAGAATAAGTCTAATGTTAATTTCTTATTAATATATCTTCTTAATGATAATTATCATTGTTTACGCAGTTATTTAATAATACCTTTTTACTTATAATTTTAACCCGTTAAATTTATTGATTATGTCACTTGTCAAAAAAAACAAACAAAGATTGGCTCCTTGGAGTAGTCCAATGATTAATCCATGGAGCAACACAATGCTAAAAAGCTTTTTTAGCGCTGATGACTTTTTCAACGATGATTTTTTTGAAGAAGACAGTTTAATGCCAGCAATGAATGTTAAAGAAACAAAAGACCAACTTAAGGTCGAACTTGCAGCTCCTGGCTTTTCAAAAAAAGATTTCGAAGTTACAGTAGATGATGATGTTCTTCATGTTTCTGCTGAAAAAAGCAAAGAAAAAGAAGAAGAAGACAAAGAAACCGGATACTCAAGAAAAGAATTTAGCTACAATTCTTTTAAGAGATCTTTAAAACTTCCTGTTGCTATTAACCAGGATCAAAAGGTGAAAGCCACTTATGACAATGGAATTCTTAAAATAGCCTTAAAAAAAATAACTAAGGCTAAAGAAGACCATACTATGAAAATTGAAGTGGCCTAGGGGATTGTCTAACCAAAGGGAGTACTATATTCCCTTTGGTTAGGTTACTGTAAATTAAACAACCATATTATGAAAACAATAATTCCAAATATAAAATACATAGAAACTAAAAGCCCGGATGAACTTCATGTAGAATCCTTAAACTGGATATCTGAATTGAAATTTATAAAAGATGAACAAAAATTTTTAGAAGACCTTTTAAAATCTTACACAATTCAATTAATAGAAAACCAGAATTTTTCAAAAAACAGAGAAATAATAAATGATCTTACCAAAATAAGAAAGAGTGGTGAAAGTCTATTAAAGAAATTGATCAATCACGAAAACGAACTATTAATACTTGTTGATGGTATAGATCAAATAAAGGAAGAAAAACATTATAGGTTCTTACATAGCACCTATTTGTTGGAAGTCACTAATTATTTCAATGATTATAAAGACATTAAAAAAGAGATCTTTAGTGCTATTAAAGAAATCATGAAGCATGAAAAACAAAAACGATTATTGAATTAGTTGTTTACCAAATTATGGGCTGAAAGCTGCACTGAAAAACGAAAAACATTGCAGCTTTTTGTTTACATATACTTTGTTAGGAAAATATAATATTTGTGCTTTAGGTCATTGTATAACTTCCGTTGAGTAATTATTTTATCCCTAAAGGATTCATGATGTTTAAGACCTACCCTGTCAATAGCATCTCCGTTGGCCTGAAAATGGATTGCAATAGAATGCTCATGAGCTTCAATTTGCTCCATTAATTCATTTATTTCGTTGTTATGGATTGTAAAATTATTTTGAAACTGACCCAGTTCTGCTAATATCTTATGATCGGTCCATCTATTAACTATTTCGTCCAATCTGTTTTGAAAAGACCTGATCTCATCTTTCCAAAATAGGAGTTCCTTCTTCCACTGTATGTGTTCAAAATGCAGATCTGTATTAAAAATCACCTTTGATTCCATGACTTAAACGTTTTTGGTTTAACATTAGAAGTTAATCAATCTTGAACCAATGAGAAATGATAATTATCAGTATCACTCTTCTTTAAATTGATATTTATCATTTTAAATCGCTTAATATATGGATACATTTGAATCAGCAGATTGGATCTTAACCAATATTAACCAAGGTGAAAAAAATGATCGCTATAACCATCGCAATCATTGGGATTATAATAATACTATTAATTACTGTCGGGTATTTAAATTTTAATTCAACAGTTCAGTCTGAAATTGATTCCATATCAAAAATTCAAAGAAGTGAAATTATTAAGAAAAATGATCTGGACTCCTTACCTGAATTACTTCAAAACTATTTACTAAAGGTTGGAATATTAAATAAATCAATACAAGCGAATTTAGTTTTAGTACAACATGGCGGTATAAGGAAATATCCATCAAGAAAATGGTTGACATTTAATGCAAAACAATACATGTCGGTAAATCAACTTGCTTTTATTTGGAAAGCCAGATCCTTTCCAATGCTTGTTAGAGATAAATTCATGGATGGAAAAGGTGAAATGAAGATTAATCTTCTAGGAATAAAAAATATAGAGGTTGCAACAGGACCTAAAATAGATCAAGGATCATTAACCCGTTATTTGGGAGAATTGCCTATATATCCAAATGCATTACTTGATAACCGTATCAAATGGGAAGCCATTTCTAATAATTCCTTAAAAGCGACAATGCAGGTGAAAAACGTCATAGCTGATGGCATTTTTTATTTTGATGAAAATGGTTTGATAACCAGTTTTAAAACGAAACGATATATGTTAGACAGCCTTAATGACTTCACCGGTACATTTGAAAATTACAAGGATATTGATGGTTTATTAATACCCACAGAATTAACCGCAATTTGGAACCTGGATGATGAAGATTATCCCTACTTTAAATGCAAAGTAGTAGACTATGAGCTAAAATAACTGTAAATATCTTTTAATTTAATTGATTTGCCTTTTTCGTTCTTTACATCGAGATCATACCGAATGATAATCTTCGTTCCTATTGGAGCATAATAATAAATAATCCAAGCATCAGCTTCCCTGGTTCCAATACATCCGTTTGAATAGGCTTTTTTCAATGTAATGGGATTTGTTGTAGGATGTATGAGTTGACCATTCCTGACACCATTGATCTCTGTTTCTAGCCAAGGAATTTGAGGTAGCTTGGTCGTTCTCTCATCGTCTCTTTTTGTTAAAAAATATTGGTGATTATCAACCGGATTGTAAAAAACAGGATCTTTTACATGACCCACAATGGTTCCACTTCCCGGTATGGTTCTTAAATCTACAACTCTACCGGCCATTTCAAGATATTTTTTTTCATTTCTCCCAACTCTTACAGGAAACTCATGAAGCAGTATGGAGTCTTCATAAATTCTTAATTTGAATTCAGGAATATTTACATCAATTCTGGCATTTTGAATGGCCTTTTTAATTTGAACAGTTTCTGTTGAATCTGGTATGTTCAGTTTATCACCTGTCTTAAAAATGATCAATTTTTTCTGATCATATATAAAGGAATCCTGCTCCATCATATAATAATAATCGGTTTTTGCCAATAGATCGATGATCCAAGGGTTATTCCTAACAAGGATATGTTCTGAAATGTGATAAGGAAGAATCTGGTTATATTTTACAACAATTGAATCCAGAAATTTAAAGTAATTCCTGATTTGTACATCTTGTTCAACTTGAATAATTTTATTCCGGTCATTACTAATGTTGTTTTGAGCGTAGATGTAATTTTCAGGTAAAGAAAAAACCAATAAAAACAGCACTAAAGCCTTTAAGCTTTTTATTGCCATTCTTATTGGTTTCATTATTTAAAAATTAGTCTTAGTTATTTAAAACGCTTTTAAGTATTTCTTCTTTTGAAAGTTTTTTGGTACAGAAATACCAATCTTCGCAATTTAAATCATCGGCTTTGGTCATTCTTTCGTCTGCCACTCCACAGTTACCTGCAGGTGAAATTATCACATCATCACCAGGATTCCAATCGGCTGGTGTTGCCACTGCAAATTTATCAGAAGTCTGCATCGCGATCAACGCTCTGTAAATTTCATCAAAGTTTCTACCAAGGCTTAAAGGATAATAAATAATGGCTCGAATCATTCCTTTAGGATCGATAAAGAAAACGGCCCTAACTGCCTGAGTTTTACTTTCTCCCGGTTGGATCATTCCATATTTCTTAGCAACATTCATTGAAATATCCTCTATTAAAGGAAACTTCACTTCAATATTTTTCATTCCCTTATAATCAATCTTTTCTTTTATGTTCCTTAACCAGGCAATATGACTGTATAATCCGTCAATACTCAAACCCACTAAATTACAATTAGCCTTTTTAAATTTACTTTCCAGATGTGCAAAGGTCATAAACTCTGATGTACAAACCGGAGTGAAATCTGCCGGATGGCTAAATAATATTGCCCATTCGCCGGCATAGTCTTTAGGGAAATTGATTTCTCCCTGTGTAGTTACAGCCTTAAATTCAGGAGCTTTATCCCCTATTCTTGGCATTGATACTACATTTTGATCTTCTGATGTTGTGTCCATTTTATTTTGTTTTAAATTTCTTGTAAAAGTATAAGGTAACGGTATTGCTCTTTGTAATTATTGTTACACTGCCCATTATAAAAACTGATGAAAGAATAACTTTTACTTATTCATTCTACCAACCGCACAGCTTACATAGGATTTTGCTTTGGTTTGAAATTTGTTGTCTTCACCCATAAGTGGATAACCTAAATGATGAAGTTCTTTTTTGACAGTCTCCAGATCTTCATTTGTTTTGTGATCAAATGACACTAAACTGTCTTCTAAGTTAATCTCGATACCAGTAATATTCTGTAATTTTTGTAAATTATTTTTTATAGTTGTAGCACAACCATTACATTTTAAATTTTGTATTTGAACTGTAGTTTTCATAATTGTTTTTTAACGATATAAAGTTATTGAATCTTTGAAAAATAGGTATTTATACTGTGTTAATTTATACTTAAACTTATTCAAGATCTTGTATCTAATTTAGTCAAAGAACTCAATTTAATCTTACTCAAAGCATCTTCATAACCAATATTGAAGATCTCATCAATATATTTTTTGTCGAAAGTCCCATAATTGCTCAAAGCTTCAGGACAAATAATCAAATCGCACTGCTTGAACTTTATCAGATCTTCTTTTAAGGATTTTAACTTAAATGCACGTTCCATAACATTATGAAAATGTTTCAGGTCGGTTATTTTTATCTTTTTAAAAGGGTTGACATATACACCAATGATGACATCACAGTCATCTTTTAAAAATTCAATGGGGAAATTATTAAGTGCCCCTCCATCAATATAATAGGAGTTATCGATTTTAATAGGTGAAAAAACTCCAGGATATGAAGCAGATGCCAATAATGGTTTAATGAGTTCTCCTTTGTTGAAGGTTCTTAAAGTTCCATCCAAGATATCTGTTGCAGTAATGATTAAATGCTTTTTTAAAGAACTAAAATTATCCTCAGGAAAATATTCAATGAAAAGCTCATAATATTTTTCGGAATCTATGAATCCCGGTTTATTCCTGGCAAATTTCTTAAAATCAAAAAATTGGATCTGCCTGAAAAAATCAAGCATCTCTTTATAATTATAACCATGTGAATATAAAGCTCCTACAACAGCGCCAGCACTGGTTCCTGCTATAAATTCGGGATGAATACCCAACTCTTCAGCCGCTTTAATAACACCTATATGAGCAGCTCCTCTTATGCCCCCTCCAGATAACACTAGACCTATTTTCATCAATTTCTATGTTTGGAACAAATTAACTTTAAAAGTAGCTCCTAACTTTAAAATATACTATGATTTTTATCATTAGTATACATGACTATAATCATTTTATAAGCTTTGCAGAAAGAATAACTTTATAATAGAGAAATTGTAGATTGATGTTATATACTAATTCAATTAAAACAAGGATTCAGGACTTCTTCATTGAAATCGGTGAATTAAGCATTTTTGCAGGCCGATTTTTTAAAGAAAGTCTTAAAAGACCATTCGAAGGGAAAGAGCTTTTAAGGCAATGTTATAATATTGGCAACAGGTCGCTTTTACTAGTTGGTATCACAGGATTTATAATTGGATTGGTTATGACTCTTCAAACACGTCCTACATTACAAGAATTTGGTGCAGAATCCTGGATGCCTTCCATGGTAAGCATTTCGATAATAAGAGAAATAGGACCGGTAATTATTGCCTTGATTTGTGCAGGTAAAATTGGTTCTGGAATAGGTGCAGAATTAGGTTCTATGCGTGTAACAGAACAGATTGATGCCATGGAAGTTTCAGGTACCAATCCTTTTAAGTATCTGGTGGTTACCAGGGTACTCGCTACTACTCTTATGCTGCCTGTATTGGTCATCTTTGGAGATGCCATTGCACTTTATGGTTCTTATATCATTGAAAATTTAAAAGGAGAAGTGTCCTTTGTGTTATTTTTTAACAAAGTATTCAATGCTATCGAATTTGGAGATATAATTCCGGCTACTATTAAAACATTCTTCTTTGGTTTTGCCATAGGAATTGTTGGTTGTTTCAAAGGATATAACTGTAAAAAAGGGACTGTTGGTGTAGGTGTAGCGGCAAATTCTGCAGTTGTTTTCTCATCTATGCTCCTTTTTATCATAGATTTTATCGCAGTATTCGTAACCGACATATTTTTTGAAATTTAATCCATGATCAAAGAACAAGACATATCACAAATTCATGAAAAAGATGATAGGAAGGTAATGATCGAAATTACCGATCTGCATAAAGCTTTTGATGATAATCATGTTTTAAACGGATTTAATTTGACACTTTTTGAAGGTGAAAACCTTGTTATCATGGGCAAATCAGGATCCGGTAAATCGGTAATGATCAAATGTCTGGTCGGATTAATGAAACCCGATTCCGGCATTATTAAAGTCATGGGCAAAGACATTACTAAATTAAATCAAAAGGAATTAGATGAATTGCGTGCGGAAATAGGATTTTTGTTTCAAGGAAGCGCACTTTACGATTCTATGACCGTAAGAGAAAACCTAGAATTCCCATTAAGACGACAAAAAAAAAGATTTGGAATTATCAATGATACAACCGAACTAGTTACTGAAGCCCTTGAAAATGTTGGGCTCGTCCATACTATGAGCCTTATGCCTGCAGAGTTATCCGGTGGAATGAAAAGGCGTGTTGCACTGGCAAGAACCTTAATTTTAAAACCGAAAATTATTTTATATGATGAACCAACCAGTGGTCTGGACCCAATAACTTCAAAAGAAATAATCGAATTGATGAGAAACATTCAAAAACAGTATAAAACCTCATCTCTCATAATCACACATGATGTGGATTGCGCCCGAGTTGTTTCGGAAAGAATGATCCTGTTAGTAGATGGGATTAATTATGCAGAAGGTGATTTTAAAGATCTATCAAGTTCATCAGATAAAAAAATAAGAGCGTTTTTTAAATAAAAAATCAATGACTCATGAAAAAAGAAACTGGAAATACCCTTAGAGTTGGAATTTTTGTAGTGACAGGTTTAGCCCTTTTTATTGTAGCAATATATCTAATTGGGCAGAATCAAAATATGTTCAAAAAAACCTTTACAATAAGTGCCAATTTCAATAATGTCAGCGGATTAATGCAAGGGAATAATGTGCGTTACTCGGGTATAAACATTGGTACCGTAAAAGATATAACTATGGTAAACGACTCTACTATAACCGTTGATATGAACATTGATGAAAAAATGGTAAAGCATATTAAAAAAGATGCCATAGCAACCATTGGTACAGATGGGTTAGTTGGAAATATGATAGTTAACATAATTCCGGGTGAAGGAACAGCAGATATCGTTACATCCGGTGATGTAATACAAACCTATACCAAAATTGGTACTGCCGATATGTTGAATACATTAAGTGTCACAAATGAAAATGCCGCTTTACTGACTGCTAAACTTTTAAAAGTAGCCAATGCCATGTCTGATGAAAAAGGAACGCTGGGCATGCTCATTAACGATACAATTGTAGCTTCAAATTTAAAACAAACGGTAATTCAACTTAAAATCACAAGCATTGAAGCTTCTAAGGCTATGAAAGAACTGAATTCAATAATTTCCTCTTTAGATATTGAAAACAGTGTTGCAGGTGCCTTGTTGAACGATTCACTACAGGCGGAAAAAGTAAAATCCTTAATCTCGAATTTAGAGGTGTCGAGTTTAGAAATTAACGAGGTTATAAAAAACATTAATGAGACGGTCACGCAATTCAGAGAAGGCGAAGGCGCCATCAATTATTTGTCAAACGATAAGGAATTCGTGAAAGAATTGGAAGAAACCATGAAAAATATCAATGAAGGAACTGATAAGTTCAACCAGAATATGGAAGCCTTAAAACATAACTTTTTAACCAGAGGCTACTTTAGGAAATTAGAAAAGCAAAAGGAAAAAGAAGCTAAAAAAAATAACTAAGCCATGAAAATTGAACATTTAAGTGAACGTGTCAGTGATTATAAAAAATCTATAGAAAAGGTTATAGAAAAAAAGATAGTCTGGAAAACAATAACCAAAGATCTTTTGTTAAAAACACTTAACAGCATAACCGATAAATATTATATAGGTTGGAGAGTGCAAGAATTAAACTGGATAGGCAGCAATGAAGCGGTAAATATCACATTTGACTCTTTTCCTCAGGATTTGATGGAAAAAACAAATCAAATTCCGTCTTATCAATTCATTCAAGGATGTGCCTTAATATTTTCTCAATCCTACAATGGTGAAGTACATGTGATCATCATGTTTCCATTAATAGACAATATTCCAAGTGATACTAATACTATCAATCTGGGAATTTATGATCCTCATGAATTAAATGAAAAACTCATAGTTGAAAAAGTTGATGAGTTTTTAAAAGAAATGATCAAATGGGAAATCCCAATAGAGAAAAAACAATTGGGATTTATCAACGAGGATCAATAGAATAGCGGATGTTAAGAAAATTCCTATGGAAGGTGTATTTCCGAAGAATCATATAACAGAAGTTAAATTTCTTATAAAATCATCCAATTATGACAAACATCATTGTTTTTAACTATAATAATTACGAACTTTTTGGATAATTATTAAATACAATTCTATGAGCTATTTAACAAAAAACATAATTCCGGGAGATCATGGAAAGGTTTTTAGTACAGATGCTAAAAAAGAAAAGGATTTATTAAAAATAAAAAAAGCTGTTTTAAAAATTCCTGGTATCAAAGACGTTCATGTAAATATGGAAGTATTTCCAATAGAGATTACGATTCACACCAAATCTGTGGTTAGCGTTGAAACTTTGGAAAATGAAGTTAAAAGATTCGGTTTTCATGCTATTCCTAAAGGGGTTTTTGAGGTTTAATTAAAATATGATTAATTGGATTAAACAAAGAAACAGAACTAATGAAAACTATTAGATTATTTGTTATTGCCTTAATTTTGTCAGGTTTTTTTGTTCTGGAAAGTTGTGGGCCTGTAATAATTTCTTCAAGACCTAGTCAGCCTCCGCCACCATGGTTTTATCCAAATAGAGTTGTGAATGTGAGATACGTTTATTTTCCTGACTTTATGATCTATTATGATCTAAGCCTCCGTAGTTATTTATATTTAGATAATGCTGTTTGGATTACTACAACTATTTTACCACCAAGATACAGAACTGTTGACTTGAGAAAAGCCAGACAAGTTCGGGTTAATAATTATTTTGGAGATAACATAAAAGAATATCATCCTAAAAATACATATGTAAAAGGAAGGCGTACCTCAACAACCTCAACAACGGGAAGCAGAAGAAATTAATAAATCCTTTATATTTTAATAATATCTGAAGGTGTTTCCACCAAAATAGTTGTATCTCCTCTTAATGCGATAGGCTGTTTCATTATCTCCGGATTATGCTGTATCATTTTAATCCAGTCTCTAGAAGAAAAATCATGATGTTCAAATTGTTCTTTATAATATGGATGGTCCTGGTTGATTAAATCCTTTACTTCAATTTTTAATCGGTCTGCTAATTCAGCAATTTGTGTTCCTGTTAATTTCGATTTTAAAATATCTATTTCAAATATTGGTAAACCTTCGGCTTTGGCATATGCCAATGTTTTTTTCGCTCTAATTGAGTTTGAACTATAAAACAAGGTTATTTGCCTGTATGATGTTGCAATCTCTCCCATTGGATATAAATTATTTTGTTATGTGGGTTTTTAAATACTGTTTTACTAATTGTTTCAGGTTTTCTAAATAATCTTTCAAATTTTCAAATCAATTCTGTTTTCTCCATCTGGTTAACCGAGGAATGTTGCGTGTAAACAACCAAGAAACAAAACTGGACGAACCCATCTCTTTCATTTTTTCAACACAAAACTTTTGCATTTCCTTGGCCGTTCCTTTAAATGTGAATTCACCATCTGCGTAACAATAACTGCAATAATCTCCATTCTTTGAGCCATCTTTATTTACTCCGCCATGTTGAGGATCCTTTTTCATAGGCATGCCACAACTTTGACAAAATTTACTCATTCTCACAGTTTCCATGATCAATATGTTTATAATATGTTATTTTTCAACACCAACAGATAGTGATGCCATTCCTTCACCTCCCATTACCAGTACAAACAGCTTATCTTTTTCTGCTGTTATGTGTCCTTTAGTGTCTCCTATTGAAATAGTACTGACCTTAAAACCATCCTTTTTGAGGGCAGCTTCATAGGTGTCAAGTGCATTATTTGGTACATCTTCGAACATAACAGTCCAGTTTTTAGATTCATCTACACTTTGAGTTGAAACATTAACAACCTTGCCATATTTAAATTCCGGCACCTCGTTTGGAATTTCGCTTGGCCAGGTTCTTACTGAAGCATCAGAAGTGAATGTTCCCTCTTCTGTTTCAATGACAAACTTTTCATCATCAATATCAACATTGGCATCACCTCCAATGGACTTTTCAATAATCGTTTCGCTCGTTTTCTCTGCTGATTTTTTACAGGAATTAAACATTGTTACAAGAACAAGAGCTAAAAGGCTAAGCATTAATAACAACAAATCCTTAGACTTGGTTAAACTTGAAGTATTCATTTTATTAAATTTAATTGATTAATAGTCATTTTTTTAAGATAACTACTAAAGTTAGATTTTGTAAAATCTTAAAACAATGATATCAGTCAGTGAATTGAAAATATTTCAAGCGACAATACTGCCATCTGCCATTTGAATAATTCTATCTGTACGAACGGCAAAATCTTCATCGTGTGTAACAATCAGCAGGGATAAATGCTGTTCCTCTCTTAACTGCTTAAAAATATTGAAAACATTATCAGAATTATAGCTATCCAAATTTCCGGTAGGCTCATCTCCCATTATTATTGCCGGATTGTTTATAAGTGCCCTTGCTATGGCAACACGTTGTTTTTCTCCTCCGGAGATTTGAGAGGCACGTTTTTTTGCCAGCTGATCTATTTCTAATATTTTTAATTTTTCAAATGCATCATGCTCAATTTCTGGGAATGACTTCTCCCCTAACTTCTTAGCTGGAAGCATTACATTCTCCAACACTGAAAATTCCGACAATAAATAGTGGAACTGAAAGACAAACCCTATGTGCTTATTACGAATATACGATAGCTTTTGTCTGCTTTTACCTGTAACCATTTCATTGTTTAAATAGAGCTCGCCATCATACTCCGTGTCCATGGTGGACAGGATATATAGCAGTGTAGATTTTCCACATCCGGATTTACCCATAATGCTGACAAACTCACTTTTTTTAACCTGAAAACTAATATCTTTTAAAACATGATATGGCACCGGTTTTTTAAAGTATTTGTCAATATGTTTTGCTTCAAGAACTGTATTCATTACTGGCCTCTTATAATTTTAACAGGATCTATTTTCTTTGCCTTTTTTGAAGGCATGTATCCCGCTAAAAATGTGGAAACCAAAGCAAATGTTATCCCTATGACATAATACCAGGCATTAAAATTTACCGGATAGGTTTTTATCGTTGGCATGGCTTCTGTTTCAAACGGTAAAGTAGCTATCAAATGCGACAACCCATACCCTATTATCAAACCTATTATTCCGCCTACCAATCCTATTATCATGGCTTGACTCATAAATATCATCTGAACATCCCTACCTGAGAAACCGGTAGCTTTTAAAATAGCTATATCATTCATTTTTTCATAAATAAGCATGTTCAAAATGTTGTAAATGCCAAAACCTGCCACAATTAATAAGGTTATGGAAACTGCATAAGTGATCAGATTTCTGATTGTTGTTCCGGTTTCAAATTGAGCATTGGCAGTTTTTATATCAACGGCCTTTAGATTAAATTGTTTTTCAATTTTTTGGGATAAGGGATACGCCATTTCAATATCATATAATTTAACATTTATATCTGTGATGTAATTTTGGGGTTCTCCTAAAATTCGTTGTACGGTTTTAAGATTGGCAAAACTTTGTATAGCATCAATATCTGCCAGACCACTTTGATAGATTCCAACAATCTTTAATGGAAAAATATTTCCTTTTATAGTGCTTATCTGAACTCTGTCTCCAACATTTAATGACATTTTATCCGCTACTCCGGAACCGATGAGAATCCCATTTATATTATTATTTAGATCTTCCGCTGAACCTTTTACAATGTAATTCTGGAAATTGAACAACCTGGCTTCTTCAATGGCATTAATACCAGTTAAATTACCCCCTAATTCAATAGATCCGGCTATATAAAAAATTTGAGCTTTTACCTGCGGGATGGCACCCTTAACATTCTTATCCTCATCCAAATAATTAATGAGAGGTAATGCATTATGTACTTTCTTTTGAATCAATTTTGGTTTTATGGAGTGGACAACATTAAAAGCCGATTTAAATTCATCATATAAAGCAATTGGCTGTGTTTTTGAAGGCTCTATCTCGCTGTAAATGTGAATATGGGGTGTTTGATTAAGAATAAGATCATCCAGCATTTTGTTCAAACCTGTCATAAAACAAACCAAAGTAATATAAGCTCCAATACCAAAGGTCACGCCCAAAGCTGCTGTTGAGGTTTGCTTTAACCTTGTTAACAAATGTGTTTTGGCAATGTTTAGTATGACACTCCAGTTGATCATTATTGCGGTTTATAGATGCCTGTTTTATCTGTAATTCCGGATAGCACTTCCACAAAATCCATATTTTCCAGACCTGTTTCAATAGATTGCAGACCATCATCAGTTTTAACTTTATTCCCTTCTGTTAAATAATCCTTTGGAATGCTTAAAACATCTTTTTTAGTAGCAATAACAATATTCGCTTCACCTGATAATCCTGGAAATAACTTCTCTGGAGCTTCGTCAAAAAGAGCTTCGACCATAAAGGTTTGATTGCGCTCATCTTTTTTAGGATATATCTTTGATACTTTACCGGTAAAAACCTGTCCCTGATATGCATCCAAACTTATGATCACTTTTTGACCAATCGCTATCTTAACAATATCAACTTCATCAATCAGCATTTCAATAATAAAATCTGAAGCGCTTCCAATAGATGCCAAGGGTTCCAATGTTGAAATGATCTCGCCCTGATTTTTATATAAGGCATATATTTTCCCGTTGATCATACTTGTTACCATAAAATCTTTAGTTGCTATCAAGGAGGTTTTATAAATATTTTTAGCTTGTTTTAAAGCAGTTTCCAGTTCGTTTTTAGTTTGAATATATTTACTTTTCAATAAATTGAGATTATTCAGCGACAGCTGATATTTGAGTTGTTTTGCATCATATTCAGCTTTTGATCCTATATTTTGATCCCAAATATTCTTTTGTCTGAAAAAATAAATCGAATCGTTTTGATTTTGCAGGATTGCAGCGCTTATTTCATCTTCTATAGAACTTAAAATGGCGTCTTTACCCTGGTAATTTTCCTGCGCTAATTCCAGTGAAAGTCTTGCGTTTTGCGTATTGAGTTTTGGTGTGCTGTTAATTATTTGAATTATAGGTTGATCTTTTGTGACTACATCACCTTCTTCAACCAAATTCTTATCCAAAATACCGGAAACAATAGCATAAGCCTGATAGAGGCTATCCGGTTGAATTGTTACAGAGCTATATACAGATTCTGTAAGATCCATTTTCTGAGGATAGATCATTTCACTTTTTTTATTGCATGATAAGAAGATAAAAAGTATACAAATGAAGAATATATGTTTACTCATAAAGTGATTATTTTATAGTATTAAATGTACTTAATATTAATTAAGATCTTGTTTATTTTAAGCTCATTTGGCATGTAATTTAAAGAGAGTGATTTCAGGCCTCATTCCCAGTCTGCCGGGAAATCCCATCCAGCCTAATCCTCTGTTGACATATAAATAATGATCGTTCAGAAAATATAATCCTGCCCAATGTTTGTATTTATATTTTATTGGGCTCCACTCCGTTTTTTTAGTTTTTATTCCTGCCTGCATGCCGTGAGTATGACCGGAAAGGGTCAAGGCTATATCTGTATCATGAATGACCTCCTCACTCCAATGAGTGGGGTCATGTGATAATAAGATCTTAAATGGAATATCCCTGACTTTCCTAATTGCCTTTGATAAGTCTCCATATTGCTTAAATGGAGGATTTCCCCAATTTTCCACACCAACAAGTGCTAATTTATCCTCGTCCTTTTCCAAGATTACAGATTCGTTGAGAAGCAATTTAAAATCAATTTTCTTATGGAAATATTTAATATTGTCGAAATTTTGCTTTTTAAGTTCCGGGCTTTTCCATTTGCCGTAATCACCATAATCATGATTTCCTAGGACAGAATATTTACCTTTTTTTGCTTTTAATTTTTCAAGTACTGTAGTCCATCCTTTTAATTCCCATGAAAAATTGTTTACTAAATCACCTGTAAAAACAATTATGTCGGGTTCTAAATGATTGATCGTACTAATAGCCCTATCCAGAATGTGATAACGATAATTAAAACTACCCAAATGCAAATCTGATATATGAACTATTTTAAAACCATCAAAGTTTTTCGGTAATAATTCATGTTCGAGGTGTATTTTATTAAGTTTAAATCGATATAATGATTTAAATATCCCAAACAGGATCACAAAAAAGGGGAAAAATCCGGAAAACAAGCCAACCAGTGGAACAATGTATACGGACTCCTCCTGTCCAAATGCATAGTTAGTATAGTAAAGAACGGAAATGACGATCACAAAAATAATTTTTGGCACAAAGGATGAAACCGTTAATCCGTATAATGAAGATATTAATAATTGTTTATGCTTTCGATGGACGAGATCCAATCTGGTTTTTAATACTAAAATAGACGTTATTAGTCCTAAAGTAAATGTCCAGAAAGCAACGTAGATTATTGTTTTTATTATTTTTGGCTCTATTGGCTGTGTTATGTCCAGCAACCAATAAAAAGCCATTATATCTACAATTAGAATTGCAAGACATAGCAGAAAGATGGTAAACAATGAAAAAGAACGCATCTTTTTTTGCTGTTTAAGAAAATGTTATTTCCCGGCTTTTTTAAGCCTTCTTTTATCCCTCAATGCCCAATAAATCCCTTTCACATCAGAGGCCCAGTTATCATACATATATATCAGGGCGATCTCTTCAAAGGTTTCCATAAGACCAATTCCTATCATGATATAGAATAAAGCATATTCGGGACTAAAGAAAAGCGACCATAAAATGAATATACTTTGAAGGATTGCCGATAGTTTGGCCAAATAGGTGTGAAATGATGTTGCTTTTTGGTATTTAATATAAGCCAGGATCATTTGAATTATATAGGGTATGAAAGCTATTATAATTATTAACAGGTTTTCTTTGATAAAATCTGTTTCAAACACCAACAAACCTAATAAACCAACGATTAATGTTATTTGATCTCCAAATGAGTCAAGTTGTGATCCTCGCGGGCTGGTTATTTTGAGTTTTCTGGCAAGATAACCGTCAATAGCATCTGTGCAATAACTAATCAATAAAAGCCAGGTAAAAAGCTCTCTCTCATTCAAAAAGAGGATAAGAAGAAGAAATGGTGCAGCCGCAATCCTGTAAAAAGAGAACCAATCTGCTATATTAAAATTCTTAAATGTGAGCATAAATCAATATAGGTTTTTCCAAAATTATCGAAATAGATATACCTGTAATTGTCTAAATTATAAAACATAAATGTCAACACCTATGACTTTAATCATTGATTAAATTTATGACAAATCAATCAATTGTTAAAAGGCTGAAATAGTTAATATATCATATGTGATTAATTGATAAATATGTGTAATTTTGAAACTATTCGTTTTACGTTTTTCTTAATGATCGAAAAAAATCATGATGTTTTCCAAATATTATCTGAGGCCATATCCGAAGGTATTGTAGTAGTAGATGAAAGCCAGAAAATAATTGCCATAAATTCTTCTACTGAAGAATTGTTTGGTTATAAGAAAGATGAACTAATTGGAATGCCCTTAAAGACCTTAATTCCTACAAATTTTCGCCCTAATCACAAAAAGCATTTTGAGTCGTTTTACGAGAATAGTGAAAAACGAAGCATGGGCCAGGGAAGAAACTTATTTGCTCTTCATAAAAGTGGTACTCAATTTCCGGTTGAAGTTGGCCTTAATCCCTTTTTAATTGATGAGAAAAAATATGTCATGGCCTTAGTAGTTGATATTTCTGATCGTTTGGCAGCAGAAAAGGTCATCAAGGATCTTAATGTAAACCTGGAAGAGAAAATTAAAAAAAGAACACAGCAACTCAATCAATCTGTAGAACAATTAAGTAACCTCAATAAAGATCTGGAGGAAGAAATACAAAAGCGAATTGAAGCTGAAAACAAAATAAAAAATGCTCTTGAAAAGGAAAAAGAACTTAACGAACTAAAAACAAAGTTTCTTTCGCTAGTTTCACATGAGTTTAAGACTCCGTTAAGCGGTATATTGACCTCTACGGTCCTGGTTGGAAAATATAAGGAGACCGAACAGCAAATTAAAAGAGATAAGCATTTAAGAACAATTGTGGATAAGGTCAATTATTTAAACAGCATTTTAAATGATTTCTTGTCAATTGAAAGAATTGATTCAGGAAAAGTAAAATATAGATTTACATCTTTTATGCTCAGTAAGGTCGTAAATGAAGCCATTTACAATGCCAATATGCTTTTAAAACCTGGCCAAAGAATAAATTATCCAAGCGATATTGACGATTATACCATTTATCAGGATGAAAAAGTTTTGGAACTTATTATGTCAAACTTAATTAATAATGCCATTAAGTATTCTCCTCAAAATACATCCATTAATTTAGAGTTCATGATAGACCAAAAATATTTGAGATTCAAGATCATAGATGAGGGAATAGGAATTCCTGAAAATGATCAAAAAAATATCTTTGAACGCTATTTTCGAGCAGAAAATGCCTTATTGGATCAGGGAACAGGCATTGGTCTAAACATTGTTAAAGGACATGTTGAAAGTTTGGGAGGAAATATTAACTTTACAAGCGAAGAAAACAAAGGAACTACTTTTACAGTGGAACTGCCAATTATTAAAAAATGAAGCAAGTTTTATTAATAGAAGACGATACAACTTTAAGGGAAAATACTGCAGAACTATTAGAGCTTGAAAACTATAAAGTAATCTCTGCATCCAATGGTAAGGAAGGACTGGATCTGGCTAAGAAAGAACTGCCGGATGTTATTGTCTGCGATATCATGATGCCTAAACTGGATGGCTACGGAGTCCTTGCCGGACTTTCAAAATTAGAAAAAACCAAATACATTCCATTTATCTTTCTATCAGCAAAAACCGAAAGAAAAGATGTGCGTAAAGGAATGAACCTGGGCGCTGATGATTATATTACAAAACCTTTTGAAGAAGAGGAATTGTTGACCGCCATAGAAAGCCGATTGGCTAAAGCAGCTATTTTAAAAGACCAAAGATCTGTTCATACCAGTAAAATTATAAATCATAATAATGACAGTGTCAAAACCTTAGAGGAACTAAAAGAATTCATTATCGGCAACAAAAAAATTCGCACATACAAATCTGGTGAAGTAGTTTATGATGAAGGAAATCATGCCAATAATATTTATTTGCTCAAATCTGGGGTAATTAAAAGTCATAAAATTGATGAATTTGGAAAAGAGCTCATTACCAAGATCTTCAAGGCCGAAGAGTTTTTTGGATACACTTCCTTAACAGAAAATATCCCTTATTTAGAATCGGCTACAGCCATGGAAAAAGCTGAAGTTGTGGCCATCTCGAAGGACGATCTCAAGAAAATGCTAAAACAGAATCATAAATTAACTCTGGAATTCATCCAGTTATTGGCTGATAACTTAATTGAATTCAAGGAGCAATTACTTCAAATGGCCTATGGTTCTGTAAAAAAGAAAACGGCCAGTACCATTTTACAGTTTGCTGAAAAAATTCCATCAAAGTCTGAAGGCACTATAAAGATCTCAAGAAGTGATCTGGCAAGTGTTGCAGGTATAGCAACAGAAAGCCTAATACGCACACTCTCAAGCCTTAAAAAAGACGGCCTCATTGATATTGAAGGCAGAAATATTACAGTTTTAGACGTAGAAAAGTTAAAAAGAGTGAATTAATTAATTATTTGGATGATTTTTATCATTTTTTAACAGAATGTAGATACATACTTTTGTTTTATAAATGTGATATTATCTAAATGAAGAATATATTAATTCCTACAGATTTTTCCGAAAATTCCTGGAATGCTATAAAGTATGCACTTAAACTGTATAAAAAAACAAGATGCAGTTTTCACTTACTTCATGTTAGCAATGTCAATACATTTATAGGTGGTGAAGTTCCTTCCATACCTTCTTCAACAATAGTTCTGGAGAAAGATGTTAAAATTGAAGTAAAGAAGAAATTGAAAGCCCTTGTAGAAAAGGTAGATAGATCCTTTATGAATATAAAACACAGTTTTATTACTCATGCGGAATATGGTTTTTTGATTGATGTAATAAAAGATAAAGTTGAAGTGAATAAAATTGACCTCATTGTTATGGGTACAAAGGGTGCTTCAGGAATAAAGGAAGTGATCATTGGCAGTAATACAGGAGACGTCATAACACGGGTTAAATGCCCAATTCTAGTGGTTCCCGAAGAAGCGAAATTCATAAAACCTAGGGAAATTGCTTTTCCTACTGATTACAATCAGAATTACTCATCAAAAATATTAGACACTCTATTGGATGTAGCCAGAATACATGAATCTTCAATTAGAATCTTACACATCAGAAAACGAGAAGATCTTCTTACTGAGGAACAAGAAAAAAATAAAGGTATTCTACATGATTATTTTAAGGATCATGATCATAGTTTTCATTCAATTACCAGCAATAAGCTTGAAGTTGCTTTACAATACTTTACAGAAAGCAGAAACATAGATATGATCTCTATGGTTGCTAAAAATTTAAATTTTTTCCAGCAAATTCTATTTAAACCAACCGTTGAAGATATAAGTTACCACATTAAGTTGCCATTTTTAGTATTACACGAATAAAACTAATACTATGGAAAATATATCGATTTTTTTAGCCAAATTTTGGGGTTGGTATTTATTAATTTTCTTTGTCATTCTAAGTTTTAATCCTAGACGTATCAGGCAGATCTTTGACGATCTTAAAGATGAAAAATTCTTGATCTTAACCTCTTTTTTGGCCATTATTGTGGGGCTTTTAAATATACTTTTTCATAATATTTGGGAACCAAACTGGAAACTTATTATAACCTTGTTAGGCTGGACCTCATTGTTTATTGGGCTATTCTTATTTATATTTCCACAGCCTACGGTAACTAAATTAAAGGAATTCAATGTAAAATTTGTTCAGGTCATATACATTCTACTATTTTTATTAGGTATTTTTCTACTAAATATGGCTTACGGAATTTTATTATATTAAATCCGCTTAGAAATTAAGAGGTAATAATATTTATTTATTATTTAAAATTTAACTCTAAAAAACAACTCATGGAAATAAATGTTCAATTTGTAAAAATGCTGACTAGTGAAACCATGGAGGCATTTGCAGTAAAAAAACTAAATAAACTTGCCAAGAGGTACGACTTTATTATTAAAGCAGATGTTTTCTATAAATTGGAAAAAGATCCCAAAAAGAAAGGTAAGATTTGTGATATGCAACTTAGTTTACCAGGCCCAAGGATCTTTGCAACATCTCATGCCGAAAACTTTGAACTGGCAACAGATGAAACAATAAGTGATCTTGAAAAACAGCTTAAAAAAAGAAAAGCTGATATGAGACCACATTTAAAATAAAATATTAACTTTTATATTAAAATATGCAGAGCACCATGATTGGTGCTCTTTTTTTATTTGCAAATTACAATTTTGATTCCTTTATCCTATAAGTTTAATAATTTAACAACTTCATCGTCAGAAACAGGACTAAAATCCTCATAAAACTGACCTACAGAGAAAAAATCTGGAGGTGTAAGTAAACAAATAACTTCATTTACTTCTTTTAATTCCTTTATTGTTTTTAAGGTTTCTGGAGGAGAAACCGGCAAAGCCACAATAATTTTTCTTGGATTCATCTTATTTAAAAGTTTAATAGAGCTTATTAATGTATTTCCAGTGGCAACACCATCATCCACAATAATGATCACCTTGTTTGAGAGATTCATTGGTTTTCTATCTCCGTAATACATTATTTGACGTTGAGACAGCAATTGTCGAATCCTTTCAGTTTCATCGTCAATATACTTCTGTGGGGCATCTGCAGCTACAGGACTGAGAATTCTTTCGGTTAAAGTAACCGCTCCAATAGCAAATTCTTTATGAAAAGGATGTCCTATTTTTTTTGACAGAACTATTTCCAAAGGTGCTTTTAAAGAATCAGCTAAAACCTTACCTAATGGGACTCCCCCTCTTGGTATTGTAACGACTACAACATCATTAATGTTAGAATAATCAATCATCTTTTCTGACAATAATCTGGCCGCTTCAATCCTGTTTTTAAACATCGCATCTTATTTTAATCAATTAAATATTTATTAAACCATTCAGCTGAATGGTGAGATACTTCTTCGAGTTTCCCGGGTTCCGGAAATAAATGCGTAGCTCCTTCAATTATTTTAAGCTCGCAAGCACAGGCCATGGCCGATTGTGCTTTTCTATTGAGCTCTATGACGGGTTGGTCCAAACTTCCGACCAATAATAAGGTTGGTGCATGGACCAGATGTAAAGACTCCATGGCTAGATCCGGTCTGCCTCCTCTGCTAACAACAGCCTTTATAAGCTTTGGTATTTTAGAAGCTGCACACAAAGCTGAGGCTGCACCTGTACTGGCTCCAAAATAACCTGTTGGTAATTCCTGAAATATAGTTTTCTTATGGATCCATTTCGTGATGTCAACCAATCTTTTGGTAAGCAAGGCTATATTGAATCTATTATCGTACTCCCTATCCTCTTCCGGTGTTAAAAGATCAAAGAGTAAACTGGAAAACCCTTTTTTTAAAAGTAGATCGGCAACAAAATTATTTCTGGAACTCATCCTGCTGCTGCCACTTCCATGTGAAAAAATGATCATCCCTTTATCCTTGTCTGAAATTCGCAAATTCCCCATTAAAACTATGGTTCCAATGTTAATTTCTATCTCTTTATATGGAGAATAAACACTATTCATTATAATATATGTTTTTAAAACATGATATTCTGGTACATAATATATTTCAACTCCTTGGGTAGTTCTGTTCTTATATCTTCAAATTCTCCCAGTGAAATATATTGGCGGAGTTCGATGAATGTGGTTTTGATATAATTTTCAGTCATCTCATCCGATACAAAATCCACTTTGGAAGTCACCCCATTATAAAATTTCACCAATTCAATGAAATCATCCATATTTTTTACTCTTCTGGGTTTACGAATGGACCATCCATTCACATAAACTGCTTTCAAGAACATAGGAAGTTGTGAGAGCAGCTGCAACGATTCATTTACAGAAATTATTTCTCTGAGTGCATGAAGAATTGATGATAATATTCTACCAGCCTTTTCCTTATCAGACCCTAAGTTTAAGGCTTTGGTATAATGATCCATAAATGTGTTTGCTTCTTTTGCAAACTGATTAAAATCTAGTGCCATGATATCGTTTTTTTTATTACCTATAAATTAAATAAGTTTAAAACGCTAAACAATGATTTTGGTCAATGAATGGATACAAATGAAATTTAATTTTTCAAGATTTAGAATTATAAAAAAAAATTATAAAAAAGGCTGTTCTTAGAACAGCCTTTTTTTTTAAATTAAATAGAAATAAAATTTTTATAACGCATCTGCAATAACCGTAACGTCCAGTGATACCTGAATATCAAAATCCATTCCGCCTTCACTGGTAGCAGTGCCATCAATTTCAAATATTACACTATTACCATTTTTAAGATCGCTAGCAATAGCGTTTAATTTGGCTGTATCAGTTATTTCATGGATCGTACCTACTAGACTGGAAACTGTAACACTAGTATGCGTATCCATTATAACACCATCTGCAATAATATCTACAGTCATTTCCCCAGTAGCATCCCCCATAAAGTTTATAACTTGATAGGTTAAGCTGTTAAAAGTTACACTTTCTATATTATTTATATAATCCTGAACATCCCCACCCGCATCTGCAAGTTTAATTGTTACAGTATTATTAAGTGGAACGTCTACTCCTCCGTTAATAGGATTAACATTAATGATATCCGTAACGGTTGCGTCAAAATCAACTTCGGTTAATTTATCTAGCTCATCGCAAGATGTATAACCAACAAATAGCAGTAAAACTGCAAAAAATCTGATCAAATTTTTCATAATATTATGTTTTAATTATCGATTAATAAAGCAACCAGAGGGTACTATAATGTACGAAAAAGTTTATTTTTTAACAAATTATCAATGTATAATTTTCACTAAAACTTTGCCTTTCAGGCTCTTGACACTGGCTTTCCCGAACTTCCTATTTTTATTGGGGCTTCCGTAAACCGGAGTTATAATAATCCAGTGAAAAACTTTTGAAATACTCAAATTTCTTTTATTACCTTTGACCAATTATTTAAATAAAGCGCCTAATTCCATTTTTAGGATGGAGCGTTTTTGAAATGATTTGGGGATGTAGCTCAGTTGGCTAGAGCGCTTGACTGGCAGTCAAGAGGTCGTCGGTTCGAGCCCGATCTTCTCCACAACAAGCAGAAAATCCGCAAGAAATTGTGGATTTTTTATTTGCAAACGTGGCGTCCACTTAGTCCAACATGCTTAACCCTATCTCTCCACTCCATGAAGTTTTAAAAGGGTTGTAATTATTCTGGCAACCCTTTTTAATTATTTAATACTTCATGTATTTAATAAGCTGATTATTATTTAACATAATGACAATCATTGATATATACATAATTATTTTGTAAATTGCCTATCTCTTTTAACTTAAAAGTCATGAAAAGAGCAGTATTCATTTTGATTTTAGGTTCACTTTTTTCTTTTCAATCTTTTTCGCAAACACTTCAGATCTTTGGTGGTCAAAAACAGAATATTTATTTAGGATGTCTCAACTGTTCTAATTTAGAAATGGAATCTATTTGGAATGAAATGGGTAATTACGGGAACAATCAATTTTCAAGATCAATCTGGAATAGCAAGGGAATTTACGGCAGCCAGGAAAGTAATTTCAGTCCTTGGAATAAAAATGCTAAATATCCACCTGCTTTAAAGGATGATAATGGCGAATTTTATGGTTTATTATCTACAAATGAAGTGAATGGTTATAGAGCCGAATTTGAATTAGCCAAAAAGCTCTATGCATCTCACACAATGATCAAAAAAGATGTGAAAGGTTGGTATCATAAGATCTTTGGACAATCTGTGGGTGAAAATAACTAAGTCTTACTCATTTTTAAAGAACTAGATTCAATTCATATATCATTCTTCTTTGCAAGAGCATATTTTTAGGCCGTTTAACTTATTTATTGGAATCTAATCTAATCCTTTTTATTTAAAAGTAATTTCGAACTATTTTTGGGTGGAATAATTAATCCATAGATGACCTTACAAGAATTTGAAAATTTATCCTTTCAAGAAAAACTTCATGTTGTCAAGACCTCAGGGGAGTTTGCTGATAGTTATATCACTAAATCAGAGATGGTAAAATGCTATGCTGCACACCGGTTCTTTGTGGAGATCACTTATGATCTGAAAACCAATAGGATTAAAGATATCCACGGTTTTGTGACGGGTATTTCACTGGACAAATATGTGATCAATTTTAATAACTGCAATAACCAATTCTAAGCTCTCTTTTCCAAAATATTGAATTTATTTTGATTGAAATTCTTCAATATTTTCTTACAAAATAATATTGACCTTATTAAAAATTGTTATATTGGAACAAAATTAACACAACTTTTTAAGCTATTTGACTTTGAAATAGGTTTAAAACAAAAAGTATTAACTAACTAAATTTACTAATTATGGATTACAAAAAATCACTTAGTCGTTTGTTTATCAGTTTATTGGTTTCTCCAATTATTGTTTATTTGTTCATTGGTGCTGCCAAGTTAGCCGGATCAACTTACGAAATGACCGATGGGGAAACATTTATAATTTGGCTCCTTATGGCAATAACAATAAATTTGTCATGTACTGATAAAAAATAGAAAATTTAAGTATTGATATTGAAAGTTCCATCTTTAATTAGGTGGAACTTTTTTGTTTTAATTCAACTCATTAATTATATATGTTCTGGTCCATTCAACTGATTCTCCGGGACGTAAATTAATTTTAAAAAAAATTTCAGGACTTATAACATGTGTCCAGCCCCAAAGATTTATTTTGTCAGTTTTAAAGCTCACACTTTCCTGAAGGGATATTTTTTTATTGAGATTAACCAATTTCCAGCTGGCTTTTAGCTCTTCAGAACCGGTAAGATCACTAAAAAAGAAAGGATCTTTTGGTGTTCCCCGAAAGCCAATTTCCTTATTATTAATTATAACTTTTTCTTCATTATTAACTGTTTCATTGAATTTGTTTATGTCCAATTCAAAAGGAAACCTCAATTTATAATCCTTGCCCATTAGATCATGGTCTAATGATATAAAATTATGATTGTATTCATCGGTAATTATGGATTTGGACCCTGTATTATTCAATTTGTAAGTTATCACAAAACCATTATCCTTTAATTCAATAATCTTCAATAAAACATATCCAAATCCGTTTATAATTTCTGAATTACAAGTAATTTCTACAGAATCAGGATTCCTGACTATTTCAAAAAAAGCCGGTTTGATCTCATAGCTTTTATAAAAACCATACTCATTATCTGTCTTTTTTAAAAGCCCTACTCCTATTTTATGAAACCAACCTCCTATTTCGGTTTCATCATAACCAACCGGAGTTTCAATTCCGAACTCATTATAGAAGCCTTTACCAAAATCAATATCGAATACAACATCCGTTCTTTCAACACCGGTAACAGGCTTTTTTTTATATTTTACAGTAGTTATCTTTCCGGTCCAGTCAAATCTTGACAACTGATATCCTTCCAGAGGGCTATCAATATGAATCTCAACATTTTCGTTTTTAAGTATGTGTGGCATTATAGCTATTCCGGTTAACCAAAGTGAAAGCATTAAGATATAAAAAAAACCACGACAATTGTCGTGGTTTTTTAAATTAAAAGTGATCGTGAAAGGAATGCCTATGGTTTTCCTTTGCAGTATCAAGTGAAAATGTCTAAAAGATATTTTTAAAAGCTAAAGGGCCAGCTGTTATTCTAGCACACTAATCGCAAAACTCTATTTATTGGATTACGTCGATACGCTGCACCCCAAAGAATATCTGTAAATTGCGGAGAGACTGGGATTAACTAAATTGATCCCAGGTACTGCTATCCAGCCATTACAAAGAAACTAAACAATACAAAATAAATAATTAAAACATTAGATAACAAAACAGATGACAAATTATAAATAAATATCAGTAAAATTTTATTATCAGTATTTGTGAGTTTCAGAAAGATACAAGATAATTATTGTAGAAGCTTGAATACTATTTCATAACTTTACGTTTTTAAAATTGAATTATTTAATATATTGCAGTTATCGAATTCATTAAAAAAATATTTCAGTTTATTTCCCGTGTTCTTTCGTTTTTGCAAATATCTGATAGTGGGTATTTCGAGCACTTCATTATAGGATTATTAATCGGTGGTCTGGTCTCCTATTTAATCTTTAAGAAGACCAGTAATAAAATAAAATCTTTTATTCTCGGAATATTGATATCGACCTTAATTGGCACTCTTAAGGAGGTTATTGACCCTTATATGAGAGGTAATGTAGACAAGTATGATTTGATCTATACTTTTTTGGGAAGTGTTGTTGGGTCCGTAATAATTTTATCTAAAAAGAGTTTTTGGCGAAAATGATATGTCAGAATAAAAAGAACCACCCTTTGAAGCTTAACAGTGGTTAATAATAGAAAAAAACCTAGCGATTAATTTCGATAAGTTCTTGCCTGTAACAATCAATAAAAAATGAATGCCTATTTAAAGGAAATTGGATGTGTCTGTAGGATTAAAAAAAGACTTGAAAGCCATATAGTAAACCATAGTTTTGGGAATAGTCTGGTAATGTCAATTTGAGGCCATTTTCTTCTGTCAATGAACTGATATAAAAACAAGATCCTTTAGGCCTCCAATCAGTTGGTTTAGTCATACTACTACAACAAAATTATCTTTCATTGTTGTCTTGCCATTTGGGCGTTTAATTGTTGTTCCTTTTTCTATGGGATAATTTATTGAGATTTGATATACCAGAAAATGATATTTATTCTTTTTTTAGAAGATTTTCCTTCTCCTGGGTCTTTGGCATTACTGCATTGAATTTGAGATTAATCTTTAATGAGTTTTGGAAAATAAATGCTATCCATAATAATAAAATTGGAACTATAATTGCAAACATTCTGATAAACGCCGTAATAAGTGAACAAGCTCCCAAATAGAGCAATGTGATTATCAGTAGAAATCTAAGATAAAAAGGTAATTTTTTCCAATTAATAAAGGTTGGAATTAAGCTATATATCATAAGCGTTAAAAGTATTCCATTTATAACTATACCCAATAGGACTCTTGGCTTTTGTATCGCTTCAGAGAATGGAAAATGAAAAATCAATCTCCCTATATTGTATACAATGTTCTGTGCATATTTCAACGGATGGCTTTTTATGTTTCTGATTGCTAATCTCTTAAAAGCATCGTCTTGTTCAAGGCCAGAATACTTATATATTTCTAAAAAATCTTTCCCATGATTTGTTTCTAAAAGTTCAGTAGATCCTGGAATGTTATAATTTGCATCTACGCGGGCATTTTGCTTCAATGATGTCGGTGAAGATGCACCAGTCCAGTCACCATATTCATTTTCATCTATTGAAGTCATCCAATATAAGCTATCACTACCCATCCCCCAAAAAAACATTCTATCTGTGATTTTATAAGAATAGATTAAATATGGAGCAGTTGTGAGTAAAGCAATTAATACAATTATTAAGCCCTTTCGGTTATTAAGGTTCCTTTTGTTTAGTATCCAAAGCAACGCACTCCCAATGAGCATAACCATGAGTACATATCCAAAAATCATTTTTGTTAAAACAATATAACCTAAAGTGAAACCTGCCAATAAAGTATATCTAGAGAGAAAATTTGCCTTTTGAGATTCAAATGCTCTTATTAGTCGAATAAATTAATAGTGTTATTAAAAAATACGTAAAGACTTCAGTATGAATATATGGTAAGCTTTGATAAGCAATAAGATAACTCGCCCATGCTAAACTAAAAGCTATAACAAGCTTAAAAGTAACAATCTTGTTTAATGCTTTATAAAGTAATATTATTGAGAAATAGTAAAAAAATGGATTCATCAATGCCATGTATACAAAAGGTACATTCAGTGCAACGAAGGGCATTAATATAATTGGATATCCTGGTCCATTTATCAAATAAATAGGTTTACCAGGTGGTGAATAATAACCTTGAAGTAAATTTTTAGCATAAAATAGATAACGTGGCTCATCTCCTCCTGCACCATTGGTTGGATTAAATAGCACATAAAAAATAAATGCTATTAGAAATGGTAAAAAAAGAACATAAGGATTCTGCAGGATTTTTTCTATTTTTTTCATTTGTTCACTTTTTTATGTTATGAAATTTCAAATGTTTTCAATAGTCTTAATTATTCTGTTTTTTTATTGCATGTTCCCAGATGAAAAAGTTCCTCAAAATATCTTTTGCTTTGAAGGGATAGAAAACCTAAGGATAAAAATTGTATGGCCGCCAGAAACGTAATTCCTCCAACAAAGAATGAGTGAGGATTATCCCCGAATTGTTTGGCTAAACTAAGAGAAAATGAATTATATGCGCTATTCCCTGTTGACAGAAATAGATCTAAATCTCCTAATGTGTCAACAAGTAACCAGATGAGTAGAAACATAGAGAGAACCATTAAAATACTTCCAACACGTATAAAAAAGAAGTATGGCCTGAAAATGAAAGCAGCCATTAAGCCGGAAAAGAACCCTCTAAATATGCGAATGCTTGAGGTTCTTTTGTCTGCAAATTTATTTTGTTCAGTCCAGTCAAGATGTGCCGGTATTTCCTTAATTCTAGCTCGAAGAATCACAGCCTTATACATGATCTCTGGATTTATCTCATAGTCTGCCGCTTTCAGGTTTACACTTTGAATAAAATCAGCTCTGTATGCTCTTGTCATTCCAGTAAAAGTATGGAACCCTGATTTTGAAGTAGAACGCATGAAACGATTCAAAAATAAACTCATTATTTTTCTAAGAAACGGAACATCGGTAACTTTGCCTCCTTTCATGTAGGGTGAAGCTAATACCATATCACATGAAGTCTCTATCATTTTATCAACCATTCTTTTAATATGCTCAACAGAATAGCTAAGATCAACATCCATAACAACTATTATATCTCCTTTTGAATTACGAAATCCGGTTTGTAAGGCATTCCCCAGGTTTAAATTGGTTGGATGATGAATTACCTTTATATTGCTATAATTATTCTCAATATTATCCGCAATTTCTCCTGTTTTATCCGCACTCCCATCATTAATAATAACAATTTCCCATTCGTATTTAATATTGCTTTCTAAATAATTGATAATTACATCAACATGTTTTTTAAGAATTGCCTCTTCGTTGTAACAGGGAAGAATAATACTAATTAAAGGTTCTTTTATGGATTCCATTATTTGATTATTTTTTTAATTTGGCAAAAGTATAAACAGGGAATAATTTACCAAACGGTAACATATAACCCAGTTCTATTATTTTAAAATTTTGTTTAAGAGTTTTAAGTTTATGGGTTCTTGCATCCCCAAATTCTTCCTCTGCACTCTTATCTGTATACATTGAAACTATAATATCCAATACTTTGCTTTCCATTGGACAGACTGTAACAAAAACTCCATCTTTTTTAAGAATACGTTTAATTTCATTAACTGCTGCTTGTAAATCACTTACAAAATCCAAAACGCTAACCGCAACAATAGCATCAAAATAATTGTCAGGGTAATCAGTTTTTTCAATGCTCTGAGATTTTAATTCGAAATTATTCACATTGTATAACTGAAGTAGATTTTCAATATTTGAAAAATTCGAATGGATATCACAAGCATACAAATTTTCACAATGTTTTGAAAGTTCCGGCAAAAATATGCCACTGCCTGTGCCTGCTTCCAGAAGGTTTGTGTATTTTTTTTTCCCAAGTAATTTTATGATCCGGTTGAAACGATAAAGTGATACATATTTTATTGGAAATTTATAATTCCAATCATAGTAATCAACCTCTCCAGTTTTTTTTAATTCTTCTTTCTTTGGTAATATCATAGCTTATAGTTTAAAATTCTAATAAATATAAGTTTTTAAAACCAAAAGAAGTCGTTTTAATTTGTCAAGATTGTATTTATTGATTTCCCTAAATGACTTAGAATAAAATTATTTGGTTAAATCTATTCTAGGTAATGTTAACGATTTACCTGGCATGAGTTAACACACTAAGTTCCGGAGCTGCATCAAAAAAAGATTTACTTGGTGGGCTTTCTCTGCGATTAGTAGTTTTGCTTTCATACCTAAAATTCCACTACCGGTTAATGCAGTTTTCTAATTATAATTTTATGGAGTTAATTATTTCTACCATTTTATCGGTGTTGTTTCTTCCAAAAATATCCGGCTGCTCATGAGTTGGGTTAAAGTCCATAATTACATGAGCATTCAGTTTCTGTCTCCGGCTTCATTAATAAGTTCCATCCTACCTCTACAGTTTCTACCCACTCCGTTTCCGACCTTAATGTAATACAAGGCTTTTTAAGGATATAAGCTTCCTTTTGAATCCCTCCCGAATCTGTGAGAATCTTATATGATGCTGATTGCAACTTTATAAAATCAAGGTATCCCAGTGGTTCAATAATTTGAATATTAGACGAGACTTTAAAATTCATCTCTTTAAGTCGAGCTAAAGTCCTTGGATGAGCCGGAAATAAAACTTTATAATCCAATTTGGCTGCCATGTTCAGAATATTTCTTAACACTGCAGGATTATCAACGTTGTAAGGACGATGCAGGGTAAGCAGATAGAATTCATTTTCTTGTCAATCCCAATTCTTTCAACAATATTCGGATGATTGATTGGCAATAATAATATTTCGCTCAACCGTGTCGACCATAATATCCCCAGTCATATATGTTCGTTTTTCTAAACCTTCACGTACCAAAATCTCTCTGGCCATTTCGGTTGGAGCAAATAGATAATCTGATGTATGATCAGTAATTATGCGATTAATCTCCTCAGGCATAGATCTGTTGTAACTACGTAATCCTGCCTCAACATGTATGATCTTAATTCCAAGTTTTGATGCAGCAATTGCACCTGCCAATGTTGAATTTGTATCACCAAAAACAACGACTAAATCTGGCTTTTCATTTAAGAGAATTTTTTCAATTCCCTGCAACATTTTAGCTGTTTGCTCACCGTGTCCGCCCGAACGAACATCCAAATTATACTTTGGAGGTTTAATGTTTAATTCCTTAAAGAAGGAATCAGACATTTTATGATCATAATGCTGCCCTGTATGCAATACTATTTCGTCATGATATAGACTTAGCTTTTCGCTTAATGGAGCCAGTTTAATGAATTGTGGCCTTGCACCCACAATAGAAATTATTTTCATTAGGTTTTTATATTTTGTAGTGATTTAACAGCATTACGTGCTAATCTGAATTTAAATCTTTTATCGTCTATTCTTTTGCCATAACAACAGGTAAATCTTTATTCTGACTTTTTAATTCCGAAGCGAATTTTAACATTGGTAACACTGTATATTTTTTCGAAATTTGCTTTAGAGCATATTTAAAAACTTCAATTTTCTTTTCTGTTTTGATATTCATTCCCGGGAAAAATGCCAATTGAGGAACTTTATCTCCGCTTATCAAATCTAAGGGATGAAGTAAAATACTTGGTGATGTTTTAGTTATTTTGCACATAAAAAGTGAAAAATTAAGGTATGCTTTCATCAACAACATTGAAAATCCACTGATGAAAAGTAAATAACTCAAATGGAACGGAATTTTAAATACAGGCATGGTTGTTACTGGAATTTCAAGTAAACTTCCCCCATTTTTCAGCTTCCACCTAAATGGTTTCAGCGAATAAAATCCTTCCTTAAAAGAACCAAAAAGTTCTTTCCTGCTTTCACGTTCTTCTTTACTCAATTTTGATTTCCAGAAATAATACTTTCTCATAAGTGGTGAAATGTAGGTTGGTAGTATAGATGCATCAAAAATATAATCTCTTTTTGATAATACTTCCAACAGATCATTACTCCAACTAAATCCTGGTCCTCTGAAACATCTGGTCCTTTGACCGGTTGCTTTTAAAATCGCTTCCTCGGCATTAATAATTTCATTCTCTATTTTTTCCTTTGAGTAAGTTTTTAACCAGGATTCGTGATGAAATGAATGATTACCAATTTCATGACCACGATCAACAATACTTTTTAGTATGCTATGATTTTTCTCAATTGCAGCATCCTGACCAACGATAAAAAAGGTGATCTTGATATTCATTTCATCGAATATGTCGAGAAAGAATGGGACAACGATGTCTAAATAAGAAGGATATAAATCCCATCCATCGTCTCCATGTACTTTCATATATGACCATTGATCATCAAGGTCCAATGACATGCTGGCAAGTGGTTTCTTATTTTTCATTTTCCAATATTTCATTAAATTTTGATTCAGCAACTTTAATCGTTTCATTCACATTTAAAGTGCTTTCTGTAATGTGTGCCGAATTAACAATATAAACTCCAGGCATAGATGTCTTTATATCAGGAAGATTGTCTGAATATTTTAAGTTTTGAACATGGATTACATGTTTTGCCCTAGCTACACCTTTAAATTTGAAATTTTCCTCTTTTAACCAGGGATACATTTTCTTAAAAGTCTCTACAAAATAGTTTTTAATTTCATCGTCAGACTTTTTAAATAAAGGGTCCTCAGGACTTACATACTTTGGTAAGTAAATCAGTGAATCTCCTTCAAAATATTCTTTATCAACTAAAGCAGTCATTTCTATAACCCCAGTAAAAGGCACCCATGTATCCGTTATGTTAGTAACATAGAATGGACTTACAGACTTGTCAAGTAAAACAGCAACACAAATAACCCCTAAATACTCTATATTCTCGAATTTTTGCTTTTCCTTTTTCGTAAGATCGACACATATATTTGACGAAATACCTGATGGTAATGTCAAAATCACTTTATCAAAAACTTCATCATGTCCATTTGCAAAAGAAATCGAAGCTTGTTCTGATTTGATTGATTTAACTTCAGTTGCCCGATGATTCGTTTTAATGCTTACGCCATCAGACAAAAGCTTTTGTTTTAGAGATTCAATAATCCGTTTGTAACCTCCTGGAACATAACCAAACATTTCCTTTTTCAATCCGCTTTTCCGGGCGCCATACATTCGCTGAATAGTAGCCCAAATAAAAGCGGCAGATGTTCTTTCGTAACTGTCACCTAATTTAGCCCTCAGTAATGGCAGCCATATCTTGTTATAAGTATTTTTTCCTGACCATTTTTTTAACCATGTAGTTACAAGAATTTTTTCAAGACGCTTGTAGTTTTTTATCTTCGATGCATATAATATTGTAACTCCCAAACGAAATTTATCAATTAAATTAAGAGTTGGGAATTTAAGAAACTCAATACTATCTGACATGGAGTGCAATTGTCCATTCATGTAAAAACCTGTTTTTGTTTCTACCCATTTAATTTTATCCTCTAAGCCAACATTTTTAAGCATGTTTCTGGTTCTAAAATCGGAAAGAAGTATAACATGGTAAAATTTATCCCATTCAACATTTCCAAGTTTCCATGAACTAGCCAGACCACCAAGATCAGGTGCACTTTCAAAAATAGTAACTTTGTGCCCTTCTTTTATAAGTAGATCTGCTAAGGTCAAACCCATTATGCCGCCACCTATTATTCCATATTTCATTTGTGTCATTTTTAATTTAGAATAATAGGTTATTTGTAGAATTGTTTTTGCCAGTCAATGGTAACTTTCAATCCTTCTTCGAGTTCCCATGTAGGCTTGAAATTGAGGGTTTCACGTATTTTTGTTATATCAGGAACCCTGCGCATTACATCTTCATAATTACCAAAATTTGAATAAGGAATAAGATTTAATTTTGGTTCTGAATCTGGGCCATTTATTAGTTTCCAAATTAATATTGCTAGATCTCTTATTGTGATTTCTGCAGAAGATTTTGAACCAGTATTGAATATTTCGTTATTTGATTTTTCATTCTCAACACATAAAACCAATGCACTAACCGTGTCATCAACATAAGTGAATGTTCTAGTTTGCGATCCATCACCATGTAACTCTATTGGTTCATTTTTTATCGCTTTTTCAATAAATACTGACTGTGGTCCTCCCCACCAAGTGAGATTTTGATTTGGTCCATATGACCCAAAAAAGCGGGTTATGGTATAATTTAAATTGTGTTCTTCGTGATTAGCAATAATATAATGTTCACCATACATTTTTGAAAGCGCATATGCCCATCTTTTTACTGTAGTCGGACCCAACAATAAATCCGATTTTTCAGAAAATGGTATTTTAGGAGTTTCCCATAAACATCTGAAGTTGAAGAGAAAATTAATTTTGATTTATCCAAGAGACATTTCTGAACTATATTCCTTAACATAAGATAATTTTCCTCGAGAGTGCGCAAAGCATTTGAATATCTGGGAATTTTTTGAGAAGCCAGATGAATAATAATATCTACTTTTATTTCGTTCAAAATAAGAGGATTTGCGATATTCCCATTATAAATTGAAATTTTGGATTATTCATAAGTGGTTCAACATTTCGCATAAAACCGTAAGCCAAATTATCTATTCCAATTACGGAATGATTATTTTCTAATAATCTGGCAGCTAAATTTGAACCAATAAATCCGGCTGCACCTGTGATAAGTATTTTCATGATAGGTTATTTATTTCGTTAAAATTATTTCTAGTTATTTTTGTAATAATATATATTGTGACTTTTAATCTTCTTAATGGCTTAATGGCTTCGCCCTTCCAAGTCACAATAATTGCAAATAGACATATGTAAATTGTATCATTAATCTGTGTCGAAAGATAGAAATAAATATTATTTTATGGTAGGTAAACCTTATTAAAACGCGTGTTATCGAAAAAAAAACACCTTTTAAAGGTGATTATTTACACTTAATCTAAATAAAAGATTTGAGTTTTTATGAAATTATCAGGCTCCTCACTTACGTAAACAATTAAATTTACATGCCAGATCAATATAAAACTACTTTAATCTAGATTCATGTAAAATTTATGTTGTTAATGGAGCTCAAGCAGATCATCAATACAATTCAGTGATTGAAAATTGTTATAGTATAATCAACGTGGTAATAAGACGCTCTCCACCCTGTTTAAAGGTAAAAGTAAACATTTTTGATATTGAAGAAAAATTATATTGTTTATTGATAACTGCTCCAGCTTCTGGTTCAAAACTTTCGCTTTTTAATACCTTGCCGTGTATATTCGAAACATAAAAACTGGATATATTTTGTATACCTGACATTTTAATATTTATTTGACCATCTATAGGATGTGGATAAAAGAGAAAATCAAATTCCGAATCTTGTGGCTCAATAACAATTGCTTGACAATTACTTACTGCAATCATAAACTCTGTATTTTGAGTTGAAATTCCATTGGTTATAGAAAATTAGTTCAAGGTTCAAAACGAACATTATTATTGCTTTTTACAAAACTTATAAACACAGGATTAAACGAAAACTTAATGAAGTAAAAACCTCTCTATTAATCTGATTTCCTTCTTTTAAAAATCATTTTAACATAATCAAAAATTCTGTTTTGAGATTTGAGTAACGATTCAATAAACCAAAATATTGAAAAAAAGAACACCTTTGGATCATTTTTATTCCAATACCTATAGGCCCTAACACCTTTTATACTTTTCAACCATTCTTTGGGTTTCATTTTCTTAAATATTAGGTGTGAAATAGTGCTTTTTAATTCAGCCCATTCATCAATATAGATTATTATTTTATTTTTTATTTCTCAAATTGAAAAATCTAAATGAGTTTGTGATTTATATGTAATTAAAGGTAAATTTACTCCGTGCAAAGTAGTAACAAACTCCTGTTGGTTTAATCTTCCAACAGTTGGCTCAATTATATAAAATTTATTATTTAAGGGATTTCGCTTATACTCAATTGATCCAAACCCTCTGAAGTTGAGGATATTAAAAATACGAATCATTTCGCTTTTTATAAATTCTTCATCTGCCACAGTAGTTGAAGCCGTACTTCCTATGTCCACAGGCCATTGTCTAATTTTTTTACCTGTGAATGACCCCAAACAACACGAATTATTATTATTATAGGTTAAGCAATAGTAAATTTCTTTGCATCACTTCCAGTTATATATTCTTGCACAATTGCATCTTTCTCTAATGATAATGCCTTCTCAGCGAACTCCATATATTCTTTTTCATTTTTACAATAAAAAACTTTAGGAAACCGGCATTATTCCATGATTGTTTTCTATGAGAAGGTTTAATCACAACAGGAAATTTTAACTTTTGCAAAGCTTTGAGGTTACTTTCTCCTCCAAAAATCTTATATGTTTTTGGGATCAAAATCTTATTTTTGATTGCAAACTCCGAAAATTAATCTTTATTCAACAATAGCTCAATTGTTTCATTATCAGGAAAAACTACACTAAATATGTTGTGAAAATGCTTTTTGTTTGCTGAAATAAATTTGACGTAATAATCAGAAGTCAAGTAAAGAATGGGTTTTTTATCACAATGTTTAAATTTAGATAACAAACTAAATAAATGTTTTTCACTTAAGAATGAAACAATTTTATTTATCATTCTTGATTTTGATTCGCGTATGAAGTTCCCTTTGGGTTTAAATGCAACCAAATCCATACCAAGACCAAAAAGAGACCTCACTACTCCATAACCAGAATAGCTAATATCCAGAATTACCGCAGTCGAATACAAATTTTTTATTATGTTCTATTGAACTAAGTTATAATATTTTATGTTTATCAATTCTCTATTTTTGGAGATAACTTTAAATTAGAGAACTTAAAAAAATAAACTTTTGTATTATTTAAATAATACTTTACGAATGTTTTGTCTGTAAATATAAAAATCATTTATTATTGTAAATTTCAATCATTTGAAAATTCTGAATTTTTCTTTAAACAAATCCCATAAAAAAAGGTGTAGAAATAAAATTAATGCAATTACTTCCCTTAAAACATATTTTATTACTCTTATTAAATAAATGAACATTTTTAGTTTGCTACATTGAATTAATTAATTTTTATTTTTGAAAAATATTTATTTTGATTTTTAATCCTCTTAATGGCTTCGCGTTAATGGTTTCACGGTTCCAAGTCACAATAATTGCAAATAGAAATATATAAATTAAACCTTTAATATGTGTCGAAAGATAGAAATAAATATTTTTTTTCAATCGCAGCTAAACCTTATTAAAAGGTTGGACAAATGGTATACACCATAAATTCTTTTGCCTCAGGCAGTGTATTTCAAGTCGTACAACCCCCATTTGAGATTTATGATGAAGGCTCGTTAGCTATTGAAGACGTTTTTTATATTCAGTTGATATAATAGTGTATCCTAACCCTACACCGTTACAACGTTAAGGTTATTATTTAGATGGCTTTTCAATTGGACCGGTATCTTGCTATTCTTCTTAAGTAGCAAAAAAGTTTCTAGTGACTATAATCTTACAGTCAGAGTAAAAAAAATATTATATCCAAAACATTGAACTTTTCTGATGAATCCCGAGAATTGATATATTTAAATGATTTAGACAATATTTCAATAGATCATATAATTGCAAGAGGCTCAGTTAATTTTTCAGAAAGCAACACAAACTTGACTCATGCAAAATTTATATAATTGATGGAGATCATACAGATCATCAATATAAGTTACTATTAAAAATTGTGATAGTATAGCAACTTTACAAAAAATTGAACTAAAAAAATAAAGCCCGGTTTTACCGGGCTTTATAATTTTTATTGAAGTATTATTTTCTTCGTCATAGCTGACTCTCCACTCTGTATAAAAGTAATAAAATATATTCCTTTTGATAATGAAGAGAAATCATACAGTTTATTGATGACCGTCCCATTTTCAGGTTCAAAACTTTCACTTTTTATTACCTTGCCTAGTATATTCGAAACATAAATACTAGATATATTTTGCAAGCCTGAAAGTTTAATATTTATCTGACCATCTGTAGGATTTGGATAAACCAGAAAATCAAATTCCGAATCTTGTGGTTCAATATCTATTGCCTGACAATCATTTACAGCAACCATGACATTGGCAACTTGTGTTGAAATTCCATTGGAAACAGAAACCTCGTAAACAGTTGTTTCTGCTGGAGAAACTGTAATACTTGCACTGTCTTCTCCTGTATTCCACGTATATATTGTCCCACCAGAAGCCGTTAAAGTAGTTGTTTCACCCAAACATATTTCATGGTCTTCGCTGACGCTGGCATTTACTTGTTCAACAACTGATACATAAACTTCATCTGAGTTAGAGCATCCGTTAACAAAAGTTTCTACTGTATAAACAGTCGATTCCTCAGGAGAAACAGATATACTCTGAGTCGTTTGACCATTGCTCCACAAGTATGAATTTCCACCTGTTGCAGTAAGGGTCACATTTTGTCCGGATTCAATAGTTACATCTTCTCCTGCATCTGCTGCAGGGACTAAATTAACATTGACCGTTATTTCAGCTTCATCTGAAGATGAATTATTGGATACTACTACTGAATAAGTCGTAGTTTGAGTTGGACTCACTTCAATACTTTGTGTTGTTTCACCTGTATTCCATAAGAAATAGGAACCACCTGTGGCATACAATGTGGTGCTTTGGCCTTGACAGATACTAGGCTCTCCTCCTACAGATGCACTGACTCCAACTATAACCGTCACTTGGTCAAAATCTGTACAACCGTTTTCAAAAACTTCAACTGTGTAGGTTGTAGTTTCGCTGGGCTGGACCGAAATTTCCTGAGTCGTTTCTCCTGTACTCCAAATAAATTCAGATCCTCCAGAAGCTGTCAATGTGATTGATTCACCATGTAATATTGTTCTATCTTGTCCTGCCTCTGCTATTGGATTGGGATTTACATTTACAATGACTTCATCAGTATCTGAAACAGCATTATAATAAGCTGTAACACTATAGGTGGTAGTTACACTTGGACTTACCTCTATGCTTTGAGTTGTCTCACCGGTACTCCACAAATAAGTGGTGCCTCCTGAAGCTGTCAGGATAACACTTTCATTTTCGCAAATGGTCTTATCTTCACCTGCATCGGCAGTGACAGTGTCCGGTTCTAAAACAGATACAGTTACTGAATCAGAACTGGAACAACCATTTAAATCTGCAGTCACAGAATAAGTTGTAGTTACTGATGGTGAAACCGTTATCCACTGCGTTTCCTCACCAGTACTCCAAGTAAAAGTACCATCACCAGTAGCAGTAAGAGTAATACTTTCGTTTTCGTTAATGACCACGTCATTCCCTGCGTTTACAACAGGTAGGGCATTTACTGTAACCGTTACTTCATCTGTCGCGGAACAACCATCACTGGTAACAGTAACAGTATATGTAGTTGATTCCTGAGGAGAAACTGTAATACTTTGGTTCGTTTGCCCATTACTCCATTCGTAAGTACTTCCTCCACTTGCCGTTAGAGTTATGCTTTCGTCTTGACAAATTTCCTCGTCTTGTCCGGCATTCGCAATTGGCAATGGATTAATTGTTACTGTAACAGAATCAGTTGATTCATTTCCATCAGAATCCGTACCTGTTACAGTATATGTTGTGGTTTCAGTAGGTTGCACTGATATAGTTTGGGTTGTTTCACCAATGTTCCAAACATAACTCTGTGAACCTGATGCTGTTAGAGTTGCACTTTCACCTTCACAAATTGATTGGTCTTCACCAGCATTAGCTGTTATTGATTCTTGGTCAGGTGGTACTCCATCCCATATTTCTAAATCATCCATCCAGTGTTCTATACCATCACCACCATCATCATTGCCATATGTTTGGTTTATCATAAAGAACTTTATGTTATCACCTATTGACAATGGTACTCCATCATTATTTCCTACTGCACTTGACCATCCAGAAGGTGGATTGCTTATGAATATTGGTGAAGGTGAATAATTCCATGTATCATGTGTAAGAGCATTATCACTATCACATACTGTTACATCATTTAATTTTACCCAAGCCCTACCATTATTATCTACATTGTCACTCCATTTAAAATAAACCTCAAATTTATACCACTCATCTCTCGGCAATGTAATTGATTGACTATACACTTCCCAAATAACCTTATACGCATTATCTACAAACGTATCTAATATTAAAACATAATAATAATTATCATTATATTTACGTGCATACACTCCTAATCTTGTAGAGTTGTTTTGACGATTATCAAAACCGTAGGATTTCCATGCCCACATTTCTCTATTAGCATAACCATCTTCACCACCACCATTTAATATAAAAGTAGGTTCTACCTTATGCCAATATTTCATGTACAATTCATCAGGATTACTATCTAATAGATTAATTTGCCAAGGAACTTGAACCGCTGCACCAGATTGATTAAATATTTGTGTATGAAGTGCATTTGTTGGATTCCCATCATGACCTGTTGTTGAATCTAAACCCGCATAAGTATTAGATTCTGATGAACCGTATATATTATGAACATAACAATTATTAGAACCTAATCCTAATTGCCCATCAATAGGTAAAGACGATTCTGTGCCATCAATAGTAGAGCTGCCAGAAAAGTATTGTACACCATCTATACTACTCCCGCCACCTAAAGCACCTAAAGCTACAGTACCCTCAAAGTCGGTTTTGAATAATAAATTAGCATTTGATGTTACGAAAGCAGTAGCATTAATTACACTATTATCTGTAAAACTGCCGTCGTTGGTTGTGAAAGTGATTGTAGCCGTTCCGCTATCTGCTTGACCTGTTACCAATCCATTTTGATCTACCGTTCCGCAACACTCTCGTTAGAACTTGACCAAACCCCACTTTTATCTGTTGCGTTTCCAGGAGTAACCGTTTCTGTTAATTGTGTTGTTCTTGTGTTCTCTAATGTATAAGTAGAAGGACTTACTGAAACGCCTGTGACTGCTACTGCGGATGCTACTGTAACTGTAACAGTCCAAATTTGAGTAGTTGTACCGTCTTCTGCCGTAACCGTATAATTAAAAGGATTTGTAAAATCTTGTGCTGCTCCTGATAAGGGTGATACTGTTGCACCTGTCGAAAGTGTAATAGTTGGTGTTAAACTTGTTAATGAAACACCGTTTTCCATTTCAATATCTATTGTATGGTTTACATTGTCAATATCACCTACACCAGTTTGAGTTTGGTTAAACCAAAAACCAGTAATATCCGTTTCAGATTCTAGAACTGTTACCGTTACTGAATCGGCGCTTGAACAACCATCCAACGTCGCATTTACAGTATAAGTTGTAGTTTCTGTTGGCGAAACGGTTATCGACTGCGTTTCTTCACCAGTACTCCAAGTAAAATTACCATCACCAGTAGCAGTAAGGGTAATACTTTCGTTTTGATAGATGTCCACGTCATTTCCTGCGTTGATCGCAGGCCTGGGACGTACTGTGACCGTTACGTCATCAGATGTCGAACATCCATTAGACGTAACTTCAACAGTATATATTGTAGATTCTTGTGGACTCACAGATATACTCGAACCAGTTTGTCCATTACTCCATTGATAGGAATCTCCTCCACTTGCTGTTAGAGTTATGCTTTCGTCTTGACAAATTTCCTCGTCTTGTCCGGCATTAGCAAATGGAAATGGATTAACTGTTACTGTAACATTATCAGTTGATTCATTTCCTTCAGAATCCGTTCCTGTTACAGTATATGTTGTGGTTTCAGTAGGTTGCACTGATATAGTTTGGGTTGTTTCACCAGTGTTCCAAACATAACTCTGTGAACCTGATGCTGTTAGAGTTGTACTTTCACCTTCACAAATTGATTGGTCTTCACCAGCATTAGCTATAATTGATTCTTGGTCAGGTGGTATGCCATCCCATATCTCTAAATCATCAAGCCATTGTTCTGTGCCTGAACTCCCATAATTTTGACCTACATAAAGAATTTAAATGGATTACCATCACTAGATCCCATCTTGTTGGAACACCATTTGCTGCATTTGGATATGGTTGTGGGTTCTGCCAACCATAAGCGTCTTGTGCATCTACTGAATCACACATCGTTACACCATTTATTTTTAGCCATGCTCTACCATTTGAATCCGCAACACTACTCCATTTTAAATAAATCTCAAATTAAAACCAATCATTATTTGCTCCACCATCACCATCTTTTATCATGGTTACGGGATCACTTTCAGATACCCAAATTATCTCATTAACACCTGGAGAAGTATAAGCATCTAAAGCCATAGTCCACCAATAAGTAGAATTACTTTTTCGTGCTACAATCAACAGTCTTGAACCATTTTGATTCTGTCCATCAAGGTTTTGTGTTTTATATTCCCACATAAATCTTGATTCTCCAGCACTTCCATCTAAAAAAGTAGATTCTACTTTTTGCCAATACTTCATGTAAATTTCATCTGGATTACTTGTAGAATTATTGAATTGCCAGGGAAGTTGATTAACTCCTGTATTCGTAATTACTTTTGTATGTAAAGCAGTTGTAGAATTTCCATCATGTCCAGTAGTAGTATCTAAAGCCACATAAGTGTTAGAAGGGGTTGTACCGTATATATTATGAATACCATTATTAGTTGTACCCATACCAAGCTGGCCATCGGAAGGCAACGTATATCCTAATGAACTACCTGAAAAGAAATGCGTTCCATCTGTTCTTCCTGATGTATGGACTGGTGTTAAATCACTTAAAGCTACTGTACCCTCAAAGTCGGTTTTGAATAATAAGTTTGATTGGGCATTTAACCCTAATCCTATCAATAATAAAAAATAAATTATTTTTTTCATAAACCCTTCTCCAAAACCATTTGGGAGCTATTTTTTTGAAATAATCTATAGTACTTTTTGCTAAGAATAAAATACTTATTAAAATTCTATGAATAGATTTGATTTTTCCAGATAAATGGAAATTAAAACTTTGGGATTTCATATTTTACAGATTTTGGGGATTGTAAAATTCTTTTTGCTATTAATCGATTTTAAAATTAAATAAATAATTAGTAATTCCCTTCTAAGTACTAATATTTTCGATGAAATACATTTTTTAGTAAGAATAAACTTATTTATTAGTAAATTTAAATGAATCAACGTGTTATAATCAATAAATTATTTTGCCAATTTTCTACCTAAATTTTTAGAGTTGTCACAAATTAAACATCTAAACTTTAATAATTACGTTGTAGATTGATAAACTGGACCATTTACATTTAAAAAAAAATGAACAAAGACATGTTAACAAGATTTTCTTTTGTAACACAATAAAATAAAATAATCGCAGATCAACTGGTTTTAATACTAATCGCCAGATAATTTTTGTTTTTACTGATAGCTTAATTTTGATATTTTAGTGACATCGAATAAAAAGAAATAATTAGATAAAATATAAGCTATAACCCAGATATTATTTTTTTCATATCAGCCACCACATCTTCTCCTACTTCTGTTCCATAAGAAAGAAGACTTTTAAGACTTTATCTTTTTTGGTTCTTTAATTAATTCAAAAATTTCTTTATTCATTAAAAAAGGAGGAGAATATATTTCAGACTTTCTAAAAGATTTAGGAAATTTAACAGCAGCATAAAACGAAATTATACCTTCTAATGATGATCCGAAAATCGTAGTATTTTTGCCGTCTGATAATATTCTGTTTGTCATATAACATACAGAACATTATCAGACAGCAAAAATACAAGGATTTTCGGATCATCATATTCGAAGGTTTAATTTCGTTTTATGCTGCTGTTAAATTCCCTAAAACATTTAGAAAGGCTGGAATATTTTCTCCTTCTTTTTTGATGAATAAAGAAATTTTTGAATTAATTAAAGAAACAGAAATAGATAAAGACTTAAAATTCTTCTTTCTGATTGGAACAGAAGCAGGAGAAGATGTGTTGGCTGATATGAGAAAAATAATATCTGGGTTATAATTTATATTTTATCTTAATTATTTCTTTTTAATCGATGCCACTTAAATAACAAAATTAAGCTATCAGTATAAATAATAATTTATTTGGCGATTAGTATTAAAACCAGATGATCTGCAATTATTATAATTTATTGTGTTCCAAAAGAAAATCTTATTAACATGTCTTTGTTCATTTTTTTTTAAATATAATAGTCCGGTTTATCATTCTACAACGTAACTATTATAAGTTTAGATGGTCAAATTGTTACAGCTCTTATTATTTAGGTAGAAGATTGGCAAAATAATTTGTTGACCATTACACGTTGATTCATTTGAATTCACTAATTAATAAGTTTATTCTTACAAAAAAATGTATTTCATCGAAAATATTAGCACTTAGAAGTAAATTACTAATTATTTATTTAATTTTAAAAACGATTAATAGCAAAAGAATTTTACAATCCCCAAAATCTGTAAAATATGAAATCCCAAAGTTTTCATTTCCATTTATTTGGAAAAATCAAATCTATGCATAGACTTTTATTAATTATTTTATGCTTAGCAACAAGTACTTATGATTATTCGCAACAATTAGCTTTCCTAAGTGTTTACAGAGAAGGTTTAATGAAAAAAATAATTTATATATTCTTATTGATAGGATTTGGGTTAAATGCCCAATCAAACTTATTATTCAAAACCGACTTTGAAGGTACAGTAGCTTTAAGTGATAACACCATCCATGCATCAGGAAACTATCAACATTTCTTTTCGGTACGTCATTAGGATATACTTTCCCTTACCAATGGTCAACTTGGTATGGGTACAAGTAATAATGGTAGTTCATATTATATACGGACAAAACCCTTAAACACTTATGTGAGGATTAGATACTACTATTGGACATGATGGCAATTCTACAACAGCTTTACATACAAACAGTAATTACGCAAACAGGAGTTAATCAACTTCCCTGGCAATTGAATAATGTCTACAAGTAATCCAGATGAAATTTACATGAAGTATTGGCAAAAAGTAGAATCTACTTTTTTAGATGGAGGTGCTGGAGGTCAAGATTTATGTGGGAATATAAAACACAAAATCATGATGGACAGAATCAAACTGGAGCAAGACTGTTGACTGTAGCACGAAAAAGTAATTCTACTTATCGGTGGACTATGGCTTTAATGCTTATACTTCTCCAGGTGTTAATGAGATAATTTGGGTATCTGAAAGTGATCCCGTAACCATGATAAAAGATGGTGATGGTGGAGCAAATAATGATTGGTTTCAATTTGAGATTTATTTAAAATGGAGTATTTCAGATCAAATGGTGAGCTTGGCTAAAAATAAATGGTGTAACAATGTGTGATTCAGTAGATGCACAAGACGCTTATGGTTGGCAGAACCCACAACCATATCCAAATGCAGCAAATGGTGTTCCAACAACATGGGGATCTGGTGATGGTGATCCATTTAAATTCTTTATGGTAGGTCAAACTTATGGGAATTCAGGCACAGAACAATGGCTTGATGATTTAGAAATATGGGATGGAATACCACCTGACCAAGAATCAATAACAGCTAATGCTGGTGAAGACCAATCAATTTGTGAAGGTGAAAGTGCAACTTTAACAGCATCAGGTTCACAGAGTTATGTTTGGAACACTGGTGAAGCAACCCAAACTATATCAGTGCAACCTACTGAAACCACAACATATACTGTAACAGGTAACGGATTCTGAAGGAAATGAATCAACTGATAATGTTACAGTAACAGTTAATCCATTCCATTTGCTAATGCCGGAGAAGACGAGGAAATTTGTCAAGATGAAAGCGTAACTTTAACAGCAAGTGGAGGAGATTCCTATCAATGGAGTAATGGACAAACTGGTTCGAGTATATCTGTGAGTCCACAAGAATCTACAATATATACTGTTGACAGTTACGTCTAATGGATGTTCGACATCTGATGACGTAACGGTAACAGTACGTCCCAGGCCTGCGATCAACGCAGGAAATGACGTGGACATCTATCAAAACGAAAGCATTACTCTTACTGCTAGTGGTGATGGTACTTTTGTTTGGAGTACTGGTGAAGAAACGCCGTCGATAACCGTTTCGCCAACAGAAACTACAACTTATACTGTAAATGCAACATTGGATGGTTGTACAAGCGCCGATTCAGTAACGGTAACAGTTCTAGAAGTCTGAAACAGATATTACTGGTTTTTGGTTTAACCAAACTCAAATTGGAGTAGGTGATATTGACAATGTAAACCATACAATAGATATTGAAATGGAAAACGGTGTTTCATTAACAAGTTTAACACCAACTATTACACTTTCGACAGGTGCAACAGTATCACCCTTATCAGGAGCAGCACAAGATTTTACAAATCCTTTTAATTATAAGATTACGGCAGAAGACGGTACAACTACTCAAATTTGGACTGTTACAGTTACAGTAGCATCCGCAGTAGCAGTCACAGGCGTCTTCAGTAAGTCCTTCTACTTATACATTAGAGAACACAAGAACAACACAATTAACATAAACGTTACTCCTGGAAACGCAACAAGATAAAAGTGGGGTTTGGTCAAGTTCTAACGAGAGTGTTGCAACGGTAGATCAAAATGGATTGGTAACAGGTCAAGCAGATAGCGGAACGGCTACAATCACTTTCACAACCAACGACGGCAGTTTTACAGATAATAGTGTAATTAATGCTACTGCTTTCGTAACATCAAATGCTAATTTATTATTCAAAACCGACTTTGAGGGTACTGTAGCTTTAGGTGCTTTAGGTGGCGGGAGTAGTATAGATGGTGTACAATACTTTTCTGGCAGCTCTACTATTGATGGCACAGAATGGTCTTTACCTATTGATGGGCAATTAGGATTAGGTTCTAATAATTGTTATGTTCATAATATATACGGTTCATCAGAATCTAATACTTATGCGGGTTTAGATTCAACAACAGGTCATGATGGGAATCCAACAAATGCACTTCATACACAAATATTTAATCAATCTGGTGCAGCGGTTCATTCCTTGGCAAATTAATCTATTAGATAGTAATCCTGATGAATTGTACATGAAATATTGGCATAAGGTAGAACCTACTTTTATATTAAATGGTGGTGGTGATGGTTATGCTAATAGAGAAATGTGGCCGTGGAAATCCTACGGTTTTGATAATCGTCGCAACAAACTCTACAAGATTAGGAGTGCACCGTAAATATAATGATAATTATTATTATGTTTTAATATTAGATACGTTTGTAGATAATGCGTATAAGGTTATTTGGGGAAGATGTATAGTCAATCAATTACATTGCCGAGAGATGAGTGGTATAAATTTGAGGTTTATTTTAAATGGAGTGACAATATAGATAATAATGGTAGGGCTTGGGTAAAATTAAATGATGTAACAGTATGTGATAGTGATAATGCTCTTACACATGATACATGGAATTATTCACCTTCACCAATATTCATAAGCAATCCACCTTCTGGATAGTAAGACGCAGTAAGAAATAATGATGGAGTACCATTGTCAATAGGTGATAACATAAAGTTCTTTATGATAAACCAAAAACATATGGCAATAAATCAGGATGGTGGTGATGGTATAGAACACTGGATGGATGATTTAGAAAATATGGGATGGAGTACCACCTGACCAAGAATCAATAACAGCTAATGCTGGTGAAGACCAATCAATTTGTGAAGGTGAAAGTGTAACTCTAACAGCATCAGGTTCACAGAGTTATGTTTGGAACATTGGTGAAACAACCCAAACTATATCAGTGCAACCTACTGAAACCACAACATATACTGTAACAGGTACGGATTCTGATGGAAATGAATCAACTGGATTTTGTTACAGTAACAATTAATATGTTCTTGCCAATTGCGAATGCCAGACAAGACGAGGAAATTTGTCAAGACGAAAGCATAACTCTAACGGCAAGTGGAGGAAGTACTTACGAATGGAGTAATGGGCAAACGAACCAAAGTATTACAGTTTCTCCTCAGGAATCAACTACATATACTGTTACTGTTACCAGTGATGGTTGTTCCGCGACAGATGAGATAAATTAGGTTACAGTAAATGCCCTACCCGTTTAAACGCAGGGAATGACGTGGTCATTAACGAAAACGAAACTGTGGGAATTACCTGGTGATGGTATTTTTACTTGGAGTACTGGTGAGGAAACGCGGGATCGTAACCGTTTCCACCATTAGAAACAACGACTTATACTGTGACTGCAGATTTAAATGGTTGTTCTAGTTCTGATTCTGTAACCGGTCTATTTTTTTAAACCAGATACTGTAAATGCCAAATGCAGGTGAAG
>CAWHCT010000037.1:0-9585 GCA_963827785.1 uncultured Flavobacteriaceae bacterium | reverse complement strand
AACATGCATTTCATCGATTAAATGTATTATTATGTCGTTGAAATACAATATTTTGTTACATTAGTGCAAATCCTTAACCTCAGATCATATAGTTAATGATTTAATGACCATATGTAGAACTTAACCCCAAGGATATGGAAAATGACAATTATCTAAATTCAGGTCTGCCTGAAAATATAAAGAACAAAGTAGACTGGCTGGAAAAACCAAATAGTGCCACTAGCCGGGACGAAGAAAAAATAGTTACAGATCTGGTTATAGAACTGCAAAACGGCAGAGTTTTGGGGTTTAACAAAGTAATTATGCCTTCGGAGTATATTAAAAATATTTTTGAGGAATTCTTTTCCAGAAATGTCATAGACATTGAAAACCCCTCAAGGGAGCAAAAATTAAGTGTTGTAAAGCAATATGTCTTCAGGATCTATTGCAGGATCTACAACGAAGACACAAGTAATGAAACGCCCTTCAAAAAAATATGGCTTTCGTACCGCGAGAATAGATTTCCATGGGAAAAAATAGCCGAATTCAATGAACTATTTATACTTAGAGAATCATTGGTACTGGCATTTAACAAATTATCACTGGAGGACAGGGCAACAACTATTGGAGAAGCAAGGTATGTGGTTCAACCCATAGAAAAATGGCATTTAAATTAAAATTTAATCAACTAAAAAGGTGTGTCACGCATTAAACCCACCTGTATAATCCGCTAAGGATGGAAGACCCTGCAAAATATTGCAGGGTCTTTTTTTATATTTCTATACACATGCATTGTTATTGAGTACTTCATTTCTCAAGTATAATAGTGACACACGCAAATGCTTATAAGCAAGTATCAGCAGACAGTTTTAATTTTTTTAATAATGGGTTAGATTTGGCGGCGCAATCATAATAAAAATAAACACAATTGTGTTTCTCCAGTTGCTGCTTGCTATTCAAACGATATTAGCAACCAGTACTTGACCTCTTAATTTATATGCTATAACATATAAATTACTGTTTTTTTATTAATTTATATCTAATTGCATATAATTTCGTATATTTGCATATAATTATATTTAAAAGCATATAATGAAGCAATTAGAAGAGTTTGTCAAAGAACGAAGAAAAGAAGTTAATCTAACTCAGGAAGAATTCGCGGAACGGGCAGGAGTAGCACTAACTGTAGTACGTAAAATAGAACAGGGTAAAACGAATCTGAACATGAATAAGGTTAACCTCGTTCTTCAAATGTTCGGACATGAATTAGCTCCTGTTAACAGTAAAGATCTGAATGAATGAGACAAGGAAGGGTATTTTACAAAGATCATTTGGCCGGTATTGTTACGGAAACCGATGAGGGCGAATATGTATTTCAGTATGACGATCAATACGCCAAAGATCATCCCAATGACTTCATCACGTTTACTATGCCGGTTACAGATAAACCATATACCGAGAAGCGACTCTTTCCCTTTTTTGAGGGATTGATCCCCGAAGGGTGGTTATTAGATATAGCTTCTGAAAACTGGAAGATCAATAAAAATGATCGCATGGGATTACTTCTGGCCTGCTGTCAGAATTGTATTGGTGCAGTAAGTGTGGAACCCTGCCTACCGGACAGGCAGACAATAGACGAGATAGATGAAGCATAAATGTTTATATTGTTACAAACCTGTTGAAGATGAACAGGACTTTCACGAAAAGTGTTCAATGGAATTCTTTGGAACACCAATACCTCCTGAAATAAAATATTCGCTGGAGCAAATGGAAGAACTTGCGAAACATGTAGTAGAGCGAAGTATTGCTGTCCCCGGTGTTCAGCCAAAGCTATCTATGTCCCTGGTCAAAAAAACCAAAGAGAATTCAGATACGAGGTTGACTGTGGTTGGGGCATTAGGCGGACAGTATATTTTTAAACCGCCTTCTGACAGATTTCCTGAAATGCCCGAAAACGAACATCTAACAATGCGAATGGCAGAAACTCTTGGAATTCGAGTAGTACCATCATCATTGATTCGATTATTATCGGGAGAACTGTCCTATATAACAAAACGGGTTGACCGAAAGGAAACCGGAGAAAAGATCCACATGATGGATATGTTTCAGATCACAGAAGCGTTTGACAAGTATAAAGGTTCACTGGAGCAAGTTGGCAGAGCATTGGACAGTTATTCAAGTAACACCTTGCTTGACAAAACCTTTTACCTTGACTTAGTTCTTTTCTCCTTTCTGGCGGGAAACAATGATATGCACCTGAAGAACTTCTCTATGATCGAAAGCCCTTCCGGTTGGGTGTTGTCTCCTGCATACGATCTTTTGAATGTTGCAATTGTGTTCCCGGAAGATACAGAAGAACTTGCATTGTCATTAGCCGGGAAGAAAAAGAATTTGAAGCGCGAACATTTTGAACAGTTGGGACAAGGATTGGGATTAAATCCTAAACAGATCAAAGGAGCTTTCAATAGAATGATAAAGAATAAATCAAGTGCAATAGATTGGATTGATCGATCATTCCTCTCAAATGAGATGAAAACCGCTTATAAGAAAGTGCTTGAAGGAAGATATAAACAATTAGGACTAAAAGAAAACAGCACCTAACAAGGTGTGTCACGCATTAAACCCACCCTGTATAATCCGCTAAGGATGGAAGACCCTGCAAAATATTGCAGGGTCTTTTTTTTGAGTAGCTGATTTAAATCATATGAATGTAATTTATTTCGTACGTAATTTGGAAATTGAAATTATAAACTATAACAATTAAATATTAATATTAAATTCAATTTCATGAAAAAAAGTACTTTATTTTTAGCAGCAATTACAATGTCAGCTTTAATTTTATTTACCAGTTGCGGGGTCATGTTTGGCGGTAGCAGGTACAATGCTAATATAAAAGTAAATGACCATCCAAATGCGGAAATTTATGCTAATGGAGAAAAGATTGGAACAGGAGAAGTTTCAAGTTCATTTAAAAGAAACCTACCTCTCAAAGTAGAAGTAAAACAAGACAAATGCGAACCTAAAACAAAAAATTTTGACAACGCATTTAGAACAGGGAATTTTATTTTGAGCGCTATTTCCTGGGGATTAATTGGCATTGCTGTAGATCTGGGCACGGGAGCGTCATACAAGCCTGACCATAGAAATGACGCAAACATTCAAAGGCTATCCGATAAATCGTATAATTTCACAGTGGATTATTCCGAATGTAAAGAATAATAAACTATAGCAACACCGCACCTGACCGCCTCAATAAATATTTATAGTGGCAGGCGGGTATAAACAATTGCGGCTTTGTTCTAAAAAAGATAGTTGCGCCTGCCTGCCGTAGGCAGGTGTTTAAGACAAATCATATTCTGCGGCACTAAAAAGAGTGACAAGATGGAAGACCCTGCAAAATATTGCAGGGTCTTTTTTATTTAAGATGATGACTATCATAAAATAGTTCAATATTTCTTACTTAATTAGTTGTTCCAAACAAACAATAGTTATTTATATATGTAAAAACATATCGTTTATAACACCAGTTTGCCAGGATAGTGCCACATAATGTAGCTTTATAATCAAGTTGTGCTTCATTATGACAAACCAAAAAGTATAAAACATTCGAAAATCCGTATAAGGTCTTTAGACTACTTCCAACCGACCTTTGTCTTATAATTTTAATCATTAAAAAATAGACAAAAATGAATACAAATCAATTTGGTAAAAAAGGTTGGACACCAGACAGAATTGGAGACTTGAATGGTAAAACATACGTAATAACAGGAACTACAAGCGGAACAGGTTTTGAAGCAACAAAAATATTGCTTTCAAAAGGTGCTAAAGTGGTAATGCTTAATAGAAACCCAAAGAAAGCAGAAAACACTATTAAAACTTTAAAACAAGAACTTGGAAACCAAATAAACGTTTTAGCTATAAAAATGGATTTGGCAGAACAAGCTTCTATAAAAAAAGCAGCTGAGGAAGTTTTAAAAATAGCTCCTCAAATTGATGCACTTATCTGCAATGCTGCCATTGCACAAGTACCAAAACAAATACTAACAGTAGACGGTTGGGAAAGTCAAATGGGAACGAATTACTATGGAAATTTCACCCTTCAAGCTTTACTGTTCCCGCTCATTGAAAAATCTAAAGGACGAATTGTAACGGTAGGAAGTCTTGGATATGATATGGGGATTAAAACCATCAAATTCGATGATTTGAATTGGGACAAAGATTACACACCTAATAATGCTTACAGTCAAAGTAAACTGGCACAGATTATGGCTATCTATGAACTACAGGATAGATTGAAAGAAGCAGGCAAATCAGATGTTAAAGCATATGCTTGTCATCCTGGTTCTTCAAGAACCAACTTAATAAATACAAGTGGTAGTTTTATGATGAAATTCATTTTTAATCTAATGAAATTATCACCATTAACACAATCGGCAGAAAAAGGTGCTTATCCGCAGTTGATGTGTGCAACAGAATCAGATTTAGACCAGAGTGGTTTTTACGGCCCTACAGGAAGAAACAATTGGACAGGACCAGTTGGAGAACATAAATTAGAGCCACACGCAAAAGATAAAGCAGTTGCTAAAAAACTTTGGGAACTTTCGGAAAAAGAAACAGGTGTAAAATGGAATATTTAAATTTGTATTATGCAACATTTTAAAACACTATCATCGTATTTAGATTATTTAGGGCTTCCTCGACCAGAGCACCCTATGTTAAGCGTGTTTTCGGCTAAAGGTGAAAATTTTCTGCCTTGTCCAAAAGAAAGTTCACCACCAATTACCAATGATTGCTATTCAATTAGTTTAAAAAAGTTTGTAAAAGGTGATTTAAACTACGGAAGAACAAAATATGATTTCACTAATGGAGCTTTGATTTTCATTGCACCAAGACAAGTATTACAATGGGATAATAGTGTAGTTTTTGAGCAAAAAGGCTTTTCAATAAACTTCCACGAAGATTTTTTGAAAGGAACGGAATTAGCTCTACAAATAAAAAAATATGGTTTCTTTTCCTATTCAGTAAATGAAGCATTACATCTTTCGCCAAAAGAAGAAAAGCAAATAGAATCGATAGTTGCAAACATTGAAATTGAATATCAAAATAATCAAGATGTCTTCAGTAAAGAAATTATTATTTCCCAATTAAACACGTTGTTAAAATATGCCAATCGTTTCTATGAAAGGCAGTTTTTAAATAGAAAAGAAATATCGAACGATTTGTTAGAGAAATTCAATCAACATTTAACTGAATATATTGAATCAGGACAATTGCAAGAAAAAGGCATTCCAAGTATAGAGCAAGTCGCAGATAAAATGTCGGTTTCACAACGTTACTTAAGTGATACTTTGAAAAAGGAAACAGGTAAAACTACAACCGAACATTTACACTTGCATTTAATAGATGAAGCAAAAAATATACTATTACAACCAAATAAGAGTATTTCAGAAGTGGCTTATGAATTAGGGTTTGAATATCCACCCTATTTTTCGAGATTATTCAAAAAGAAAGAAGGTATAAGTCCGACTGAGTACAGAGAAAAATATAAACTAAATTAAACAATGGAACTATTAAAATTAGCCACAGAATGGGCAAAATCCGAAGTCTTCTCAACACGTTTCTTCATCCTTTTTGCAATTTTATTTTTAATCACAAGTATTGGGTTTTGGCAGTTGGGAAAAACGGATTTAGCAAAGGCTTACATCATTCCAACCTTGGTAGCGGGTTTATTACTTATGACAATAGGACTTGGTTTATTTTTCACAAATAAATCAAGGATTACCCAATTTGAAAACGCATTTAATAGCGATACACCAGCCTTTTATCAATCCGAAATTGAACGTTCCGAAAGCACATTAAAAGAATACAAAGTTGTATTTAAGGTAATTCCAATACTTATTATCGTAGCAGCCTTACTAATTCTATTTGTTAATACACCAACGTGGAGAGCAATTAGTATTACAACAATCGCTATGCTGATAATTATCTTATTAGTTGACGGAACTGCACACTCGAGAATTGAAGCCTACCATAAGGAATTGAAATTGGTGGATATAGAAAATGAAGTAAAAAAATAACTACACAACAACGGATCTACCACATACTAAATCAAGGAAATAATATAACAATGATTAATTCAAAACTTAAAGAAATTAGATCCTTTTGCGAATCAAATTCAAATCCTGATGTTATCAAGAAATATGCAAAATATTTCAAAGATGGATATGATGGATACGGAATTGAGCAAAAAACATATGAAATTCAAAGAGATAAATGGATTGAACAATGGAAAGACGATATGAATCTGGAGAATTATTTGGAATTAGGTGATAAATTAATGCAAAACGGCAAATTTGAGGAAATATCTTTTGCAATTTCATTTTTACAATCAGAGAGAAAAAATTATACAACTCAGAGTTTTGAGAGAATTGGAAATTGGTTTGATTATGGCATATCAAATTGGGCAACTACTGACGCATTGTGTATGTTAGTGCTATCAAGTTTTCTGATTGATAATGTAATTTCATTTGACAAATTGAAAGAATGGACAAACTCGGAGTCAGAATGGAAAAGAAGAACTGTGCCAGTAACTTTAGTTGAATTAATCAAAAAAGACTTGAAACCTGAGATTGCAATACATCTAATTGAACCATTAATGTTAGATAACTCAGAATATGTTCAAAAAGGAATAGGAACACTGCTACGTGGATTATGGAAAAAATATCCTTCAGAGATTGAAGAGTTTTTAATGAAATGGAAAGACCAATGTGGCAGATTGATAATACAATATTCCACAGAAAAAATGGATAAGGAATATAGAAAGAAGTTTAGGAAAAGTAAATAAAGCACGACGGCACAACACATGGTATAGTGCATGCGGGTTTCAGTGGTTTACGAGCGTTTGTAGCTCGTAAAAAAAGTCGGTGTAAACTAATAGGAAATCGCCTCGTAATCCCGCACCACAACATAACACAAACACCTTGGCTACAATGAAAAATTGAGACTAAACATCCCGGATTTTTATTGAAATAAATTCAAATAATTAATATTTTTATGTTTGGCTAATAGAGCAAAAAAAAATAAGAAATATGGAAAGTAAAAAATCAAGAAGAGAATTTATTAAAACAGGAATTAAAACAAGCATAGGTTTATCCTTGTTACTTTCTAGCCTATATAGTTGTGATTTTAAACTTAAAGAAAAGAATAAACATTCAAAAAGCAACAGCAAACCCCTAAACATTCTCATACTTGGCGGTACAAGTTTTTTAGGGCTTCACCAGGTTGCCTATGCTTTAAACAGAGGGCATTCTATCTCAATTTTTACAAGAGGAAAAACAAAGCCATCGATTTATCAAGATTTATTTAAAAATGTAGAACACCTGATTGGTGACAGAAAAGATAATCTAACTGCCTTAGAAAATCGCAAATGGGATGCTGTAATTGATAACTCCGGGCATGATGCTGAATGGACCAAACAATCTGCCAAATTATTAAAGGACAATTGCGACCTCTATCTCTATACATCTTCTACAGGAGTATATTATCCATATTTAAAAAGTGATGTCAAAGAAAGTGCAGAACTATTATTAAAAGAACCTGAAGGTATTACCGATGAATATGAAAAAATAGAATATTGGTACGGAGTGATGAAGGCAAATTCTGAATTAGAAGCCATTAACCAATTTGGAGAAGACAGAACCATAATAGTACGACCAACCTATATGTTTGGACCGGCTGATAAATCAAACAGATTTATACATTGGCCGATCAGATTGAGCAAAGGTGGAGAAGTTTTGGTGCCGGGCAAAATGAATGACATGGTGCAATACATTGATGTAAGAGATGTAGCCGAATGGATGATCCGCTTAATTGAAGATAAAAAAGCCGGAACTTACAACGCAGTTGGGCCTAAAGAAGATCAAAGCATTCATGAATTTGTAGAAGAAGCAGAACAGGCATTTACAGTCAAAAATACTTTTGTAAAAGTTGATGATTATGAGTTTTTAATGAAGAATGACATTTATGGTATTGTGCCCTGGATTTTACCTACAGGCAACAACAGCGGATCTGCTAAAATAAATAATGAAAAAGGCTTAGCCAATGGATTAAAAATAACGCCATTAGTAAAGTCAATAAAAGACACTTATGAATGGTGGATATCTGACGCCGTTTCACAAGAACAAAGAGATAAAGTTGAATTAGACCCGGAATCTATTTTGATAAGAGAACACTCTATTCTTAAAGAATGGAAGACACTGTAACCAAGGCCGCAAGAAAACAATTGTGGTTTTGTTCTAAAAAAGATAGTTGCGCCTGCCTGCCGTAGGCAGGTGTTTACGACAAGTCATATTCCGCGGCACTAAAAAGAGTGACAGGATGGAAGACCCTGCAAATTTTTTTTTTGTGCTCGGTTGGTACGCTTTATAGCGTTCCTGATGCAGTTGTAAAGATACGAATAAAAGCTTTAAATTAGTAACATGATTGAACAAACTTTAGAAAAATATATAGGGTTTTTCAGAAAGCTAAACAGAGGCTATAACAAAGGTTTAGGCAAAGCCCCTCATAAACCAATCCTATTGCTTTCAATTATTCAATTAATCCAAAATGGGCATATCAGTTCAAATAGAATATTTATTACTTCTGAATTGCTGTTGGCCTTTAAACAAAATTGGAAAAATCTTGTAGAAACCAGACATAAAGCAAATTTTGCATTGCCATTTTTTCATATGAGAAGTGAACCTTTCTGGTTTCTTACAACTAAAACTGGAATGCAATTAAAATTAACCAATTCCAAAAGCATCAAGAGCTTTAAAAACTTAAATGAAACAATAGCATTCGCTGAAATTGACAAGAAGCTATTTACCTTAATATTGGACTCTTTTTCCAGAAATGTTTTAATAGAAACATTGCTTCAAAACTATTTTCCTGATTACTAAATTAAACTATACAAAACCGTCATACGAGACTGAGGAATTATCTATTGAAAATCAAATTTTGAATGAAACCAAGGATGAATACCAGAGCCATATTAAGGATTTAAGAGAATCTCTTGATGAAGATGAATTTGAAGAAGAGATATTCATTCGTTGTGGCTTGTTTAAAAAAACCATACCAAAGATTTACAATTACAGCTGTTGTATTTCCGGAATGAAAATTGAATCATCCCAAAACGCCCAAATGGTTGATGCCTGCCACATAATACCGTTCAATATTTCCCATGATGACACAATTCCTAATGGTATTTCTTTATCTCCTAATTTGCACAGGGCTTTTGACAGAGGTTTGATTACTATCAACAATAATTATATAGTTAGGTTGTCTCCAACTGTAAGGGATAATGCTTCCGTTTATTCAATTTCACAACTTGATGGCACACAAATCATGCTTCCTGAAAAGGAGAAATGGTATCCGTCATCGGAATCAATAAAGTGGCATAACGCTGAAATTTTTAAACTTTGATTTTATCTTTCTCTGAGGTTTTATGAAGAATTTCCCGTAAATTAATTCTTTTATTTTATGAAAAAACCCATCCTTTCAAAATCAACATTCATTCGCGGCTTACAATGCGAAAAATCATTGTATTTATACAAGCATAACTACAGTTTA
>CAWHCT010000036.1:0-8604 GCA_963827785.1 uncultured Flavobacteriaceae bacterium | reverse complement strand
TCAAAATAATAGTGGAGATCGAATTCAGATAATGAATAATCATCTGTAGTTTGAACCACTTCAACCATGGGAATGAAAGCTCCGGCTCTTATGTAAGCAGGGATGAAATTCTCTTTTGTATTGATGGTTTTATTTTGTCCGCCTTCTATTTTTTCATCAGAATAAAAATTGAACCAATTGTTGTCTTTTGGAAAATAAACGTCCTTCTTTGAAGCACCTTTACTTACAATAGGAGAAATTAAAAAATCATTCCCCCAGAAGTAAGTTGAGGCGTTTATCTGCTGGGATTTATTGTCCGGTTCTTCAAAAAACAAAGGCCTCATTAAAGGGGTGCCTTTTTGGTTATTTTCAAAAGCTAAATTGTAATTATAGGGTAATAATTTGTAGCGTAATTCTATGGATTCTTTGGCCAAAGCCTTTGTTTTAGGTTCCCTAAAAACAGGTTCGCTTGGCACTTCTTCCTGAGCATGGGGTCTGAATATGGGCTGAAAGACTCCGTATTGAAGCCAACGTGTGTAAAGCTCATCATCCAGATTGGCACCCCCAAATCCACCAAGGTCAGAATGCATATAACCTAATCCTTGCATTGCCATTTGTAAGGCGATTTCAGTCTGTGGTTTTAGTCCTCCCCAAGATCTGTTTACATCTCCTGACCAGGGAATAAGTCCGAACCGTTGCGATCCGGAATAGCCCGAACGCATTAAAATAAATGGTCTTTTGTTCGGAAAGTCATTTTCGTAACCTTCAAATACTAATTTTGCCCATTCATGGCCATAAATATTATGAACTTCATCGGCTGTTCCGGTTGCATGGATCAATCCTGAAGGGTGCACTTCCGGTTCACCCAAATCTCCCCAGACTCCTTCCACACCCAAATCTGCCAATCCTTTATAAATATCCCAAAACCATTTTTTACCTTCCGGTTTAAAGACATCTATTAAACCGGTATTTCCAAAATAAAAGTCAAATTTATATGGATCCCCCAAGGAATCTTTGGCAAGAATATTTTTATCTACTGCTTCTTGCCAACGCTTTGAAGTAGTTAAAATAAATGGTTCGGTAACTAAAATGGTTTTTACTCCTTTATCTCTAAAATCTTTTATCATCTTCTTTGGATCAGGAAAAGAATCACGCAACCAATCCAAATTACCCATATGTCCTTTTATATCCTTCCCAAACCAATAAATATCAATAATCACGGCGTCTACCGGAATTTCATCATCTTTAAATACTTGAATGGTAACTTCTGTTTCATTTTGAGAATGATACCCAAATCGGCTAGAGAAATTACCCAATGCCCATCGAGGAGGCATTGGCTGCTTACCCGTTAAATCGGTGTAATTATCCATAAGGTCAAACCAGGAATCGCCTACAATTACCTGGTAGGTTTTACGACCAGAAATTGTTTCATAGGTCAAGGTATTGTCCTTTTTACTGTCCAAGTCTAAATAACCGATAGGTGCATTATCAAAATGAATCATGTATTGTTTTGACGATAAAACTACGGGCATTGTATAGTTCATTAGTTCAGAACGTTCTTCATAGCCGTAATGAGCCTTGTTATAAAGTTCTAAACGATTTCCCCGACGGTTCATTCCTAAAGCTCTTTCACCTCCTCCATATAATACTTCATCATTTGTCAAATTAAATTGAATCGCTTCTCCAGAATCAATTTTTTTATATCCATCCTTTTCTGAAATGATCAGGTTACTATTGTACGAATACGATAATTGGAATGGCTGCTTTTGAATAGACATATCTATTCCATCGGTAAATATTTTTATTGACTCAGAGGTTTCATACATATCCACATCAATATGTTCCGGCATCAATACCACTGCATGAGAATTTGGATTGAAAACCTCACCCTGCGGAAGAAAGGTGGTTTCTACTATTTTAGAAGTGTAAAATTGAATAATGTATTTACCATCGCTAACATTGACTTCTATTCCATTCTTGTTTTCAATTACACTCCTATATTTTCTATTTGGATTTTGTCCAAATGAAATGATTGAGATAAAACAAACGAATACACAAATTGAATTTTTTATCATCTATTTAGTTGTCAATATGGTAATACCTTTATTTTCAAAAGTTATAGAGTCGTCCCAAACAAATGACTCATCAGTTACTATGTTTCTCAAGGTTCTACCTTCTAATCCAATTTCAGCATGTCGTTTCAGATCAATTGTAACAGGACTCTCATTTTTATTGATCATGACAACAACTATTTCATCTTTTAAAACTCTAAACAGAATATAAGTATCCTCAAATGGTGCAAAATGGATTGTTTTTCCTTCATGGATTGCTTTGCTATCCTTTCTATAATTCAATACTTTTTTTAAGAAGGATTGCATGTCTTTTTGATCGTCAGATAATCCTTCGCCAGTAAACCCATTTATTTTATCTCCAGGCCATCCTCCAGGAAAATCAGTTCTTATTAATCCATGATCACCCGGGTTTGCACTATCGCTAATTAACACCTCAGTACCATAATATATTTGAGGAATTCTTGGCAAAGCCAATATATAACCGACAGCCATTTTTGTGGTAGTGAGGTCTTCACTCAGCTGGGTATAAATCCTGCTCATATCATGATTATCGGGAAAGATCATAATGTCTTTTGGATTTGGATAAATAAAATCATTTGCCAGTCCTTCATACATTTTCACAAGTCCCTTATCCCAGGATTCCTCTTCTGTTAGTCCTTCAACAATATTCCTCTGCATAGGAAAATCCATAGGTGATTTTAAATTTGATTCATATCCATCCAAGTTATTATTTCCGATTTGCCAATAAGCAACTAAAAGCGGATTTAAAGTCCATTCTTCTCCAACAATTGAAAAATTAGGATATTCGTTCATGATAGTTCCTGCCCATTCTGACATAAAATTTTTATCTGAATAAGGATAGGTATCCTGTCGAATTCCACCTAAATCTAATGTTTGAATCCACCACAAACTGTTTTGAATAATATATTTAGCCATGTATGGATTTCGCTGGTTAAGATCCGGCATCCCGGAAACAAACCAACCATCTGTCATTTCTTCATTGTCTTTTATAGATGCATAGATATCCTGATTGCTGGTTCGCCTGTGATTAGAACCAATATTTGATTCCCAATTCCAATTATCTATATTGTCTTCGTAATTTTTTTGATTATTCACCCAATCATCAAAAGGCAGATCTTTCATCCACCAGTGCTCCAATCCACAATGATTGGCAACCTGATCCATAATAAGCTTAATTCCTTTTTCTTTGGCTTTTTGCGACAGATCTATATATTCATCTAAAGTTCCAAAGCGAGGGTCAACCTCATAAAAATCTGTCATGGCATAACCATGATAAGATGATCTTGGCATATCATTAATCAAAAGAGGAGTTGGCCAAATGGAAGTAAAACCCATTTCCAGTATATAGTCTAAATGATCTGTAATTCCTTTAATGTCTCCGCCATGTCTGGCATAATCATTTTCTCGGTCTATTTTAGTTTCCTTAAGTCCATCGACAATATCATTAGACTCATCTCCATTTGCAAACCTATCCGGTGTAATTAAATAAATGACATCAGAACTATCGAATCCTAAATAGTCATCAGATGGTTTAATTCTGTCCTTTAACTCATACGTATGAGTTTTTTCTTCATCATTTTCATTTTTAAAAACAATATCAAACTTACCTGCTTTAGTGTTCTCATCTATTTTCAGATCAATGAAAAGGTAATTAAGGCTTCTGGCTCTATTGACATTTGATATAGAAACTCCTTGATAATTTATCTCAGGCTTGTATTCTCCAATGTTCTCATGATTTACCAATAATTGAAGGCTATTGTCTTTGAACCCAATCCACCAGTTTGGTGGTTCAACCCTTTCTAAATAAGAATCTTTCATTACCATGGTATCATTTTGATTCAATTTACTTTCACTTTTATTGCAGGCACTTAAGTTAATAAGTAAACAGCATAATAAAAATTTAATTGTTAGTTTCATGACCTTTATACTTTCACTAGATTATTCGGTTTAATTTGTACTACGTTATCATTAACCAAGATTTTTAAATCTTTTTTACCATCGAGTTCAAAATAAGTCTCTTTTTCACTAACATTTACCTTTAAAATTTGATGTCTGAAATTCACTTTGAATGAATAGGATTTCCATTCCTTTGGAATTTGAGGATTAAATGATAACATATCTTTTTTAATTCTCATTCCTCCAAATCCTTCAACAATGCTCATCCATGTTCCAGCCATAGACGTGATATGCAAGCCTTCATGTACCTCATGATTATAATCATCCAAATCCAGGCGAGAAGTTCTTAAATAGAATTTATATGCCTGTTCCAACTGACCCAATTTTGAAGCTTGAATACTATGAACACAAGGTGACAAGGAAGTTTCATGTACCGTAAAAGGTTCATAAAAATCAAAATGACGTTTTAGTTCATCTTTTGTGAAATGATCTTCAAAAAAGTAGAATCCTTGAAGAACATCTGCCTGTTTTATATAAGGAGAACGTAGAATTCTGTCCCAGGACCATTTTTGATTGATCGGTCGTTGTGTTTTGTCTAAATCTGCAACTGTAATCAACTCTTTATCTAAAAATCCGTCCTGTTGCAAGAACACACTATGCTCTTCAGAATAAGGGAAATACATATTATCTGCTACTTTTTTCCACTCGGAAATTTCAGCTTCAGATAACTTTACTTTATTCATTATTCTGGTATAATCAGAATTATATTCAGCTTTAACTTTATCCATATTTTCAGCAGTATAATCTATACACCATTTAGCAATATAATTCGTATACCAATTGTTATTTACATTATTTTCGTATTCGTTTGGTCCAGTTACACCAAGAATGACATACTTGTTTTTTTCTTTTGAAAAATTAGCTCTTTGATGCCAAAAACGAGCAATTCCGATTAGCACTTCCAAGCCTTTTTCCGGAATGTAACTGTAATCTCCGGTGAATCTATAATAGTTATAAATTGCGAAAGCAATGGCACCGTTTCTATGGATTTCCTCAAAGGTGATTTCCCATTCGTTGTGGCATTCTTCACCATTCATAGTTACCATTGGATACAAGGCTGCTCCATTGGTGAAACCCAGTTTTTCCGCATTTTCAATGGCCTTCTCCAAATGATTGTAACGATATTCTAACAAAGCTCTAGCTACATGTTGGTCCTTGGTTGCCATGTAAAACGGAATGCAATAGGCCTCCGTATCCCAATAGGTACTACCTCCGTATTTTTCACCTGTAAATCCTTTAGGTCCAATATTCAAACGAGCATCTGTTCCAAGATACGTTTGGTTTAATTGAAAGATATTAAATCTAATGGCTTGCTGCGCCTTGACATCACCTTCAATGGTTATATCAGCCATTTGCCAGATTTTAGCCCAAGCTTGTTTTTGTTTATTAAGCAACTCATCAAAACCTAAATCAGTAGCTTCACTTAAAACATTTTTTGCTGCCTGAATTAATTCGGTTCTATTATGATTTCTGCCAGCTGTGTAGCCTCCAAACTTTTGAATAGTAAATGTTTCTTGTTGTTTGATTGATAATTTATATATAAAACTGATTTTGTTATCAGTCTTTATAACTTGTGGCTGTAATCCAGCATTTTGATTATTCACAAAGCACTCCGATTGCATAAACGTGCATGTATGAAAATTGGTTTTCATAGTTTGCGCTTCTATAAATGCCTGGTTATTTTCGACTACCAAATTTGAAATATTCCAGAATTTATCATCCCAATTGGAATCTTCGTTTTTAATTCCAGCATCAATGTAAGGTGTGATAACAAGGTTTGCATCAGAATTTAAAGGTGTTATTGAATATTCAATAGCTCCAACTTCATCTAAATCCAAGCTTAAAAAGCGTTTTACTTCCACTTGTATTTCGTTATTATTTTGAAGCGTAACCTTGAAACTTCGAGACAACCAACCTTCTTTCATGTTCAGTTCCCTTCTGAAGTTTTCCACTTTTTTACAAGTGAATAAATCGAGTTGCTCCTTGTTTATATTAATATCAATTCCAATCCAACTTGGTGCATTTAAAACCTTTGCAAAGTACTCTGGATAACCATTTTTCCACCATCCAACTCTGGTCTTGTCCGGATAGTAAACTCCGGCAATGTAGCTTCCCTGAAAAGTATCTCCAGAATAGTGCTCTTCGAAATTGGCACGTTGTCCCATGGCTCCATTCCCTAGACTAAACAAACTTTCAGAAGCTTCTACATTTTCAGGATCAAATCCTTCTTCAATAATGGACCAATTGTCCGGCACTATATAATCTTGATTCATTATTTATTAATTAGTTTTTTTAAAAAGTTGGTGTCTATTTCAGTAAAGTCATTGAAGATATAATCAGCTTCTTTCAATATGTCTTTATGACCAATACCTATGGAGAGCATATTAGCTGTATTTGCTGCTTCAATTCCGGCAAGGGAATCTTCAAAAACAATGCAATGTTTTGGATTTACCTTAATAAGATCTGCAGCAATCAAAAATACTTCAGGATCTGGTTTTGCTTTTGATACATTTGTTCCATCCACAATAGCATCAAATTTATTCAACAAATCTACTTGAGCTAAAATTGTACGAGCATTTTTACTGGCAGAACCAAGCGCAATGGGTTGGTTGTTCTTTCTTAAAAAGTTCAGAACTCTCGGCACATCAGGTAGAATTTCAGAATCATCCATTTTATTGATATAATGCAGGTAATCCTCATTTTTTTCAGTCATCAAATCCTGAAACTGCTTTTCAGAAATTGTTTTATTTCCCCAGGCTAAGATCTTTTCAAGTGATTTTACTCTGCTCACTCCTTTCAATTGTTCATTTTGCTCATGGGTGAAATTAACACCAATACTGTTGGCTAAATCCTTCCATGCTAAAAAATGGTACTTCGCCGTATCGACAATTACACCATCCAGATCAAATATAAATCCTTTCTTATTCATTTACTTGTGTAGTCATTTTATCACTAACCAGTAAGGATAGAATTCCAGCTAAGATCATGGAAACACCACCTACAAACAAAGCATATACTGGTTCGTTATTAAAAAATTTGGATACCATAAATCCTAAAATTGAGGCTGCAACCAATTGCGGTATAACTATAAAAAAGTTAAAAACTCCCATATAATATCCCATTTTAGAAGCCGGCAAGGCACCGGATAACATGGCGTATGGAACAGATAAAATACTTGCCCATGCGATACCCACGCCTATCATTGGTAACCACTCTAAAGTTATGGTTGTTGGATTACTTATAAAGTAGATAGACATCAGTCCTAATCCTCCAGCACATAAAGCTAAGAAATGAGTAAATTTTCTACTTGTCCTTTTTGCGAGTAGTGGTAATAAAAATGCCACGGCAGCAGCTATGATATTATAATTCGCAAACATTTCACCAACCTGATTGGCTCCTGTATTATATGCCTCAGAAGTAGTATCTGTAGTTGCATAGATATGTTCAGTTACTGCCGGAGTCATGTATATCCACATTGAAAATAAGGCGAACCAGGAAAAGAACTGGACCCAGGCTAATTGTTTCATAACCTTAGGCATGGATTGCAAGTCATTCATAATGGTAATAAATCCACTTTTATAGTTTTTGCCTCTTTGCATCAATCCTGAAATGATCATTGCAATGCCTCCAAAACTTAAAAGCCCCAATGTTAGGACGTAAAGATCTTTTTTTAGATCATATCTATAGATCAAGTAACTAAAAACAAGTCCTATTATTAAAACTATAAGTCCGTTTCTTAGGTGAGATTTTACCATTTGACACGTACCAGTCTTCTGTTGGTTCCTCTTTTTCAAAATCTTTCTTTTCTGCCTCTTCAAAAACTTTCATTTCTTCCGGACTGTATTCTTTTGAACTTATGACTGTCCATAAAACTGCAGCAAAAAAGACAAAACCACCAATATAGAATGAATATTTAACCGAATTTGGAATAATTCCTTCCGGAGCCGTATTTGCCACTCCAAAATAGGTCAAGATCAAAGGTAGTTTAGATGCTACATAAGCACCAATTCCTATAAAGAAACTTTGCATGGCAAAACCTTTTGTTCGTTGATGATTTGGAAGATTGTCCCCTACAAATGCCCTAAATGGCTCCATGGAAATATTGATCGATGCATCCATGATCCATAACATACCTGCTGCAATCCATAAGCAAGGAGAATTAGGCATAAGAAATAAGGCTATTGATGCCAGGATGGCCCCTACAAGAAATAAGGCCTTCTTCTTCCTAATTTGGGATGCCAGGTCCTGTCACTAAAATAACCTATGATGGGTTGAACCAGCAATCCTGTAACAGGTGCTGCTACCCAAAGAATAGGAATATCCTTCGATCTCAGCGCCAAGGTTTCAAAAATTCGACTGACATTGGCATTTTGAAGCGCAAAACCGATCTGAATACCCAAAAATCCGAAACTCATGTTCCAGATTTGCCAGAAACCTAATGTACGCTTTTTCATTATAGTATATTGTTAGTTAATACTATTTTGACAAGCGATAAAACTCATCAAAACTTTTCGAGAAGTGAAAATATAAAGTTTTGATTCAGTCACAAAGATATAAAAGTTTTGCTGATTTTTAT
>CAWHCT010000035.1:0-9652 GCA_963827785.1 uncultured Flavobacteriaceae bacterium | reverse complement strand
ACTGTTCTTAGGAAAATATGTTTTAACTTCTTTTTCTCCTTGATCGATGATTGGCGTTACTAAAAAATCATTGCCAAAAAGATATGTTGACGAATTGGTTAGCATTTCCGGAGAATCATCATCAAAAAACAATGGACGCATAAATGGTGCTCCTTTTTGATTGTTTTCAAAAGCTAAATTGTAGTTGTAAGGCAACATCCTATAACGCATTTCAATACTTTTTTTAGCCAATTGTTTTGTTTTTTCTTCCCTGAAAACAGGTTCGCTTGGTACAACTTCTTGAGCATGTGGCCTGAACAATGGTTGAAAAACGCCGTATTGCAACCAACGCGTGTACAATTCATCATCAAGATTATCGCCTCCAAATCCGCCAAGATCTGAATGCATATATCCTAATCCTTGCATACCCATTTGAAGTGCAATTTCTACCTGTGGTTTTAATCCTCCCCAAGTTCTATTTACATCTCCAGACCATGGAATTAGTCCGAAGCGTTGTGAACCAGAATATCCTGCTCGCATTAAAATGAATGGTCGCTCATTAGGAAAATCTCGTTCGTAGCCTTCATAAACCAAGCGTGCCCAATCGTGTCCATAAGTGTTATGAACCTCATTGGCAGTTCCTGTGAAATGAATTAAATTTGATGGATGTGCTTCTGGCTCACCCAAATCTCCCCAAACTCCTTTAACGCCTTGTTCTGCTAAGCCCTTATAAATATTCCAGAACCATTTTTCAGCTTTTGGATTATAAATATCTATGATGCCTGAATTCCCAAAATAGAAATCGAAAGTACCCGAATTCCCAAGAGAATCTTTTGCTAAAACACCTTCTTTCACTGCTTCTTCCCAGCGATTGGAAGTCGATAAAACAAACGGTTCCGTTATTAAAACAGTTTTGACACCTTGATCTTCAAAATCCTTTATCATCTTTTTTGGGTTAGGAAACGAATCACGAAGCCAATCCATATTTCCCATGTGGCCTTTAATGTCCTTACCAAACCAATAAATATCCAGAATGACTGCATCAACTGGAATGCTATCTTGTTTGAATTTATCTATAGTTGCTTCAGTTTCTTTTTGGGAATGATAACCAAATCTACTTGCAAAATTACCCAATGTCCAACGAGGTGGCATGGGTTGTTTTCCTGTCAAATCTGTATAATTATCAATCAAATCATACCAGGAATCACCAACAATAACCTGATAGGTTTTTCGGCCGGAAATAGTTTCGTAAGTCAGTGTATTATTGTTCTTACTATCCAAATCCAAAAAGCCAATTGGCGCATTATCAAAATGAACCATATATTGTTTTGAGGACATTGCAATTGGCATTGTAAAGTTCATAAGTTCTGATCGCTCTTCATAACCATAATCAGCCTTGTTGTAAAGTCGTAATCGATTGCCTCGTCTGTTCATACCCAAAGCACGAGCGCCTCCACCATATAGAATTTCATCTTCTGTTAAGTTGAATTGTATAGTCTCAAAATCATTGGTTTTTCGATAGCCATTTTTTTCTGAAATAACTTCTTCTCCCTTGTACCAATAAGATATTTTGAATGGTTCTTTATTCATTCTTACGCTGAAATCATCAGATGAAAATGTCACATTGCTATCATTTTCATTTAATTGCACATTCAATTCAGATGGTTTTAAAACCACAGCGTGTGATTTTTTATTCAATTCTTCTCCATTAGGAACAAAAGTGGTTTCTACCATTTCAGGAGTATAAAATTGAATGTTGTAATAGCCATCATTGACATCAACCTTCAAACTATTCTTTGGTAATCTTGAAGCTTGGTTAAAAACTCGATTTGGTTTGATGGCTGACTTAAAAAGAAAAATTAACGCCTCTTCAAATTCAGACCTCCAGAAATTTTCGTCATGCTTGCCTTCTGGAGTAATCTTTGAAACGATATTTTCAGATGGAAAACCTTTAACTTTCAATAAATCAACCATCGTATTCATGTCTCTAACAGTCTGATTGATTTTCTCAAACTGGGTGTTTTCGCCTTCATTGCTGCCGGCTAATAAGTATATTTTTTGGTTTTTATCAAGCTCCTTGTTTTTAGCAAATTCATTGATTTTTGGAGCATACCAAAATGCTGGTGAAAACACACCAACCTTACCAAAAACATTAGGATATTTTAATCCTGCATAATGGGAAATCAATCCTCCCAAAGAACTTCCCATAATACCAGTATTATCGGCATTTTTTAAAGTTCTGTATTTTGAATCAATATAAGGTTTTAAGGTCTCTGTAATAAATTCTAAATAAGCATCACCTTCTCCTATTCCATATTTTGGATGGTCGTATGGCGAGTATTCATTCAACCGTTTTTCTGCGCCATTGTCAATGCCAACGACAATCATTTTTAGGTTTTTGTCAACGTAAAGTTTATCCAAAGTTTCATCTACCTGCCATTCACCTGAATATGATGTTGTATCATCAAAAATATTCTGACCATCATGCATGTACAAAACAGGATATGACTGGTTGGAAACTTTATAATCTGGTGGTAAATAAATCCAGATACGTCGCTCTCGATTGAGTTGTGGAATAACAAACGATTCAGAAATTACAGATACATTTTTACTTGCTGTTGATTTGTTTTGTTGATTATCACCACTTATCCAACTGGCAATTTTTACATAAACAGTATCAACTTCATTTTTAAAATTATAGAATCTGTTTTCACGTTGATTTCCATCTGCATCAAATTCTACCAGATCCCAGGAACCTTGTGTAAACTTATATGCAATGCTGCCTGATTTTAATGGAATTGAAATTGAATACCCATTGTCTGACTGGGTTAATTTATAGGAATCTTTTCCGCCTGACCATCCTTCAAAATCCCCCGAAATATAAACTGGTTTTGTAAAATCGTGATCATTTGGGACTTCATTTACCACAAAGGTAATTTGAGCTGAGATTGTTTGTGCTAATAGAAAACCAAGAAATAAAAGAATGTTTACTTTTTTCATTTACTTTCAAAAGAGATGCTTAGACAAGCTCAGCATGACAATTTATTTTTTAGTTGATAGTATTGTAATTCCTTTAGAATTTAACGTCATGGAATCCTTCCATGTTACCACCTCATCAGTAATTACATTTCTTAACTGTTTTCCTTCTAACCCAATTTCCACATATCGGTTTAGATCGATTGTCAAAGGCTCTTCATTTTTGTTTATGACGACCATAACAACCTCATCATCAAAAATTCTAAATAAAATATAAACTGCATCAACTGGAGCAAAATGGATGGTTTTACCTACATGAATGGCATTACTTGTTTTTCGATAATTCAATACTTTTTTTAAGAAGGATTGCATATCTTTTTGATCGTCTGATAATCCTTCGCCAGTAAATCCATTTATTTCATCATCAGGCCAACCTCCAGGAAAATCGGTTCTTATCAATCCATGATCACCCAGGTTTGCACTATCGCTAATTAAGACTTCTGTTCCATAATATATTTGAGAAATTCTAGGCAAAGCCAATATATAACCGACAGCCATTTTTGTGGAAGTGAGGTCTTCACTCAGCTGTGTATAAATCCTGCTCATATCATGATTATCAGGAAAGATCATAATATCTTTTGGCTTTGGATAAATAAAATCATTTGCCAGTCCTTCATACATTTTCACAAGTCCCTTATCCCAGGATTCCTCTTCTGTTAGTCCTTCCACAATTTTCCTCTGCATAGGAAAATCCATAGGCGATTTTAAATTTGATTCATATCCATCCAAGTTATTATTCCCAGTTTGCCAATAAGCAACTAAAAGCGGATTTAAGGTCCATTCTTCTCCAACTATTGAAAAATTAGGATATTCGTTCATAATCGTTCCTGCCCATTCTGACATAAAATTTTTATCTGAATAAGGATAAGTGTCCTGTCGAATTCCCCCTAAATCTAAAGTTTCAATCCACCACAGGCTGTTTTGAATAATATATTTGGCCATGTAAGGATTTCGTTGGTTAAGATCTGGCATTCCAGAAACAAACCAACCATCTGTCATTTCTTCATTGTCTTTTATAGATGCATAGATATCCTGATTGCTGGTTCGCCTATGATTAGAACCTATATTTGATTCCCAATTCCAATTATCCATATTGTCTTCATAATTTTTTTGATTATTCACCCAATCATCAAATGGTAAATCCTTCATCCACCAGTGCTCCAATCCACAATGATTGGCCACCTGATCCATAATTAGCTTAATTCCTTTTTCTTTGGCTTTTTGAGACAACTCTATATATTCATCTAAAGTTCCAAAGCGAGGGTCAACCTCATAAAAATCGGTCATGGCATAACCATGATAAGATGATCTAGGCATGTCATTGATCAATAAAGGAGTCGGCCAAATAGAAGTAAAACCCATATCATGAATATAATCCAAATGATCTGTTATGCCCTTGATATCGCCACCATGTCTGGCATAATCATCTTTTCTATCTATTTTAGCTTCCTTAAGTCCATCGACGATATCATTGGACTCATCTCCATTTGCAAACCGATCAGGCGTAATTAAATAAATGACATCCGAACTATTGAATCCCAAATATGCATTTGCAGATTTAATTCTGTCTTTTAACTCATACGTATGAGTTTTTTCATCACCGTTTTCGTTTTTAAAAACAATATCAAACTTTCCTGCCTTAGTTTTTTCTGATATATTCAAATCAATAAAAAGGTAATTAGAACTCCTGGCCTTATTCACTTTTTCAATAGTTACTCCGGAATAGGATATTGATGGAGTTGTCAATCCTATATTGTCTTCCTTTACTAATAATTGAAGGCTATTGTCCTTGAGCCCTATCCACCAGTTTGGTGGCTCAACCCTTTCTAAATAGGAATTTTTTACTACCATGGTATCATTTTGATTCAATTTACTTTCACTTTTATTGCAGGCACTTAAGTTAATAAGTAAACAGCATAATAAAAATTTAATTGCTAGTTTCATGACCTTATACTTTCACTAAATTATTAGGTTTGATATTTATTAAGTTATCATTAACCAAAATCTTTAAATCCTTTTTACCATCGAGTTCAAAATACGTTTCATTTTGACCAACATTTATCTTTAAAATCTGGTGTCTATAATTCACTTTGAATGAATAGGATTTCCATTCTTTAGGGATTTGAGGTTTAAATGACAACATATCATTTTTAATTCTCATGCCTCCAAATCCTTCAACAATACTCATCCAGGTTCCTGCCATAGACGTAATATGCAAGCCTTCGTGGACCTCATGATTATAATCATCCAGATCAAGGCGGGAAGTTCGTAAATAGAATTTATAGGCTTGTTCCAGCTGACCTAATTTTGAAGCTTGAATACTATGAACACAGGGTGACAAAGAGCTTTCATGAACGGTAAAGGGTTCATAAAAATCAAAATGTCGTTTTAATTCTTCCTGTGTGAATTGATCTTCAAAAAAGTAAAATCCTTGCAAGACATCAGCCTGCTTAATATAAGGTGAGCGTAAAATTCTGTCCCATGACCATTTTTGATTTATTGGTCTTTCTGATTTAGGCAAATCTGCCACCGTAATTTGCTGCTTATCTAAAAATCCGTCTTGTTGCAAATAAATTTTATGCTCTTCGGAATATGGAAAATATAAATTGTTTGCAACTTCCTTCCATTTTTCTATTTCGGCTTTAGATAGTTTGACCTCGCTCATGATTCTTCCGTAATCAGAATCGTATTCATTTTTTACCTTTTCAATACAATCAACAGTATAATTGATACACCACTGAGCTAAATAGTTTGTATAAAAATTATTATTGACATTATTCTCATATTCATTTGGACCTGTTACGCCAAGGATCACATACTTATTTTTATCTGTTGAATAGTTTGCTCTTTGATGCCAGAATCTGGCAATGGCAATAAGGACTTCCAATCCTTTTTCAGGTATGTAACTAAAATCTCCCGTGTACCTGAAATAATTAAAGATCGCAAAGGCTATAGCCCCATTTCTATGGATCTCCTCAAATGTTATTTCCCATTCGTTATGGCATTCTTCCCCATTCATTGTTACCATTGGGTATAAGGCTGCGCCATTTGAAAACCCAAGTTTTTCAGCATTCTCTATTGCTTTTTCCAAATGATTAAAACGATATTCCAGAAGACGTCTGGCTACATTTTGATCTTTTGTTGCCATGTAAAAAGGAATGCAGTAAGCCTCAGTATCCCAATACGTACTTCCGCCATATTTCTCACCTGTAAATCCTTTAGGCCCAATGTTAAGTCTTGCATCCGTGCCCAAATAGGTTTGATTTAAATGAAATATATTAAACCTGATTCCTTGCTGAGCTTTTATATCCCCTTTAATTGAAATATCGGCCATTTCCCAGATCTTAGCCCATACTTTTTTTTGTCCTTCCAATAATTCATTGAAACCAAGATCTGTTACTTTATCTAAAACTGATATCGCTGCAGAGACCAGCTCATCTTTTTCATGATTCCTGTCAACTGTATATCCGCCAAATTTTTGAATTGTAAAGGTTTGACCCTTATCAACTTTCGACGAATAGGTGAAGCTGATTTTGGTGTCTGATTTATTGCTTTTAAAATCGATTTCCAGAAGATTTCCATTCAAAAAACATTGAGACTCCATAAATGTACAGGTATGAAAACTGGTTTTCATAGTATGTGCCTCGATAAAGGCTTTATTGTTTTTCATCTGAACATCAGTAATGTTCCAGAATTTATCATCCCAATTGGAGTCCTCATTAGTAATTCCTGCATCTAAATAAGGAGTAAATGCAACTACTGAGTCTTTATTCAATGGAGTCACAGAGTATTGAATGGCTCCAATTTCGTCATGATCAAGACTTAAAAAGCGTATCACCTCTATTTTGACTTTAATGTCATTGTTAAGTTTTACTTTGAATTTACGATAGAGACACCCTTCTTTCATATTCAATTCCATCCTGAAGTCTTCAACTTTACATTTGTGTAAGTCTAGTTCTTCCCCGTCAATATTCACATTAATCCCAATCCAGTTTGGTGCATTAAGTACTTTTGCAAAGTACTCAGGATAGCCATTTTTCCACCAGCCTACTTTAGTTTTATCCGGATAATAGACTCCAGCAATATAACTACCTTGAAAAGTGTTACCTGTGTAGCTTTCTTCAAAATTTGCCCGTTGTCCCATGGCTCCATTCCCCAAACTAAACAAGCTCTCAGAAGCTTCTACATTTTTAGGATCAAAACCTTCTTCTATAATGGACCATTTGTCTGGCACTATATAATCTTGATTCATTATTTATTAATTAGTTTTTTTAAAAAGTTGGTGTCTAATTCAGTAAAGTCATTGAAGATATAATCGGCTTCTTTCAATATGTCTTTATGACCAATTCCTATGGAAAGCATATTAGCTGTATTTGCTGCTTCAATTCCGGCAAGGGAATCTTCAAAAACAATACAATGTTTTGGTTGTACCTTTATAAGATCTGCGGCAATCAAAAATACTTCAGGATCCGGTTTTGCTTTTGATACATTTGTCCCATCCACAATGGCATCAAATTTATTCAACAAATTTACTTGAGCTAAAATTGTACGAGCATTTTTACTGGCAGAACCAAGCGCAATGGGTTGGTTGTTCTTTCTTAAAAAGTTCAGAACTCTCGGTACATCAGGTAGAATTTCAGATTCATCCATTTTATTGATATAATGCAGATAATCCTCATTTTTTTCAGTCATCAAATCCTGAAACTGCTTTTCAGAAATTGTTTTATTTCCCCAGGCTAAGATCTTTTCAAGTGATTTCACTCTGCTCACACCTTTCAATTGTTCATTTTGTTCATGGGTAAAATTAACGCCAATACTATTGGCTAAATCCTTCCACGCCAAAAAATGGTACTTTGCGGTATCAACGATAACACCGTCTAAATCAAATATAAATCCTTTCTTATTCATTTACTTGTGTTGTCATTTTATCACTAACCAATAAGGATAGAATTCCAGCTAAGATCATGGAAACACCACCTACAAACAAAGCATATACTGGTTCGTTATTAAAAAATTTGGATACCATAAATCCTAAAATTGAGGCTGCAACCAATTGCGGTATAACTATAAAAAAGTTAAAAACTCCCATATAATATCCCATTTTTGAAGCTGGTAAGGCGCCTGATAACATGGCATAAGGGACTGATAAAATACTTGCCCATGCGATACCAACACCTATCATAGGTAACCACTCTAAAGTTATGGTTGTTGGATTACTTATAAAGTAAATAGACATCAACCCTAATCCTCCTGCACATAAAGCTAAGAAATGAGTAAATTTTCTACTTGTCCTTTTTGCGAGAAGCGGCAATAAAAATGCCACGGCAGCGGCTATGATATTATAATTCGCAAACATTTCTCCAACCTGATTGGCTCCTGTATTATATGCCTCAGAAGTAGTGTCTGTAGTTGCATAGATATGCTCAGTTACTGCGGGAGTCATGTATATCCACATTGAAAATAGGGCGAACCATGAAAAGAACTGGACCCATGCTAATTGTTTCATAACCTTAGGCATGGATTGCAAGTCATTCATAATGGTAATAAATCCACTTTTATAGTTCTTGCCTCTTTGCATCAAACCTGAAATGATCATTGCAATACCTCCAAAACTTAGAAGTCCCAATGTTAGTACGTAAAGATCTTTTTTTAGTCCATATCTATAGATCAGGTAACTAAAAACAAGTCCTGTTATTAAAACTATAAGTCCGTTTCTCAGGTGAGATCTACCATTTGAAACATACCAGTCTTCTGTTGGCTCCTCTTTTTCAAAATCTTTATTTTCAGCCTCCTCAAAAACTTTCATTTCTTCCGGACTGTATTCTTTTGAACGTATGACTGTCCATAAAACTGCTGCAAAAAATACAAAACCACCAATATAAAATGAATATTTAACCGAATTTGGTATAATGCCTTCCGGAGCCGTATTTGCCACTCCAAAATAAGTTAAGATCAAAGGAAGTTTAGACGCTACATAGGCACCTATACCAATAAAAAAACTTTGCATTGCGAATCCCTTTGTTCTTTGGTGATTTGGAAGATTATCTCCTACAAAAGCTCTAAAAGGTTCCATGGAAATATTAATTGAAGCATCCATGATCCATAACATACCCGCTGCAAACCAAAGGAATGGTGAATTAGGCATTACGAATAATGCCAAGGACGCCAAAATAGCTCCAATTAAGAAATAAGGTCTTCGCCTACCTAATTTAGGATGCCATGTCCTGTCGCTAAAATAACCTATAATCGGTTGAACGATCAAACCTGTTAAAGGTGCTGCTACCCACAGAATAGGAATATCTTCTATTTCTGCTCCTAAAGTTTGAAAAATTCGACTGACATTCGCATTTTGAAGGGCAAAACCCATCTGAATCCCTAAGAAACCGAAACTCATGTTCCAAATTTCCCAGAAACCTAATGTACGCTTTTTCATTATAGTATATTGTTAGTTAATACTATTTTGACAAGCGATAAAACTCATCAAAACTTTTTGAGAAGTGAAAATATAAAGTTTTGATTAAGCCACAAAGATATAAAACTTTTGCTGATTTTTATCTTGTGGATTCTCTTTCAATCAATTCTGTATTAATTACTACGGTTTGATAATGCTCCTCCAGAGTTTCGTTTTCTAGTTTAT
>CAWHCT010000034.1:0-23338 GCA_963827785.1 uncultured Flavobacteriaceae bacterium | reverse complement strand
TGTAAAAGGCAGTAAATTGAGTTTATATTTAACATATACTAGCTTTGCAGTATTGTACAGGAAAACAGCTAAAAAAGTAGCAAAAGCAGCACCATAGATTCCATATTTTGGAATGAGTACTAAGTTTAAAACAACTGCTAATACTGCAAGAAAAACGCCTAATATCAACACTGCTCTATAAAACTTGCTGTTAAAAAGAATGGCATTATTATTTCCCATAAGATCATCATAAAGTTTAGCAAGTCCAACCAGAAAAACAATTAAGAGTCCGCCGCCAAATTCCTCTGGAATAATTCTATATAATTCATTCAAATTGACCATTATTAGGAGGAAGATCAGACCTCCTATTATAAATAAGTTCAATGAACTTTTTTGATATAATTCTTTCAAGCCATTAAAATCATTATCATTCAGTAATTTGGCAGTAATTGGATTGGTAATTTGATACATGGATCTTGAGGGAACACTTATTACGCTAGCAATGTAAATAGCTACTCCATAATAAGCTACATTTTTAATTTCAATAAACTCCCCTATCATGAATTTATCTAACTCCAGAATGATACTGGCAATAGAACCTGCTATAATGATCAATGAAGTATACTTTATAACCTCTATGAAATTGGGTAACTTATCAAACCTGAAAACCGGTCTTCTTACATAATAGGCATAAAGCTTCATTACCATCATGCGCAATATATAGACACCAACTACGGAATATATGAATTCATCTATTGTTAAAAGATCAAAATACAGAAAGAACAACATGATCATCACTCCAACTCTATGAAAAACCTCTTTCATAAAATTTCCAAAAACACTTTGCATTTGCACCTTGGTCCAGGAATAGAAGATCTCAAAATATGCAAATGCTATTGCTGAGATATAAATAAGCCAAATATATTCCTTGATTATTGGATTTTTTTGTGCTAATAAGTTGCTAATTAAGTCAAATGAATAATAGCCAATTAATCCGATGGGAATAATTAACAATAGAGGTAAAAACAACATCAGTGTTAAAAAACTATTGATGCTGTTTCTAGTTTTGTATGACGAATAGAATTTAATTAAAGTGTTTTGAGTACCAAAAGCCATCAAAGGCATCATAATATTGGCGGTTGATAAAATAAATCCGATCAACCCATAATAGGTATCGGACATGAAATTAGTATAAAGGAACAAAGTATTGATCGCGCCAATACCAAAACCAATATAAGTAGTAATGGTATTTTTAAACGATTGATTTTTAACTATTCCCATTATATTAGTTCTGACAATTGCTTAGTTAACTGCTTTCTGTGATACTTTTGTAACCCTATCGGTTGACTTTTTAAATTACCTTTCTTGAACGAATTAAAGTGTTCTAAAATTAATTCTTTTAAAGGTTTATAATCATTATAACCAAAATAATTTCCTGAATTTGTTTGTTTAATAATGGATTTGACATCTGAATCTATTGGACCTAAAGCAACTATAGGTCTACCAGAAACCATGTATTCAAACAATTTTCCGGGTATAATGCATTTGGTTTCATCTGAATCTATTTCTATTAATAATAACACTTGAGATTGTTTTTGAAACGTCGTTGCTTCCTGATGAGAAACATACCCTTGGAGTCTAAGATACTCATCTAGTTCATACTTATTTAAGCAATCAAGAACATCTTCACTAACTATTCCAATTAAATTCAATTGAAAATCTTTTTTAAAGTCTTTATTTTCATTTATCAGCTCTCTAAAAACCTTCCAAAGCACCTCAGGATTTCTATCAGATAACAAGGATCCTATATGAGAACAGGTAAATTTTTTGTCGAGCTCAAACGATCCGATCTGTTGTTCATCATATCCATTAGTAATTGTATTAACTTCTTTATTAGCAATATCTTGAAACATTTTACTTGTAGTATAACTTGTAGTAATTATTTCATTGGCATTTTGCAGTACATCAAGCTCTAACCGCTTATGTCTAGCCGCTGACTTTTTAGTTAGTTTTAATTGTTTATGATATCCAATCGTTGTCCAGGGATCTCTAAAATCTGCCAGCCACTTTACTCCCGTTTTCTGCTTTAATTGCATACCAATTAAATGCAAACTGTGAGGCGGACCTGTTGTGATAATAGTTTCAATATTATTTTCCTTAATGTATTTTGCTAAATACCTAACAGATGGTTTGACCCATCTTATTCTGGCATCCGGAATAAAAAAGTTACCTCGAATGTACAACATTACCTTTTCTATGAATCTCTGACTTTTTGGTCTGTGAATAATTCCTTTACTGATGCGATTCGTATCTTTTTTTGAAATTAATCCTGCAAGTTTATAGGGCTCTTTTATCGGCTGTTTTAATATTGTAATACCTTCAGGAATCTCATTTATCAAACTCTGATCTGTAATGGGATAATTTGGGTTTTCAGGAATGTAAATAATTGGTTTAATATTGAATTCCGGAAGATACTTCACAAATTTTAACCAACGTTGAACTCCGGGCCCTCCGGCTGGTGGCCAATAGTAAGTTATGATGAGTGCTTTTTTCATCTGTTCATATAGCATTGATTTTTAATGTCAGATGTAATGAGCCAATATTTCATTTCAGATTTGTTTCGCCTTTAAGTTCTAACCCATTTCATGCACTTTTTGAATTCTTTCTTATTTCAAAGAATAATCCGCCAATTATCAATACGCCTAATAGAAGTGAACTTGCAAATGAAATATTACTTCCTGTATTAACCACCTGAGGTTCAAATTTGAACTCGATCTTGTGGTTTCCGGACGGAATTGGTAATCCTCTTAATAAATAATTTACTCTAATATGAGGCTTTTCTACTCCATCAATATAAGCAGTCCAACCATTTTTATAGTAATTTTCAGAAAAAACAACAAATCCATCATTAGCATTGCTAGACTCATATTCCAGATAATTTGGTTTAAATGATAGCAGTTTAATTGAAGCTGTAGAGTCCACAACATAATTGCCTGTTAAATTTCAGTTCTGAATTTTTGTTTAAGTAATAAACCGCCTCATTTTTAGAGTCCAGGCTGTCCAAAGCTATCATTTCTTCATTGACAGAATTGACTTTCCTTAAATTTTTAATAAACCATGCATTTCCATTTGCATAGGGATTTTGATTGGCAACAAGTTGACCATCTTGATCAGGTTGAATGAAATATTTTACATTCATCATATTTAAAACCTCAAGATTGTTCTTCTCAATTTGATAACTCATTACGTCCTGCACCCTTCTTGGTTTTGCGGCATGATAGCCACCAAGAGCATTATGAAAATAGGATGCTCTCCCACTATTAAAAGGGTTCACACTTAGATCCAATACTTTATAATGTGATTTGTCTTTTTGAATCTCTAAGTCCGCTTTGGTAGCTATAAAAGGTGTATTAACCTGTTTGCCACTGACAAAATCTTCATTATTAACATATCTTCTATTCACGCCTACTAAATCAATTAAAACTAAGACAGCGAATATGATGACCACTATGTTTTCTGATAGTTTTCGTTTTAAATAGAACCATATAATTCCTGCTGAAAGTAACACAAATACCAATGATCTAATTGTATCATTTGTAAACAGCATCATCCTATCCTGCTTTATAGCATCCACAAATTCCTGACCATACATCTGAGCGTAAGTAGCATCGTTTAATCCATTGAAATCAAAAAACGTTGATTTAAAAACTAAAAATATCAATGCGAGACCAACTGTTATAACTACTGAGAATTTTAGCGCTTTTTGTTTGCTTTCCTCTCGCTCATAAGAATTAAACAGCCTGCTAAGTCCAAATACAGCTAAAAGTGGCACACATAATTCCAAAATTACTTGCATAGAACTAACGGCCCTGAACTTATTGTATAATGGCACATAATTGATAAAGAAATCAGTAATTAGACCTAAATTCTTTCCATAAGAAAGTAGTAGTGACAAAACTGTACCTCCCAATAACCACCAGCGCAATCGACCTTTTACTAAAAACAGCGCAAATACAAACAAGAATACCACAACAGCTCCAATATATGCCGGAGCTTCAACATAAGGCTGCTTGCCCCAATAGGTTGGAGTTCGTTCCACTTGTTGAGTTGCCTGAACCGGAGATGCACCTAAAGACCTGAAAAATTTATAGCTTTCAGAATTTTTACCAACATTTTCGGCATTACCACCTCCCATAAAACGAGGTATAAACAAATTGAATGTTTCTAATATTCCGTAACTGTATTCTGTAATATAATCCTTGTCCAATCCTTTGGATACTTCTTTTAATGTTCCATCAGGATTAATAGTTAGTTCTGATTGTCCGCGTGTACTTTCCTTTACATATTCCTGTGTTGCCAGAATATTTGTGGCGTTTAAGCCTATAGCTAAAATAACTGCAATAATTAATATTCCAACAGATTTAAAGAAATGTGGTATCTCTGTTTTTTTATAAGCATCAAAAGCATAAGCTATACCCAAAACTATAACTAATAGCATTAAATAATAGGTCATTTGATAATGGTTTGCACACAACTCCAAGCCCAAGGCAACAGTTGTCAATAAAAACCCCAGCATATATTTCTTCCTGAAGGTTAATACAATACCGCTTAAAACCAAGGGCATATAGGCAATGGCATGTGCCTTGGCATTATGTCCCACACCAAGAATAATGATATAATATGTAGAAAACCCAAATGCCAGAGCACCTAAAGCCGCCAGCTTATAATCCACTTTTAATACAAGAAGAAGAATATAAAAGGAAACAAAGTATAAAAAAACATAATCGGCTGGTCTTGGTAAAAATCGCAGAGCCAGATCTAAATCTTTTATGTAGTTATTAGGATATTTAGCACCCAGCTGATATGTTGGCATGCCTCCAAAAGCACTATTGGTCCAATAGGTTTCCTCTCCTGATTGTTCCCTGAAGTCCAATTGTTGTTTGGACATACCCTTATAATGCTTAATATCATTTTGAAAGATCTGTTTTCCTTGTAGAACCGGATTGAAATAAGCCAAAGATAGCTATAGCAAAACCCATTATAATCAATACGTATGGGAAAATACTTTTTAAAGAATCTTTCATTAAAATGATTGGTATTAAATCAGAAATTTAATCAATTTCTTCGTAATCTACATACTCCCCAACATCTTTGTTTGAAGGTTTTGTTTTGGGCATTTTATCTATGATAGTCTCTCCTTCCTTTTCAGGAGGTTTATTGGTTTGGAAATTACCAAATTGCTGACCGAATTTTTTTTCTGCTTTCTTCGATACATATTTGAAAAAAACCGGCGCTAACATTCTTGATAAAATTTTTATCCCATAATAAACTAATAGTATGATTAAAATCGTTCTAAAGAAACCAGTCACCGATGCGTATTGTAGCATAAATAATTAATTTTTTCAAAAATACAATTCTTAAATTTTAAAATCTGACATTAAGTCTTAAAAAAATAATAAAATCTCTATATTTGAAATTAAAGTTGTCCTTTATGAAAGCAGTAAAAATATTCGTTTTATTCCTTATTTCGCTAGTTACTCAATTCTCCTTCGGCCAATACACTGATGTCATAAACTCCAACAGACCTGGCGTTTCCAGGAGTGCCTTTTCTGTCGGAACAAATGTGTTACAATTTGAGGCCGGTCCTTATATGTTAAAGGAAGAACACACGCCTTTACAAAATGAAGTCTCAGGATTTGGAGTAGATTTTGCTGCTCGATATGGATTATTTTTCGAACAATTGGAAATTAATATTCAAGGAACCTATCAAAACGATACATTTACCGATAATCGCTCTGCAATTTCAAATGAAAACAAACGAAGTAATTTTAAAAGCTTCACGATAGGTGTCAATTATATGATCTATGACCCTTATAAGAATGCCGATGACAAACCTAATTTATACAGCTGGAAGGCGAACCACGGGTTTAAAATAAAATCTCTAATTCCCGCTGTGGCAGTTTATGGCGGGGCTAATTTTGATACTAAAGACAATCCGTATTTAGGAGCAGGAGTTGAAGGCTTTAGTCCAAAAGTTCTGGTGGCCACTCAAAATAACTTTACAGGTGGATGGGTTTATGTTATGAATTTCATTTACAATCGTTTTACGACAGATTATCCTGAATTTCAATACATACTAACTTTAACCAAGGCCATTAATGCAAAATGGGTAGTGTTTGCAGAGGCTCAGGGAATTGACAACGATCTCTATGCAGATAATCTGTTTAGATTTGGAGGAGCTTTTTTATGGGATCAAAACTTTCAACTGGATACTGCTTTAACCTTCAATACAAAAGACACGCCTTCTGTCTTTAGTGTAAATTTTGGATGTTCTTATCGATTTGATTTTCACAGAGATAAGGAAATTTCCAACTAACCTTAATTGTCTTAATGATCACTATAAAAGAAATTCATTCAAAGCAAGACTTAAGAAAATTTGTAAAGTTCCCTTTTAAGTTATATAAAAATTCAAAATACTGGGTCCCTCCCATTATTACACAGGAAATTAAGACTTTTGACAAAAGTGAGAACCCTGTCTTTAAAGATGCTGAAGCCAGGTTTTTTCTGGCATATAAAGACAATCAAATTGTTGGTCGAGTTGTTGCAATTATTAATTGGCTGGAAGTCAAAAAGCAAGACCAAAAAAAAATGCGCTTCGGATGGTTTGATTTTGAGGATGAATTAGAGATTTCAAAAGCACTCCTTGATAAAGTTGCCGAAATAGGAAAAGAAAACAACCTGGAGTACTGTGAAGGTCCTGTAGGATTTTCTAATCTGGACAAGGTTGGAGTCATGACAGAAGGATTTGATCAGGTTAGCAATATGATCACTTGGTATAATCACCCCTATTACCAGAATCATTATGAGACACATGGATTTAAAGTAGAAAAATCTTATTCTGAAAGCAGATTTCCTTTTTCAAATGTAAAAATAGATACTTTTTTTAAAGCTCAGGAACTCATTAAGAGGCGTTATAAACTGAGAGCACTCAAATTCACCAAAACCAGTGAGGTTATGCCTTATGCTGATAAGATGTTCGATCTGTTTAATAAATCATATTCAGCTTTATCCTCTTTTGTTGAAATAACTGATATCCAAAAAGAATATTTCAAAAAGAAATTTATCAGTTTTGTAAATCCTGAATATATTAAATTTGTGGTTGATGAAAATGATGAGCTCATTGCTTTTGCTATTGTACTGCCGCGCTTTGCTGAAGCTCTTCAAAAGATAAATGGGAAATTATTCCCATTTGGCTTTTTAAAGATCTTAAAAGCTAAAAAAAACAGTAAAGACGTAGTTTTTTATCTGATAGGTGTTGACCCTGAATATCAAAATAAAGGTGTACATGCAGTAATATTTAATGAATACTATGATGTTTTTAAAAGAAAAGGGATCATTAATTGTTACAGAACGCCGGAATTAGAAGATAATGAAGCCATTCATAAAATTTGGAAACATTTTGATCCCGCTGTTGTAAAGAGGAGAAAAACTTATCGTAAGCAGATATAAAAAAAAAGCCACTTAGTAGTGGCTTTTTTTTTATATTATTCAATCTATTTATTCACCCATTGCAGCAATAACAGCCGCTGACAAGCGCTTATATGTTCCATTATTCAGTCTGTCCCTAATAGCATCAAAAGCATTAAGAGTTTCTGTTACATCCTCTAAAGTATGAGTTGCTGTAGGAATTAATCTTAATAGAATTAGTCCTTTAGGAATTACAGGATACACCACTATTGAACAGAATATTCCGTAGTTTTCTCTTAAATCCTTTACAAGCGACATAGCTTCAGGAATACTTCCTTCCAAATAAACCGGAGTTACACAACTTTGAGTCGTGCCTATATCAAATCCACGCTTCTTTAATCCTGACTGCAATGCATTGACATTTTCCCAAAGTTTTTCTTTCAATTCAGGCATTGTCTTCAGCATTTCAAGACGTTTTAAGGCTCCAACCACCAATTGCATTTGCAAGGATTTAGCAAACATTTGCGATCTTAAATTATATTTCAAGTAATCTATGATCTCTTGGTCTGCAGCAATAAATGCCCCTGTACTTGCCATGGATTTTGCGAAAGTTGCAAAATAAACATCTATTCCATCCTGAACACCTTGTTCTTCTCCTGCTCCAGCTCCTGTTTTACCTAAGGTACCAAATCCATGTGCATCATCAACCAAAAACCTGAAATTATACTTTTTCTTAAGCTCTACTATTTCCTTTAACCTCCCTTGTTCACCTCTCATTCCAAAAACACCTTCAGAAATAACAAGAATACCTCCTCCTGTTTGTTGTGCCATTTTTGTGGCTCTCTCAAGATTCTTTTCCAGGCTCTCAATATCGTTATGCTTATAAGTAAATCGTTTACCCATATGAAGCCGAACACCATCAATAATACAAGCATGAGCGTCAACATCATAAACTATAATGTCATCTTTGGCTACTAATGCATCAATTGTTGATAAAATACCTTGATAACCGAAGTTTAATAAATAAGCGGCTTCTTTATGTACAAATGCTGCTAATTCCTTCTGCAGTTTTTCATGTAGATCTGTATGTCCAGACATCATTCTGGCTCCCATTGGATAAGCCGATCCGTATTTTAGGGCTGCTTCTGCATCTGTTTTTCTTACTTCCGGATGATTTGCCAATCCTAAGTAATCGTTTATACTCCAGGTTATTACATCCTTACCTTGAAATTTCATTCTATTTGAAATCTCTCCTTCCAGTTTTGGAAAAACAAAATAACCTTCCGCATGCGAGGCCCACTTACCTAAAGGACCTTTGTCCTTATAGATTTTTTCGAATAAATCCTTCATCAAAAAAATTAGATCTTAGTTAGTACCGACAAAATTAATGATTTATATTATGATAGCATAATATTTTTTTTTGCCATAAATCCCATTAGAGTAAACATAAAAAATGGTAATTAAAATAATATTAATTACCATTTTTCAATATGGTTTGCTAGTTAGTCTATTTTATATATTCTATACTCTCTGCTGCTTCTGTTTTAATACTATCAAAAAAGCCTTGATCAGTCATCCATTTATCACTGTAAATTTTGCTCATATATCTTGATCCATGGTCGGGGAAAACAATAACAACATTATCGGTATCTTTAAATTCACCTTCTTCATTTAACTGCTTAACAGCCTGCATTGCAGCTCCTGATGTATAACCTACAAACTGCCCTTCCGTCCTCGCTATTTCTCTTGCCGTATGAGCACTTTCCTCATCATTAACCTTCACAAACAGATCAATAACATCAAAATCTGTAGCAGATGGAATAAGGTTTTTGCCTAATCCTTCAATTCTGTAAGGATAAATCTCTTTTTCGTCAAACTCTTGCGTTTCATGATATTTCTTTATTACAGAACCAAAAGCGTCAACTCCAATGATCTTAACTTTTGGATTTTTTTCTTTTAAATATCGTGCTATTCCTGAAATAGTGCCACCCGTCCCACTACATGCCACCAAATGTGTTATTTTACCGTCGGTTTGATCCCAAATTTCAGGACCTGTAGTTTTATAATGTGCATCAATATTCAATTCATTGAAATATTGGTTAATATAAACTGATCCTTTTATTTCTTCATTAAGTCTTTTAGCCACCTCATAATACGATCTTGGATCGTCTGCATTCACATGTGCCGGACATACATATACTTTAGCTCCCATGGTCTTAAGCATATCAATCTTATCTGCCGAAGATTTAGAAGAAACAGCCAAAATACATTGGTATCCTTTTATTATACTTACCATTGCAATACTAAAACCAGTATTCCCTGATGTTGTCTCAATGATAGTATCACCAGGTTTTAAAATACCTTGTCTTTCTGCTTCTTCGATGATGTAAAGCGCTATTCTGTCTTTTGAGGAGTGTCCCGGATTAAAAGCTTCTACTTTACTAAAGTAATTGCCTTTAAAGCCTTTTGATATAGTATTAAGTTTTATAAGAGGTGTATTACCTATAAGGTCTAATACACTGTTTAATACTTTTGGGTTTTGTTCCATAAATGCTATTTATAAGCCGATCTATTTTAAGTAAACTCTAACCTAAAAACCTGACAAAAATACGGATTTTTTTTAATTACACATTAATGCCCTCTAAGTCTAATAAAAAAGCGTATTCCAAAGCCACTTCTTTCAGACTTTCAAATCTTCCTGATGCACCACCATGACCTGTATTCATATCAATGTAAAAAATCAATTTATTTGAATCTGTTTTTAATTCTCTTAGTTTAGCCACCCATTTGGCAGGCTCCCAATACTGGACTTGAGAATCATGAAGACCAGTTGTTACTAAAATGTTGGTGTAATTTTGTTTTTTTACATTATCATATGGAGAATATGATTTTATATAGAAATAGTCTTCTTTATTATTCGGATTGCCCCATTCATCATATTCACCTGTTGTTAATGGGATGCTTTCATCTAACATAGTTGTGACCACATCTACAAAAGGAACAGCGGCAATAATACCATTATACAAATGAGAAGCTTCATTTAGTATGACTCCCATTAGCAAACCGCCTGCAGAACCACCTGAAGCATACAAATGCTTACTGGAGGTATATTTTTCTTTAATTAAATATTGAGAACAGTCTATAAAATCGTTAAATGTATTTTTCTTGAAATTCAATTTACCGTCTTCATACCACTCTCGACCAAGGTATTCTCCACCTCTGACATGAGCGATAGCAAAAATAAATCCTCGATTTAACAAACTCAATCTTATAGACGAAAAATATGGATCGACCGTAGACCCATAAGAACCATAAGCGTAAAGCAATAATGGACTTTTTCCATCCAATTTTGTCGTTTTCTTATAAACCAGTGAAATTGGAATATTCTTACCGTCTCGGGCCCTCGCCCAAATTCTTATGGAATGATAGTTTTCCTTTTTGAAATTCTTATCAAGCACTTTTTGTTCTTTCTTGACAATTTTTGTTCGTGACTTCAAATTAAAATCTATAATTGAACTGGGTGTAGTCAATGAATTATAATTAAATCTTAGAGTATCACTGTCAAATTCGGGGTTATTGCCAATATGTGCTGTATATGTTTCACTTTGAAAAGGTATATAAAAATCTTCCTTATGATCCCACCCAATTATTCGTATCTGGGTTAGACCATTCTTACGTTCACTTAAAACCAAATAATCTTTAAATATTTCTATATCTTCAATTAAAACTTCTTTTCTATGAGGTAAGACATCGACCCAATTATCAACAGAAGTCTTATCTTCAGGAGTCTTCATTAATTTAAAATTGGTAGCACCATCTTTATTTGTCAGGATATAAAAAAACCCGTTATAATTTGAAATGGAATATTCCAGTTTTCTTTCTCTGGGATTGAATAATTTAAACTCTCCATCGGGATCATCAGAAGATAAAATCCTATATTCAGAAGTCAGCGTACTTGTTGACCCTATAACTAAAAATTTTCTGGATTTGGATTTGTAAACAAAAGTGTTAAAAGTATCATCCATTTCATGATAAACTAAAGTATCATCCTTCCCGTCCTCACCAAAATGGTGTTTATATATCTTATCTGATCTTAATGTGACCTCATCTTTTCTGCTATAGAATAATGTCTTGTTGTCATTAGCCCAAGTTGAAATACCGGTAGTATTCAATATTTCCTCATCATATGTCTTGCCGGTTACTAAGTTTTTAAATTTTAAAGCATATTGTCTTCTACTTACAGTATCTACTGAGAAACATGCTAATGTGTTGTCCGGGCTTATACTAATCCCGCCTAATTTAAAATATGAATGACCTTTAGCCATTTCATTGCAATCAAAAAGCAATTCTTCTTTCGCCTTTAAAGAGCCCTTTTTTCTTGAATATATAGGATAATCATTCCCTTTTTTATATTTCGTTATGTACCAGTAACCGTTCAGCTTATAAGGCACAGATTTATCATCCTCTTTAATTCGGTTTTTCATTTCTTCAAAAAGGTCTTTCTGAAACCTTTTTGTATGCTTCATAACCTTTTTTGTGTAATCATTTTCTGCTTTTAGATAGCCAATAACTTCTTTATTATCTCTTTCATTCAACCAAAAATAATTATCAATTCGTTCATCATCATGAATGACTAATTTCTTTAGAACCTTCTTTGCAACAGGAACAATTATTTTTTTATTCAACAGAAGTGTGATTTATTTATTTGAATAGAATCTGTAAAAGTATAAAATTTAATAGTTTTGTTGTTGAATTTTAAACTTATAAATTATGTTTGGAGACCTTATGGGCATGATGGGTAAACTTAAAGAAACCCAAAAGAAAGTTGAAGAAACTAAAAAAAGACTAAATACTGTTTTAATTGACGAGCAAAGTAGTGATAGTAGTATAAAAATCACCTTGACAGCTAATAGAGAAATAAAATCTCTTGAAATTGCTGATGAATTACTAAGTGAGAAAGAACAATTGGAGGATTACTTGATTATAACCTTGAATAAAGCAATATCTAAAGCCACAGCTATAAATGAAGCTGAATTGGCGGCTGTAGCAAAGGAAGGCATGCCGAATATTCCTGGACTGGATTTATTCAAATAAAAAAGGGAAGCTTATTGCTTCCCTTTTTTATCTAATCAACGTAAAATTATTGATTTATTACTCTAAATTGAGTTCTTCTGTTTGATCTGTGTTCCATTTCAGTACAAGATACACCATCAGCACATCTGTTTACTAATCTAGACTCACCATAACCGTTAGAAACAATTCTACTTGAATTAATTCCTTTTGAAATTAAATAGTTAGTTACAGCTTGAGCTCTTCTTTCAGATAAAGCTCTGTTACTTTCTTTAGATCCTCTTGAATCTGTATGTGAAGCAATCTCCACAGATACACCGTCTTTAACAACAGGTAATAATTTTGCATCTATTTCAGCTTTAGCAGCATTTGTTAAAGTAGCAGAACCTAGATCCCAGTTTATGTTTAGGTCATTATATTCAACTAATTTACAATCAACTTCTTTCCAAGTAGTTAAACCACCTTTTTTAGTCAATACTTCTTTAGTAACAGTTTTAGTTACTGCAGGAATAGTCATCTCATCAACTTTCGCATCTGAAGCAAGAACCGTTTTCTTTAATGTAGCAGTTTTTTGAGCAACTTCAACAACTCTAGTAGTTGGAGGCGTTACCATTACTGTACGTTTCATAGTATTAGTTACAGCTGGAATTGCAACAACTCTAGTTGATTCAGGAGAAATTACAGTTCTTTTGATTGTTTTTGTTACTGCTGGAATATCAACTACTCTTGTAGTTGGAGGTGTAACCATTACAGTACGCTTCATTGTTTTTGTTACAGCAGGAACATCTACCACTCTAGTTGTTGGAGGAGTTACCATTACTGTTTTCTTAACTGTTTTTGTTACGGCAGGAATGTCAATGACTCTTGTTGTAGCAGGAGTTTTAACAACTTTTCTTGTGTAAGTTCCCAAACCACAATCTGAATCACTTGCGTTACCAGCTTGATCACAACCAGGAGTTTTGATCACTTGAGCATCAGCAGCTAACTCTTTAGTATTGATAGTTATATTTTGTGCAGGAACACTTTTATAACACCAATATCTACAATCGTTAGGATCACTTGAAGCACATTCTGCAGCAGGCGTATCACTCATTTCCCATTTAGCACTTGCAGGTTTAACCTCTACCGTTTGATATCCTTGTGTGAATTTAGCAGGAATTACTTTAATAGTAGATCCATACTCGTTTTTCTTATAAGTTAAAGTTTCAGTACCCCAAACAGCAGGAATTACTTCTAATCTCTGACTAGCTTCCTGTACAACTACAGTAACGTTCTGAGTTTCGTATTTTGCCGGTACAACAACTACTTTTTGAGTAGCAGGCTGCATAACAACTTCAAAGTCCTGAGTTTCATAAACCGCAGGTATTACTTCTAATCTTTGACTTGCCTCCTGAACCACTACAGTTTCTTCTTCATATGAAGTAGTAGCCGGAATTTTTTCAAGTTTTTGACTTGCTTCCTGCACAATCACATCAAAGTTTTGAGTTTCAAATTTTGCTGGAACTACGGACAATTCTTGGCTTCCAGACTGAACTACAACAACTTCATTTTCTGTTGAATACGTTGCAGGAATAGTTTTAATTGTTTTGTAAGCAGGAGAAACCTGAACGGTTACGTCTTGGTTAGTCCAAACATCCGGAGTAACGCAACGCACATAACATTTCCCTGGTTCCGGGTTTGTTGGCAAATCTTGTGCAAAAGACATCGTGGAAATGACTAAAGCAAGGCAGCTGAATAATAATTTTTTCATTGTTCTGAATTTTAAATTGTTAAATAAATTAATTAATGCTGCAAACGTAATCGTCATTACATTAAGTTCAATTTAATTCCAAAACATAAAAAAGCCAACTTTCGATGAAGTGTTACATATCATCGATATTATACATGAAAACTAATTAATAATTCAAATAAGAAAGAATATTCGCTCGTTATTTTATTGAAATAGTTTTAAGAATGTCCAAAAAATGATCATGCATACTATCTGTATAGTCCAAATGAGTAACAATCCTCAATTTTCCACCACCCATTGGAATAATCTTCACATTCTTCTGAGATAGTTTATTGACGAAATCTAATTCATTTACATCTTTCTTCAATTCAAAAACAATTATGTTGGTTTCAACAGGCTCAACCTTTTTTACCCATGATAACTCTTGCAACAAGGCTCCAATTTCTTTGGCCCTATTATGATCATCCTTTAATCGTTCAATGTTATTATCAAGTGCATAAAGACCTGCCGCAGCTAAATATCCAACCTGACGCATATTCCCACCGAATACTTTTCTTATTCTAATGGCATTTTTCATCAGTTTTTCATCTCCAATTAATATCGATCCTATTGGACATCCTAATCCCTTACTTAAACAAACGGAAATGGTATCAAAGACATCCCCATATTGTTTTGCGGTTTCTTTTTTTACTACAAGTGCATTCCATAAACGAGCGCCATCTAAATGTAATCCGAGGTGGTGGTCATTGCAAACGGCTCTTATTTTAAGTATTTCATTATAATCCCAACAGGCTCCTCCTCCTTTATTACATGTATTCTCTATTTCAACAAGACTTGTAGGTGCGTACCAATAATCCTTTGGATTGATTGCTTCCAGAACCTGATCCGCAGTGAACATACCTCGGTTTCCATCGATCAATTTACAGGAAATCCCACTATTAAAAGAAGCACCGCCAGCCTCATAATTATATATATGTGCATATTTATCACAGATGACCTGCTCTCCCGGATTAGTATGTAATTTTAATGCTGTTTGATTTGCCATACTCCCACTGGGAAAAAATAAAGCCTGACTTTTACCAAACAAAGCAGCAATTCTTTCTTCCAGTAAATTTACAGTTTCATCTTCTCTAAAAACATCATCACCTACTTTAGCATTCATCATGGCCTCAAGCATGCCTTTTGATGGCTTTGTTACTGTATCACTTCTCAAATCTATAATCATGATTATCTAATTAAAATAATAATCCTTAAAATTAAGTAAAGATTTATTTTATCCGCACAGTTTAAATTTTAATTTTGTGAAAAATAATTCTACATGATAACAACAGATCAAATTAAAGATCTTAACATCCGCCTTGACAAACTAAGGCACTATCTTTGACATAGATGCCAAACTAATAGAAATTCAAAACGAAGAAGAAAAAACCTTTGACCCTGCTTTCTGGAATGATTCAAGAGCAGCCGAAAAGATTATGAGAGAGATTCGAGTAAAGAAAAAATGGGTCACTGACTTTAATGCTGCAAAAACACTTGTTGAAGACTTGGAAATACTTTACGAATTTAGCAAAGAAGGTGAATCTACCAATGAAGAAGTTGAAGGTCAATTTACAAAGGCTTTAGATCTAATTGAAGATATCGAATTTAGCAATATGCTTTCTGAGGAAGCAGACAGCCTAAGTGCCGTTTTGCAGATTACTGCAGGTGCAGGAGGTACAGAAAGTTGTGATTGGGCACAAATGCTCATGAGGATGTATCTTATGTACGCAGAAAAATCAGGTTTTAAAGTGAAGGAGCTCAATTTTCAGGAAGGTGATGTTGCAGGCATAAAAACCGTCACCCTTGAAATTGAAGGCGATTTTGCTTTTGGATGGTTAAAAAGCGAAAATGGTGTTCACAGATTAGTCCGCATCTCCCCTTTTGACAGTAATGCAAAACGTCATACAAGTTTTGCATCTGTTTACGTATATCCATTGGTTGATGATTCCATTGAAATTGAAATAAATCCGGCAGATTTGGATATAACCACAGCTCGTTCAAGTGGAGCCGGAGGACAAAATGTAAATAAAGTTGAGACAAAAGTTCAACTAACCCATAAACCAACAGGTATCCAAATATCTTGTTCTGAGACAAGATCTCAACATGATAACAGAGCAAGAGCTTTACAGATGCTTAAGTCTCAATTGTATGAGATCGAGCTACAAAAACAGTTATCACAGCGAGATGACATAGAAGCGGGAAAAATGAAAATTGAATGGGGAAGTCAGATACGTAATTACGTCATGCATCCCTATAAATTGGTTAAAGATGTGAGAACAGGTCATGAAACGGGAAATGTCGATGCCGTAATGGATGGAAATATAGAACCTTTTTTGAAGGCCTACTTAATGCTGATGGGACAAAAAACTGAAGATAATCAAACATTATAATGAATAAAATAGATAATATTATTTTTGATCTTGGAGGTGTCTTGATCGATTGGAATCCTGAATATGTTTATTTAGATGTATTCAATGGTGACCGAAAAAAAATGAAGTGGTTCTTTGATAACATTTGTACACATGAATGGAACGAGAATCAGGATGCAGGATATCCAATGGCAAAGGCTACTGAAGAGCGTGTTGCCTTATTTCCGGAACATGAAGAACTAATTAGAATGTTCTATGGCCGTTGGGATGACATGCTAGGTGAATCCATTTCGGAAACAGTCAGTATATTAGATAAACTAATTAAAACTTCTAATTATAAGATAGTTGCATTAACCAATTGGAGCCATGAAACGTTTCCTAAGGCTTTGAAAAAATTTGATTTTCTTCAGTGGTTTGATGGTATTGTAGTTTCGGGTGAAGAAAAGACGAGAAAACCATTTCCTGAAATTTATGAAATTACATTAGATAGATATGGTCTTAATGCAGGGCAAACCATTTTTATAGATGACAATTTACGGAATGTTGAAGCTGCAAACAATTTAGGGATTAAGGGCATACATTTTAAAAGCTCAGAGGAATTGATTAAACAAATAAAACCATTTAATATTCACATTTAATGATCAAGATATATCATAATAACAGATGCCGTAAATCTCGTGAAGGTTTACAAATATTGGAGGAATCAGGAAAAAAATTTGAAATTATAAATTATTTAGAAAATGTACCTTCCAAAAAAGAATTAAAAAGTATAATAGATCTTTTGGGGATCACTCCTATCGATTTAGTCAGAAAAAATGAAGTAATCTGGAAAGAACAATTTAAGAATAAAGATTTGACCGATGACGAGCTAATGGATGCCATGATTAGCTATCCAAAGCTCATAGAAAGACCTATTGTTATAAACAATGGCAAGGCTATTATTGGAAGACCTCCAACTAATATAAAAACCATATTATAATTTTGTTTAATATTTTAAGCTAATAGTTTAACAAGAAATTAACTGCATCCGGTTAAACCTTATCTTATTTTTGTGGTCTAACATAAAAACCGATCATGAAAACATACTTACTTTCTTTTTTATTCGTGCTAGCATTCTTGCATTATTCTTTTGCAGATCCAGATCCTAGCGATTTAAGAAAAAGGACCATTTCTGGTCAGATAATCGACAAAGAAAATGGCTATCCGTTGGAATATGCAACTGTATCTTTTTGGAGTGTCAGGGAAAACAAACTGGTAGACGGTTGTATTACTGATCAATCGGGAAAATTTGAAATAAAATTAAAGGACGATACGTACAATATAGTTGTAGAATACATCTCCTATAAAACGTATAGACTCAACAATGAAATAATAGATTCTGATAAGGATCTTGGTGTCATTGCTATGGAAATCGATTTTCAATCATTGGGTGAAGTGGAAATTATTGCGGAAAGAACAACTGTTGAAATAAAACTCGACAAAAAAATATATAATGTTGGTCGTGATTTAACTGTAAGAGGAGGAACTGTGAGCGATGTATTAGATAATGTCCCTTCTGTATCTGTAGATGTTGAAGGAAATGTGTCACTGCGTGGGAATGACGATGTTAGAATTCTTATCAACGGCAAACCTTCAGGACTGGTTGGACTTAATTCTACAGAGGCGTTGCGGCAATTACCGGCAGAGTCTATCGAGCGTGTTGAGGTTATAACATCTCCTTCTGCCAGGTATGATGCCGAAGGAACTGCCGGGATTCTCAACATCATTCTAAGACGAAGTAAATTACAGGGTCTCAACGGGGCAGTAACACTTAATACCGGTTTTCCTTTTCAGGCAGGCATATCGGGCAATATAAATTACAGAACAGGCGACCTGAATTTCTTTAATACTACTGGCTATAATTACAGGGAAGTTCCTGGAAATTCATTTACGGAAACTGAATATTTCAACGGCGATGACCCCAGTACATTTTTAAGAGAAGATCGTGATTTTGATCGAATAAGAAAAGGATTGAATACAAATTTTGGTGTAGAATGGTACGTAAATAACTCCTCATCAATTACAACATCAATAGTGTACAGAGATAGTGATAATGAAAGAAATACCGTAAACTTAATTGATGAATTAGATGCTAGTGGAACGCTTTTGGAGAGAACGACAAGGCTTGATCCTGAGTTTGAAGATGATAGAACAGTGCAGTACTCTTTCAACTATGATAAACAGTTTAAAGGGAATAGCCAACATAAACTTACGTTCGCATTTCAATACGAGGACAGTAATGAAACAGAAGCTTCATTGATTAACCAAAATGGTATTGATGTTGAAAATGTAATTTTAGATGAAAACCAGGATCGCATGTTTTTACAAACAGATTATGTAGAACCTATAGGCGAAAATGGTCAATTTGAATTAGGTTATCGAGGTGAGTTCTTGAATTTAAATACAGATTATTTAGTGGAACAGTTTGACGAAGACACCAATGAATTCATTAATAATACAGGCTTGAGTAATAATCTGGATTTTAAGCAATATGTGAATGCTTTCTATACTCAATATGGAAACAAATTAGGTGATAAATTTTCATATTTACTGGGTTTAAGGATGGAAGCTACGAGAATAACCATAGACCAGGAGACAAGTGGCGATTTTGATAAGAAAGATTATGCTCAGTTGTTTCCAACAGTAAATTTAGGTTATGCATTTTCTGAAGATGAAAGTCTTACCTTTGGATATAACAGACGTATTCGCAGACCACGATCAAGATTTATTAACCCATTTCCTTCTCGAAGCAGTGCTACCAATCTTTTTCAGGGAAATCCTGACCTAGATCCCAGTATTTCGGATGCTTTTGACATAGGATACCTTAACAGACTGGGGAAAGTAACTTTGAATGGTTCTGTGTATTATCAACGGGCAACCGATGTATTCTCTTTTTTATCGAGAACTACTGATGATTTTTACATTTTTGAGACTAACCAAACTGTTAATCTGAATGATCCAGATTATGATTCATTAAATGCCTTATATGACCTGACACCAATAATAGCCAGAGGTCCTGTTAATTTAGCAACTAACGAGCGATATGGTGGTGAAATTACAGTAACTTACAGACCTGGCAAAAAATTTAATTTAAATGGAAACATTAACCTGTTTCAATCTGTTACCAAAGGGTCCTTTGAAGGCGAAGTATTAGATGCGGAAAATTTTAGTTGGTTTGCTCGTGTGAATACGAAATACACTTTACCGGCTGAAATAGATTGGCAAACCAGACTATTCTACAGAGGACCTAGTGAAACAGCTCAAAATAGAAATAAAGGAATCTTCTCAACCGATCTTGCATTTAGTAAAGACCTATTTAAAGATAAGGCCTCTTTAGCTTTTAGTGTAAGTGACGTGTTTAATATAAGGAAACGACGAAGTGAATCCTTTACTCCTACTTTTCAGGGGACCAGTGAATTTCAATGGAGAGAACGTACATTTAACCTATCCTTTACATATAGGTTTAACCAGAAGAAAAAAAGAAATGGTGAGAGAGGTATGAATGGTGGAGATGATGATATAGAATTCAAACCTTAATCAAAAAAATATAAGAAATAAAAAAAGGAAGCCAGTTGGCTTCCTTTTTTCGTTTTGTTTTTGATTTATTGATTTAATGCGAAGCCGTTTCTCTGGCTGCTTTTTTTTCTGCTTTTTTCTCCTTGAACCTTTCCAACAAAGCTCCACCTATCCAGTAAGGAACCACAAAGGTTATTAAAAATATCATTAACCAAAATCCTATTGTTAGTATGGTTAAAAATGCTAAAAATCCTAAATATTGATCAAATTCAAACATGTGGAAAATGGTTTAAAGTTGTGCAAATATAAAACAAAGCATGTTTTTATACAATAGGGTTAAAATAATTTATTAATCGAATACTAACATTATTCTATCGTTGTATCTATTTGCTTGGAATATTAATTTTCATTTTCTGTAGGTTTACTCTTTAATAATAATATTAATTAATCTTGAATTTTCTAAATTAGCAGCTTAATAAGCTAAAATAAGTATGAAAATAAAGATCAAATGGAATCCTGAAAAACTACTTGGTATTTCAGCAATGACCATAAGTTTCATTACACTAATAATATTTATATATCAAACTAATTTAATTAGTCGGCAAAATTATTTGTCCATCTTACCATATCTATCCTTATCAACATCCGATAGCCCTGTAGATAGTCGATTTAGTTTGTCATTGGACAATTATGGTGTAGGACCTGCTATAATTGAGAGCATTTCAATAAAGCACAAAGGAGAAGAATTTGATCTGGCCAACTTCAATAATGAAGTATTAACTTTTCTGAAATCTAAAGCACCAGAATTAGACAGTCTTAAGATTTTTTCCTTTTCAACTCTTGAAAAAGGATTGGCCATACCCGCAAATGAGTCATACAATGTATTCGAAGTGAAAAATTCGAAGGAAGATTATCTTTTACTTCGATCCAATTTGAATAATTTGTTGGCAGATGGATTGTACTTTGAGATAGTATATAAATCTATTCAAAATGAATATTGGATGATTTCAAACGATACCCAAGGCCCCAAAAAGTTAGATTAGATTATCTTAATAATTAAGGTTTTTATTTATCGATTTGTGTATTAAAAAGCCTGATAAATATAGGCTATTATGACGAAAAATCATTCAACAGTAATTGCATCTATTTCCGTGATGACCCCTTGGCCTATATCCTTCAAATTACTATACTGAACAACCATAGTTTCAACTTGAAATGCCGCTAAATTAATTACATTTCTGTAAGGAATAGTAGCTGTATATTCAGCGAAATCCTTAAAATACTCAGATTGGGGTGTTGCTCTTATTTTCAGTGAATCTTGCGGTAAAAAGGCAGAAGCTAAAATTAACGATCTGTCGAACTGGGTTGAAAGAAAGTTTTCCTGATATACGACATATTCATTATAACTTTTTTCATTTTCAGCAATGTCATCAACTAAACTATGGTATCTGATCAAAAGTGAATCCAGAGGCGTATTGTTGATCTTGCCAAAATAATCGGAATTTTTTAATGCCTCGTACCCACCTATATTAGGTTTAAAATAGTAATCTCGCAAAGGCAACCCCACAAGACATAAAAAGAAAAAGGTCCTCGTCTTCTGTCTTATCCAAAATTCGCTGCGAGCCTTTTTACATTGGCTCGGCTAATTGGGACCTATACATTGACATGGTATCCAGTATGCGCATATCCTCTAAGGTATGGGACTTGATTTTTACTAAATACTCCTTTCAAGCACTTGGTCATCCTTTCTAGCCTGATTCCAATTATTGATTTGCGACGCAATCAAAATTCCAACCACCACGAGAACAATTTCGCCTATGGCATATTTAAAGTACTTACTTGTATTACTTTTTCTTATTAGGTCGTAGCGTATTTTTCATCTTTACCTATTTTCTCAATAGTTCCTGCTAATTCATGTCCTAAAATTTTCTTTTTTGGCTTAAATAATCCAAATATTAATCTAGCTGGAAGCCAGAACAGAGGTGGAAAATCAGAACTTCTAAGTCTTACATCCCCAGAAGTAACTGTTGCCGAATGAATTTTGATAAGAACTTCTTCATCTTTTGGAATTGGCTTTTCAATATCCATTAATTTAAGGACGTTTGGCGGGCCATATTTATTATAAACTGCTGCTTTCATACTAATTATTTGAACAAAGGATATTCAACTTTAGGTTATTGATATTGTATTAATAATTATTTAACAATGTTAAAAGCTATTTTGCCTTTTCAATATTTTAACAATCCTATTATTTATGATTTCTGACAAGTTCCAATTATACAATTTAGGATCGGTTGTGCTATAGAACTCAATGATAACAGCATCAAGGTCTTTGTGATATTTTGCAAAACTTTGGTATCCCGGAACCCAACCAGAATGTTCATACTCATAAATGGACGCATATATTTCCTGCTCTCCCTGTTCAAACAATGTTCCGTCGTTCAATGCCCTTACGAAAGTACCCACGTCTTCTGCTGTGGCATGCATGCCATAATCGTTTGTCTTTAAATCATGGGGATATCCTACATGATAGCCACTCATAACATCGTCAATGTTCACTTCACTTAGCGAACTGAAGGTGTTGTTAAGATTTAGTGGAATTAGAATTTCTTCCTGAATGAATTGAAAGTTTCCGTAACCCAGCACATCATCCATTATCTTATTGATTAACAGATAATTCGTATTACAATATTCATAGTCTTCACCAGGTTCAAAGTTGGCTGGTTTGTCCAGAATCAATGCAAGACTTTCTTCATAGGTTTCTGTTGGAGCTGCCCAAAAATTCGGAGCATCAGTAAAATTGGGAATTCCACTTCTATGCTGGATCATCAACCTCAAAGTAATTTTATCTGCATATTCAATTCTTCCTACAAGTTCTGGTAAATAGTCTGCAATAGATTTATCTAAAGAAAGACGTCCATCACTTACCAATTTGGTTACAGCGACGGCATCATATAGCTTTCTGATACTGGCGATCTTGAATAAGGATTTTGGATGTGGATTTTTTGATCCCCCGGTCTTTCCGATCCCCCAACATAAAATCGCCGGTGGCTTGCCAGCTTGGTCCACATAAACAATCATGCCATCAAATCCAAGACCAATAGCTTCATTGACTTGCTCCTGAACGGTA
>CAWHCT010000033.1:0-15679 GCA_963827785.1 uncultured Flavobacteriaceae bacterium | reverse complement strand
GAGGTGGAGGATTGATTGAAGTGGACGAAGATCCAATTTTTGTACCTGCAGAAGTGTTTTACAATGGAATAGAATGGTATCGTGTAGGAGTTCGTTTTAAAGGAAATTCAAGTCTACAATCAAGTTGGCAGAATGGTATTTTAAAATTAGCATTTAAGCTCGATTTTGATGAATTCGAAGACGATTATCCGCAAATAGACAATCAACGTTTTTATGGATTTAAAAAGCTAAGTCTTAAAAACAACTATAATGACAAATCGATGTTACGTGAAAAAGTTGCAGGAGATGTATTTAGAAATGCCGGCTTAGTAGGTTCTCATACTGCTTTTTACACAGTGTATGTTGACCATGGCGATGGCCCAATATATTTTGGAGTCTACACAATGGTTGAGGAAGTAGATGATACCGTTTTAGATACTCAATTTTCTAGTGACGATGGGAACCTTTACAAACCTGATGGTGATGCCGCAAGTTTTGCTGTTGGTACGTATGACGAGGATGAATACGTAAAGAAAAACAATGAAGATGAAGCTGATTTTTCAGATGTTTCGAGCCTTTTATCCATCATAAACGATGGCACAAGAACTACAGATGCTGCAACCTGGAGAACTAGTTTAGAAACGGTTTTCGATACAGATGTGTTTTTAAAATATTTAGCAGCCAATACAGTTCTTCAAAATTGGGATACCTATGGTAGAATGACCCATAATTATTACCTATATAACAATCCGGACACCAATAAATTAACATGGATTCCTTGGGATAATAACGAAGCCTTGCAATTAGGTAATATGGGAGGTTCATTACCATTGGATTTCTCTGGGTTAAATAGTAGTGAATGGCCATTAATTGGGTATTTATATCAAGATGATGTTTATAAAGCACAATATGACACCTATGTACAGGAAATTGTTGATGATGCTTTTAATGTCAGCAACATTCAGTCGCAATACGCAACCTATTCAGCATTAATTGAGCCGTATGCAACTACAGAGATTAGTGGTTATACATTTTTAAATAACAGTTCCGATTTTCAAAATGCAGTCAATGAACTAAACTCTCATGTAGTGCAACGTGCAAATGCTGTGAGTAATTATTTGGATTAGTTAAGAAATTTAGTTTTCATATTTGTTTAGTTAGTTTTAAAAGCTTCGCAAGGATTTGCGAAGCTTTTTTCAAAATAAAACAGGTAATGTACTACACTTTTAAATAATTATATTCAGTGAAAATATTTAGAAACATAAGAAGAAAATCATTGATTTCAGGTAAAACAAAAAGTTATATATTATATGCTTTGGGAGAAATCACACTCATTGTCATCGGGATATTAATAGCATGGAAAATCAACAATTTAAACGAAATAAGAAAGAACAAAATTGTTCAAGTAAAAATTTATGAGAGTTTATATGAAGAGTTAAATACTAACTCAAATGTACTAGATAAAACCATAGTCGGTTATAGCAATACCATTTTATCATTACAAAACTCATTAAATTATGTTGGGCAGCATCCAAATAAACTAACTCAAGATGCTAAAGATTTAATTGTTCAGATAAAGTTTAAGACTACAAATTTGAGAGATAAATCCTTAAACTCGGTAAATATTACTGATAAATTTCAATTTCTTGAAAATGATACTTTAGCCGAATTAATTGCACAATATCCGAGCGTATTGAAAACGTTTGAATCTCAAGAAGCTAAAATTAATAATATAGTAGAAAACAGGTTAAAACCAATCATAGAGAAGCATGTTTCGTTAATTGATTTGTTTCCGAATGACAATGAAAGTTATAAAAACATTAAATTGTTTGGTCAAAAATCAAACTACATCCAGTTGTTAAATAGTAAAGACTATCAAAACAGTGTCATTGATCAATTACTACAGACTCAGATACAATTAAATAATGGCATTAACCTTAGAAAAAAAACAAGAACACTTGCTTTTAAATTAAGTCAAGAACTAGAAAATTAATAAAACAGAAAACAGCGCAAGCTTTTTATTAAAAACACATCTAAAAGTATAATAACTTAAAACAATAATATGAAAAAAAATAATCTAAAAATAGCATTTACCATTTTCACTCTACTATTGACTATAGGTATCTACGCTCAAGGACCTCCAGGAGGTGGACAAGGTGGAGGAAGAGGTCAAGGTCAAGGTCAACAAAGAGGAGGAAAACCAGATGCTTTAGAAATTCTTTCAAAATTAGATACAAATAAAGATAAAGTAATAGATAAAGACGAGGCTTCAAAAGACAGAAGGGGAAAAATTTCTGAAGATTTTGATGAGATCGATACAAACGAGGATGAAGTAATTGATTTAGAAGAACTAAAAGCATCTTTAAATGACAAAAAGCCAAAAAAAGTGTCTCCTGAAAAAATAATAAAAGAAGTTGATGATAATGGAGATGGCACACTAAATGAATTGGAAGTTGCCGCAAAGGAAAAAAGAGAATTATCAGATAATTTCTCAGAGATTGATACCAATCAGGACAATGAACTCGATATCGAAGAATTAAAAACTTTTTTCGCTACTAAAGAAGATGAAACGCCTGAAAAAAGGAGAAAAAAGAGAGAATAAAAGAAGCCTGAAAGTTATCTTTCAGGCTTTTCATTTATAAATTCAAAAAGAAAAACTATCCTTTTAACTTCTCATTTGTCTTACTGGGTAACACATCGTAACCCATATTATATAAAGTAAAACCAAAAATATCGGCATATTGCTCAATGGTTTTGCTTACAGGAGTTCCGGCACCGTGACCAGCATCTGTTTCTATTCTGATTAATGTTGGGTTATTTCCAGTTTGTTTGTCTTGTAATTCGGCTGCAAACTTAAAACTATGTGCAGGAACCACTCTGTCATCATGATCGCCTGTTGTGATTAATGTTGCGGGATATTGCACATCTTCTTTTATGTTGTGGAGCGGAGAATAGCCATATAGATACTCAAACATTTCTTGATCATCTTCTGAAGTACCATAATCATAAGCCCAACCTGCTCCGGCTGTAAAGGTGTGATAACGTAACATATCCAATACGCCAACAGCAGGCAAAGCAACTTTCATTAAATCTGGACGCTGAGTCATAGTTGCTCCAACCAATAATCCGCCATTCGAACCACCTCTAATCGCTAAATAATCTGATGAGGTGTAGTTGTTTGCAATCAAATATTCTGCAGCAGCAATAAAATCATCAAACACGTTTTGTTTTTTCAATTTTATTCCTGCTTTATGCCATTCTTTTCCGTATTCACCACCACCACGTAAATTAGGTACTGCGTAAATACCACCTTGCTCCATCCATACGGCATTGGTGATGCTAAATGATGGATTTAAACTGATGTTGAATCCACCATAGCCATAAAGAATAGTTGGATTTTTACCGTTGAGTTCAATACCTTTTTTATGTGTTATGATCATTGGTATTTTAGCACCATCTTTAGAGTTGTAAAACACTTGATTACTTTCATAATCATCGGGATTAAAATCTATACTTGGCTTCCAGAATAATTCAGATTTTCCTGTTTCTACATCATATTTATAAATACTAGCAGGCGTGTTGTAATTGGTAAAGGAGTAGTAATCTGTTTTTTCTTCTTTCTTACCACCAAATCCACCAGCATTTCCTAATCCGGGAAGTTCTATTTCTCTTATCAATTTTCCATCGTAATCATATTGCTTTACTTGAGATATTGCATCAACCATATACTCTGTAAAAAAATAACCTCCTCCTTTAGACGGACTTAAAACATATTCTGTTTCGGCAATGAAATCTTTCCAATTTTCCGGTGTAGGTTTTGAAGCGTCAACTGTTACAATTTTTTGGTTAGGCGCATCTAAATTAGTAACTAAATATAGTTTACTGTCAACATTATCTATAACATAAGTATCACTATCTGTATGATCCAGTATGGTTATTAATGGACTGTTGGGCTTTGAAAGATCTTTTACATACAATTTATTTCCGGAAGTAGAAATACTTGCTCTGATGAGTAAAAATCTGTTATCTTCTGTAACACTGCCTCCAACATATCTATGTTTTTCAGATGGTGCTGCTCCAAAGATCACTTTATCATCTTTCTGAGCCGCACCTAATTTATGGTAGTAAAGTTTATGCTGATCTGTTTTTGCTGATAATTCACTGCCTTTTGGTTTGTCGTAGCTTGAATAATAGAATCCCTCATCTTTGTACCAGGACATACCACTGAACTTAACATCTACCAGGGTGTCTTCAATTATTTTATTAGATTCAGCATCCATTATCAAGATCTTTCTCCAGTCACTTCCACCTTCAGAAATACTGTACGCTAAAATTTTTCCACTTTTGGAAAAATTGATGCCACCTAAGGAGATAGTTCCATCTTCTTTAAACGTATTCGGGTCTAAAAACACTTCCGCCAATTTTGGGTCTTCTCCAGTTTTGTATCTGTAAATGACGTATTGGTTTTGTAATCCATCATTTTTATAAAAATAAGAGTAATCCCCTTCTTTAAAAGGAGCGCCAATTTTTTCGTAATTCCAAAGTTTTTCCAATCTTTCTTTAAGCTCCTCTCTGTAAGGGATCTTCTTAAGATAATCAAAGGTCACTTCGTTTTCAGCCTTTACCCATTCCTCTGTTTCTTCACTTCTATCATCTTCTAGCCATCTGTAAGAATCTTTAACTTCTGTACCAAAATAATTGGTTGAGGTATCTGCCTTTTTAGTTTCAGGATAATTAACTACAATATTTCTTTCTTTTTGACCATCTTTTTTACACGACATAACTATGAAAAGTGTAATTAAACAAAGGATTAAATTTTTCATTTGAATTGAGTTTGAATAGTGCTGTAAAATTAATACAAAAAAAGCTCTTAACTAAATAAGTTAAGAGCTTTTAATCACTTTATTTTATATGTATTCGCCTTAAAAAATACTTTTAATTAAACCAGATCCTTTTCAACTAAATATTCTGCAATTTGAATGGCATTGGTTGCAGCGCCTTTTCGTAAATTATCCGCAACAATCCACATATTTAATGTTTTAGGTTGTGTTTCATCTCTTCTGATCCTGCCTACAAAAACATCATCTTTGCCATTAGCAAAAATTGGCATTGGATATGTGTTTGTGTCGGTATTGTCCTGAACAACAATTCCTGGAGACTGACTTAATAACTTTCGAACATCATTAAGGTCAAAATCATTTTCAAATTCTACATTTACAGACTCAGAATGTCCGCCGGAAGTCGGTATCCTTACCGCTGTTGCAGTAACAGAAAACGTTTTGTCATTAAAAATTTTTTGAGGTTCTCTGGCGAGTTTCATTTCCTCTTTTGTGTATCCGTTTTCCTCAAACACATCACAATGTGGTAGTGCGTTTCTATTTATTGGATAAGGATATGCCATTTCTCCTTTTATGCCTTTTACTTCATTGTCTAATTGCTGTACAGCTTTTACTCCAGTACCAGAAACTGATTGGTAAGTAGATACAACCACTCGTTTCATTTTATATTTTTTATGTAATGGAGATAATGCCAGAACCATTTGAATTGTTGAACAATTTGGATTGGCAATGATCTTATCTTTTTTTGTCAGAACGCTAGCATTTATTTCAGGCACGACTAATTTTTTGGTTGGATCCATTCTCCATGCAGACGAATTGTCAATAACAGTTGTCCCAACTTCTGCAAATTTGGGTGCCCACTCTAATGAAGTTCCTCCTCCAGCCGAAAAAATGGCAATATCAGGTTTCATATTTACTGCAGTTTGGAGCCCAACTACGTTATACATCTTTCCATTAAAATCAAGTTCCTTTCCTACAGATCTTTCTGATGCAACGGGAATAAATTCCGTTAAGGGGAAATTGCGCTCTGCAAGCACTTTTCTCATTACTTCGCCAACCATTCCAGTGGCACCTACTACAGCTACTTTCATTTGATAATTATTATTGTTAATTAACGGTCATATGGATCATTCAAATAGTGTTTTTAATAAAAAATTCAAAACTCAAATTATGAATGGTTCATTTTTTAAAATTTAGTCTACAAAATTATGGTATTTATTGATTCAATAGCTTAATAGCTAGTCATTTTTTTGCTAAAAATAAGGCATAAAAAAAGCCTCGTTTTTAAAATAAACGAAGCTTTTTTAAGAATCATATAAAATTTATACGATTAAAGTGTTTTCAAAGATTTATTTCTTTTTTAGTAAGTCTCTAATTTCAGATAATAAGTCATTGTCCGAAGGACCTGCAGGAGCTGCTGGTTCAACCGGCTTCTTAGTTTTGTTGTAAGCCTTCACGATCATAAACATAACTAATCCTACAATTAGCAAGTTTATAATTGTGTTGATCCAGGAACCGTAAGCAATAACTGCCGCTCCAGCTTCTTTGGCAGCTGCTAAACTTGCATATTCAGTGCCATCCATTGCGTAATGAAGATCTTCAAAATTCATACCTCCTGCAAAATAACCAACAAAAGGCATAGCAATGTTAGACACAAATCCATTAATTACAGCACCAAGTGCCCCAGCCATAATTACCGCAACTGCGAAATCAATCACATTCCCGGTCATAATAAAATTCTTAAATTCTTTTAACATAATTAAATAATTTAGTTAGTATTAATTTGGGGCAAAATTAAAGAAAAATAAAACTCCTTAAGGTAAATAGTGAGCTTTTTTATTTATCAATTATCGACAAAATACACGTTTTACTCGTTGAGATACCGAAGTCAGTACTTCATAAGATATAGTATTGGTTGTTTTTCCTAAATCTTCGGCTGTATTTTTTTTATCGAAGATGATTACTTCATCTCCTTCTTTACAATCAATATCGGTAATATTGACCATGATCATATCCATACACACATTTCCAACTATGGGCGCTTTTTGATTTTTAATTGTAACGAACCCCTTGCCATGGCCGTATTGTCTTCCAATTCCATCTGCATGACCGATAGGTATGGTTGCCGTTTTTTGAAAGGAATCACTTTTATAGCCTCTGTTGTAGCCCACTGTTTCACCTTTTTCTATGTGATGAATTTGAGAGATAACAGACTTTAATGAAGCTATTGGTATTAAATTTTTATTTTCTTTATCTGAGTTTCCAAAACCATACAAGCCAATACCGCTTCTTACCATATCAAAATGTGCATCAGGATAATTAAGAATTCCAGAAGTATTGCAAATATGTAACATAGGTTTATAACCTATTGATTTTTCAAATAATTTAGATATTTTTTTAAACGATTCAATTTGATTTAAAGTGAATTCTTTTTCATTTAAGTCCTCACTGGCTGCTAAATGTGAAAAGATGGATTTTACTTTTATAGAAGAAGTCTCTTTGAGATTTTTGGAAATAGTATCGATATTATTTTCCCAAAACCCTAATCGGTTTAGTCCGGTATTGAATTTAATATGAACAGGGTAATCTGTTTGATTCTTTCCTTTTGCAATACGAATGAAATCCTCTAAAATCTTTGAACTATATAAACTAGGCTCCAGGCAATGATCTATTAACAATTTAAAATTAACAGGTTGCGGATGTAAGATCAGAATAGGTTTTGTTATTCCCGCATTACGTAAAGAAATTCCTTCCTGAACGTATGCTACGGCAAAATAATCAACATTTATTTCCTGTAAATATTTTGAAATTTCAACAGCCTCACTGCCATAGCCAAAGGCTTTAACAACAGCTAAAAATTTGGTATTCCCTTTTATTTTCGATTTTAAATACTTGAAATTATGTTTTAAGGCTTTTAAATCAATTTCAAGTATGGTTTCCTGGGTTGCTGGCATCTGGTTTATTTGGGTTTTGAAGGCACCTCTTCTGCGTCTTTGACCTTAATATTTCTCAATTTTTCGCGCATTGTTGCTTTAAAATAAGCAGCTCTGCTCAAGGGTTCGTATTCATCAACTTCACCCAGTAAAACCAGTTCATCACTTTTGGCTTTTCTAAAGCTATATTGGGCCAGGTTGCCTGTTCTGGTACAAACGGCATGTACTTTAGTAACGTATTCTGCGGTTGCCATTAAATTTGGCATGGGGCCAAAGGGATTACCTTTGAAATCCATATCCAATCCCGCAACAATAACTCGAACTCCGTTATTTGCCAGATCGTTACAAACCCGAACGATTTCATCATCAAAGAATTGAGCTTCATCAATACCAACGACATCACAACCATCGGCTAGAATAGGGATATTTGCTGCTGCAGGCACAGGAGTTGAGCGAATTTCATTAGAATCATGGGATATAACTTTAGCTTCATCATAACGTATATCAATGGCAGGCTTAAAGATCTCAACCTTTTGTCTGGCAAATTGAGCACGCTTAAGTCTTCGGATCAATTCTTCAGTTTTACCTGAGAACATGGATCCGCATATAACTTCTATCCAGCCAAATTGCTCTTTATGATTTACTGTATTTTCGAGAAACATTTTGTAATTTTAACACTAAACGGAAACATAATTCCGTTAGTTTAAAAGTGAATCAAATTTATTAAAAATAAAAGCCATAAAATAAGATATAATTTAAAAGTTATGAAATGGGCCAAAAATAAAAGGGGATTACCATTGTATGAATAATTGGTCAATTACATTTAACTTTGTTAACAGAATAGAAATTAATAAATGAAAAAGAAATTAGAATCGGATTTAATGAGTATAGCCCATAGGATTCTTAGGCTTAAAGGAAAAGAAGATGTTTTACAAATGCATAAAGCTGTAGAGGAACTTTATGAAAAATTGAGTGTTTTAAAGTTTGCACATGAAAATTTTGATGGAGATATTCCTACAATAGGAAATGATTCATCTTTCTTTGACATGCTGGATACGGCTTTTAATAACAAAATCAGCGATAATATTGAAGTTGAAGATAAAGTTTATATAAATCTGGATGAGGTTGAGGATGATGGGATTATGGAACCTGTGATGGAAAAAATAAAGGATATGGTTGCCCAAATGCCACCTGAGACTCAAAAGGTTGATAAGATATTTGAAGAGGCAATTCCAAAAAAACAGTACCATGAGCAGGACTTAGAAGAAATAACAGCAGATTTTAAAGACATGCCGGAATTTGAACCTAAGGAAGAAGCTGAAGCAAGAAATGCACAAAAAAAATCATTGAACGACAAACTTAAAAGCTCAATAAGTATTGGCTTGAATGATAAGCTGGCATTTATAAAACACTTGTTTAATGGGAGTGTTGAAGACTATGAGCGTGTGTTATCACAATTAAATACTGCGTCTTCATTCGATGAGGCATCTTCTTTAATCAGCGATATGATTAAACCTGATTACAATAATTGGACTGGGAAAGAAGAATTTGAAGCTAGATTTATGGAAATTATTGAAGCCAAGTTCAGCTAATGAGTAAACTTTACATTGTACCTACGCCAATAGGTAATTTAGATGACATGACACTAAGAGCCATAAAGGTCTTAAAAGATGTCGATCTAATTCTTGCTGAAGACACTCGAACTTCAGGGAAATTATTAAAGCATTTTGAAATTAAAACTCATATGCAAAGTCATCACTTGCATAACGAACATAAGACTATTAACGGGATAGTACAAAAACTTAAAAGCGGAAATACTATTGCCTTAATCAGTGATGCAGGGACTCCGGCAATTTCCGATCCTGGATTTTTATTGTCCAGAGCTTGTATCGAAAATAATATTGAGGTTGAATGTTTACCAGGTGCGACTGCATTTGTTCCAGCACTGGTCAATTCCGGCTTACCAAATGATAAATTTGTGTTTGAAGGATTCTTACCTGTTAAAAAGGGCAGGCAGACCCGATTAAAATTTCTTGCAGAAGAAACTCGAACCATGATTTTTTATGAAAGTCCACATAAACTAATTAAGACACTAACTGATTTCGTGGAATATTTTGGAGCAGACAGACCAGTCTCCTTATCCAGAGAACTCACTAAATTATTTGAAGAAACCGTGCGTGGTACTGCCAGTGAAGTATTGGAACATTATACTAATAAACCACCGAAGGGAGAGATTGTAATAATTGTAGCCGGTAAAAACAAATGATAAACCTCACAATTTTCGGCAAGATTTTATATTCATAAATCTAAAACCCTAATTCTCTAATCTACACGTGTTTCCCCTTATTCCAACCATGTTTCCCTAAATATTGAGTCCCACTTTCAACTGCACCATCTTCGATAGAAGTCCCCATAGAATCGTTCCATCTATTTAAGTAACCGAATAATGAAATCACACCGAGGATCTCTACAATTTCTCCTTCATCCCAGTATTCATACAATCTCTTTTTAATTTTGTCGTCAACGGCATTGGGAATTTGGCTAGCAGCTAAACTAAAATCCAAAGCAGCTCTTTCGGCTTCATTAAAAGAAGGATGGTTTCTGTATTCCCAAATATTATCCAATTGTTCTTGTTCTGCACCATAACGTTCTGCCGCGCGAATGGCATGTGCCTGACAGTATCTGCAACCTGCAGAATTACTGCTAACCCAGGCTATCATCCGTTTCAATGCAGAAGTCACCCGACCTTCATTGGCCATTACCGCCTTATTTAAATTAATAAAAGCTTTACTAATTGCTGGACGACGTTGCATTGTCAATACTGAATTCGGACAAAAACCAAGCGTTTCATTAAAGAATTGGGCTAATTCTTTAGTCTCTAAATCGTGGTCTGAAGGTAATGGTGAAACAAGTGCCATATGTTACAAAATTTTATGTTTATTAGTCGTATTTTTGCACCTTCAATTAACAAAATTATTTCTACATATGACTAATATAATCACTACTGAATGGAAAAGGGATATGGTTTTTGAATCAGATAACCCCAGTAAACATAAATTATCTATCGATTCTGATAAAGAATTTGGAGGAACCAATTCAGGATTAAGACCTAAAGCTTTAATGTTAACCTCTCTCGCCGGTTGTTCCGGACTTGATGTTGTGTCTCTTTTAAAGAAAATGAAAGTTGAAATAGATGGTTTTAAGATTGTTACTGCTGGAGAATTAACAGATGAACATCCTAAATATTATCATAAAGTCAAAGTTGATTACCATTTCTACGGAAAAGAATTGAACGAAAAGAAAATCGAAAAAGCAGTAAATTTATCTATAGATCGATATTGTGGTGTATTCGAAATGTTCCGTCAGTTTGCTAAAATGGATACAGAAATTCATTTACACAAAAAATAGTATTTTGTCATTCTGAACGAAAGGGAGAATCTCATATTGAGATGTTTTGACAAGCTCAACATGACATTATTTTTATATTTTTAGCATTGGAAATTTTCTCCATATAAAATCATGCGCTGGACACTTAAACCAAAACCAGATTTACAAATAGTAAAAGAATTACAAAAATCACTTCAAGTGGATGAAGTGATTGCTACACTATTGGTTCAAAGAGGAATTGAGACTTATGAAGAAGCAAAACATTTTTTCAGACCAAGTTTAGATGATTTACATGATCCATTCCTGATGAAAGATATGGATAAAGCAGTTGCCAGAGTAGAGCTTGCTATTGTCAATAATGAAAACATTCTGGTTTATGGTGATTATGATGTCGATGGAACTACTGCCGTATCTTTAGTGTCTTCCTATTTATTAAGTAAATACCCAAACGTTGCAACGTACATTCCGGATAGATATGATGAAGGTTATGGCATATCTTTTAAAGGAATCGATTTTGCAAACGACAACGATTTTTCCCTAATAATTGCTTTAGATTGTGGTATTAAAGCCATTGATAAAGTTAAATATGCATCGGAAAAAGGGATAGATTTTATTATTTGTGATCATCACAGACCCGGAGACAATATTCCAAACGCAGTTGCCGTTTTAGACCCAAAGCGAAATGATTGCGAGTATCCATATAAGGAATTATGTGGTTGCGGAGTTGGTTTTAAGCTTATTCAGGCATTGGCATCAACTGATGGTAAAACAACTGAAGATCTAGTTGAATATCTTGACCTAGTTGCCACTGCAATTGGAGCTGATATTGTTCCTATCACTGGCGAGAATAGGGTCTTAGCCTATTTTGGTTTGCAAGTTATTAATGAAGCTCCCAGAACAGGATTCAAGGCCATTCTAGATCAGGTTAAAAAGGATACGTTAACAGTTACTGATGTTGTTTTTATTATTGCTCCAAGGATAAATGCTGCCGGACGAATGAAACATGGTCAATATGCAGTGAATCTGTTAACGGAAACCAATTTAGATAAGGCAATTCAATTCGCAGAAGAAATAGAAGCATTTAACACAGATAGAAGAGATGCAGATAAAAGAATTACGGAAGAAGCTTTACAGCAAATTGAAGAACAAAAAGAACAGGAGAACTTTACTACTGTTGTATATGATGAATCTTGGCATAAAGGCGTTATTGGTATTGTGGCTTCTCGATTAATCGAGACCTATTACAGACCTACATTAGTGTTTACCAAAAGCGGTGAAAAGCTCGCCGCATCTGCGAGATCAGTAAAGGGTTTCGATGTCTACAATGCTTTAGAAGCTTGTAGAGAACATCTGGAACAATTTGGAGGGCATAAATATGCTGCCGGATTAACTCTTAAAGAAGAAAATTACGAAACCTTCAAATTAGCATTTGAGAGTATTGTGTCAGCCACAATCGAAAATCATATGTTAACTCCGGAGATTACAATTGATACTGAAATCACTTTGGATCAAATAACACCAAAATTTTACAGGATCTTAAGTCAGTTTGCGCCTTTTGGACCGGGAAATATGACACCTGTTTTTATGAATTCAGATTTAAGGGATACTGGTTATGGTAAATGTGTTGGTGAAGATGATAAGCATTTAAGGGTCACTGTAATACAAAATGGAAATAAATTAGTTGGAATTGGATTTGGAATAGGGGATAAAATTGATCTGATCTCTAATAGAAAACCATTTAAAGCTGCCTACTCCATTGATGAAAACCATTGGAATGGAGAAGTTTCACTTCAATTAAAATTAAGAGACATTAAAGCGTAATCCTATAAATGGCAAAAAAAGACCCTTACTCAGCTCTACGATTTAAGGAATTCAATATTTTTTTGGTCGTAAGATTTGTTTTGGTTTTTGCCTGGTCCATGCAATTCATAGTCATTGAATGGGAAGTATACACCTTGACCAAAGATCCGCTATCACTAGGTATAATAGGTTTAATGGAAATTATTCCCGCCTTTACAATGGCATTATTTGCGGGACATATTGTAGATCAAAATGAGAAAAGAAATCTGCTGGCCTTATGCATCTCTGCTTTTTCATTGATCAGTTTAGGGTTGTTCCTTCTGACTTGGCCGGAAATAGTTTCGGATTGGTCTACTAATACCATATTATACTCCATTTATGCATTAGTATTCTTTGGTGGTTTTCTTCGCTCTTTTTTCGGACCAACAATATTCTCTTTAATTGCTTTAATTGTCCCAAAACGTATCTATCCTAATGCCGCAACCTGGAGCAGTTCTACCTGGCAAATGGCTTCGGTTTTAGGACCGGCAACCGCAGGTGTTGCAATCAATTGGATTGGTGTACATTGGACCTTATGTGTAGTCTTTGGTATTAGTTATGTTTGCTCTTCTTGTAGTATTTCAGATAAATAAAAAACCAATTTTAAACCCAAACATTGGAGAACCTGTTGTGAAAAGTTTAAAGGAAGGTGTAAAGTTTGTTTTTAAAACCAAAGCTATCTTAGGAGCATTGACATTAGATATGATTGCAGTATTATTTGGTGGAGCTATAGCTCTCTTACCTATTTATGCTCAGGACATTTTAAAAGTAGGCTCAGAAGGATTTGGAGCATTACGAGCAGCACCGGCTGTTGGAGCATTTTTAACCATGTTGGTAACAGCCTATATCCCGATAAGTAGAAACGCAGGAATGAAGTTATTAGGAGCCATTTTTGGATTCGGAATTTGTATCATCGTTTTCGGGTTATCATCTATATTCTGGATTTCTCTTCTTGCCCTGTTCTTTAGCGGTGTTACTGACGGTGTTTCAATGGTAATACGACAAACAATTTTGCAATTAAAAACCCCAGATAATATGCGAGGTCGTGTAGCTTCTGTAAACTCAATGTTTGTTGGCTCTTCTAATGAACTGGGAGCCTTTGAAAGCGGGTTAACCGCGAAATTGATGGGTACCGTAACTGCAGTAGTTTTTGGCGGAACAATGACTTTAATTACCGTTATAACAACCGGAATTGTTTTGCCTTCTTTTAGAAAACTGGATCTGACAAAAGATTTAGAAGATCACGAGAACGATAATCAATAAGTCTTTAACTCGAAACTTTCACCATCAAAAACTCCATATGTGTAATATGATATCCAATCGCCAAGATTGATGTATTTTGAGTTTTCATTGAGGTCGATATTTAACGGTAAATGTCTATGCCCAAACACAAAATAGTCTCTGTGTTTTTCTTCTAATTTCTTTTTTGAGTATTGAACTAACCATTCGTTTTCGTCTCCAAGGAATTTCACATCTTCTTCTCCCGAAATTAGTCTGTTTTTTACTGAAAAATATTGAGCTAATCTAACACCTAAATCCGGATGTAACCACCTGAAGAACCATTTGGCAACAGGATTAGTAAACACTTTTTTCATGCGTTTGAAACCCTTGTCTCCAGGCCCTAAACCATCTCCATGGCCAATAAAAAAGATTTTGTCATTAAAACTGAATTCCTTTGGTTCATGATAAACGGGAATATTCAGCTCTTCTTCAAAATAGCCGTTCATCCAAAGGTCGTGATTGCCTACAAAATAATAGATAGGGATTCCGGAATCACTTATTTCAGCCAATTTCCCGAATGTTCTGGTAAATCCTTTTGGAACTACTGTTTTGTACTCAAACCAAAAATCGAACAGATCACCTAAAAGGAAAATAGCGGCAGCATCTTGCTTTATTTCATCAAGCCATATAACGAACTTTTCTTCGCGAGGAAAGGATTTTTCCTTTGTTGGAGCTCCTAAATGATTATCTGAAGCGAAATAGACCTTTTTTCCTTTTGGGATTTGCATTATATATATTTTTAATACCTAGTAGGTTTATAAAACCTACTAGGTGTTATATAATTACTCTAATATTAATTCTCCTATTAAATCAATCTTGATTTTTCTTTTTTCATGAACGTATTTAAAATTATCTATATCTCCAAACATCTTAATCACTTCTTTTCTTTTTAAAAGGGTTGGTTTATCTTGAATCAGTGATTGATAAGAAGAATATTTATAATTTTTGTATTCAGCTAAATTATGATGACTAGGATTTGTATTGATATAAATGATTAAATTTCTTAAATATTCCTCATTCTTAATGGCTATTCTCTTGGGGTGTTTTTGAAACAAACTTCCTGTCCTATTATATTTTTTGTTTATTGCTTTGGTATAAGCATTAAATAAATTAGAAAATGGTTGATATATATTGTCTTTGTATTTTGTTAAAAATGTTTTATCATCTTTAATCCTAAAGATCAAATGAAAATGATTTGGTAATAAACAATAACTATAAAAATCTGCAATTGATGATAAGTGCCTTTTAATTAATTCTAAAAAATAAAAGTAATTCTCCTCCTCAAAAAAAACAACTCCATTGTTGTTTCCTCTATTATAAAAATGATAATATTGAGACTGTTTTAAAGGCTCTAATTGCATTGTTTTGAAATCTAGACCTGGTAGGTTTTTAAAACCTACCAGGTCTTGTTTTTATTTATTA
>CAWHCT010000032.1:0-59836 GCA_963827785.1 uncultured Flavobacteriaceae bacterium | reverse complement strand
TAGATAGGTAAGTCGATTAAATATCAATCTTCTACATATTTGGGTTAATATAAAATATGTTTTATTCATCTCAAAACGTTATATTGCAGTAATTCATATAATTGAATACTAAAAAATTCAAAGAGACTATATTGTTTGATAAATACCAAATACAGGAGCATTACGATGAAATGTTTGACCGAAATGGGAATTGCAGGCCACAATATTTGGAATTGCAAAATAAGTTAAGATTCATTTTCCAAAAAAAAATTAATTCAACTTCAACAAACTACCGATAAGGCACAGTTGTCCATGGGTATGACATTTAATGTCTACCATGATGGTAAAGGTGTTGAGAAGATATTACATCTTGATGTCATTCCACGCATAATCAGTGCCAAGGAGTGGGAAGTAATCAGACAAAGGCTCTGCAACAAAGAATTAAAGCCATGAATCTTTTTATTGATGATGTGTATCACGATCAAAAGATCTTAAAGGATAAGATCATTCCTAAAGAGATTGTATTAACTGAGTGCCGATTTTCTAAAACCCTGTATCGGACTCAACCCTCCAAAGGGTGTTTGGTGCCATATTACTGGTAGTGATATTGTAAGAGATCAAAAAGGACATTTTTACGTCTTAGAAGATAACTTACGTTGTCCTTCAGGTGTCTCCTATTTGTTAGAAAACAGAGAGATCACCAAACAAGCGCATCCACTATTATTTAACGAAATGCCTGTGCGTCCGGTTTCTAATTACCCAGGCTTGTTGTTAAAAATGCTGAAATCACTTTCTAATAAAGAAAACCCAAGAGTGGTGGTCCTAACACCAGGTGTTTACAACTCGGCATATTTTGAGCATTCGTATCTGTCGCAACAAATGGGTGTAGAACTGGTGATTGGTACCGATCTTATTGTTCAGAACAAAAAAGTATATATGCAAACCACCAAAGGCTTGGAGCAGGTGGATGTTATTTACCGACGTATTGATGATACATTTATTGATCCACTAGTGTTTAACCCAAAATCCTTACTCGGAATTCCAGGGATTTTTGAAGCCTATAAAGCGGGTAATGTCGCCTTGGCGAATGCACCAGGAACAGGTGTGGCTGATGATAAGGCCATATACTCATACGTGCCAAAATTCATTAAGTATTATCTCAATGAAGAGCCTATTATTGCTAAATGTACCTACCTACCTCTGTCGTGAGACCAAGGATCTAAATTATGTATTAGAGCATATTTCAGAACTGGTGGTTAAAGAAACCAACTCCGCTGGTGGTTATGGTATGTTGATTGGTCCAAAATCCACAAAGGCAGAACAAGAAAAATTTAAAGGTCTTATAAAGGCCAACCCAAAAAATTACATCGCTCAGCCTACCCTATCCTTATCTACAGTGCCAACGCTGACCGATAAAGGTCCTGCGCCACGACATGTCGATCTCAGACCCTATATTCTTTTTGGTGAAGATATAGAAGTATTACCTGGTGCCTTATCGCGTGTGGCTTTGGTAGAAGGCTCATTGGTGGTCAACTCCTCACAAGGAGGTGGTAGTAAGGACACTTGGGTGTTATTCGAATAATTAATACTAATGATATATGTTAAGTAGAGTTGCAGATTCACTTTTTTGGTTAGGACGATATTCAGAACGTGCTGAGAATTACTCGCGCTTTATAGAGGTTAATTTTAATCTGTCGTTAGATCTTCCGGCAGATATGAAAGAACAATGGAAACCCTTGGTGGCTGCCACAGGTGATAGTGAACACTATACGTCTCTTTTTGGTAATGATTTTTCGCGCGAAAATGTGATCTTCTATCTCGCTTTTGATACCCGAAATGAAAATGCCATTGTCTCAACGGTTGCCAAAGCCAGGGAAAATGCTCGGATGGTCCGTGAGAATATCTCAAAAGAAACCTGGGAGATCCTTAATGAGCTGCACTTTTTTGTGCAAAAGGCCTTTAAAAAAAAGGTGTGGAAAGACGAAGATCCCAAAGAGTGCTTTAAGCAAATTAAATACAAACTACAGCTCCTTAATGGGATTGCTCATGATACGATGCCACGAACACAAGGCTGGTATTTTACAAAACTCGGTCAGTATCTGGAGCGTGCCGATAAAACCTCGCGTGTACTCGATGTAAAATATCACTATCTATTGCCATCATTGGATGAAGTAGGTTCTCCTCTCGACTTTTTACAGTGGGTAGCTCTATTAAAATCCGTGAGTGCTTTTAATGCCTACCGACGTGTTCATGGTGCTATAAGCCCTGAGAATATTGTAAAGTATCTGGTGCTAGACCGCTACTTCCCGCGCTCCATCTTCTTTTGTTTGATGAGTGCTGAAAATTGCCTGCACCAAATATCAGAATCGAGACATGGGTATTCTAACACACCCGAAAAACAAATTGGTAGTTTACGATCGGATCTAGAGTATGCCGATATTAACGATGTATTTGCTTTTGGACTGCACGAATATCTCGATGATCTGCAACTGCAAATTAATACAATATCACAAACCATTTATGATCAGTATTTCAAAATAAACTCTAATTTTGCGCATCAAATTCAATCACAAGAATGACATATTGTTTAGGCATATTAAGTAAGGAAGGTGTTGCCGGACTTGCGGACACACGTATTACTTCTGGACGTACTACCACCAAGTCTAAAAAGATATTTTCGGTGCAGCGAAAGAAGCACTCCTATTTTATAATGACCTCTGGGCTGCGCTCTGTACGCGACAAGGCCATTACCTATTTTACGGAGGTTATTGAAGAGCAAGACCAGAAATTTAATAAACTCTATAAGGCCGTCAATAAATTTGGCGACCAGGTGAAGCGGGTAGCACGCGAAGATAAAAAGGAACTTGAAAAAGGTGGTTTTGAGTTTAATCTGCATGCCATCGTTGGCGGACAGTTAGAAGACGATAAAGAGCCTAAACTATTTTTATTATATCCTGAAGGCAACTGGATAGAAATTGGTCCCGGAACACCCTTTGTCATTATTGGAAATACCGGATTTGGAAGCCCTATTTTAAAACGATCACTAACCTATGAATCTAGTTTAGAATACGGACTTAAAAGTGGTTTCTTATCATTTGATGCCACACGAATTTCTGCAAATGATGTAGCATATCCAATCGATACTGTTGTTCTTAAAAAGGACAAATTCAAATTAATCGAACATAGGTTTGAAGAAAAGGACCTTGGTCATATTTCTTCGTTTTGGGACTCAAGGTTACAAGGCGCAATTCATGATATGCCTGCTGATATATTGACTGAAGCTATTAAAGAAAAAGCCAAATCAATGAAAATATTTTAAAATGCAACTAAAAATAGAGCATGTAACGAATTATTCTTTTTCATCTTCAGTTTATCTCGAACCACACAGGCTTTATTTTTATCCCTTATTTAGGGAATATATTCATTTAAGATCCTTTGATATTAACGTAGAACCACAACCAGCCGGATCTATCGATTCGTCTAGATGCAGAGAATAACACTTATCATCAATGTTGGTTTCAAGAACTTACGGATAATTTATCAAATTAAAATCAATCTGGACGTAGAGACCAAAGAATTCAACCCATTCGATTTTATTGTGGATAGCACAGTAAAGGACCACGAAAATAAGATGCTGGAAATATATCTTAGCCAAACTGTTGAGCTCTCTAAACAAGCAACAGATTGGATATCGAAATTTCATAAGATAGCGAATGGGAATTTAGTGAGTTTTCTCTCTTCCGTTTGTACTGAACTGAAACTTGGTTGGGACCATGAGATACGTTATGAAGACAATTTGTTGGAACCCAACGTATGCTTTAAAACTAAAATGGGATCTTGTCGGGATCTGTCTTGGTTGCTCATCAATTTATTGCGATATAAAAATATACCAGCACGTTTTGTAAGTGGTTATTCCTTTAATCCGGAATTGGAAGAAGGTCATGAGCTTGCATGCCTGGGTAGAGGCGTGGTTACCGGGATCAGGATGGATAGGTCTGGATCCATCTAGTGGATTGTTTACAACACATAATTATATTCCTGTAGCTGTAAGTTATCATCCTTCCCATACCTTTCCTGTGCAGGGAAGCTATCGAGGTGATGCCACTTCAAAGTTAGAAACAACGGTTGAGATCTCAGTCTTATAAAAATGTAATTTATTAGATTTCGTTTAAAACCTTAGTGATTTTTCTTACAAAATCAAGCTTTTACACCAACCCAGTAAACCCTAAAAAAGCTAAAGAAAGTAGTCCTGCAACCAACAAATTGATAGGTACTCCTTGCATGCCTTTTGGTAATTCGGCTAATTCCAGTTGTTCCCTTATACTGGCAAATACTATCAAGGCCAGTGCAAATCCCGCAGAGTTGGCTATAGCAAAGAAAACTGCTTTCAATAAACTGCCATTTTCTAGACCCAATGCCAAAATAGCAACACCTAAAACTGCGCAATTAGTAGTAATTAATGGAAGGAAGACACCTAAAGCCTGATAGAGTGGAGGACTTACTTTTTTAAGGATGATCTCCACCATTTGCACCAAAGCAGCAATAACTAAAATAAAGGTAATGGTCCGTAAGTAATCCAATCCCATTGGAACCAAAAGAAACTGGTGTAATAAATAGGTTGCCATTGTTGCAATGGTCATGACAAACAGGACAGCTCCGGACATTCCAACCGAGGTTGAAACCTTGTTAGAAACACCTAAGAATGGACAGATTCCTAAAAACTGGGACAATACAATGTTGTTTACAAAAACAGCTGCTATAAGTATAACGATATATTCCATGTTTAGGTTGTTTTGGTAGTTACTCGATTAAACAAAACGGTTAAATACGCCAAGGCAATAAAGGCTCCTGGAGGCAATATGAACAGGATAAATGTATTGGCATCTTCTGATACAAACCGGAAATCGAAAATGCTTCCGCTTCCCAGTATTTCTCTAACTGCTCCTAATAAGGTTAATGCGATGGTGAATCCAATTCCCATTCCTAAACCATCCAGAATCGATGAAAATAATGTGTTTTTAGAAGCAAAGGCTTCAGCGCGACCTAATATCAGACAGTTTACAACTATCAACGGTATGAAGATACCTAATTGTTCAAACAGGAAAGGGATGTATGCTTCCAAAACCATCTCTACTATAGTCACAAAAGAGGCAATAATGATAATAAAGGCCGGAATCCTAACCTTGCTTGGTATTTGCGATTTTATGATAGATACTACAATATTGGACATCAATAGAACGAATAAGGTGGCGATTCCCATACCCAATCCGTTAAATGCTGTTGAGGTCACACCTAAAGTTGGACACATACCTAAAAGCATGACAAAAACTGGATTATCTTTTATAATCCCTTTAAAGAAATTTTCTTTTTGATTCAGTTTTTCTGCCATATCCTCTAATTTTCAGATTCCTGTTTTGAATCGTTATTCTTTATAAATTCATCATATGCCAATTGGGTAGCTTCACCAAAAGCACGTGTAGTAATAGTTGCGCCAGTTAAAGCATCAACGTCACCACCATCCTTTTTAGGTTTTAAATTGAATGTTGATGGATTCTTACCTCGGAATTGTCTCAGGAATTTATCATCTTTCATTTTAGTGCCTAGTCCCGGAGTTTCTTTTTGCTCTAATACAACGATATTCTTTATCGCCCCATCAGATTCAAAACCTATCATAAGTTTTACCAATCCGCTGTAACCTTTTTCAGAAGAGCCAACAACTGCAATTCCGGATTTTACTCCTTTCATTGTTCCTGTGTAAATCTCAACACTATCCTTAACCACTTCTGATTTTATCATTTTGACTTCTTCCACCGGATTGTTATCAAATTCAGCCATCACCTGTTTTAAGGCATTCACTTTGCGTGCTAATTTGGCCTCAGCCTTTGGTCCAACTGTAATATCATTGACATAACCCAGGGATAAGCCCGCAACCATGGTTATAACAAACAGTGTGATAGTCATGTTTAAAAATGTAGATTCCTTCTTGCTCATAACTACAGGATTTTTGATTTAATTGGACTACCAAATCTTCTTGGTTTAAAATATTTATTGATGAGTGGCACGAAGGCATTCATGATAATGATTGCAAAAGAGATACCTTCAGGATAGGCACCAAATAACCTGATTACGACTGTTATGACCCCAATACCAATGGCAAATATGACCATTCCTTTTTTGGTCACAGGGCTTGTCACCAGATCCGTTGCCATATAGAAAGCTCCCAGAATGGCTCCACCTGATAGAACATGGATCAAAGGATTTGCATATTGCTCAGGATCGACCAACCAGAAAATACCTGTCATGACCGCCATCGTCACTAAAACAGTAATTGGAATATGCCAGGTGATCACTTTTCTCGCTAAAAGGAAGATACCTCCCAATAATAGAGCTAACCCGGACATTTCTCCAATTGAACCACTTGTAATTCCTAATAGAAGATCCATGGCTGAAGGTAGTTTTTCACTTATTGTGGACATGGTCTCACCATACATCAATCCTTCTTTTATCATACCTAAGGTAGTTTCCCCTGTTACTGCATCAACCAGTGTCATATTGTTTTCAACCGGAAGTGGCCATGAGGTCATTTGAACCGGAAAAGAGACCAGTAAAAATACTCGCGCGACCAAAGCTGGATTGAAGATGTTGTATCCCAAGCCGCCAAAAGATAATTTGGCAATGCCAATAGCCACAAGGCTGCCTACTATAACCATCCATATAGGAAGGCTGGAAGGTACATTGAAGGCCAATAATACTCCTGTGATCAATGCAGAGCCATCACTAACTGTGACTGCTGTTTTTAGTAAGTATTTCTGAATTACATATTCAAATAAAATACAAGATATAACGGCTACTGATGTAACTATTAATGCACTTAAACCAAATAGATAGATAGAAACTATAAAGGCCGGAATTAGTGCATAAAGCACATCATACATTAAATTCTTTGTACTTCTGTCTGAAAACACATGTGGCGATGCGGAGATAATAATTGGATCTGCCATATTAATTTTTTGCAGTATTTAATTTTTTAACAATGCTTTTTCCAAATCTGATGTAGTCTAACAAAGGTCTGTGAGATGGACAAACATAACTGCAGGAGCCGCATTCTATACAGGTCATGACATCCTCACTTGCAGCACGTTCGTAAAATCCTTTTTCGGTCAGATTCATTAATAGATGAGGTTCAAGACCCATAGGACATACAAACACACAATTACCGCAACGAATACAATTTTTCGGTTCTTGCCTGCTGGCCTCTTCTTCAGAAATAATCAGGATCCCAGAAGTTCCCTTTGTTACAGGAACATCAGTATTTTTAATGGCTTTCCCCATCATAGGTCCGCCATTAACTATTTTTCTGGTTCCTTCAGGAATTCCTCCAACTTCTGCAACCAGGTCCTTTATAGGTGTCCCGATCTTCACCCAGAAATTAGATGGATCCTGTAATTTTTTACCTGTAACGGTTACCACACGCTCGATAAGAGGTTGATCATGCTGAACAGCCTGATAGATTGCGAAAATAGTTCCTACATTATGAACGATTACTCCAACATCCATTGGTAGTCCGCCCTTAGGAACTTCCCGTTTTACTATAGCTTTTATGAGTTGTTTTTCACTTCCCTGCGGATACTTTACCTGTAAGGCTGCTACTTTGATCCTGTTGTCTGAAAGAGCTGCTTTTTTTAAGACCTCAATGGCGTCTTGCTTATTGTTTTCAACACCTATAACAACTTTTTCAATATGAAGAGCATGCATTAAAATTTGTATACCAACGATTATCTCATCAGCTTTTTCAAGCATTAATCTGTGGTCTGCTGTTAGATAAGGCTCACATTCCACACCGTTAATAAGCAAGTAGTCTACTTTATTATCGTTTTTCAAATCTAATTTGACATGAGATGGGAAGGTAGCACCTCCAAGCCCGACAATTCCGGAATCGTTTATATGCTTCAATATGTCCTTCTGGTCCATGGTTATTTCCTTTTTTAAAGGAAATTCAGGGATCACGAAATTAGATTCATCCTTTTGATCGGTTCTGATAACAATACACTGTTTTTTATAAGCACTTGTATCGATGACCATATCCAGCTTAGTTACAGTTCCCGCAACGGGCGAGTGTATGTTTGAAGATACAAATCCGCCGGATTTTGCTATAACCTGTCCGATCTTAACTTTATCTTTTTTGTCGACTATTATTTCTGAAGGAATACCAATATGTTGAGCAATAGGTACATAAACAACGGTTGGTACAGTCATCCTTTTTATAGCTTTTGAAGAAGTGATCTTATTTTCTTCAGGATGAATACCACCTTTTGGAAATGTTTTAAGCATTTGGTCTAGGGTTTACAGATTCAACACCAGTTTTAATTACAGGGATTTCCTCCGGAGCCTTAACTTTTTTAGGCGGGAAATTGGTTTCTATAATGGAGTGTGTTGGACATACATCTACGCATTTTCTGCAAAGAGAACATATTGCAGGATCAATATAGGCCAGATTATTATTCATGGATATAGCATCCTTCGGACATACATCCTCGCATTTTGAACATCCTATACAAGCCACTTCACAAGCTTTTCTCGCGATTCCGCCTTTATCTTCATTAAGACAGCCAACAAATATTTTAAGATCTCGTTTGTTGCGAGGGCGCATTTCAATAATTGCTCTTGGGCAAGCATCAACGCAAGCACCACAAGATGTACATTTATCTGTAATAATAACAGGCAAGCCTGATTCTTCATCCATATACATGGCGTCAAACTTACACACCTCAACACAATCACCATCTCCAAGACAACCAAATTGACAATCGGTTTCACCACTATATATCAATGAAGAGATCGCACATGACCTTGGTCCTTGATATTCTGTTGTTTTTGGTCTTACATCACATCCCCCTTGACATCTAACAACAGCGACTGTAGGATCCTTTTCGGCTACTTCCTTACCTAAGATCTCTGCGACTTTTTTCATCACGTCATTTCCACCTACAGGGCAGAATAGCTCTGAAATATCTTCAGAAGTTACAAGTTTTTCAGCAAATGCTTTGCAACCTGGTGAACCGCAACCACCACAATTGGCAGCAGGCAGAATTTCATCTACTTTGGCAATTAAAGGGTCCTCATAAACATAGAACTTTTTTGATACTACGAACAGTATGACTGCTGCAACAACTCCTATAGAGGATAATAGCATTGCACTATATAAAATTGAATAGATCATTTTAAACCATTTTTAAGATTGATACCTTAAATGCTTTTTTAAATGAATCTCTTAGAGCGTAAAGTGTTAAATAATAAGGAACTAAAATAGCTATTGATAGTAATCCTGCTATCCATTCCTTGTAAAAAGAAGATGATATAAGTAAAACACCGATCAATAAAATAAAAGGAAATACATATGCCCAAAATACTGCTTGCAATCCTTTGTCTTTACTGAGTAATACTTCAACCGTTTCATTTAATTTCAACGATTCAGTGGAGTTGTATACCTCTATTTCTTTAGGACCGGATTCTGCAGCACCACAACCTCCTTTGGCGTGGCATGATTCGCAATTAATATTCCCCTTTAAAGTAACTGTAATAACATTCTGTGTGATCTTTGAGACCACACCTTCATGCTTTACAATACCTTCACCTTCTGTAATAACACTGTATGAATTAAGGTTCTTCATAAAAATCAAGCCTTTTAAAGCTTTTAATGCCACAAATATAGAGCATCTTGTTACTCTAAAATATGACATTTGTTAGTGTTTAAACGTTTTTTTTAATTAAAAATTGAATTTTATAGAAATTTTGCCCCCAATTTAAGAAAGAATTTCGATAATCTTTTTCAAGCCAATAGTGGCATTATCAGCAATAACGGTTAAATTGCTCTGACTATGTATTGCCGGTTTTGGATCTATGAAATAGATCTTTGTGCTACTCGAAACATAGTGCATCAAACTTGCAGCAGGATAGACTTGTAATGAAGTTCCTATAATTATCAATGTGTCAGCTGTTTGACAAATGGTTATAGCTTTTTCCATCATTGGTACGGCTTCCCCAAACCAGACAATATGTGGCCTTAGCTGATATCCTTTTTCACAAGTATCACCAAGGAATAGATCTTTTTTCCAAACCTTGATATCGTTTTCGTCAAAAGTACTTCTAACTTTAAATAATTCTCCATGCAAATGATAAACTTGACTGCTGCCGGCTCGTTCATGCAGATCATCAACATTTTGAGTGATTATTGTTACTTTAAATGACCTTTCCAATTCTGCCAACTGTAAATGGGCTGAGTTCGGTCTGGCCTCCAACAACTGTCTTCTGCGTTGGTTGTAAAAATCCAACACTAATTCGGGATTTGCAGCAAACCCTTCAGGGGAGGCCACTTCCAATACGTCATGACCTTCCCACAGGCCATCAGCATCTCTAAATGTCTTCAGTCCGCTTTCTGCACTCATTCCTGCTCCTGTAAGGACTACTATGTGTTTCATTTTATAAAAATAATAATTTTATTGTCATTGCGAAGAGGTACGATGCGGCAATCTTTTCTTTTATTGTTATAGTTAAAAAAGATTACTTCTCTCATGTTTTCCTTGTAATGATGAAATATTGTTAAATTTGAGTTATGCTTGATCTCAAACTATTAGAACATTTAGAATCTTTTCTCACAGATAAGCGTAGACAACGTTTTGATGAGGTTCTGTCTCAGCGCACCAAACATTTTACGGTTGCAACTGAGGATGTATATCAATTACACAACACTAGTGCAGTTATGAGAAGTTGTGAGGTTTTTGGAATTCAGGAACTTCATGTCATTGAAGAACGCAATACAAAGAAAATCGACAGAGAGATTGCATTAGGAGCTCAAAAATGGGTAGATCTAAAAAGATATAGATCAGTCACAGAATGTATTCATGAACTAAGAAAACAAAATTATCAGATTGTAGCAACGACGCCTCATTTAAATGACTCTTTGTTGGCGGATTTTGACGTTACCCAAAAAGCTTGCATTTTTTTTGGTAGCGAGTCTGAAGGAATTTCATCTGAAGTTATGGATCAGGCAGATCGATTTATAAAAATACCAATGGTTGGTTTTACTGAAAGCTTAAATATATCGGTTTCTGCTGCTATCATATTACAACATATTACTTCCAAATTAAAGCAAACAAATATTAACTGGCAGCTTACCCAGAAGGAAAAGAACGAAAAGAAACTGGACTGGATTAAAAAGACCATTCATAGTTTTGATGAGATCGTTGAACGTTTCAATAACGATAAATAATATATTTTTAAAGGTCTCATTTTTAAAGATTTATTGTATATTCATTCCCGATTTAATAGCACTCAAAATAGTTACTTATCTGTAACTCTAACTGCCATTATATCATCATTGATTAATCCAAAAAATTACCTCATGATGACTCTGTTATACATTCTGATTGGAATTATTTTAGTCTTTTTAATTTTGGCAATGGTTTCACCAAAAGATTACGAAGTGAGTAGAAGTATAGTTATAGACAAAGACCTAAAAGAAGTTTTCCATTATTTAAAATTTATTAAAAACCAGGACCATTGGTCGCCTTGGGCAAAAAAGGACCCTAATATAGTTAAGTCTTACAATGGTACTGATGGAGAAATTGGTTTTATTTCCAAATGGAAGGGAAATAAGGCCGTTGGTGAGGGAGAACAAGAGATACTTACAATTGTTGAAAATGAGTACATAGATACGCAGCTTCGCTTCTTTAAACCATGGAAGTCTGAATCCATAGGTCATATTTTAGTTGATAAAGTTGATGAAACACAGACAATAGTTACCTGGGGTTTTTCAGGCCGGAATAAATTTCCGTTTAGTGTTTTTATGCTTTTTATGAGCATGGATAAAATGATAGGTAAGGACTTTGAAGAAGGATTGACAAATTTAAAAAAGGTTTTAGAAAAAAAGTGATCATGGAACATAATATGGTAGGTTGGTTCGAGATTCCGGTAACAAACATGGAAAGAGCTAAAACATTTTATAATACAGTCTTTAATGTTGACATTCAGCTACATGATTTTGGAGGTGTTCTTATGGGATGGTTTCCCTTTGTAGACGGTAAAAAAGGAGCTTCAGGTTCATTGGTCCAAAACAGAGCGTATATTCCCGATGAAAAAAAAGGAGTTCTTATTTATTTTTCTTCTGTAGATGTTAATGACGAAATGAGTAGAGTGCAGGGAGCAGGAGGTAAAATAATTCAACCAAAGACCATGATATCAAAAGATATTGGTTACATGGCGTTATTTTTAGATTCCGAAGGGAATAGGATTGCGTTGCATTCAAGAAAATAATTAAATTAAATCCTCTTATTTCTGCTCAACACCTTATATTCTTCATAACACTCACTTATAGCGTCTAAAATTTGGAGATCGTTTGCGACTCTTATGAAATCAGCAGAATAGTTGCACTGGCTCACAATTTGGTCCAGATCAATTCGGTCAACTTGCAATAATGCCATGAGCATTTCTCTATCAAATCTTGATGCCAAAAGATTTCTGATCTCATCATCCTGCTTCATCTGTTTTAGTTTACGCAGTTCCTTAGGTTTTTTGCCAAAAACATTATACAGGAAATCTGCAGGATTGAAAATAGCCCCAAGTACTTTATTTACTGCACTTGGTGACCTGTCCCCGGCTTCATAGCCAGTAGTGGAAAGTCCCGATATACTATACCTAAAGTTATCCTGAATGGCAACCTGTTTGATATCAACCTCTAGATAACCAGTTAATTTCAATTGGTTAACAATAACCTCTTCAAGTGCAAGAGCCAATTCGGTCATAATAATATTGGCATTACCGAACTTGATCCAGTCATTTGTCACTTTCACCCTTATGGATTTAAAACCCAAATAAGAGAAATGCAATGTGTCGTCTACTTTGGCTGATATCTCAAATTCTCCCAGGTCATTAGTGGAGGTTCCTTTAACCTGATTAAGATTTACAATGTTAACGTTTTCTAAGGGTTGTGAAGTATCACCATTAGTAACTGTTCCGTTTACTGTAGTTTTTTCCTGAGAAAATCCAATAGTAAATGCCAAAACAAAGGCAATCAGGAACAGAACTTTTTTCATAACCATTTTTTAAGAAGACTAAAATAAGAAACTAATATCCATTTAAACAAATAGCATGCTTTTTTGACTAAAAATTAACAAAATAGTTTAACGTCTTGAGCGTCTTGGTCTGGCTGAACCTCCCGAACCAGAATCAGAATCTGAACGTCTGGATCTTGATCTTTCAGAACTTCCTGTATTACCAACAGAAGCTGTGCGTCTTGACCTTGAACTCTCAGATCCACTTCTTTCACTCCTGTTTCCAGATCCGGAATCACCAGATCTAAATCCATCAGAACGTCTTGATCTTGAACCATCAGAACCTCCTCGATCAGAGTTTCTTCTCTCTCTATTGCTTCTGTTACCGGAACCTCCAGAACGTCTGTCACTTCTAAACCCTCCATCACGTCTTTTTCTGTCTCCACCACTATCACGACGTTTACCACCACGACCTCTGTTTCTGTCTCTTCCTTTTTTTTCGGTTTCCTCAACATTTACAAATCGACCATTTTGTTTGAAGTCCGTAAAGAATTCTAATATTTTAGCTTTATGCTCAGTTTCCGTGTTAAAAAATGAAAAGCTGTCTTTTACATCTACTTTAAATACATCATCCTGTCCTAGTCCAAGGTTATCACGAAGAAAATCTTTTAAACTCATCCAATCGTAACCATCTTTTCTTCCTACATTTATAAAGAAACGGGACGAATTATCACTGGCACCATCACTATCTCTTGAACTGCTTTGTTCTGCATGAGCGTTAAGGTCTTTAGTTTTTTGATAATAATTAAAGAATCTTGTAAATTCAACTGAAAAGAATTTTTTTATCAAATCATCTTTAGATGAATCTTCGAACAAGGCATTGATATCTTTTAAATATGGATCAATTTCATGGTTGATCTCCGTATCATGAATTTTTTCAGCAAGTGACATTAACTGCACCTGACAAATTTCCATTCCATCTGGAATATCTTTCTTCTCAAATTGTTTATGTATTATGCGCTCAATACTTTTTATTTTCCTTAGTTCACTCTTAGAAACTATGACCATAGATACACCGGTTTTTCCTGCGCGACCTGTACGTCCAGATCGGTGTGTATAGGTTTCAATTTCATCTGGTAACTGGTAGTTAATTACGTGAGTAATATCCTCTACATCAATACCACGAGCGGCAACATCGGTCGCTACGAGCATTTGTATTTGATTGTTTCTAAAAGATTTCATGACCAGATCACGCTGGTTCTGACTTAAATCGCCATGCAAAGCACCGGCGCTATAACCGTCGTCCAATAATTGTTCGGCTACCTTCTGAGTATCGCGCTTGGTTCTGCAAAAAATTACCGAAAATATATCCGGGTTCGCATCAGCTAAACGCTTTAAAGCCAAGTAGCGATCACGAGCATTTACCAAATAATATTCGTGCGATACCTGATCGGTACTTTCATTTTTATTGCCAACAGTAATTTCTACAGGACTATGCATGAATTTTTTAGCAATTACAGATACCTCTTTCGGCATTGTAGCAGAAAATAACCAGGTGTTCTTCTCTTTAGGAGAATGGGATAAAATATCAGTGATATCTTCATAAAATCCCATATTCAGCATTTCATCAGCTTCATCTAAAACGGCGTATTGTATTTTAGAAATATCAACCATGCGTCTGCTGATCATATCTTTCATACGTCCGGGCGTTGCAACAATAATTTGCGCTCCTTTTTTAACTTGTCTTGCCTGATCAGTAATGCTTGCCCCACCATAAATGGCAGTTACATTTAAACCTTTACAATATTTACCATACAATTTCATTTCGTTGGTAATTTGCATACATAGCTCACGTGTAGGAGATAGAATTAACCCTTGAGTGGTTCTGCTGTCAATATCAATTTTTTGAAGCATTGGAAAACCAAAAGCAGCGGTTTTACCCGTTCCTGTTTGAGCTAATCCTACTAAGTCAGTTTCTTTTTCTAGAAGTAAAGGAATTGTTTTTAACTGAACTTCTGTTGGAGTTTCAAAGCCTAAATCTGTTACGGCTTGTAATAAATGGTCTTCAAGACCAAGTTCTTGGAATGTGTTCATTCTAAATTTTAAGTATTCAATTGCATTATGTACGTGTTACATAAGAAGCTAATCGACATACTTAAACCTAAAACTTCCGGTAACACATCCTCACTCTGAGGAAATTGATTTTTTTAATCAGCTGCAAATGTAGTGTTTTATTCTTAATTGGTTATAATAATTGTTTTTGGGCGTTTTAACACGCTTTCCGCTATATCTTTTATTTTTTGTCATTATGTCCCGATGGCTATCGGGATTGTCGAAGAATCTCGAATAAAAATAAAAGGATGCTGCTACAATCGTTAACGCGTTAATTGGCAAACGTTTTTTTTACGATTTGATTTTGCTTTACTGCGGACAAATTTTACGAAATTGTAGGAATTTCATGTCTCAAAAAAGATTTATGTTATAAACTACCTAAAAACTCAACCAACTCCGCAACTGCTTTCCCACGATGTCCAATTTGATTTTTAAGTGACAGATCCATTTCAGCAAAGGTTTGGGTAAAACCATCAGGTTTAAAAATTGGGTCATAACCAAAACCACTCTCACCTTTTTTGGATATGGTGATCTCGCCTTTGCAAATACCATTAAAAGTGTGAAGTTTGTTGTTTAAGTGAAGAGCAATAACCGTTTTAAATTGTGCTCGTCTGTTTGGTTTGTCCTTCAGCGCATTCAAGAGTTTGTTCATATTATCGTTAGCATCACGTTGTTCGCCGGCATATCGTGCAGAAAATACGCCTGGCTCACCATCTAAAGCCTCAACTTCCAATCCTGTGTCATCAGCAAAACAATCAAAACCATACTGCTCTTTAATGTATTCTGCTTTTTGAATGGCGTTGCCTCTTATGGTGAGTTGTGTTTCTGGGACCTCCTCAAAACAACCAATATCTTTAAGACTTAACAAGGTAATATGGCTTGGGATAAGCTCTTGAACTTCCTTTATCTTATTAGAGTTGTTGGTTGCGAAAACGAGTTTCATAGTTTGTAAATCAAGGATACAAATATAAAACTAAAAAAGAGTAATTTTGTCTGCCAAATGCAATTCAACAATAACAAACGATACAACGATTATTCGTCCTTTATCAAGCAACGATTTTCCGAGCGTGTTCAAAAAATCTCTTTGGATACAGGTTTTACCTGTCCAAACAGAGATGGAACAAAAGGCCTAGGTGGTTGTACCTATTGCAATAACAATTCCTTTAACCCTGACTATTGCAAACCCGATAAAAGCATTAGCCAACAGTTAGATGAAGGAATTGCAATCTTTTCCAAAAAATACAAGACACAACGCTATTTAGCCTATTTTCAAGCCTACACCAATACTTATGCAGATATCGATTTGGTGAAGCAATTGTATAACGAGGCTGTTAACCATCCTCAAGTGGTTGGTTTGGTCATTGGTACACGACCAGATTGTATTAATGATGATTTAATTGATTTTTTATCCGATTTATCTAAAACACACTACATCTCTTTGGAGTTTGGAATAGAAAGCACCTTAGAGAGAACCCTAAAAATGGTAAACCGTTGCCATACTTATAAAGAAACGGTTGAAGCCTATGAACTCGTCAAAAATAAAGGTTTGCATTTAGGTGCCCACTTGATCATTGGTTTACCTGGAGAAAGTAAGGACGATATTTTAAATCACGCTGTCGAGATATCTAAACTGCCAATAAATAGTTTAAAACTTCACCATTTACAAGTGGTAAAACATACCATGATGGCAAAGCAGTTTAAGGAACAACCCTGAACAGTTTAGTTTATTTACAGTTGATGAGTATATAGATTTAATATGCGATTTTGTAGCCTTGTTACGACCAGATATTATTATAGAACGCTTTATTAGCCAATCGCCACACCATTTATTAATTGCACCAAAATGGAATTTAAAGAATTTTGAGATTGTAGCAAAAATTGATAAAAAATTAGAAGATAAAAATCTTTGGCAAGGGAAAAAGATACCAATTTAATAAGGCTTATCTTCTTTTCGTACGATATAAGTAAAAAACTGTTAAGCAAAACTCGAAAATTCATCAAAAACAGTACAAAATAAATTAGCAGAATTCTTAACTTAAATTCCTTACCTTCGGTAGCTGTTTATTAATCCCTAAAATTTTAGATATGTTTAGCAGGTTAAAAGGATTTTCACGCGCTTTCTGGACAGCCAATATAGTCGAGCTTCTCGAACGTGGAGCATACTATGGAGTCTTTATTGTTATCACCTTATATCTATCCAGAATCCTCGGTTTCACAGATGTAGAAGCTGGTTTAATTTCTGGCATCTTTTCTGGTGGTTTGTTTTTATTACCCACTTTCACAGGCGCACTAGCCGATAAAATAGGATTTAAATATTCCCTTTTAATTGCCTTTGCCTTATTAAGCATTGGGTATTTTGGATTGGCTGTAATTCCTACTGTTTTAGAGTCTTCAGGTTTGGTAGACTATTCCAATAACGATATAAAATTCACAGGCTTATTAACCTCTGCTTACCAATGGTCTATTGTCCCTATTATGATCATCATCATGATTGGTGGTAGTTTTATTAAATCGGTCATTACAGGAACCGTTGCCAAAGAAACCACAGATACTACCAGAGCACAAGGATTCGCCATTTTTTATATGATGGTGAATATTGGTGCCTTTTCTGGTAAAACCATTGTAAAACCATTGCGTATGGCAATGGGAGACATGGGATTGGTGTACATTAATTACTTTTCGGCTGGATTGACTTTTCTTGCCTTATTAATGATAATCTTCTTTTATAAAAGTTCGCGAAACGATGGAGAAGGAAAGACTTTTGGTGAAATTTGGACTGCCTTAATTAAGGTTTGTACTAACGGACGTTTAATAACGCTAATACTAATCATTACAGGCTTTTGGATGGTACAGCACCAATTATATGCAACTATGCCAAAATACGTATTACGAATGGCAGGAGAAGGCGCTTCACCTTCCTGGTATGCGAATGTGAATCCGTTGGTAGTGGTGTTAACCGTTACCTTTGTAACCCGAATGATGGCAAGTAAAACACCATTATTCTCTATGACAGTTGGTATGTTCATTATGCCATTATCTGCCTTAGCGATGGCATCAGGTAATTTACTGAGTGGTGGAGATGTTGATCTTGGTTTTATGACCATGCATCCCATAGCATTTATGATGGTGGTTGGTATTGCACTGCAAGCCTTGGCAGAATCCTTTATTTCGCCACGTTACTTGCAATTCTTCTCATTGCAGGCTCCTAAAGGAGAAGAAGGCTTATATTTAGGTTTTAGTCATTTACATTCGTTCTTATCTTCTATAATTGGTTTCGGATTATCAGGTTGGTTGCTATCTAAGTATTGTCCTGACCCAAGATTATTCGATTCAAGAAGTGAATGGGAAATGGCTTCATCCAATGCACATTACATTTGGTATGTCTTTGCAGCTATAGCATTGACCTCTGCGATATCATTGATCATTTATGGAAAGGTGATCAGGCGAATGGATTCGAAAGCTGAAAAAGTTTAGGTTTGACTTCTCGATACAAAGTTTTTTTTCAAAAGCTTGACTCGAAGTGACATGGATTTATAGATACGTCAGTTAGAGTGAAATTCTGATAAGAATTTAGTACCGAGAACTGAATAAAAACCGCTAAATTAAATACTTCTCGACACGTTTCTCTTATTGTCGAAATACTGGAAGTGACGATAGGTTAGAAGCAAAAGTTAAAAGGACGTAATCTTAAATTTGTAACTAACTAATTTTCAATATTAGAATTAAAGTAACCTCCTAAAATGAGAAAAACGCTTTTAATCTATTTTAAATAAAATTAGTATCTTACGATATAATAAACAGAATCACTTCCCTAAAATTGGTTCAGTGTGTCACTACACTATAGCATTTACAATATTGTAAAATGGTCACCCAATCCATTTAAATTATTAACGATTAAAATTAAAGTTATGCCAATTTACATGGATCGTCACGAAATACCGGCAGAGATCACTGCAGAACATGTGGCTCTAATGCATAAAGAAGATATGAAAGTAGAGCACCTTTATGGTTGCAAAGGAATGACATATTGGTGTGATGAGAAAAGACATACTGCTTTTTGCTTGATTGAAGCGCCTAATAGGGAAGCCATTCAGAAAATGCATAATCATGCTCATGGTGAGTTTCCTCACAGTATTATTGAAGTAGATGATGCTGTAGTGGAATCCTTTTTAGGTAGAATTGCGGATCCTGAAGTATCAAAAGACACCCAATTGAATATTATTAAAGATCCTGCCTTTAGAATTATCATGGTAATTAGTATTAAAAAGACCTCACTTAAGAATTCGACATCTCAACAAATCATTTCAGAGACTATTGACTATACTAATACCTTTCTTAAATCATTGGAAAAATTCAGAGGACGTATTGTTAAACAGAAGTCAGATTATTTTTTAACCTCTTTTAAAGATGTTACCAATGCTGTGTTTTGTGCTTTAGAAATTCAAAAAGTTACCAATCAAAATAAGAAACAGAGTTCTACTTTAACTTTAAATATTGGTTTAAGCGCAGGAGTTCCAGTAACTGATAAAGATGGCATATTTGAAGATACCATTAGAATGGCAGAGCGTTTGTGTGATAATGTCAAAGGTCAAATAGCAATGACATCTGAAGTTAAGGATCTATTCGAAAGTGAAAATTTAAATCATTCCATTGATGATAAAACTGTAAAAGTTCTCAATACCATTAATGAGAAATTCCTTAATATGTTGATGGATTACACTGAAAAAGAATGGTACAATCCAACTTTAAGTGCTGAAGGCTTAAGCAAACATTTAGGATTCAGTAAATCGCAATTGTACAGAAAAATGATTGCCAATACTGGTACATCTGCTAATACTTTTATTAAAGAGTATAGATTAAATAAAGCATTAAATCTGTTAAACAAACAGGTAGATAATATTTCGGAAATTGCATTTAAAACAGGATTTAATAGTCCGGCATATTTCTCTAAATGCTTTCAGGAAACTTACGGAATCCTGCCTTCAGCATATTTAAAACAGAGTAATTAGTTAATAGTTTCTCGTAAAAATCCTTCCTTTTTTAAAAAATTCAAAGTGAACCATTTGTATAATTGTTTGAATCAAAACTAGCATTGATTCAGGATTTTATATGTCAAATTTGTAGTGTTGAGTATTTCTAGAAAAGATATACCAGCTATTAACCAACTAAATATCAACAACTCATGAAAAATTCAGTTAATAGTTTAGATCCTTCATTAATTGAAGAATTTGCCTCACAATTAAGAGGAGAAATCGTTAAGCAATCAGATGCAAACTATAACGAAACACGAAAAGTTTATAACGGTATGATAGATAAACGTCCAGGACTCTTCGCCATGTGTGTAGATGTTGCAGATGTGATGGCATCAGTAAATTTTGGTAGAGAAAACAATTTATTGGTAGCAGTACGAGGAGGAGGACATAATGGTGGTGGATTAGGACTCTGTAACGAAGGATTGGTGATTGATTTGTCTGGACTAAAATTTGTTCGTGTAGATACTACTAATAACACAGTACGAGTAGGAGGAGGAAACCTTTGGGGAGAAGTAGATCATGCCACACATCCTTTTGGATTGGCGGTTCCAGCCGGAATAATTTCTACAACTGGAGTTGGTGGACTAACCTTAGGTGGTGGCGTTGGACATTTATCCAGAAAATATGGATTAACAATAGACAACTTGTTAGAAGCAGATATGGTTTTGGCAGATGGTTCTTTTGTAACTGTCAACAAAGATCAAAACACCGATTTGTTTTGGGCCATTCGTGGTGGAGGTGGAAATTTTGGTGTTGTTACCTCATTTAAGTTTCAAGCACATCCTGTAAAAAACGTTATTGGTGGACCTACTTTATGGCCAATAGAACGAACTGAAGAAATTATGGAATGGTATCATAACTTTATTCATAACGCACCAGATGAATTGAATGGTTTTATAGCCACTATGGTAATTCCGGGACCTCCATTTCCAGATTTTTTACACGGAAATCAATATTGTGCCATTGTATGGTGCTTTACTGGCAGTCAGGAAGAGTTTGATATATTAATTAAACCTGCAATGGATTTAGAGCCAGTTTTTGCACATGTTGGTGAAATGCCTTATCCTTCTATTCAAACTTTATTTGATGGATTAATGCCTCCGGGGTTACAATGGTATTGGAGAGCAGATTTCTTTAAGGAATTGGGACCGGAAATAAGAGCACAACATTTAAAATTTGGTTCTAAAATTCCAACACCTTTGTCCCAAATGCATTTATACCCAATTAGTGGGGCAGCAAGCAGAGTTGGAAAAGAAGACACACCTTGGGCTTACAGAGATGTCAACTATGCAGGAGTAATTGTGGGTGTTGATCCTGAGCCAAAAAATGCAGATAAAATAACGAAATGGTGTAAAGAGTATTGGGAAGCATTACATCCCTATTCATCTGGTGGAGCCTATTCTAATTTTATGATGGATGAAGGGCAGGAAAGAGTTCAAGCAAGTTATAAGCATAACTACGATCGTTTAGCAAAAATTAAAGCTAAATATGATGGTAAAAACTTATTCAGTGTCAATCAGAATATCAAACCAAGCAAATAAATATTAACCAACTAAAACCAAACAAAAATGAAACATTTAAAAACATTAGTATTATTATGCACTGTTTTACTTTTTATTAATTGTGGAAACAAAGAAAGTAACAAGAAAGAATTAGCAGTCGCTGATAACGCATCTGAAATTATTAATGAACAACCTGAAGCGATAAGTCTTTTTGATCGTCTTGGAGGTACAGATGGAATTTCATCACTTGTAGATAATATAGTCGACAACCATTTAAAGAATCCCATTGTAAACGACAAGTTCTCACATTTAAAACCAGGGACCGAATCTTATGAGGTATTCAAAGTTCATGTTAAAGAATTCTTAGCAGCCGGAACTGGTGGAAGTGCTCAATATACTGGAAAAGATATGGTTAGTGCTCATACCGGATTTAAAATTACGGGTAAGGAATTTTTGAGTGCAATAGATGATATATTCTTAGCCTTAGATAATCATAATATTGATGAAGAAAGTAAAAAAGATGTCCTGTATATTCTCTTTTCAATGAAAGATGCAGTTATGTATAAATAAATTTGACCAGCCAAAATTATTTTGAGCCCTGTTATCTATGATGATAGGGCTCATTTTTCAAGATTGTAAAAGCTCTGTATAATTGCTCGACAAAAAATAAGCGCACCATTTGATGTGAAAAGGTCATTTTTGATAGCGATAGTTTTCCTTGAGCTTTATCATAGATTTCTTGTGAAAAACCATAAGGGTCCACCAATAACAAAAACCAATTGCTTTATCCCGGAAATCATATGTTTTTGAAGATATAGATGCAAATCTAACCGAATCCATTTGCTTTCCATTTTCGTCTAAAAGAACTAGTGCATCAGTTGGTTTGAGACTTTTTAAAATCAGTTCACCTTCTTTTTGTTTCTGCTGATCTTCACTGAGATTTTTTACATTCTTTATATCAGGAATAATGTCTATTTTAAACTTAATATAAAACCCCAACCGCTTTTGGTAATCATCTATTAATGCTTGAAGTTCTGTATTGTCTGTTTTGCCTATGGCAATGAGTTTTATAGTCATAAAGACAAAATTACGATTTAAGAATTTCTTGTCAATAAAAAAATCTATTATCCTGAATCGTTTATCGTAATTCAAAAATCAATTCTTATTTTAGCAGTAAACAATTAATCCATGATCAGTCAAACCAAATTTAAGCACGAAATAGACCTTATTATTGCGAATGCCATACGTGAAGATGTAGGTGATGGTGACCATAGTTCTCTGGCTTGTATCCCTTTTACAGCTAAAGGAAAGGCAAAACTATTGGTTAAGGATGAAGGTATCATTGCCGGAGTTAAATTCGCTAAACAAGTTTTCAAGTACGTCGATAGAAATTTAAAGGTTGATGTCCTGATCAATGATGGAGAGAAAGTTAAATTTGGAGACATCGTTTTTTATGTTGAAGGTTCAGCTCAATCTATTTTAAAATCGGAACGGTTGGTTTTAAATGCCATGCAAAGGATGAGTGCAATTGCTACCAAGACTAAATTATTTGCAGACTTGATTGCAGGTACAGGCACAAAAATTATTGACACAAGAAAAACAACCCCAGGAATCAGGGCCCTTGAAAAATGGGCTGTTACAATAGGCGGAGGTGAAAATCACAGGTTTGGGTTGTATGATATGATCATGCTTAAAGATAATCACATTGATTTTGCAGGAGGAATTACAAAGGCTATTGAAAAAACTAAGCGCTATTTAAATGAAACGAAAAGAGACTTGCAAATTGTTGTCGAAGCAAGAAATCTTAAAGAAATAGAGGAAATCCTGCAAAGCGATGGAATTTACAGGATCCTTATTGACAATTTTAATTTTGAAGACACCAAAAAAGCAGTGAAGTTGATCAATGGTAAATGTCTGACCGAAAGTTCCGGTGGTATTAATGAAAAAACAATTCGTGATTATGCCCTATGTGGTGTTGATTATATTTCCAGTGGCGCATTGACGCATTCAGTTTATAACATGGACCTGAGTTTGAAAGCGGTATAAAATGGCTAAAACCACAGAAGAAAGACTTAGTAAAATTCCGATCGTTAATCTCATTGTTAAATTATTACAAAAGATTAAACTTCCCGGATTAGAAGGCATGTCTTTGTTCCATCTTCTTGAAATGTACGTGGTTGGTGTAGTAAGAGGAGCTATTACCACAAGGGCAAGTTCGATAGCATTTAGCTTTTTTACTGCCTTATTCCCATTTCTTATCTTTGTCTTGATCTTAATCCCTTATATTCCGGTTGAAGATTTTAGGAATGAATTTATGGTTTTTTTGGAATCTTTTTTACCACCAGAAACTTCCGATTTCTTTTTTAAAAATATTTTTGAGGATATTGAGAATACAAATAGAGGAAGCTTATTATCATCGGTTTTTCTTCTGTCTATTTTTTTAATGGCTAATGGAGTAAGCGCTGTGTTTTCAGGATTTGAAAATTCATATCATTCCCAAATAACAAGAAGTTTTATTAATCAATATTTTTATGCCTTGGGTGTAGCGATCATTTTAGCCTTGCTTTTAATTATAACTGTTGTTGTACTGGGATATTTTGAGATCTATGTGATACAGAATCTGGAAGATTTTGGCTATATAGAAAAACAACAGGGACAATTTGGAGTAAAACTGGCCAAATATCTCTTCTTTGTTTTCATGATCTATATTGCCACATCAATATTGTATTATTTTGGAACAAAAGAGGGAAGACATACTAATTTCTTTTCGATCGGAGCTATTTTTACAACTCTACTGATTATGTTAACATCCTACCTTTTTGGGATTTATATCGAAAACTTTTCACAATATAACGAGTTATACGGATCCATTGGGGCACTTCTAATATTACTGTTATATATCTGGCTTAACTCTAATATTCTGTTGTTAGGATATGAGTTGAACGCTTCAATTAACCAATTAAAAAAGAAGATTTAGCATATCTCAATTTAAAATATGCAATATTTTATAGATATTATTCTTCCTATTCCTTTGGAAAAGCTATTCACTTATAGCATTACCAAGGCTGAATCCGATTTTTTAGAACCTGGAATTAGGGTTGCAGTTCCCTTTGGAAAGTCAAAGATATATACAGGACTGGTCTATAAAATTCATAATAAGGCACCTCAAATTTATGAAGCTAAAGAGATTCATCAAATATTGGATGAAGACCCTGTTGTCAATTCATATCAGCTGAAACTCTGGAAATGGATATCAGAGTACTATTTATGCACAATGGGTGATGTAATGAGAGCTGCTTTACCAAGTGCATTCTTATTGGAAAGTGAGACTATTGTTAAACTTAATAAAAAGGTAATATTAAGTGATGAAGAACTTAAAGATGACGAATTTTTAGTTGTAGAAGCACTACATCATCAGTCCTCATTAAAAATTCATGAGATCACTTCTATTATCGATAAAAAAAATGCACTTCCGGTTATTAAAAGGTTATTGGACAAAGATGCTATAATTGTGGAAGAGGAAGTTATTGAAAAGTACAAACCAAAACTGGTCAGACATATAAAACTGTGTTCTCAATATATCACTGAGAAGGCTCTTCAAGAATTACTGGATGATCTTAACAGAGCACCTAAACAACGCGATGTTATTATGACCCTTTTTTCATTATCAGCTCAAACCAAAAAACCAATTAAGGTAAAAGACCTCATAGAAAAAAGCGGAGCTTCATCAGCAATCATTAAAACACTGATCGATAAAAATGTTTTGGAAGATTATGAAATCGCCCAAGATCGGGTTTTATATATTGATGCGGACTTTGAAGCGCTCAAGATCTTAAATTCATATCAATCTGATGCTTTAGATAAAATATCAGAACTATTTAAAGAACAGAATGTTATACTTCTACATGGTGTTACTTCGTCTGGTAAAACAGAAGTCTATTCCAAGATGATCGAAGCCGTCATAAAAGAAGGAAAACAAGTCTTGTATCTGGTTCCGGAAATAGCTTTAACGACGCAGTTGGTAGACAGAATGCAGAATTATTTTGGGAAAAAGGTTTCAGTTTACCATTCAAAATATTCATTGAATGAACGTGTAGAAGTTTGGAACCATGTACTAAGAAATTCAGATAAATCACAAATTATTTTGGGAGCTCGATCGTCTGTTTTTCTGCCTTTTAATAATATTGGATTGATTATCGTAGATGAAGAGCATGAGCAATCTTATAAACAATTTGATCCCGCGCCACGTTATCATGCCAGAGACACGGCAATTGTAATGGCTTCATTATTTAATGCAAAAACCTTATTAGGTTCTGCGACTCCAAGTTTGGAATCTTACTATAATGCCGAACAGAAAAAATATGGACTGGTTGAGATAGATAGACGATTTAATGATGTTTTAATGCCACAGATAGAACTTGTTGATATCAAAGAAAAACAGCGCAAAAAGTTGATGAAAGGGCATTTTAGTGACCGAATGACAGAAGAAATGACTGAAGCTTTACAAGAAGGACAACAAATTATTTTATTTCAAAACAGGAGAGGCTTTTCACCTATTGTGGAATGCAATACCTGTTGTCACTCGCCTCAATGTCCAAACTGTGATGTCAGTTTAACATATCATCAAAAGATCAATCAGTTACGATGTCATTATTGCGGATATCATATGGCGATGATGTTAAATTGTTTGGCTTGTGGCAGTCCGTCTTTAGATAACAAAGGATTTGGTACCGAGCAAATAGAGCAGGAGGTAAAACAACTATTTCCAAAAGCGAAAGTTGCCAGAATGGATCTGGACACGACAAGAGGCAAATTTGGTTATCACAAAATAATTTCTTCTTTTGAACAGCAGGAGATAGATGTACTGGTAGGTACACAAATGGTCACCAAAGGATTGGATTTTAGAAATGTAAAGCTGGTAGGAATCATGAATGCTGATAATATGTTGAATTATCCTGACTTTAGGGCTCACGAAAGAAGTTTTCAAATGATGCTTCAGGTTTCCGGACGTGCAGGACGAACTGATGTTAGAGGTAAAGTTCTGATACAGACATACAATCCGTACCACAAAATATTACAACAGGTTTCAACCAATGATTACATTGGAATGTTCAAGGAACAAATGAGTGAACGTATTAACTATAAATACCCACCTCTTTACAGATTGATAAAGATCACATTGAAACATAAAGAGTTTAACAGAGTTAATCAGTCCAGTGATTGGATGGCTCGATCATTACGACAGGTTTTCCATGAATATATTTTAGGTCCCGAATTTCCGCCAATAGCCAGAATACGAAATCAATACCAAAAGAATATTCTTATTAAAATACCTCCAAAACAGTCCCTTATAAAAACAAAAGAAGCTATTCTTAAGATAAAGAATAGCTTCCTAAACGTAAAAGATTTCCGTTCAGTAAAAGTAATTATAAACGTCGATAGCTATTAAATTAAATATTATTTAAGGCGTCTACCAATAATGTCTTTTTGTTTCTGCTTAAAGGTATTTCATAAGCACCCACTTCAACATTCTTACTGTTGAATCTATCTACTTTATCAAGATTAACAATGTAAGATTTGTGAATTCTTAAAAATTTGCCTTCTGGCAGTTCTTTTTCAAACGCTTTCATAGTAGAAAGAACTACTAAGCTGTTTTCTTCAGTCACTAGTTTAACGTAGTCTCCGAGAGCTTCAATCCATTTAATGTCCTTAATATACACCTTACGTTTTTTAAGATTGCTTTTAACAAAAATATGCTCACCATCAGTTTCATTAAAATCCAGTTTTAATTTGTGCTGTTCGAGGGCTTTTTCAACAGCAACATTGAAACGTTCTTTGGTAATAGGTTTTTGTAAGTAATCCGTAGCATCGTAATTAAAAGCTTTAAAAGCGTATTCCGTTTTACCTGTAACAAAAATAATTTGAGGCTTATTATTTAGTACATCAAGTAATTCGAAACCGTTTAAAACAGGCATTTCGATGTCAAGAAAGATAAGGTCTACCTTGTGCGTATTCAAACCATTTTTGGTTTCAAGAGCACTGTTATACTCTGCTATTAAGTTAAGAGAGGAATGATTCTCAATTAATTTAACAATAGATAGACGTTGGATTGCAGAATCATCGACAACAACACAATTTAAAGTCATAACATTTTACTTTATTAGGTTAAGATTTCGACAAACATACACAAAAAATCTTTAAAATGCAAAAAACTCCGATAAAGTGTTTTATTTTTTTTAAAATGAGGGTTTAGTGCATATTAATAAGGGAAAACCTAAAATGTTAAAAATTAAATTGTGTAGTCCTAATTATTTAGTTATTTTTGCACACATTTTTAACAATAAACAAATTTTTTATGAATCATTATGAAACTGTTTTCATCTTAAATCCCGTTTTATCTGAACCTCAGATAAAGGAAACAGTAAAGAAATACGAAGATCTTCTTGTTTCTAAAGGTGCTAAGATGATATCCAAGGAAGATTGGGGGCTAAAGAAGTTAGCTTACCCTATCCAAAATAAGAAAAGTGGTTTTTACCACTTATTTGAGTACACTGTACCTGGAGACGTGATAAATACTCTTGAACTGGAATTTAGAAGAGATGAGCGATTTATGCGCTACTTAACCGTTAGTTTGGACAAGCATGCAGTTTCTTGGGCCGAAAGAAGAAGAAAAAGAGATCAACAAAAAGCGTAATTATGGCAACTTTAGAACAACAATCGAAAGATAAGAAAGACGGAGGAGAGATAAGATATTTAACTCCGTTAAACATTGATACAAACAAGAAGAAGAAATATTGTATGTTTCAAAAGTCTGGAATCAAGTATGTTGATTACAAAGATCCGGATTTTTTAATGCGATTTATAAATGAGCAAGGTAAAATTTTACCAAGACGTTTGACAGGTACATCATTAAAGTATCAAAGAAAAGTTGCTGTGGCTGTAAAAAGAGCACGTCACTTAGCATTAATGCCTTATGTAGCTGATCTATTAAAATAAATTATCATAATTATGGAACTTATATTAAAACAAGACGTTGAGAATTTAGGATTTAAAGACGACATTGTAACAGTTAAGAACGGTTATGGTAGAAACTTTTTAATTCCTCAAGGAAATGCTGTATTGGCAACATCTTCAGCGAAGAAGGTGTTGGCAGAAACTTTAAAGCAAAGAGCCTTTAAAGAAAAGAAAGTAGTTAATGAAGCTGAAAAAGCTGCAGAACCACTTAATGATATAGAAATTAAAATAGCTGCAAAAACAGGGGAAGGCGATAAGCTTTTCGGTTCTGTTAACAATGCAGATTTGGCAGAAGCTCTTGAAAAAGAAGGTGTGTCAATTGATAAAAAGTATATTTCTATTGCAGGTGGATTAATCAAAAGAACCGGTCAATATGAAGCTACTTTGCGTTTTCACAGGGATGTAGTTAGATCATTTACATTTGATGTAGTAGCTGAAGCAAAATAATTATTAACAAATTATAGCAATTCGTTAATAAAAACAACGATAGCCGCACGTATGTGCGGCTTTTTTTATTCTATTTTTACATCTAATTTTTATTAACTAATCAAATCAATAATAATGAAAAAACTTGTAATTTCTTTTGCATTTTTAATTTTTGGTGTTTTTGCCTTTTCTCAGGTCACTACATCTAATATTAAGGGTCTTGTATTGGATGAATCTAACGAGGTTTTGCCTGGAGCCAATATTGTGGCAACCCATACACCTACAGGAACCGTAAGTGGTGCCTCTTCAAATATTGATGGTCGTTTTAACATATTAAATTTGAGAGTTGGAGGACCTTATACCATTAAAATTAGTTTTGTTGGTTATAAAGAACAGATATTTAATGATGTTTATTTAAGTCTTGGTGTTACAAAAAATATTGATGTCGTTTTGGTTGAAGCGAGCCAGCAATTAGAAACTGTTGTTATTACAACTATAAGTGCTACTGGAACATTTAACAATGATAGAACAGGAGCCGAAACGAATGTTGGAAGACGCGAATTGACACGTTTGCCTACAATTTCGAGATCTGCAGCAGATTTCACCAGATTGGAACCCACAGCAAGTGGAAATTCATTTGGAGGAAGGAATGATCAGTATAATAATTTTAGTTTAGATGGTGCAATTTTTAACAATCCATTCGGACTGGATGCACCAACAGTAGGAGGGCAGACTGATGCGCAACCAATTTCTCTGGATGCCATTGATCAAATTTCTGTTTCTACAGCACCTTATGATGTGACTCAATCAGGATTTACAGGGGCTTCAGTAAATGCAGTAACAAAAAGTGGAACCAACGAATTCCATGGAACTGTTTACGGATTTTTTAGAAATGAAAGTCTGACTGGAGGCAAAATTAAAGGTGAAGATGTTACAAAACCAGACCTGGAACAAAGTCAGTATGGTGTTAGTATAGGAGGCCCAATTGTAAAAGATAAATTATTCTTTTTTGCCAATTTTGAAAAAGATGATAGAACTGATTTGGGCTCAAATGGATGGGTGCCAAATACCGGAACAGGAGCAATAAATGAATCGAGAGTTTTAGAGAGTGATCTTATTGCGGTTCAAAACGCACTTTTAGATTTAGGCTATAATCCTGGAGCTTACAAGGGTTTTACTTATGCTTCAGAATCAACAAAAGGTATTTTTAAATTAGATTGGAATATAAATGATGATAACAGGTTAGCAATAATTTATAACTGGTTAGACGCTTCAAAGGAAAAACCTGCGCATCCAACAGCCATTCAGCCAAGAGGCCCGAATTTTACAACCTTACAATTTGAGAATGCGGGTTACCAGATCAATAATAAATTACAATCTGTGCAATTAGAACTGAATTCACAATTATCGGAAACGGTTTCAAATAAATTACAGGCTGGATATACTCATTTTGATGACTTTAGGAATCCTTTATCTGTACCAGCACCTTCAATCATAATACAAGATGGAGCGGGATTAAATTATATTATAGCCGGTCATGAACCATTTTCTATTCATAATACTTTGGATCAAAAAGTTTTCCAGTTCTCAAATAACATGAATATCTTTAAAGGAGACCACACATACACCGTTGGTTTTTCATTTGAAAAATTTGAATTTGATAACTCTTTTAATTTAGGAGTATATGGTGCAGCCGGCGTGTTTTTTCCGCAATACGGTAGTGTAGCGGACTTTTTAACAGCGGCCGGAGATGGATCTTTAGAAGCATCGTTTAATGATGCAACTGCAGCTCACAATGCAATTGAAGCTGCAGGTAACGGAGTTGCCGGAGGTTGGGCATTGGCTGAAACAAATGTAGGTCAGTTAGCATTCTATTTACAGGATGAATGGAATATTGATGAAAAATTCAAATTAACCTACGGAGTTCGTTTTGATAAACCATTATTTTTCGATTCTGCACAAAAAGCTCAAGAATTGATTGATAGAAACTGTTGTGTTGATCCATCAATACCATATTTTAATCCGAATACGGGAGAAGAGGTATTTATTGATAACACAAAAATGCCAAATAACGATTGGTTAATATCTCCAAGAATTGGGTTTAACTATGATGTTAATGGAGATGATACGTTTCAGTTACGTGGTGGATCAGGATTGTTTACCGGTAGGTTTCCATTTGTATGGTTAGGAAATCAGATTGCAAATCCAAACTCTTTTTTCTTAACAGCTGTTGATCCTGATTATAAGTTTCCTCAAGTCTGGAGAACTAATATTGGTGCCGATTATCAATTTGAGAGTGGTTTGATACTGACAGGTGATGTTGCCTATACAAAAGATATAAATGGTGCACACGTTCAAAACTGGGGATTACGTAATCCTACAGGCATATTGAATGCCCCTGGAGATAACAGGCCCATATATACAAGTGCAGACATTGGAAATAGTGCCTATGTATTTACAAACTCCGATAAGGGTAGAATCTGGAATGCTTCTGTAAAAGCTCAAAAAACATTTGATAACGGATTGTATACTATGTTGGCATATAGTTATCTGGATGCAAAAGATGTGAATTCAATTGAAGCTGAGATCACCAGTGATGCATTTGATTTTAATCCTACAACGCGGAGATGCAAATCAAGATGTATTATCGTATTCAAAATATGGTGATACACATCGATTTATTGGTGTTGCCAGTAAGAAATGGACATATGGTAATGACATGTGGAGTTCGACATTATCCACGTTCTTTGAGTATGCACAGGGAGGTCGCTTTAATTATACCTATGCGGGAAATATAAATAACGACAGTTCTTTCCAGAACAATGACTTGCTCTATATTCCAACCTCAAGTGAAATTGGACAGATGCAATTCTCTGGGCCCGGGCAAGCAGAAGCATTTGAAGCGTACATTCAGCAGGATGACTATCTAAGTGAAAACAGAGGAAGCTATGTTGAGCGTTATGGTCTACTGGCACCATGGAGAGGACGATGGGATATCAAGTTTTTACAGGATTATAATTTTAAAGTATCAGAGAATAAAACAAATACCATTCAATTTAGTATTGATGTCTTAAACGTTGGGAATCTTATAAATTCTGATTGGGGAGTTATCCAACAACCTAATAATGTTTCTCCTGTGGGTGTTGACACATCTGGAAGTGTACCCGTTTATACATTTGATCCAGGTCTTACCAATACATTTGGTTATGATTCCAGTTTAGCATCCAGATGGCAAGCACAAGTTGGACTTCGTTATATATTCTAATAATAATTGGTAAATAATTTTTAAATTTGCGCTTCTGCTTAGGAAGCGCATTTTTTTTAATATATGAAGCAATTTCTTTTCTTTTTTCTTTTAATAAGCATTTATAGTTGCAAACAATCAAGTAAAGAAGAAAATTATGATGCAACAAGCCAATCAACGCTCGTTGAAGTATTTAAGATTTCTAATAATAATTACCCTAATATTAGTGTACATAGAGGAGGGATGGGTTTAAAAAATTATCCTGAAAATTGTCTTGAAACAATTAAATATATCAGCGACAGTATTAATGCAATTTATGAAGTGGATGTTGCTAAAACCAAAGATAATAAGTTGGTATTAATGCATGATAATTCAATTGATAGAACGACCACAGGGAGTGGATTAGTAAGCAAAATGAATTACTATGAAATACAACGGTTTAATTTAATAGATGAATTTGGAAATGAGACCAATTTTAAAATTCCATTGTTTGAGGATGTTTTGAAATGGTGCAAACAGAATAATGTAATTCTCACAGTTGATTTAAAACGAAGCGTAAGCCAGAAAACAGTTGTTAAAGCCATTAGAGATGCTAAGGCTGAAGACATAAGTATAATAATTACTTATGATATCAAACAAGCTAAAACAGCCTATGATTTAGCTCCAGATCTATTGTTGTCTGTATCCGCAAGAAATAATAAGGAGTTTGACAGATTGCTTAAATCAAACATACCAATTAAAAACATGTTGGCTTTTACGGGAACACGTTTATCTGAACCATCTTTGTACAAGCGATTACACGAAAAAAATATTGTTTGCATGTTAGGTACTTTAGGAAACCTAGATGGACAGGCTAAGGCAAGAGGAGATAAACTGTACAAGGTATGGAAGAATATTGGGGTGGACGTCATAGCAACAGATAGACCTTTTGAAGCATTTACTGCAATAAATTGAATGATCATGAAGTATTCGAGACTTACAAAAGAACAATTTGAGGAACTGCATCAGGAATTTATCAATTTTTTAGCAACCCAAAGTATAACAGCAGTTGAATGGTCTGAAATCAAGATCAATAAACCAGAGGTTGCCGAACAGGAACTGGATATTTTCAGTGATCTGGTCTGGGAAGGAGTACTTAGTAAAGCAACCTATCTAGAGCATATTTCCACAAACCAGATGCATTTGTTTCATCTATCTGACACAAACATGCATGTTATAGCCGTCAAAATAACCAAAGATACAATTGATCTGTCAACCAGAGAAGGTTTTGCCTGGTTACGAGAGAATTTGTTGAGTGATTCAGTAGAAATTCTTCAGGCAAAAAAAGAGTATTCCGAAGATAAGAATTTGGATAAGTTCAAATTGATCCAACAAGGATCTAACATTACAAAGGGAAAACTTTTCGATTACTTTGATAATCTAATTAACTCTTAATTACTCATATCTTAAGGATTCGATTGGATCTAATTTAGAGGCTTTAATGGCAGGGAATGATCCTGATATGACGGCTACAATAAAAGTAATCGCAAAGGCACTGAACATGGCTAACCAAGGCGTCGCAAATTTAAAGTCGGCCGCTGCAGAAACTCCTAAACCAACTAATACTCCGAAGATAATTCCAAAAATTCCACCAAATTGACCAATTATCAATGTTTCGATGAAGAACTGGAATGCGATGGTCTTTCTTTTTGCGCCTAATGCCTTTCTAACCCCAATTTCTCTTGTTCGTTCTGTAACAGAAACAAACATGATATTCATTAATGCAATCGAGGATCCAAAGATTGTTATAATGCTTATTACCCAGGCTGCAATATAAAGGTACTTTGTAATGCTCGCAATTCTGTTAATAAGATCATCACTACGTTCCAAACCAAAATTGTTTTCCTCAATTGGACTCAATCCTCTTACATTTCTGAAGGTTATAATGGCTTCATCCTGAGCTGCTTCAAGCATTTCATTATTCTCAACCATTATACTGATGTTGTAATTAATATTTGGATTTGTAAATATGGATCTGGCATTTTGAATAGGCATTAATACCCTTAAATCCAGATTATTACCAAATGTAGCACCCTTCGATTTTAGTACGCCTACAACCTTAAATTTCACGCCCCGAACACTTATTGTTTTATCAATAGGATTCAGATCCTCAAAAAAAGCTTTTTTAAGATCACTGCCAATGACACATACATTATTATTATTGATCACGTCAAAATAATTTAATTCTCTTCCGCTTTCGAGTTCCAGACCTGAATTTTGAATGAAATATTCATTAATTCCAAGAATACTTACCTCAGGATCAGTTTTTTCATTTTCATATTTAACTTCGGCCGATCTGGTTCCTGTAAAGGATACAGAAGTTTTTGTAAACGGGTAATCGTATTTTTCTATAAACTCACGAACATTATTGTAACTTATAATAGGATTTACCTTCTGTAGTTCTCCACCTCCTCGTCTTTGCGTGTTAAACTCGTATCGTTGAATATTAAAGGTATTAGCACCCATTGAAGAAAAATCACTCGAAATTGTATTCTCAAGAGCCGATACTGCACTTAAAATACCAACCAGAGCTGTAATACCGATTGCAATAATAAGAATGGTTAAAATAGCTCTAAGTAACTGACTTTTGATAGAGTGAAGTGCAATTCTAACATTTTCTCGAAAGAGTGAAAACATGTTTATGGGTTATTTATGTATTTATTCAAATATAAGACTAATTCAACCCAATAAAGTTACTATAAAATTGAAATAACTTATTATCTAAGATTAAAAATTAAGATATTTGTGCAAAATTAATTTTTCAATGGCAAAGAAACCAGGAATTCCTAAAGGAACGAGAGATTTTAATCCGGAACAGGTATCAAAACGCAATTACATTATCAATACTATTAAAAATAGTTTTGAGCGTTTTGGTTTTCAACCTATAGAAACTCCTAGTTTCGAGAATTCTGACACTTTGATGGGAAAGTATGGAGAGGAAGGAGACAGACTGATCTTTAAGATTTTAAATTCCGGTGATTATTTAAGTAAAGTAGACAATGCGATTTATGGTGAGAAGGATTCCAATAAATTAACATCTCAGATATCAGAGAAGGCTCTAAGATATGATCTAACCGTTCCTTTTGCAAGATATGTTGTTCAGTATCAAAATGATATTACCTTTCCTTTTAAGCGCTATCAAATTCAACCCGTTTGGAGGGCTGACAGACCTCAGAAAGGGCGTTTTAGAGAGTTTTTCCAGTGTGATGCAGATGTTGTGGGAAGTAAGTCGTTATGGCAGGAAATAGAGTTCATACAGCTTTACGGTGATGTATTTAAAGGCCTTAACCTAAAAGGAGTTACAATTAAAATAAATAACCGCAAAATTTTATCAGGAATAGCCGAAATTATTGGTGCAAAAGATAAGTTAATTGATTTCACAGTTGCCCTGGATAAACTGGATAAAATAGGAGAGGAGAAGGTTAAAGAAGAAATGCTGAAAAAAGGTATTCCATTATCAGGAATTGAAAAACTGGATCCATTGTTTAATTTATCGGGTTCATTCAGTGATCAAATAAAAAACTTGAAATCTATTTTAAAATCATCGATTGAAGGATTGAAAGGGGTTGAAGAGCTGGAATTTATCAATAAAGCTATTTCAGAATTAAAACTTACAAATTCAACTCTGGAACTGGATGTAACTTTAGCCAGAGGGTTAAACTATTACACGGGAGCAATATTTGAGGTGTCAGCACCTAAAGATGTTGATATGGGTTCTATTGGCGGTGGTGGACGTTATGATGATCTGACAGGGATCTTTGGATTAAATGACGTTAGTGGTGTAGGAATTAGTTTTGGACTGGACAGGATCTATCTTGTTTTGGAAGAGTTAAATTTATTTCCTGAAACTGTAATTAATAATACTGAAGTATTATTTATGAATTTCGGAGATCAAGAAGCTCTTTACAGTCTTATAGCGATCAAGCAATTAAGAGATAAAGGGATTAATGCCGAATTATATCCCGATGCTGCCAAAATGAAAAAGCAAATGGCGTATGCCAATAAACGAGATATAAAATATGTTGTTCTGGTTGGAGCTAATGAAGTTGCTAATAACATATTTACTTTAAAGGATATGACCTCAGGTGATCAAATGGAATTGACACTTGATCAACTTAATAATACATTAAACAAAAAGCCCTAACCAATTGGTTAGAGCCTTTCGAGATTAGCAAATGGTAAATTTGGGGATTCTATTTTACTAATTTTGGGGATTCTACTTTACTAATACTTTTTTAGATATTTTACCTCCTTCGGTATTTAAGTTAATAATATAAGTGCCAGAGCTTAAGTCTGATACTTTTATTTCTGTATAATTTTCAGTGTCTTCGTCATTTGAGAAATAAACAGATTGTCCTAAAATGTTGAACATTTCAATTTTATTGATCTCAATTAAGTTCGGGTTATGTATTACTATTGTTTCATCCTCGTTGTTATAAAATGTTTCAAATCCATTTTCATAAATGATATCATCAATACCCAGAGCTGCAGGATTTGTGAACATTATAGAAAATCTATCTAAATATTCACCTGAAGTCAAGAATACTTCGTAATCACTAATTTTAAGATTATGATAAATATTAAGAACATTATCGTAAGCATATAATTCAACATCATCAGGAATATTTTCAAGATGATCAATTGTAATGTAGTTCATTCCATCATCCCTAACATGAATGCCTAATGGCACTACTGTTTCAGGATCAACTTGATTTAGACCTTGTATGACATATTTTTCTCCTTCTAACATCCAGAACATATCATCCATTTGTTCTTCATTCATTTTTCCATCATAACCCCAGTCAACGTTGGCTGTAGCATTTTCATCAATGGTTAAAAGAAGTTGTCTGTGGATTCCATTGGACGAATTGAACCCAATTCTAAATTTCATTCGTTCATCTTCGTAATAATTAGTAGGCTGATCGGAGCTGTCTGAACCGGATCTAACAAAAGTAGAAGTAGGACCTTCTTTAACAAATACTCTTTGATCATTTTCAAATTGTACATTACCTGTTGTAGCACTGTAAACAAAGAACCCTTGACTTACCGGAATATATTGTCCCGGCAATTTTGTAGGAGTTCCACCAGTTCCAACATCGGGATCATTAGTGCCATAACTTGCTGCACCCACACCACCTGAATAATTGTAAATGGCATATCCACCTTGATAGTCACTTAAACTATGTGAACTGCCTCCCCAATGCTCCCAGAAGTACAATGTACCGCCGGTTAATGGGTTGTCATTTAAGAATTCATGAGCATCTATTGCTGATGGATAAGGGTTACCAACTAAATAATCATGTCCTGCATTAATAGGCACAGTAATTGTTCCGTTATTTGGTTTACCAATGAACACATAATTTTGAGGTGTAGAAATGCTTCCGGTACCAGGGCCTTTTAAAGTAAATCCTTCACCACTTGAAATTGTTCCGGTACTTCTCATATGTTGCCATGATGAATAATCGTCATCAGGCAGATTAGCAAATTTCCAGATCCAATAATCAGCAATTCCGATTGGATTTGTGTTTGTTCCATTATATCCTGAGGTCAAGAAATTTATTGTTCCGGGAGAAGAAGGGTTTGTCCCATCTCTCAAAAGGTCTGGAACAGTGAAAGTAGTATTGTTATTTGTTGTATTCACTAGGCTCACAGGGGATGACCAATAATTATACGTATAGATATCAGCGGTACCTTGTTGATCTCTTTCTAAACTACCTGAACTGGTAATATCAAGATCACTGCCTTGTGATTGAATAAGTTGAGATTCACCGACCAGGTCAATCAAACCATCAACTTTCAAATAATGTGTTACAGCCAGACCATTATCCGCTGTTACAGTTAATTCATTTGCTGACACTTCTAGTGCTAAAACTGATCTTGTGTCATTATTTCCGGCTGGTAATGTTGAGTTATCTATTGTAATATCATGGCTTGTCTCCACAACATTCCAATCAACAGTAATATTAGGGTCAACTATTGATGGAGATCCTGGAATATATTGTTCTGAACCATTGACCCAAATAGCATTGCTGTCCCAGTTACCATTACTTAAACTTCTATAAGGAAGAGGAGATGATTGATATTCCAATGAGAATTTGTCAGGATCGGTTAAACTACCTCTGTTTCCATTACCTGAAACGTCATTTAAATGCGTTCCTATGTATGAATTCATAGAGTAATAAGCTTTAAGATTAGTCCAGTTTACAGCGGCAATTTCATTTTTTGTAATGCTATTCGGTACAACTGTACCATTTACTACTGCTCCAGATTTGACTAATTCTTGATTCATTACATAGTGCAATTGGTCTAAAGTAAGTGCGTCATCCCAAACTCTAATTTCATCAATGTCACCTTTAAAGAAATCCTGAACATTTGCTTTATCAATATATATTGCTCCTATAGCAAATTCTGAGCCATTTGGAGTTGGAGATGCCAATGCTTTACTGTTATCAAGAACACCGTCAATAAATATATTAGCATTTGTTCCGTCATATGTAACTGCAACATGATGCCAGATATTATCCGGTATGGCTGTATTGGAAGTAATAGTTGCCGCTGCAGTATTTCCAACTGCAAAGCCCACGTAATTGCTATTAGTTAAGTAGAATTTATAACCTACGGTACCATCATTTTTAGCTACTATTGTCTTATCTGAATTAAGAGCATTTGGACCTTCCGGTTTTACCCAAGAAGAAGCTGTAAAACTACCTCCCAAATTAAGTTTGTCTCCGACCAATGTGAAATTATCAACACCATCAAATCCTAATTGTCTGGATTGAACAGATTCATGAGCAATACCAATTGTAAAATATTTTGTACCATCAAAATCATATATACCTTCTCTAGTAGGGATACCATTGAATGTCGAAGGATCTAAAAATGCTGTTCTTAAATTGGTTGTAAAAGTAGGTTCATCAGCAACCAACATAACGTAAGAATCACTCCCTGTTAAAGGTGGCAATCCTGCCAGGTCTGATTCAAGAACAGATACTTCTACTTTCCCTATATCATCGCCCGCTGTTTCAACTATCTTCCAAATTCGGTTCATAACATCGGTAACTGTAGTTATGGTAGCAGGGCCTAAATTTACGCTTATGGATGTAGCGGAGGAATTAGTATTCTGTCCGTTGTTTCCCCAAACAAGAAACTCATTACCGGAACTAAAAGCGCCTGCGTTTAAATTGTTTGTTAATTCTGTATTATTTAAGGAAATTGAAATTATACTTGAATTATTAACACTTTTTGATTGTTTTTGAATTAAATCTGAATCATCATCTCTTCCTATTCCGGCAATATCATAGTTATAACCGGCATTCGCTGAAACATCCCATATTATATTTCCATCAGAAGCAACATAATTTTGTGATGTGCCATTAGTACCTAATGTAACACCATATTTTATAGCCAAATAGGATTGAATTTTATTTCGCTCATCCGTTGAAGTTGCATCGTTTTTTCGGGAAGAAAAAGATATGATCTCTACAATTCTTGCATTTGTTGCTGCCTCATAACCTTCGCTTCTACCTATCCAGTAACGTGAATTGTTGACATTAGAAAAATCGGGTAGATCATTATGTACTGTTTCTACATTATTAGCATTATAATAAAGTTCTTGCTGAGAAAGGGTAGTATGATTTCGTGCGTTTAGTATGCCAACATTATCATAATTAGTTGCCGTGGCATTATCTGCAACTCCATAACCTACATATGGTGGTGAGGTAGTGGATGTACCTACACAGTATGCAAATACTTCATTGGTAAATCTTACTGAATATCGTCCAAAACCAAAACCGGTCACATCTTCTGCATTGGTGCTAATGTCTTCGTCGCCGCAGAAGAAATCCATATTACCAAAAGTTGAATTTATTGTTCGGTCGGGTATTAAGACCGTGAATATATCTTGAGTATGAAAGCCTGCACTACCTTCCAGAAAATCTCCATTGGTATCATCATATGAGTAATCACTATCGGTAGGTGATAATGTATAACTACTATCAAAATCTACAACAGGATTGTAGTTAACATTATATATAGGGTCATCTCTAAAAGTAGGTTCCTGGCCTGGTGTATTTACGGTCGCATTATTTGTTTTTGCCTGATCATACCAAGTTGAAAGAGATTGATTATCAACAACTCCTGCACCATCATTTGCTTTTAACCATATTTCGAGGTCGGCAGTTACACCGCCAGGACCCTCAGTAAGAGGAGCATCTCCATATCCCTGAATGTAAAAAGTATACGGATTTTCATTGGAATCATCGTTGGCTATAGAAACTATTGCCGATCTTAAACCGCTTCCACTGGGATCAAATGTAATATCAAAAGATGTATTATTACCTGGTAGTATTAAACCATTTGGAATAGAGGTTAAAGAAAAATCTGCCGCTTGGGTCCCTGTTATGCTTACGTAAGGTGATCCACTAGTAAGATTTAAGTTTAGAGTACCTGTGTTATATATAGTAAATGCATTGGTATTTGAACCTGCAGCAACATTAACTGTTCCAAAATCAGTGTCATCTGCTACTGTTGGCGTAGAATCTCCATTATTAATAGTGACCGCATTACCTTGTATATCGATTTCATTTTGAGGAGTAGTAACAGCCGTTAGAGATATATCATCAATTGCCATATCACTTCTATAATTTCCGCCAGTGGTACCCGAGAATCTGATTTGTATCGTTTGACCTAAATATGCACTTAAATCAATTGTCACTAAATTCCATGCAGCTCCATTAGTAGTTTGTACCTGACTAGTCTGACTCCATAAATTGTTTGGATACGATAGACCGGCATTAGTGCTGAGATCTACATTTAAGGTTCCCATATTTGAACCATACATATGATAATAGAATGAAAATTGAGCAGTAGTTGCTGAAGTAAGATCGAAACAAGGGCTTTCTAAGTTAGAAGTGTTGTTGAAGTTACTTGTAGCCTCGGTAAACATATAATAATTGCCACCATTTGCACCAGTAGGTCCTGTATTTGGAGAAGGTGTCCCATTTTGGTTTCTTGTCCAATCAAAATCATCACTTGTATCTTGAGTCCAAAGACCTAAACCAGATTCAAATCCTTCTGTATATGGAAAACTTGTAACTGTTGCAGAACAAGATCCTGAACATCCTCCGGAAACATTAAAATATAATGTCGTTCCGGTAGCAATTGCACTAGCTCCGGAATTAGTTAAAACTGATACACCGGCAGAATTTACTGTTATATTCGAAGTACCATTCCATCCGTCTCCGTAGGTGTCGTACATTAATATGTAGTAATTATTAGCATCGGATAAGCATCCTAAACTAACTGAGGTTGAATAACTGTCGTTACAGCATCCTGAGTAACCATTATCTATTGTGCTGATTAAATTATCAGAAGGATCATATATTTCTACTCTGTTTTCAGATGACCAAGAAGGCCAGGTTACTGAAACATCGACGTAGGAAGTCTGGGCAGTTGATTTAAATGAAATTAAAGTTAAAAGAGCGAATAGCAAAATACCCTTAAATACAGAATTTGCATTGTTTAGAGTAATTTTTATCATAAGCAGGAAATTTATCTAGTTTGGGGACTATTTTAATTTCTACTTAAATGTAAACTAAGACTTGTTGAAACGCAAATAAAATCGATTAAAAGCAATAAAAATCAAAACTTTTCGATGAAATACGTTTAAAAACAAATAAAATCGATGAAATGCACTTTTTTAGTTTATTATTGAACAACCCGTTGATTTTTACTTTTATAATGGATCGGATGTTTTAATAAAAAAAAAGCCCAAGCTTTTGCTTGGGCTAATTAAAGTAGGTTAAATAAAGAGTAGATTTGGGACATCATTCTACTAAAACTTTCTTGGAAAGTTTTCCATTAAGGTATCGAGATTTATTATATATGGTCCGGAACTTAAATTTGGTACTTTTATTTCCTTATAAGACTGCAGTTCAATTTCATTAGACTTAAAAACTGATTGACCAACTATATTAAATAATTCTATGCTATTGATACCTATAAGATTGTTATTTTGAATTACGAGATTTTTACTGTTACTATTATAATACACATCAAAAGATGCATTTAGTTCCAGGTCTTGTGTATCCAAAGAAGCTTGACGATTGGAGAATACGATTTCAAATCTATCCAAATAATTTCCCGCCATCAGGGTGAAGTCATATTGACCTTGTCTAAGATCATGATAGGTATTCAATTCTTTATCACGTACATATATTTGCACATTATCAGGAACATTTTCAAGATGATCAATTTGTATTGAATTCGCTCCATTGTCTCTAACATGTATAGCTAAAGGAAAAACAGATTCTGCAGTAACTTCATTAACACCTTGAATTCCATATTTTTCACCTTCTAATAGCCAGAACATATCATCAATTTGCTGAGAATTTAGTCGACCATCATAACCCCAGTCATATCCGATTGAAGCATGCTCATCAACTGTTAATAGCAATTGTCTGTGAATTCCATTAAACGAATTAAATCCAATTCTGAACTTCATCCTGGTGTCTTCATTATAGTCTAGTAGCTTGTTCTCCTGGATCGGAATCCGTTCGTACGAATACAGATGTGGCGCCTTCTTTTTCAAATACTCTCTGGTCATTTTCAAATGTAATGGTTCCGCCTCCGGGGCTGTATACAAAGAATCCTTGGCTTACCGGTATATATCTACCTGGTAATTTAGTAGGAGTCCCACCTGTTCCTACATCAGGATCATTGGTTCCATAAGAAGCAGTAGGTAATCCTCCGGAATAATTATAAAGTGCATATCCGCCTTGGTAATCCCATAACACATGAGAGCCTCCTCCCCAATGTTCCCAGAAGTATAGTGTTCCACTTGTATCCGGGTTATCAGTTAAAAACTCATGAGAATCAATTGCCGAAGGATATGGATTACCTACAAGATAATCATTTCCGGAGCTTATATTTAAACTTATATCTCCATTGTTGGGTTTTCCTATCAAACACATAGTTTTGAGGCGTTGAGATCGAACCAGTTCCCGGGCCTTTCATAGTGAATCCTTCACCTGCATAGATTGTTCCAGTACTTCTCATATGTTGCCAGGATGAATAATCGTCATCCAGCGCATTTGCAAATTTCCAGATCCAGTAATCGGCCAAAGTAAAAGGAGATGCTACTTACCATTTACACCACCACTCAAAAATTAATTGTCCCTGGTGAAGCAGGATTAGTCCCATCACGCAATACATCCGGAACAGTAAATCTATATTTGTACGTATCGTTTGTTGCCATTGAATTAACAACGCCAACAGGAGATGACCAGTAATTATATGTGTATAGGTCAGATGTTCCCTGTTGATCACGTTCTAATTTTCCGTTGGCACCAACCGTCAATACACTTTTATCGCTTTGAATTAATTGGGATTCTCCTTCCAGATCTATTATACCGTTCAACTCTAAATAATGAGTGACCGTCAATCCGCCATCCGTGCTTACAGTTAATTCTTTTGTAGAATCAGCAATTAATCCTAAAAGTGTCCTATTATTATTATTTACTGCAGGTAATGAAGAATTGTCCATGGTTACATTATGAGAAACACTCACAATATTCCAGTCAATTGTCACATTTGGATCTGCAATAGAAGCAGAACCAGGGATGTACAGTTCGGAACCATCCTTCCAAGTTGTGGAATTATCCCAAAGACCCAATCCATTACTTCCGTAAGGCAAAGGAACAGTTTGGTCGTTTATTATATTTTTACCTCTTACTAAATATTTAATTCTTACCCAGTTATCATGATTGGAACCGTCTTCTACGGTAGTACCATAAAATGTATTTATATTATGGTATGCCTGAAGGTCATTCCATGGAATGGAATTTATGTCATTTCTTGTAATATTGTGCGGTAATATTGCTCCATCAACTGTATTATCAGTATACTCAATAATCTCCTGATTCATTATATATTGAATTTGGATCAAATTAAGGGCAACGTCCCAAACTCTAACTTCATCTATAGCTCCATTAAAAGCTGTTGATATATTATGTTTATCAGTGTAATTTACACCAATTGAAAAATTGTGGGTTGTTGCCGTTGGAGCAGGTACTCCTGATACAGGACTATTACCATCTTCAACTCCGTCAATGTAAAGTCTTAATGTAGAACCGCTATAAGTAAATGCAATATGATGCCATTTAGAGTCATTTACAATTGTAGACGATGTAAATCTTGTTGTACCATTAATAATGGCCTGAACTTTACCTGTTCCATCAATTTTAAAATCATAAGCACCACCTTTGGCAATAAAACTGCCACCTGCACCATAATTTTTAACCCAGGATGACACAGCAAAATTTGAATTAAGGTCCACAACATTTTCTCCAACTAAAAAATCACCTGCGCTGAATTCAACACCATATTTTCCTGTTATCTTGGATGCTATTCCGAATGTAAAGAACCTCGTATAATCAAAATCATACCAGGTCTGGTAATCAGATCCACTCTGGACCAAAGGAATTACATCAACAATATGTCCTGCTCCAAAGGCTGCATCAGCCGAAACTATCATAGCATATTCCTGAGTTGAAGGATCAGTTAGTGCCGGCAGGATACCACCGGGAATAGAAATTTTAACTTCTAAAATATCATTACTACCTGTTGGCCTGCTTTCAACAACTTTCCATCGTCTGTCAAATAATGTGGTTATGGAAGTTGTGGAGGCACCAAGATCAACGGAAATTGAACCACCTCCCGAAAGGGCAGCGTTATTATGTCCCCAAACCAAATAATCTAAATCTGTATCAAAAGAATGAGTATTGGCTGAGTTTGTAGAATAAATTTCTTTATGTCCAATTGTAACTAAGCTTGAAGAGTTTATGCTCTTTGACTGTTTTTGCTCGTGATTTGAGGCGTCATCTCTAAAAATACCTGCAATGTCATAGTTGTAACCTGCACTATTCACGGCATCCCAGACAATGTTTCCACTGGAATCTACATAATTTTGTGAAGTGCCATTAACGCCTAAAGTAATTCCGTATTTTAATGCTAAATAGGATTCGATCCGATCCCTTTCTGTGACACCGTCAGTTTTCCTGGAGTCGTAGGTGATAACTTCTGCAATACGACCATCGAAACTTCCATTCCAGTATTGACTGCGACCTAACCAATATCTTGTATTGTTTATTGAAGAAAAATCTGAAGCATCAGAGGTATCAGTACCAATTTGCATACCATTTAAATAAATTTCTTCACCAGTATTAGTAGAGTTATGTCTTAAATTAAGTACTCCCATTTCATTGTAATTTACAGTAGCATCTTTTGATGCACGACCATACCCGTTATTCAATCCATTGGTCGTTCCAATACAATATGTAAGCAGTTCATTGCTAAATCGTTGTGTGTAACTACCATAACCAAAACCTGTAACATCTTCGTTATATGTATTACCGGTTGGATCGGTACTAGTAAATGTATCAAGAGGAATCATGGAAGTAGTAATTGTAGGATCCGGAGCAAGTACTATAAATATATCATTACTATTAAATCCACCGGTACCTTTAAGTTCATCCCTAGTATTGATATATTGCATATCAGAAGATGAGGTATTGTTGTTGTTTTCGAATTCAATAACCGGATTGAAATTCACATTTTTGACAAAATTATTTCTGTAAACAGGTTCCTGACCATTAACAACTGTTTCAGCATGATTGCCTTTACCCGTATCAGTCCATTTGCTTACATTGGATCCGTCAGAACCAACGGAAGATCCATCTAACTTATCTGCTCTTAACCAAAGATCTAAATTGGAGGTTACACCTCCCGGACCAGTCGTTGGAAGTGTTAAATATCGTACCTGTTATGGTTATTAAGTCAATATATATTTGGTCATTGTCATCACTACCATTACAACGCACTCTGAACTGGGCTGTTGGCGCAATTGGAAACGTATAATTTGTTTTAAGTAATGTAGCAGTTTTGCTATACTTGGATTTAGAATAGTCATCCCTCTGGAAATCGGCATTTTTACTTGATACAGTATTTGAGACATAAGTTGCCACCGTTGTCCAGGATGCCAATAGATTATCTCGGTATTCAATCAAGAAATTCTTCCCCGGATTCCATGTCATTACTTGAAAAGAAGAATTTAAAATCAACTTTATCGTAAGCATTTAAACTAAATACAGGAGAAAAGACAGATGAAGCGTCTCCAGAATTGTCCCGTACTTGCAGTGAGTAATTATTTTGGTATGCATAAGTAGCATCGTTTGTTCTGAAGGCATCACCACCGCCAAGCGTCCAGCCTTCCATACCGGTCTCAAAGTCGTAAGAGCCCAAAACAGTTTGCGAAACTGTGTTTAGGGAAAGAGTAATACATGATAGCACAACTATTACTCTAAATATATGAGTAGTTTTTTTCATAAGCGGTTAATTAATAGTTTGGGACTAATTAATTACAAATCAGATTTATACAAATATAGAACGGTTCTAGATTAAATTCAAAAATATTCGATGAACTACATAATTATTTTTTTAAATTATTGATATTCAAATATATAGCATCCAAGGTCAGATTGTGACCCCAGATGCTAATTATACTATATTTATTTACTTAATATTCATATTAAAAGGGATCTATTTTTTAATCCTTAATTAATTGTTTAAAAATGACCTTACTGGTATTATTGGTGATTTTAATAAAGTATGATCCATCTTCAAAATCGCTGAATTCATCAATGATAATTGTTACGTTACTATTTTCTTTGACCAGACTTTTAATAAGTCTGCCTCTAATATCGAGTATATCAATTTTAACAGTTGTACCGAAATATGATGGAGGTAAATCTATATTTAACTTATCTCTAAACGGATTAGGATAGATATTAAAACCTTCCACTTCTTCAAATTCCTGATTACCCAGAGTTGAATCTTCAACTGTTACTGTGATGTTACAATTAGATGAGTTACCATTAACATCTGTAACAGTCAGCATTACAGGATTATCACCTATATCGCTACCATCAAAAGTATCAGGTGAAGCAACTAAAGATGAAATACTGCAATTATCAGTTGATCCATTATCAATGTCTGCTCCAGTAATTGTTACTGTTCCACCGGCCAAGTCAATAGTTATATCTGTGGCAACACATACAGGATCGGTTACATCATCGACCGTAATGGTCTGGGTGACATTGATGGAGTTGTTTGCTTCATCGGTGACACTATATGTTCTGGTGATGACTTCCGGGTTGGAGTTGCCATCACTGACATCGCTAACATGAGCTACGGTTATGTTTGCAGCTGAACTACAGTTGTCGGCTTCATCGTGTCACATCAGTTATGTCTGCTGCAGGCACATCAGCACTGCATTGTACATTGACTGCTGCCGGATTGCTTGCCGTAGGATCGGTTACATCATTGACAGTAATGGTCTGGGTGACATTGATGGAGTTGTTAGCTTCATCGGTGACACTATAAGTTCTGGTGATCACTTCCGGATTGGAGTTGCCATCACTGACATCACTAACATGAGCTACGGTTATGTTTGCAGCTGAACTACAGTTATCAGCCTCATCGGTCACATCAGTTATGTCTGCTGCAGGCACATCAGCACTGCATTGTACATTGACTGCTGCCGGATTGCTTGCCGTAGGATCGGTTACATCATCGACAGTAATGGTCTGGGTGACATTGATGGAGTTGTTTGCTTCATCGGTGACACTATAGGTTCTGGTGATGACTTCCGGGTTGGAGTTGCCATCACTGACATCGCTAACATGAGCTACGGTTATGTTTGCAGCTAAACTACAGTTGTCAGCTTCATCGGTCACATCAGTTATGTCTGCTGCAGGCACATCAGCACTGCATTGTACATTGACTGCTGCCGGATTGCTTGCCGTAGGATCGGTTACATCATTGACAGTAATGGTCTGGGTGACATTGATGGAGTTGTTAGCTTCATCGGTCACACTATAGGTTCTGGTGATCACTTCCGGGTTGGAGTGTTACCATCGCTGACATCACTAACGAAAGCCACAACTAGGTTTGCAGCTTGCGGTACAGTTATCAGCCTCATCGGTCACCATCAGTTATATCGGCAGCAGGCACATCGGCAGCTGCACTGTACATTGACAGCGGTCGGATTGCTTGCCGTTGGATCGGTTAGTATCATCGACAGTAATGGTCTGAGTGACATTGATTGAGTTGTTCAGCTTCATCGGTCACACTATAGGTTCTTGTGATGACTTCCGGGTTGGAGTTGCCATCACTGACATCACTAACGATAGCCACGGTTATGTTTGCAGGACTAGCGGTACAGTTGTCAGCCTCATCGGTCACCATCAGTTATGTCGGCTGCAGGCACATCAGCAGCTGCATTGTACATTGACTGCTGCCGGATTGCTTGCCGTAGGATCGGTTACATCATCGACAGTAATGGTCTGGGTGACATTGATGGAGTTGTTAGCTTCATCGGTGACACTATAAGTTCTGGTGATGACTTCCGGGTTGGAGTTGCCATCACTGACATCGCTAACATGAGCTACGGTTATGTTTGCAGCTAAACTACAGTTGTCAGCTTCATCTGTCACATCAGTTATGTCTGCTGCAGGCACATCAGCACTGCATTGTACATTGACTGCTGCCGGATTGCTTGCCGTAGGATCGGTTACATCATTGACAGTAATGGTCTGGGTGACATTGATGGAGTTGTTAGCTTCATCGGTGACACTATAAGTTCTGGTGATGACTTCCGGGTTGGAGTTGCCATCACTGACATCGCTAACATGAGCTACGGTTATGTTTGCAGCTAAACTACAGTTGTCAGCTTCATCGGTCACATCAGTTATGTCTGCTGCAGGCACATCAGCACTGCATTGTACATTGACTGCTGCCGGATTGCTTGCCGTAGGATCGGTTACATCATTGACAGTAATGGTCTGGGTGACATTGATGGAGTTGTTAGCTTCATCGGTGACACTATAAGTTCTGGTGATGACTTCCGGGTTGGAGTTTCCATCACTGACATCGCTAACATGAGCTACGGTTATGTTTGCAGCTAAACTACAGTTGTCAGCTTCATCGGTCACATCAGTTATGTCTGCTGCAGGCACATCAGCACTGCATTGTACATTGACTGCTGCCGGATTGCTTGCCGTAGGATCGGTTACATCATTGACAGTAATGGTCTGGGTGACATTGATGGAGTTGTTAGCTTCATCGGTGACACTATAAGTTCTGGTGATCACTTCCGGGTTGGAGTTTCCATCACTGACATCGCTAACATGAGCTACGGTTATGTTTGCAGCTGAACTACAGTTGTCAGCCTCATCTGTCACATCAGTTATGTCTGCTGCAGGCACATCAGCACTGCATTGTACATTGACTGCTGCCGGATTGCTTGCCGTAGGATCGGTTACATCATTGACAGTAATGGTCTGGGTGACATTGATGGAGTTGTTAGCTTCATCGGTGACACTATAAGTTCTGGTGATGACTTCCGGGTTGGAGTTGCCATCACTGACATCGCTAACATGAGCTACGGTTATGTTTGCAGCTAAACTACAGTTGTCAGCCTCATCTGTCACATCAGTTATGTCTGCTGCAGGCACATCAGCACTGCATTCTACATTGACTGCTGCCGGATTGCTTGCCGTAGGATCGCCCGGATCTATAATATCTTCAACTGTAACGGTTGCATACATGTATCTGTTTGACCATCACCATCAGTAACAGTCAAGGTTACAGTTACATCTCCTACGTCAGAACAGTCAAAAGTATCGATGTCAATACTATAATTCGTAATTGCAATCATCATCTGACGACCCTCCATCAACATCAGTAGCTGCAATAGTTGCATTTCCTGTGGCGTCTAATTGCACATGTAATGTTTTGGCAAATGCGATTGGTGGATCGGAAACAGGAAGTAACATCTGCAGATAAATTTAACTGGTCAATTGCCATATCACTGGCAAAATTAGTTCACTGAAGTTCCTGATAATCTTAGTTTTATTGTTGCCCGTCATATATACTTAATCTACAATCTGTTGTACCCAGCTTCTGAATGGCGTCTTGTTGCGGACCAATTAAGCTAGATAAATTATTCCAATTTGTTCCATTATCAAGACTTATGTCAAGGTTTAAATTTCCCATGTCTACACCATACATATGATAGTAAAAAGATCAAGAAGCGTTTTCAAATCCTGTTAAGTCGAAACATGGACTAATTAAATTCACAGTTTTATTGGGTCCAGGGTCATTACTCACAGAAGCTTCAGTAGTAAAAATAGTTTCCCCCTCCCGTGAAATCATCAGATGGACCAGATGTTGTAGTAGGAGTACCAGCAGAATCTAAAGTCCAATTTCCCTGATCTGTACCAGAATTAATATCATCTGGGTCTTGTGTCTAAAGGCCTGCGCCACTATTAAAATTCTCATTTTACGGACTATGAGTTTACAATGTTTCCTGTACAGGGTACTGGAGTTAAAGTACTAAAGCTTTGTGATGAACTATAGATAGATGTTGCACTAATACATCTTGTAAGAACTTGAACCTCGTAATTAGTTGAAGAAGTAAGCCCTGTAATATTGTAAGTATTTGTTGCTATGTCTGTGACTTCAATCCAAGTTGGGGCACCTATTTCTCGATATCTTAAATCGTAAGTCGCTGATGGTATGTATTCCAAGTGATATTCGCAGCTTCAAACGTGCTAATAGATGCACTACTGTAAGTCCGGAAGGTGGCATTAGTTTGTCACAAGGTATCTGTACACTGATAATTTTAAAATCATCAATAAAGAAACCATCATTCGTGGTGGTATAATTTTCATTGACATTTAATGCATCTGTTCTAAAATTAAATCTAATTTTAACGTTATTTGAACTAAGTAATGAAGCATACGTATTGTCTATGACAATTTCTTCCATTACCCAGTTATCCATTCTGTCACCGTCGTATATTTGACCTGAACTATTAGCTTGGTAATTAGCATAAGTACCACTTTTGTTATCATGGCTAGTAGTTGCACTTGTAGCATTTGGTTTTGTATACTTACCACAGAGTGAAATCCAACTTGAGCCACCATCAGGAGAGCCTAGAACTTCGACAAAGTCATAATTTCTTTCAATATCCCATTTAGAGTAAAATTGAATGATGACTTCAGAAGAATTGGAGAAGTCAAAACTATTTGTTGTTGTTAATGTTTTAGTTGCAGTATTAGAATAAGTACCAGTACTAATAGAATTAGTTGCAGAATATGCATCTGAAGTAGTATTTATCCAACCTCCCGATTGTGTCCAGCCAGTTAAGCCATCGGTATCCGGATCATGATCAAATAATAAGGTGGTTTCTGGAGTAGGTTGATAATATTTTTCGTAATTAACTTCGTAGATGATACCATTATCATTGGACAGTTTTACATTATATTCTATTTTTTCATTAGCCGTGATTGCAGGATCTAACTGCATCGTAGCTGTTACATTTTTTTGATTTCTTAGACTAGTATTCGTAGTGGTATTGATAGGAATACCGGATTCTGTTGAAGGAGAAACAATACTTAAAATATTTGATGAAACAGGTGTAACTGTCACTGTGAAATCACTTTGTGTTTGTCCAATACGCTCTATCCCAAAATCTAATGGGACATCGGTTGTAGAAGTAATATTACTTTGTGTTAGATCATGCAGTTTTGCATATTTACCTCCATAATAGGCTGTTGCCAAAGAAATTCGCATCGATTGTTTTGCAATAGGCGTTATTGTAGAAGGTGTCGGCCAAAATCCTTCTCCACCATGCTCTGGAGTAGTAGCAATAATTGCTTGTCCAGATCCTGTTGAACCATTCCCATCTGCGGCTCCACCCATCATCCAATCGTCAGGAAGACCATTAGACTCATAAAATATAGTAGCTCCATAAAGATATCTGTTATATCTTGTCATTTCTTCATGCCATCTGTAATATTCATCTTCACGGTCCGTGCTTTGAGTTGGAATACCACCATAAGGATGTGGTACAGAATTGGCATACGAGTGATTCCATACCGAAGACTTTATATTTCTAGTACTAATAAAATCTACCATTATTTGTGTTTCGGGTTCAGATTCTCGGCTTGGACCTCTATAATTTGAAGCTGTTGGTGTACCTGAAGAACCAATATTGTTGTAACCCCAGAAATAATCAAAATTTCTATTTAAATCAACACCTCTATCAACAGAAGTATTCCCTGTACCTCCTGTATTTGGTCTTAAATTTTTTCGTTGCATACCGCCACCATCATCAACTAGACCATCGACAAGAGCATCCAAGTGCTCATTCCATTTTAAGCCATCAGGATTGACGACAGGAACAAAAAATAGTTCATTATTATCTACCAATTCCTTAATAGCTGGATCTGTATTATAATTTTCTATGATGTACCACATAAAGAACATGTTGTTCATCAAGGCGCTTACCTCTCTTGAGTGTATCATAGAAGTAAATAGCATTTGAGGTCTTGATCCCGATCCCTCTGCATAAGTACTTTCATTACCTGTTATTCTAACATACCAAATAGTTTCTGGGTCCCAAAATGTTTTACCATCTCTATCCGGTTCATTTTCGAAGGAACTTGCTGTACCTTGACCTGAATAGGTTAGACCGTTATTAGTTGTTGAATTTGCAGGATTACCCCAAGTTGTTTGTCCTGTAGATGATGCATTTGCTTTTTGAGATACTATATTTAATCCGTTTGTTTGGGAATAGGAATACATATCATCCAATTCATCTTTCATTTCCCTGATAGGTTAAGCATCCGGCCCAACTACCCAAATTATAATTGGTAGGAACAGCCCAATCAATTTCATCACATTCTGCATATTGTATTATGTTGTCCTGCACAACACTGGAAATAGAACGCTCATTGGCATTGCTATATCTTCTTTCCAAAGTTCTAGCTTTTTCTATTTCTAATTCTGCCTTAGCTCTAGGTAAATCTATTCTAGCTTTTTCAGAATAGAATTTTTGAAGATCTTCAATCTCAACCTGAAAATAAATATTTTTATTTCTCAATGAGTTGATTTCTGATTGGGATACGTCAATAGTTAAAGAATTTCCTTCATGTTTTGCACCACATGACAGATCTATACCTTCGGAAGCTATTTTATTTATTGTTGATTGATCGGGATTTATGAGTTTAATTCTCGAATGTTTTTCCTGTGAGAAACTAAATTGTGCAACTAATAATAGCAATACAGTCACGTAAGTAAATTTGTTCATCGTACTTGGGGTTTAATGAATTATTTGTTAATAGTAAAATATTATTCTTTTGATCGTTAATTTTTAGGCCTGCAATATAGAAATATTTTTATTTATTATCCATAAAATGCATATAAATACGATGAAATGCAATTAAAATTGTAGTTTTATGCTATAAAAAAGGGCTGTAATTATAAAAATTACGGCCCTTATATATTAAAAGAATATGGAATTTATTCTTTTTTAATTATTTGTTTAAATGTTATTTTTCTTGATTGATTAGTTACTTTAATAATGTAAGATCCATCTTCAAAATCACTAAATTCTTTAATGTTCACATTAGAATTTATATTCTTTTTGACTAAACTTTTAATCAGTCGTCCTCTAATGTCAAGTATATCAATTTTAATTGTAGTACCCGTGAAAGAAGGAGGTAACTTTATATTTAAAATATCATTGAACGGATTTGGATATACTGAAAGTACATTTGATAACTCATTTCCTGTAGTTGATAAGGTAGCTCCTCCACTATCAAAATCCGCATCATTGAATACGGTTCCGGGAAAACTTACACAGTCAGGAAAACCAGAAGTTGATGGTCCACAGGCTGTTTCAAACTGGTCCCTACATCCGGCAACTCCCGGAGGTTGTGTTTCATTATCCTCAAAAGCAACCATAGATATTTGTCCGGAATCTGTGAATTGCATCTTGATATGAAATAACTTAGTTGGCGTGGATGTCACATTATCAGAAGGCATGGACCCGGAACTTATTCCCTGCTGATAGGCAAATGAAAATCTTGCATCTGAATTATCAGCTATTCCTGTCCCGGTGGTTGAATAGTAGGGAAACCCGCTTGTTAGTCCTAAAATATAACCTTCCGCTTCAGGATAGGTAATTTCAATTCCACCACCACCATTGATAAAAGTTCCAAAAGCTGCTGTGTTATAATTTATGTACACCTGACCTTTTCCCAGTTTAAAATCTGCCTGTCCACCAACAGTGGCAATCATGACATCAGCTTCGTAATAATCAAATGTGCCATCATTGGTTATTTGGGAATTATCGAAAGTGAATTCAATGTTCTGAGCATTTAAACTCAGGGTTATTATCATTGATATTAAAAAAGTATATTCTTTTTTTCATAAGTTCTATTTTAGTTGATGTTATTTATTATTCTCTTCTTGGTGCTATAAATATTTTAGGCTCCTCAGTACTATTGGAAGTTCTGTTAGTATTGCTTCCTAAGCCCAGATTAGGCAATAAAATATTAATGTCCGTATTTTGAATCTGACCATTCATGTCCAGATCTGCAAAGGAATAGGAGGATGTTCCAAGTAAAGGCAATATGCCATTGAGATCGGAATTCTGGACCTGACCATTACCGTCAAAATCGCCGGCGAACAACCCTAATTTTCCGTCACCCAATTCGGCAACGGCATTGGCTCCACCTAATATTAAATTACTGTCCTCTGTAAGATCTATGGATTGTGTGCCACCATTTAAACTTATGGCATTTTCAGATCGGATTCCCAAATGATTTCGATGACTGATAACGACATAATAGTCGTCTTTTGCAACATCAAAGACCAAAGGAGACAGGCCGTCAACATCTACAATATCCCCATCGGCTTGTATTAATGCCGATCTGGATAAAACAACTGTTGTACCATCTGTTTTATCACGTAATTCGATCCATACCCAATCAATTATTGCATTTTCTCCTGTTACTGTAAGAATAGATGGGTTGATGTTAATGCATCTGTATAAGGTGATATATCCGGTATAGAACCATTATTCCTTAATTGCATCTGTCATTAATCCTGTATTGGTATCATAAGGTCCCTGAAGGAATATTTTTGCACTCAATTGTATTATGTCTACAACGGTAACGATTATATCACAACCAGATGAATTTCCATTTATATCCGTTACAGTTAAGGTTACTGTATTGTCACCGATATTACTTCCATCAAAAGAGTTTGGTGTTGCGACCAATGAAGCAATACCACAATTATCAGATGATCCGTTATCTATGTCTGCTCCAGTAATTGTGACTGTTCCACCAGCTAAGTCAATTGTGATATCTGTGAGCCATACATACAGGATCAGTCACATCTGTCAATCACAACATTTTGAGTTTGTGTCGATGAGTTCCGTTGACATCTGTATATGTCCAAGTTACTACTGTTGTTCCTTGAGTTGTGATAGGAAGTGTTGCATTGTTTGTTACAGTTACGGTTCCGCCACAGTTATCTGTTGCTGTTGGAGCAGTTAATGCTAGCTACTGAACATTCATCTGTTACATCTGCTAATGTTTCGCATCTGCTACAGGTGCAGTTACATCTGTAATAACCACATTTTGCGTTTGTGTAGAACTGAGTTACCATTCACATCTGTGTATGTCCAAGTTACTACTGTTGTTCCTTGAGTTGTGATAGGAAGTGTTGCATCGTTTGTTACTGTTACCGTTCCGCCACAGTTATCTGTTGCTGTTGGATGCAGTCAATGCTGTTACTGAACATTCAGCTGTTACATCTGCTAATGTTGCGCATGTCTGCTACAGGAGCAGTCACATCTGTAATAACCACATTTTGTGTTTGTGTAGAACTGAGTTCCATTCACATCTGTATATGTCCAAGTGACTACTGTTGTTCCTTGAGTTGTGATAGGAAGTGTTGCATTGTTTGTTACTGTTACCGTTCCACCACAGTTATCTGTTGCTGTTGGAGCAGTCAATGCTAGTTACTGAACATTCAGCTGTTACATCTGCCAATGTTGCGCATCTGCTACTGGAGCAGTTACATCTGTAATCACCACATTTTGTGTTTGTGTAGAACTCAGTTCCATTAACATCAGTATATGTCCAAGTAACTACTGTTGTTCCTTGAGTTGTGATAGGAAGTGTTGCATTGTTTGTTACAGTTACCGTTCCACCACAGTTATCTGTTGCTGTTGGTGCAGTTAATGCTGTTACTGAACATTCATGCTGTTACATCAGCTAATGTTGCGCATGTCTGCTACTGGTGCAGTTACATCTGTAATCACAACATTTTGCGTTTGTGTTGAACTTTCCATTCACATCAGTATAAGTCCAAGTAACTACTGTTGTTCCTTGAGTTGTGATTGGAAGTGTTGCATCGTTTGTTACAGTTACTGTTCCACCACAGTTATCTGTTGCTGTTGGTGCAGTTAATGCTGTTACTGAACATTCAGCTGTTACATCAGCTAATGTTGCGACATCTGCTACTGGTGCAGTTACATCTGTAATCACAACATTTTGCGTTTGTGTAGATGTGTTATCCATTCACATCAGTATATGTCCAAGTAACTACTGTTGTTCCTTGAGTTGTGATTGGAAGTGTTGCATCGTTTGTTACAGTTACCGTTCCACCACAGTTATCTGTTGCTGTTGGAGCAGTCAATGCTGCTACTGAACATTCAGCTGTTACATCAGCTAATGTTGCGACATCTGCTACTGGTGCAGTTACATCTGTAATCACAACATTTTGTGTTTGTGTAGATGAGTTATCCATTCACATCAGTATATGTCCAAGTTACTACTGTTGTTCCTTGAGTTGTGATAGGAAGTGTTGCATCGTTTGTTACAGTTACCGTTCCTCCACAGTTATCAGTTGCTGTTGGAGCAGTCAATGCTGCTACTGAACATTCATCCGTTACATCTGCTAATGTTTCGATGTCTGCTACAGGTGCAGTCACATCTGTAATGACAACATTTTGCGTTTGTGTCGATGAGTTATCGTTCACATCTGTATATGTCCAAGTTACTACTGTTGTTCCTTGAGTTGTTATAGGAAGTGTTGCATCGTTTGTTACAGTTACGGTTCCTCCACAGTTATCAGTTGCTGTTGGAGCAGTCAATGCTGCTACTGAACATTCATCCGTTACATCAGCTAATGTTTCGATGTCTGCTACAGGTGCAGTCACATCTGTAATGACAACATTTTGCGTTTGTGTCGATGAGTTATCGTTCACATCTGTGTATGTCCAAGTTACTACTGTTGTTCCTTGAGTTGTTATAGGAAGTGTTGCATCGTTTGTTACAGTTACGGTTCCTCCACAGTTATCAGTTGCTGTTGGAGCAGTCAATGCTGCTACTGAACATTCATCCGTTACATCAGCTAATGTTTCGATGTCTGCTACAGGTGCAGTCACATCTGTAATGACAACGTTTTGCGTTTGTGTCGATGAGTTATCGTTCACATCTGTGTATGTCCAAGTTACTACTGTTGTTCCTTGAGTTGTTATAGGAAGTGTTGCATCGTTTGTTACAGTTACGGTTCCTCCACAGTTATCAGTTGCTGTTGGAGCAGTCAATGCTGCTACTGAACATTCATCCGTTACATCAGTTAATGTTTCGATGTCTGCTACAGGTGCAGTCACATCTGTAATGACAACGTTTTGCGTTTGTGTCGATGAGTTATCGTTCACATCTGTGTATGTCCAAGTTACTACTGTTGTTCCTTGAGTTGTTATAGGAAGTGTTGCATCGTTTGTTACAGTTACGGTTCCTCCACAGTTATCAGTTGCTGTTGGAGCAGTCAATGCTGCTACTGAACATTCATCCGTTACATCAGTTAATGTTTCGATGTCTGCTACAGGTGCAGTCACATCTGTAATGACAACGTTTTGCGTTTGTGTCGATGAGTTATCGTTCACATCTGTGTATGTCCAAGTTACTACTGTTGTTCCTTGAGTTGTTATAGGAAGTGTTGCATCGTTTGTTACAGTTACGGTTCCTCCACAGTTATCAGTTGCTGTTGGAGCAGTCAATGCTGCTACTGAACATTCATCCGTTACATCAGCTAATGTTTCGATGTCTGCTACAGGTGCAGTCACATCTGTAATGACAACGTTTTGCGTTTGTGTCGATGAGTTATCGTTCACATCTGTGTATGTCCAAGTTACTACTGTTGTTCCTTGAGTTGTTATAGGAAGTGTTGCATCGTTTGTTACAGTTACGGTTCCTCCACAGTTATCAGTTGCTGTTGGAGCAGTCAATGCTGCTACTGAACATTCATCCGTTACATCAGTTAATGTTTCGATGTCTGCTACAGGTGCAGTCACATCTGTAATGACAACGTTTTGCGTTTGTGTCGATGAGTTATCGTTCACATCTGTGTATGTCCAAGTTACTACTGTTGTTCCTTGAGTTGTTATAGGAAGTGTTGCATCGTTTGTTACAGTTACGGTTCCTCCACAGTTATCAGTTGCTGTTGGAGCAGTCAATGCTGCTACTGAACATTCATCCGTTACATCAGTTAATGTTTCGATGTCTGCTACAGGTGCAGTCACATCTGTAATGACAACGTTTTGCGTTTGTGTCGATGAGTTATCGTTCACATCTGTGTATGTCCAAGTTACTACTGTTGTTCCTTGAGTTGTGATAGGAAGTGTTGCATCGTTTGTTACAGTTACGGTTCCTCCACAGTTATCAGTTGCTGTTGGAGCAGTCAATGCTGCTACTGAACATTCATCCGTTACATCAGTTAATGTTTCGATGTCTGCTACAGGTGCAGTCACATCTGTAATGACAACGTTTTGCGTTTGTGTCGATGAGTTATCGTTCACATCTGTGTATGTCCAAGTTACTACTGTTGTTCCTTGAGTTGTTATAGGCAGTGTTGCATCGTTTGTTACAGTTACGGTTCCTCCACAGTTATCAGTTGCTGTTGGAGCAGTCAATGCTGCTACTGAACATTCATCCGTTACATCAGTTAATGTTTCGATGTCTGCTACAGGTGCAGTCACATCTGTAATGACAACGTTTTGCGTTTGTGTCGATGAGTTATCGTTCACATCTGTGTATGTCCAAGTTACTACTGTTGTTCCTTGAGTTGTTATAGGAAGTGTTGCATCGTTTGTTACAGTTACGGTTCCTCCACAGTTATCAGTTGCTGTTGGAGCAGTCAATGCTGCTACTGAACATTCATCCGTTACATCAGCTAATGTTTCGATGTCTGCTACAGGTGCAGTCACATCTGTAATGACAACGTTTTGCGTTTGTGTCGATGAGTTATCGTTCACATCTGTGTATGTCCAAGTTACTACTGTTGTTCCTTGAGTTGTTATAGGAAGTGTTGCATCGTTTGTTACAGTTACGGTTCCTCCACAGTTATCAGTTGCTGTTGGAGCAGTCAATGCTGCTACTGAACATTCATCCGTTACATCAGTTAATGTTTCGATGTCTGCTACAGGTGCAGTCACATCTGTAATGACAACGTTTT
>CAWHCT010000031.1:0-34309 GCA_963827785.1 uncultured Flavobacteriaceae bacterium | reverse complement strand
TGCCCTGATTGGTATGAATGCAATCCTGATAAGTAAAAGTTGACACCAAAATAAGTAAACATAATACTTCCAAAAGCGATCATAGAAGCCAAGTTAAAAGCAAACCGACCTCTAAGTCCCGGTATCAATCTCATGTGTAAAACAAAGGCATACACGAAAATACTTATAAGTGCCCAGGTCTCCTTAGGGTCCCAGCCCCAATATCGTCCCCAACTTTCATTTGCCCACATACCTCCAAGAAAGTTACCAATGGTTAGTAAAACCAATCCAACAGTAAGTGCCATTTCATTGATAATCGTCAATTCCTTAATATTCAACAACATTTTATCTCTGTTCTTATTATTGGTAAAAACCATTAATATTAAACAAACTAATCCTAATATCATTCCCAGGGTAAACGGACCGTAACTGGCAACAATTACGGCAACATGAATCATAAGCCAATAACTATTTAATACTGGCTGCAGATTAGCAATTGCCGGATCCATCCAGTTCCAGTGAGCGATCATTAGTATCATTGATGTTACAAAGGCTGTAGCCGCAATGGTGAGATCACTTTTACGTCCAAATATCAATCCGAACAGCATAGTTGCCCAGGCCACATAGATCATGGATTCATAGGCATCACTCCATGGTGCATGACCGGAAATGTACCAACGTACAATTAATCCCGCTGTATGCAATAAAAACAGAACAACGATTGAATATTTTAAGATCTTGACTGTAAGATCAATAAACTCTGCTATTGCTTTTAAATATTTGAATGATCAGAATCAAGAACATTAAAGTGCCTGCATACATATACCAGCTAAAAAGCTTTTTGAATATATCGTATTTGTTATAAGCTATTTCCGTATTGATCTTGTCATCACTTAACATAACAGCCTCTCCATATTTCTCCTGAGTTTTTTTAAATGACTCAAGTAATTTATTGGCTTCTGAAAAATCAGGATTCGGAGATCGTTTAGCTGCATTTAGTGAATATAAGTAGGCACTAAATCCACTATTTATAAAATTTCCGTATAAAGTATCCTTTATCTTATATTTTCCCGTTTTGTACTCATATGACGATATCCACTTGTTATTATCATCATCAGGCAAAGGAAATATCCTTAAAGAACGCCCTTCTATAGTATTGTATAATAAATTAATCCTTTGATCTGTTTCCTTGAATTCTTTTTCATATGCATTTGGGGTTTGAGCTTTATAGGCATCTTCCAAATATTTTCCAAGTTTATACTCTCCCTTATCATCAAAAAAGTCTGCCAGAGTCACATACTTTTGTGATTTATCTACACCTATAATATTTCTTATGGAATCGCCTTTTTTAAGTCTTAAATAAATTACGGGAACATTATACCATAATAGCGGACTTTCATTGATTGATAAATATACCTGGTCAGCAGTAAAATCTTCGTAGGTGTCATATTTACTTAGTTTACGTAATAATTCTGATGCGTAAGTGTTAACAGGCATCATCCTACCACCAATATCCTGAATGACCAGTTTGCCAAATGCTTCTGCATGTTCAACCGGTGTAATGTTGGCTTTTAAAATAGAATCGATCTGAACTTTTGTCGGTTTTAACCCGTGATTATGACCATCGTTTTCTGAATGTTCCTGACTATAACCTGTCAATCCAAAGCAAATGAATAATATGGCTAATGCTTTGGCCTTTTTCTTTTTAATTTTGTTAAGCTGCTTGCCTAAATCACCAAACCGAGTTCCTTTACTGAACAAGATAACAAGCATTCCAAAGAACAGTAAAAAATATCCTATGTAGGTAACCCAGGTACCCCAGAAATCATGATTCACAGATAATACGGTTCCTTTCTCATCAGAATCGAAACTGGACTGAAAAAATCGATACCCTCTGTGATCAAGAATATTATTCATAAAAATCTTGTAATCAAAGTCCCCTTTCTCATTATCCATAACAGTCACTTGACTTGAAAATGCCGAAAAACTTCTTTCAGTTCCGGGATAACGCTCTGCAACAAAGTCATTCAATTTAATGCTGAAAGGCAATTCAAGTACTTTTGGACCATATCTAAATGCAAAGTTCAAGTCTCCCAATTTCACTTGTTTGAATGCATTGGTATAGCCTTGACCTCCTAACACCGATACATATTTGGATTCATTGTTCGCCGTAACTTTAAGTAAAATTCCATCCTGCTCATTCTTCCCCGGATTTTCCTTTGCAACCATATCAAATTTACCCTTAAAAACAGGTTCTGGAGCCACAAAACGCATGGTTCCAATGGTATAAAGAGAACGTAAATTGAACGGTTGAATACTATCTTTTATTAAGGGCGTAGTAGTTTGAGTTAGCATTTGCATATACTCACCTTCAAAAGGAGATTCAATAAATAGTTCACCATTTTCAGATGTAATATTAATGGCGCCTTTTGTTGGTTTATTAAGTGCAAACAACACATTATGAATACTTTGTATATCACCAGATTTTAAATAATGATCATGTCTTCCGCCTTGCCCGGCTTCTACAATTTTAAAATATTCATCTCCACTTTCATCAGGTACGACCCGCTCTTCGGCATCTTTTATGAATTTTTCCAATTCAACAGTAAAAGGTTGACCATTATAATCTGTCTTTACTTTGAAATTATTATTCAGTCGAGGTGAAAAATCAACTTCACTTTCCAGAATTCGTCTTTGTGCCTGACCATCAACCATATAATTACCATCTACATAAGTAGTTACGTATGTTTTTGTTGATACAAATTTATTCTGAGTCTCTCCTTCCCGAATAGACATCATGCCCTCAAAACTTATGTAATGAGTAATGCCTGCCCCTATAATTATTAAGATAAATGACAAATGAAACAATAGAACAGGCCATTTTTCCTTCCTCAACAATCTGTATTTAAAAATGTTACCAATAAAGTTGATTGCAAACAATAGCATTATGGCCTTAAACCAAACGGCATGATAGATCAAAGTTCTTGTTAAAGGAGTTGGTGAAGTTTCTTGATTGGCATCAAGAAAAGTTCCTGTAATCATAGCAACGGCGAATAAAACAAAAAGTATTCCCGTTAAACGTGTCGAAAATAATAAATCAGTTAATTTCTTTTGCATAGCATTAGCAATGTTAGGTGGCGCAAATTTAAGAATTTTAGTTTTTATAAAACTGTTAAAAAATCATTCCTTTTGATTACGAGCCTCAAAAATTTTTAAATAAATAAAAGTTCCCATTTTTCGGGCCCTTCTTTTGGCATTTTCCGCAAAATCTCCTTCAAATAATTCATTGATGGTCAGATACCAAAGATTTAGCCAGATACCAAAATGCATTTCTGTTATGGTATTATCGTTTTCATTGTCAACATCAATATGTTTTTGTAAAGGATCACCGGTAAATCTTGTTTTTAAAAATAAACTAGATTCCCAAAAATCCGTCAGGTGGTTTATATGCTCATCCCAGTCAGTAATTTTTCCATTAAAAAAAGGTCCCAATAATTCATCCTTTTTAATTTTTTCATAAAAAGATGAAACCAATAAATGAATATCCGATCTTGTTTTAATATCAGGTTTTTGCATAATTTTTGAATATAATTCACCAAGGTATCAAATATTTAGGCAGGCAATAATAAAATCTGACAGAAAACAATTTATTAAACCTAATTTATAAAAGGTAATTCTTAGTATTTTAGCAATATGATTTCTGTAATTATTTTAGGTGCCGGAAATGTAGGCTTTCATTTGTTTAAAGCTTTTAAAGAAGCTGATGATATTGAGGTTAAACAATGGTATAGCAGGAATTTAGAATCTATTGAGCAATATAAACAAGCCGTGGAGATCACAAATGATCTCGACGATCTTCATGAAGCTGATATCTATATTCTTGCTGTAAGTGATGATGCAATTCATGATCTTTCAAGTAAACTTAAATTTGAAGGACGAATTGTGGTCCACACATCCGGTGCTATGACACTGCATCAGTTGGACAAAAAAAATGACCGAGGTGTGTTTTATCCGCTGCAAACCTTTAGTAAAGATGTGGAAATTGATTTTTCAAATGTCCCGTTTTGTCTGGAAGTAGAAAACAAATCTAATTTTGATATTTTAAAAAAGCTGTGTGAAGGTGTTGGAAGTCCTTATTATAAAATTAACAGTGAACAGCGCAGTTCCTTGCATCTGGCGGCTGTTTTTGTGAACAATTTTGTAAATCAATTATATAGAATTGCGCATGAAATAACCGAATCTACCAGTGTTGATTTTAATATCTTAAAACCTCTAATTAAAGAAACCGCCAAGAAAATCGAAACCTTATCTCCTTACAGAGCACAAACAGGACCTGCCCTGCGACATGATAAAAAGACAATTAAAAAACATCTCAAACTTTTACAGGACGAGCAGCATAAAGAAATATACGAACTGTTAACAAAAGCAATCCAGAATACACATGACCAAAAATTATAAAGAATATTTAAGTGATATCACCACCTTTATTTTTGACGTGGACGGTGTGTTAGCTGAAGATCAATTGATTGTACTAAGCTCAGGTGACTTAATGAGAGTGATGAACAGTAAAGATGGTATGGCTATCAAGATTGCCATTAAACAAGGATTCAATATTGCCATTATTTCTGGAGGCACCAACCAAGGTGTAAAAGTTCGCTTGGAAAGATTGGGAATTAAAGATATCTATCTGGGAGTTACTGATAAAGTTGAAACTTATCATCAATATAAAAATCTTAAAAACCTGAGTTCTCATAACATACTTTATATGGGAGACGACTTGACTGATTACAAGCTTATGCAACTAGTAGGTCTTCCGTGTGCACCTCAGGATGCTGTGCCCGAAATAAAAGCTATTTCCAAATATGTTTCCCATAAAAAAGGTGGGAAAGGGTGTGCTCGGGATATTATTGAGCAGGTACTTAAAGTTCAGGGAAAATGGACTATAAATTTTGATGTTAAATAGGTTATAATTAATTAACTTTAATGATGCTTGCAATAGCATCTCGATATGGAACCATTTAAATTTATTAAGGATTGGATCGTTGAAAACCCGTTGGCTTTTAATATTATAAGATATATATGTATTGTTGTATTTATCTTAATAATAATTCAGCTTTTAAGAAGAATTTTAAAAAAAACCTTACCTGAAACTTCTGTTCGATATAATACTCAAAAGGGTATTGAATTCATCGGATATTTAATACTCATCATACTTTCAATTTCATATTTCACGGGTAACATCAAGGATTTTACTCTTTTAATTGGTTTATTTTCTGCCGGAATCGCATTTACTTTGCAGGAATTGATTTTAAGTATTGCCGGTTCAATCTATATTTTTGTGCTCAAAGTCTACAAACCGGGAGATAGAATTGAAATAAACGGAATTAAAGGAGATGTCATTGATGTGGATAGTGTTTATACTACTATGATGGAAATTGGACAATGGGTAAGCAGCGATAACTATTCAGGAAGAATTGTAAAATTGAGTAATGCATTTGTTTTTAAAGGTCCGATCTATAACTATTCTAAGGATTTTCCTTTTATCTGGGATGAATTCAACTTGCCAATTCATTATGAATCTGATGTGGAACTTACCAAATCAATAATTATTAAAATAGCTTCAGAAACACTGTCTGAATACACATCAAAATCAAAAGCCAAATGGCAACATGTGGTGGATAAATATTATATTGAAGATGCTATTGTTGACCCTTCCTTATCAGTTAAATTAACTGATAATTGGATAGAATTTAATTTGAGGTATATAGTAGATTATAAAAAAAGACGGATTACAAAAAATATCCTTAGCCAGCTTATATATGAAGAAATTAAAAAGCATAAGGACAAAATTGTTTTGGCATCAACAACTATAGAAATTATTAAAATACCTGAAATTAAAATCCAGCCTAAAAACAATTAGAACCTTTAAAATCACCTGCAAGACTTAAATAATGATGAACTTATTAAACCTGATCAGGTGGAAAAATTTACTAATAATTGCTTTTGTACAGATACTGCTTAAGTACGCTCTATTTATTCCTTTTGGTGTTGAAATAACTTTAAACTGGTTTGGTTTTTCCCTATTGGTTCTTTCTACAATTTGCATTGCTGCTGCAGGTTATATTATCAATGATATTTATGATGTTGAGACCGATATGGTGAACAGACCGGAAAAGGTCATAGTAGGACGAAAGGTGACAGAAAGAAAAGCCAACAGTCTGTTTTTGTTTTTTAATTTTACAGGTGTTCTCATTGGGTTTTACATCTCACATTTGGTTGGAAAAAGCAGTTTTTTTGCTTTATTTGTTGTCATTTCCGCCTTGTTGTATATTTATGCCAGTTATTTAAAAAGGATGATTCTTATTGGCAATTTGGTCGTTTCACTACTTGTCGCCTTGAGTCTAATAATTGTTGGAATTTTTGAGTTATTACCTGTGATTGACAATCAAAACCAGGCTAGTCAAGTAACAATGTTTAAAGTCTTATTGGATTATGCTTTGTTTGCATTCATTATAAATTTGGTTCGGGAAATGATAAAAGACATTGAAGACGTCGATGGTGATCATAAGTCCGGTATGAACACCTTACCTATACTTATTGGCAGAGAACGTGCAAGAAATATAACTTTTGTGGTTTCATTATTACCTGTTTTTGGTCTGATTTACTATTTGGCAAACTATTTATATATGCATACGATTATTGTCATATATTTTTTACTTCTTATTGCAGGACCATTGATTTTTGTTTCCATCAAAATATTTCAAGCCAAATCCAAAAAGGATTATAAATTAATCAGCAATTTGCTAAAACTTATTATGTTACTCGGTATGATGTCCATGCTTTTATATCCTATTATTTTAAATTAATGCTGAATCAAAAACTAAAAAAATACAATATCATTTTAGCTTCGGGATCACCCAGAAGGCAAGAATTTTTCAAAGATCTGGGAATTGATTTTGAAATCAGATTAAAACCGGTTGAAGAAGATTATCCTGAAGATCTTCATCATGCTGAGATTAGTGACTATCTGGCACAATTAAAATCAAAGCCTTTTGAAAAGGAATTAAAGGAAAATGACATTCTTATAACCAGCGACACCATTGTCTGGCACAATGATATGGCATTGGGAAAACCTATTGATGAGAAAGATGCGTTTAACATGATACGATCCATGAGTGGTCAAACTCATGAGGTCATTACTTCAGTCTGTTTCACGACCTCTAAAACACAAAAAATAGTGAATAGCATCACCAAAGTTACTTTTAAGAAATTTACTGAAGAAGAAATCTGGTATTATGTTAAAAATTTCAGCCCAATGGATAAAGCAGGAGCTTACGGAATTCAGGAATGGATAGGACAAATTGGTGTTGCAAATATTGAAGGTTCTTATTTCAATGTTATGGGATTACCCGTACATTTGGTTTATGAAACTTTAAGCGAATTTAATAATTGATTAAAACATGAATGACATATTCAATACCTATAGATCAGAAATAATTTATACGGCCATTCTAATAATTATTCTTTTAATTTTTAGATATATTTTGCAGATCACAATTAAAAAAATAGGAAGAAAAAGTGGTATTAATGAAGCACGGACCAATCTTATTATAAGATATGTGACAGTGACTTTATTTTTAATTGCAACACTTATAGAATCCTTTATTCTTGGCGCAGAGCCAAAAGAATTAGCCTTAGTTTTTTCCTCCGTTTTTGCAGTCATAGGAATTGGTCTGTTTGCTATTTGGTCCATACTTAGTAATATTACTTCAGGAGTAATTATGTTCTTTGCTTTTCCTTATAAAGTGGGTGATAAAATTCAGATCCATGATAAGGATTTTCCAATTATTGCCATTATTGAAGACATTACTGCTTTCCAAATCCTTTTAAGAATGGATAATGGAGATCTGGTGACCTATCCTAATAATCTAATTTTACAAAAAGCTGTCACGTTGCTTAAAAAAGATGCTATTGATGATGGCACTGACGCTCTTTAAAACTTTTGTATATTTAATTTATGGGAAAAAGAAAGAAATCCAAACATCATAAAAAAATTGGTCAGTCACCCGGAACCCTTATATACACTGGTGATAAGTCCCATAAATTTTTTATAGAATCCTTTGATTACAACCTAAACAATATCGAGGAAAAAGTAATTAAAGATGTTGAAGAGGTCTTCAAATATAAATCTACAGATTCGGTGACATGGGTGAATTTTAATGGACTAAGCCATGTAGAAGAGATAGAAAAAATTGGAAAACATTATGACCTTCATCCCCTCATTTTAGAGGATATTGTAAATATTTCAAGCAGACCAAAAATTGATGAATATGAAAACTACATTTTTGTGGTGCTTAAAATGCTTTATTATGACAACAATGAGGAAGTCATATCTGAACAGGTAAGCTTCGTCCTTGGTGAAAATTTTGTATTAACATTCCAGGAAGCAGAAGGAGATGTATTTGATAGCGTAAGGGAAAGACTAAGAACAGCAAAAGGCAGAATAAGAGGGTTGGGTTCTGATTATTTGTTGTATGCTCTTATTGATTCGGTGACCGATCATTATTTTACTATTATTGAGACCATGGGTAATAAAATAGAAGATCTTGAAGATAATTTATTTACCGGACTTAGTCAGAATGAAATAAGCCAGCAAATTCAGGAACTTAAACGAGAGGTGCTCAAAGTAAGGCGAGTCATTTTCCCTTTAAGAGAGATCATCAACAGGATTGAAAAAACAGATAACAAATTAATTTTAGATAAAACATTACATTACTATCGCGATGTTTATGATCATATCATTCAGGTTTCTGAAAATATTGATATTTACAGAGAAATGATCTGGGGTCTTATGGATATGTACATGACCTCAATAAGCAACAGAATGAATGAGGTCATGAAAGTACTGACAATAATAGCTACCATTTTTATTCCCTTAACATTTATTGCAGGAATCTATGGAATGAATTTCGAAAATATTCCGGAGTTAAAATATAAATACAGCTATTTCATCTTATGGCTAGTAATGATCGTGATTTTTTTAGGAATGTTATGGTACTTCAAAAGAAAGAAGTGGCTTTGACAAGACATTCGTTAAAATAACATTAAAACCAGCATTTTCGCTGGTTTTTATTTTTATATTTGGTACTTAAGCTATCTAAACTAAAATGCGTAAACTAATAATTCTTTTACTTGTCTTTCTTAATATTTCTGCGATTTCCTTTGCTCAAAAACCCACTAAATTAAATTCTGCAGAAATTTACGAATCTATAAAAAAGTTAAACTTTCTAGGGTCTGTATTATATGTCGCCGCACATCCTGATGATGAGAACACAAGATTGATCTCCTACATGTCCAATCAAAAAAAGGCCCGAACTGCCTACTTATCTATTACACGCGGTGATGGTGGTCAAAATCTTGTTGGTCCGGAAATTACAGAACTATTAGGTGTCATTCGAACTCAGGAATTATTAACCGCCAGAAAGATTGATGGAGGAGAACAAATGTTTACGAGAGCAATCGATTTTGGCTATTCAAAACATCCTGATGAAACTCTTAAAATATGGGATAAAGACAAAGTTTTAAATGATGTTGTTTTGGCTATTAGAAAATTCAAACCAGACGTCATAATTAACAGATTTGACCATAGAAGTCCGGGCAGCACTCATGGACACCATACGAGTTCGGCTTTATTAAGCCTGGAAGCGTTTGATATTTCAAATGATGCTACTAAATATCCCGATCAACTTGCCATTACTAATATCTGGCAGACAAAACGAATATTCTTTAACACATCTTGGTGGTTTTATGGAAGCCAGGAGAACTTTGACAAAGCAGATAAAACCAATCTATTATCAATAGATGTTGGTGCGTTCTATCCCACTCTGGGATTAAGCAATACAGAGATTGCTTCTTTAAGTCGCAGCCAGCACAAATCACAAGGTTTTGGAAATACAGGAACTCGTGGTGAAACCTTGGAATATATTGAATTGATCAAAGGTGATCTGCCGGAGGATAAGACCAATATTTTTGAAGGAATTGACACCTCATGGAACCGAGTAAAAGGAGGAAATGAAATTGGAGCCATATTAAAAAAGGTCCAGGATGAATTCGATTTTAGAAAGCCTTCAGCATCCGTTCCTGATCTGGTTAAAGCATATACTTTAATTCAAAAGCTAAAAGATGTGCACTGGAAAAGTATCAAAACAAAAGAAATAAAAAACATTATTGCAGCTTGTACTGGCCTTTATATGGAAGCAGTTTCAGAAACCAGTCATGCAACTATTAAAGACAACGTCAAACTATCACTTGAAGTTATAAACAGAAGTAACCAACCCATTCAACTGGAAAGTATTATCAACCCAAATGAAATTTATATCAAGAAGAACATTCCCTTGCTTAAAAACGTAGATTATAAGTTTGAGGAATCCATTAGTTTTAAATCAGATCAGCCTATGACGTCCGCCTATTGGCTTAGTAAAAAGGGAACTTTAGGCATGTATGAGGTAGAGAATAAAGCAGATATTGGAAAACCAGAAAAGGAAAAAGATATCAATGTGACTTTTAATCTAATTATTGAAAATACCAAGATCCCTTTTATTAAAGAAGTAGTTTACAAGATGAATGATCCGGTAAAAGGTGAAGTGTATAAACCTTTCGAAATAATTCCGGAAGTATCAGTTAAAATTGATGAGAAGGTTATCATTTTTGAAAACGATCAGCAAAAAGAAATACCTGTCACTGTAAAAGCAGGTAAAGATGCCATTGAAGGTTATGTGACTTTATGTTCTCCGGACGATTGGAATGTTTATCCCGAGAAACAAAAACTATCAATAGCTAATAAAGATCAAGAGCAAATTCTTGTATTTACTGTTATTCCGCCAAAAAATCAAAGTGAAGGTCTTATCTCTCCAATTGCATACGTTGGAGAAAAGGAATACTCAAAGGAACTGATAGATATAGATTATGATCATATTCCATTTCAAACTGTCTTATTACCCAGTGAAAGCAAAGTGGTCAGGCTGGATCTAAAAAAAGCAGGTGAAAACATTGGCTATATTGAAGGTGCAGGCGATACGGTTCCTGCCAGTTTGCAGCAAATTGGATATAATGTGGTCTCCATTAAACCTGAAGATATTAGTCCCGAAAATTTACAACGTTTTGATGCTATAGTTGTCGGGATTCGAGCTTATAATACAGTTGATGAGCTAAAATTTAAGCAAAAATATTTATTTGATTATGTTAATAGTGGGGGCAATTTGATCGTGCAATACAATACCAATTTCAGATTAAAAGTAGATGAATTAGCTCCATATGATCTTGAATTGTCCAGAGATCGTGTAACCGATGAAAATGCAGAGGTCAGGATTTTAAATCCTCAGCATTCGGTATTAAATTATCCTAACAAGATCACCTCCAAAGATTTTGACGGCTGGGTTCAGGAACGTGGTTTATATTTTCCTGATAAATGGTCTGAAGAATTTACACCCCTCCTTTCAATTAACGATATTGGTGAGACACCAAAGGACGGAAGTTTGTTAATAGCGCAATATGGCAAAGGGTATTACATATATACAGGTTTGAGCTTTTTTAGAGAATTTCCTGCAGGTGTTGCCGGAGCTTACCGATTATTCGCCAATATGTTATCCATTGGAAATGAAGACATTAAAGTTATGAATAAGATCAAAAATTGAAAATTCATTTAGTCAATAATTAGTTAAATACTTGTGTTTTATCGAATTTTTTATCAATAAAATTGGTTGTTTATAAAAAGGTTTATATCTTTCACTGTATTGTGGTAAAACCGTAATTAAAATTTTTAATTTTGATGTTTACTATAACCGTAATACCAAATTAGCTTTTAAATAAAAGCTAAAAAATTGATCAATATGCAAAAAATCCCAAAAGAAAGCCGGTGGAAAAAATGGTATACTGCTGTTTTAATAGCGAACGCAGTTTATATCATTATCTTTTATTTTATAACGGCATCCTTCGCCTAGAATGCATCATATACGACTGGTTTGTATTAATTGCCACTCTGTTATTTATAGTGCTCTATGGAGCATGGAAAACTAAAGGCAGCAAAAATGTACAAGACTATATTCGTGGAGGCAATAAGGCAAAATGGTATACAGTAGGCCTATCTGTAATGGCTACTCAAGCCAGTGCAATCACTTTTTTATCAACACCAGGACAGGCATTTCATTCAGGAATGGGATTTGTTCAATTCTATTTTGGACTGCCTATAGCAATGGTTATAATATGCCTGGTTTTCATACCTATCTACCATAGGCTAAAAGTCTATACAGCGTATGAATTCCTTGAGAATCGCTTCGACATAAAAACACGTTCCTTAACTGCAATTTTATTCTTAATTCAACGCGGTTTGGCTGCAGGCATAACTATTTTTGCTCCTGCCATCATACTTTCAGCTGTTTTAGGCTGGAATTTAATTACACTTAATATCGTTATCGGGATCCTCGTAATAATTTATACGGTATCAGGTGGTACCAGCGCGGTCAGTGTTACGCAAAAACAACAAATGGCAGTCATTTTTACCGGAATGTTCATAGCTTTCTACTTAATAGTCAGCTACTTACCGGAAAATGTGACCTTCAAAAAAGCACTTGAAATAGCAGGTGCCAGCGGTAAAATGGAGATACTGGATTTTTCCTTTGATCTTAATAATCGTTATACCTTCTGGACCGGAATAATTGGCGGAACGTTTTTAGCCCTCTCCTATTTTGGAACGGACCAAAGTCAGGTGCAAAGGTATTTATCCGGTAAATCATTAAAAGAAATGCAACTGGGACTTATTTTCAATGGGTTGCTCAAAGTACCTATGCAATTCTTTATTTTATTAGTTGGAGTCATGGTATTTGTGTTTTATCAGTTTAACCAATCTCCTGTTAATTTTAACCCCATAGCATCTCAGGAGGTCGTTAATTCAAAACATGCGGAGGAATTCCAAAGGATTCAGAGTGAACAGGACCAGATCTTTAATGACAAACAGCTCATCATAAATAAATATCTGGAAACGGGAGAAGTACAATATAAAAATTACATAGCTATCGCAAACCAGGCCGATAAAGAGATAAGGGAGGAAGCAAAAATTTTAATTGATAAGGTTGCAGACGAAAAGGACATAAAAATAGAATCCAACGACAGGGATTATGTGTTCATTCATTTCATCCTCAATAATCTCCCTCGAGGATTGATAGGATTGTTATTAGCCGTTATTTTGAGTGCAGCTATGTCATCAACAGCAAGCGAATTGAATGCTCTGGGATCTACAACCTCCATTGACCTTTATCAGCGACACTCAAAACATACTAATGAAATGCATATGGTTAGTGCTACAAAACTCTTTACCGTACTTTGGGGAATTTTTGCCATTGGCATTGCCTGTGTAGCCAATTTAGCCGAAAACCTGATTCAGTTGGTGAACATTATTGGATCCATATTTTACGGTAATGTTCTGGGAATCTTTTTGCTGGCCTTCTTTATAAAATATGTAAGGGGAAATGCCGTTTTTATGGCTGCAATTATTACTCAAATCATTATCATTTCATTATATCTTCTGGATGAGTATGACTTCATCAATCTACCATATTTGTGGCTTAATTTTATTGGTTGTTTTCTTGTCATGATAATAGCCACAGTTATTCAAAAATTGATTAGTTTTAGGAATGGAATCATTCAAGGATAGAAAAATACGTTGGGGCATCATTGGCCTAGGTAAGATCGCTCATAAATTCGCTACAGATCTTTTAACAGTTGACGATGCTGAGCTTTATGCAGTAGCATCCCGTTCCCAGGATAAAGCAACAGAATTTGCAGAAAAGTATAGTGCTACTAAAGCATATGACAATTATGAAGACTTAGCTCACGACTCCAATGTTGATGCTGTATATATTGCTACGCCTCATGCTCTGCACAAAGAAAATACAATGTTGTGTATTAAAAATGGTATTGCCGTTTTATGCGAGAAACCATTCGCAATGAATGCCAAACAAGTTCATGAAATGATCGATTGTGCCAAGGCTAATAATGTGTTGTTGATGGAAGCCCTTTGGACCTTTTTCTTGCCTCATTATAATTATGTTCTGGACTTAATAGAGAAAGAGACTTACGGTAAGATTTTAAAGCTGGAAGCCGATTTTGGATTCAAGCAGGAATTTGATGTGAGCAATCGTGTTATTAAAAAGTCTTTAGGTGGTGGCAGCTTACTTGATATTGGCATCTACCCTGTTTTTACAGCTTTATCAACTTTAGGAAATCCCAACGAAATTGAAGCTGAAGCAACTTTTTTCGAAAACGATGTGGACTCTTCGTGTTCTATGGTCTTTAAATATAAAAATGGCGTAAATGCCTATTTAAAAAGCACTTTGCTCGAAGAGACACCTACTGAAGCTGTTTTCCATTGTGAAAAAGGCATTATAAAGATTAATTCCAGATTTCACGAACCGTCGACAGTAACTATAATTTCTGAGGATAAAGAAGAAACCAAAGATTTTGGATACACCACAATAGGCTATAATTACGAGGTCATTCACTTTAACAATCTTCTGCGTCAAGGTAAAATACAGAGTGATGTGATGACCTACAGTTTTAGTAATAAACTCATAAAGACCTTAGATAAGGTTAGCCAGATAATCGGGTTGGAATATTAAACAAAAAAGGTGCTCCTTTAAGAAGCACCTTTTATTTTATTCAAATTAAGTTAAGTTGTCATTATTTATGATTTTTTATCCAGTCACTTAATGGACCCCAAACAAGATTATCTGCATCATAACCAAACCATAGATCGGCATGACTATATCGGTCTATTATATGATGTGTTATATCAGTGCTCGAGGTTAGGCTACTAGAATAAACTCCCATATGTCCTTCACCTAATCCTGCACCAATATAAAGAATTGGGAGTGATAATTGTTTAAGATGGTCGTCATAACTAACATCTTCTTTTGGGCAAGGACAAGCACTTAATTCATAATTTAATTGCATAGGCCAATAAGGCGCAAGGTCTACACAAAGTCTGAAAAATCTTTGTGGATCAGAAAAGAAATACCCATCCATGTTACCTGCGAAAAAACCCTGAGTACCGGCAGCCATTAAATATTGGCTATTTGTCAAATCACCATTAAATGGTGATGTATCATCAGGCGCATTGAGCGCTAAATTACCTAAGTAAATAAACCCTTCTCCCCAAGGGTGGACAAATTGTCCATTCCTTAGTTTTTTCTTCTTACTAAATGCGGCTTCACAAGTATTTACCTGTGCATTTACATCATCATATTTTAAAGCATTATCAACCGGGATAAGGCCTTTCACATCCTGTTCAAACCTGTTTTGTTGAATTTCTATATTAGCTGCACCATATACAACATGAACTCCATAACTAAATCCTAATAGGTTCATTTTAGAATATCCTTGTTTAGTCAAACCACGAATTAAACGAGCTATGGCCATGGCGTTTAAAGTATGTCTGGCATCTTTCTCTATTCCCCAACCTTCCATAAATGAAAAGTCTGTTGTTCCCATTGGTACTTTAGTCCATCCCATATCAATACCCCAAACATCAATTTTATTTGAAGCTAAGTAATATGGCGATGAGGTTTTTGCATCAATGGTTTCAGCTCCGGCTGTCAAAAAGATGGCATCAAAATCCTGAATGGCACCATGTACCATAAAGATATCACCATTGGTTCGAACTGGCATATAGGCACGACTTTCCATAACAACGCGGTGGATAGTAATGACATCAAATTCGCCCGGACCCATTGCAATATCAAATGTGTAGTGAGCTATATTACCTCCAAGATCTTCTCTTGTCATATTGATAAGACTGCTACTCACTCCGCTAAGGAAAGATCTGTTCTGAAGATCATCAAAACCGTTTTCATCATGGAGATTTACAATCTCAATATTGCTTTTTTCAGCATTTTTAATGATCAAGTCATCGGGATCTAAACTAAATCCTATTAATTTAATGTCTGACTTATTGGTTGATAGTTCTTCCTGGTAAATACCAGGTTCAATATAAATTACAGATGCGGAATTGGCAACATCCAATACATCCTGAATGGATTCACCTTCCTGCACAAACAAAATATCTGATTGCAGGTCTAACTGTTGTAACAGATCCTGCCACGGATAAAGTTCTTCGCTGGAAATAGAATCTTCAAGATAAAAATCGTCTACAACTGGTTTCTCACAGTTTTTAAGGAGCACAATGATCACAACTAAAAGAAAGGTGATCAAAAATAATTTTGGCAGTGGTCTTAAAGTTCTCATGATTTTTAAACTTTTTATTATTATTTAATTCCATTAGTATAGATTGAAAGTAGCAGATAAAATAAAACAATATTCAGCAACTATGTTTCAAATTCTAACTATTAAAGTGCATAGGTTTTTAATTATGTTTTCCAGGTAAGACTAAAAGGTCAATTACTTTTTTAAAATACCTGTTTATATGCCGGCAATGTTGAAGTTATCATCCACAAATTGGCAATGCATCCACATTGACTGTTGTTTTATCGAAAAAAAGAGTAAATGTTTCTGCTGGAAATCCAACTTCCTCATAGACCATTACTATCTTAACAGTATCTCCTTGAACTGTACATGTATAGGTCTCAGTTTCATCGGGATATGTTATTTTAATAACTAATTTGTTTTCTGAATTTTCCAAAAGTTTCATGGCTCCATTGCCAAGATTAATACCTTTTATATGAAAATAACATTCAGCTTCATTTGAATCCTGATACCAGCCTTCTAATACCTTAGAGGCATCACTTACAAATCTGAAGTAAGCCGGAACGTCGGCGTCTACCGGAACTCCTCCATCGTTATTTAGAGCCCATGTCGTTCCTGTATACAATTCTAAAAAAGCTTGAGAATCAGAAGAACTGTCATCATCACTACTGCAACCGTTAAAAGAAATGACTAAAACGGAAAGAATAAGAAGTGCAAAAAAACCATGTTTAAATTGTTTTGTTTTCATGATATATATTTTAAAGGTTAATTTTAATTCTTATTAAATCACACTTATGCTCTATCACCTTCAACTGGAATTCTTAAACCTCTTGTATTATTATAAAAATAACAGACAAAACAATACAGTACATAGCAACTATGTTGCAGATTCTTTCAATTTAATGTATTGTATTACAATTATGTTGCATAGGTTAAAAGTACAAGATTATTCACTTTAATTATCTTCTTCGTCACGGCACAATACAAAGCGATATCATGACTTACAGTTTTAGAAATAGGCACATCAAAACCCTGGATAAAGTTAGCCAGATAATTTGTTTGGAATACTAAACAGAAAAAGTGCTTCGCTGGAAGCACTTTTTATTTTTTTCAATGTCAATTGAATTATTGTCTGGACTTCTTTAATACAATGAATCCTTCTGTAAAGAAATCGGTTCGCCATTCATCTTGTCCATCATGTACAAATGCATTTGTCATGGCATCTCCAGATGCATCTTCAAAACGACCTGTTCCTCCTGTAAATATCAATAAATCATTAAATTGTGTCTGATAATAATCAGAATTATCACCTTGATTAGGATAAATTTGTCCTTCGGGAATCTCAAAAAATAATTCATCTCCATTTGCAAAAACAAATGAACCTACAGTATCATAATAGTATCCGTTAGAAGTATTAACGCAAAAAGTCATAGTGGTAGTCATTTCTCCAAGATGCATAACTTCTCCATCTCCTAGCATTGTAAGGAAAAAATTAGGAGGGCCTCCACATCTGTTATCTGTATAATCTGAATGATCCCATACAGAAAAATCAGCATTAAATGGCATGGTTATAGCAACATATTCATCATCTACAACAACACCAAAGTGTGAACATGTCAGTAGCAAATTTATGCATACTGTTAATAGTAAAATTCTTTTAAAAGTTTTCATGATTGTTAAATTATCTGTTAGTAATTAATTAAATAAGTATAGATTGAAAGTAACAGATAAAATAATGCGCTGCATAACAACTAAAGTGCAAAAACTTCCAATTATAATGCAAAGGTTTTCAATTATGTTGCATGGAAAAAATTAGTTCAGAAACGAAAGAATAATGTATTTAGAATATTTAATTTTTGAAAAGACTATTATCATTCATAATCACCCAAATTCAATTTTTTTAAAATGGCTAAAAATCTGGTTTCACTACGAAGGTCTTTAAAATCGTATGTAGTTTTTATGTTTATTATAGCCTGATTACGATTTTTATAAGCTAATTCAAGGAATTCCAAAGCTTTTTCGGTCTCTCCCAAATAAGCATAGTTTTCTGCAACACTAAATGGAACATTATTTGCAACACCTGTTTTAAGCCAATAGTCATTGGTAAACTTATAAAAGCCTTTCATCCTGGATTTTTTAAATGAATCTCTAAGTCCATTAATAAATTTTATATTATGATCAGGAAATATTTTTAAAGATTCTTCCCACACTGCCAAAGCTTGATCGTCCTTTCCCAAATAGCTATAACATTTCATAATTATGCTGTATGGACGTCTTTTATTTATGTCCAACTCTATAGCCTTGTTAGCATCTATAATTGCATTTTCGAAAAGACCTTGATCTAAGTAAAATTCAGCACTGTTCTTATGCATTATCCAAGAATTTGGGTTTAATTTAATCGCCATGTCCATTTCTATTCTGGCTTCCTTTGTTTTTCCCAAAATTTGTAATACTTCCGAGTAATATTGATGAGCCGTGGCATAATTTGGATCTAATTTTATAGCAAGCTTTAGTTTCTTTTCCGAAGCCTCCCAATCCCAATCCCTATAACACAACATTGAACCTAAAGTTGCATGAGCCTCGGCATTATTTTTATCTATAGATAGTGCTTTCTCCCCATATTCTTTGCTTATGTTAAATAACGAGTCTCTATCTGCTATACTCACATAAAAAGGCAATACATAATAGGAATCTGCTAATCCTGCGTAAGCCAGTGCATAGGTGGAATCTAATTCTATAGCTTGTTTAAAATAGTCAATGCTTTTGTTTATACCTTCTTCAGTTCGCCGATGCCAGAAAAAGCGGCCCTTTAAATACAAATTATAAGCTTCGAGATTTTGAGTAGGTTTTTTTTCAATTTGTTCGATTTCTTCACGAGTGAGAACCGCATTTAATTCGTGTGCTATTTGTTTTGATATGTTACTCTGTATAGCAAAGACCTGTTTAAGATCAAAATCATAATTATTAGACCATAAATGCTCATCTGTATTAACATCAATAAGTTGTGCAATGATTCTAACGCTGTCGGAATGCTTTTGTGCACTTCCTTCAACAAGATAATCTACCCCTAATTCTTTACCAATTTTCATTATAGATTTATCACTACCACGATATTTTTCTACAGACTGTCTAGACTTTACGCTTAATCTATTGATTTTTGAAAGCTGGTTTAAAATATCGTCCATCATACCATCAGCAAAATATTGGTTTTCCAGATCTGTGCTCAGATTCTTAAAAGGAAGGACTCCAATGGATTTATTATCGCTAGTTTTATTCAGATTGTCTTCATGACTGGTGACTTTATAATTTTGATATAAATTATAACTTATTGCGCTTAACAAAACAATAAAGAAGGTATTAACCCAAACCATTCTTTTTCTTAATAGGCTTTTTTTAACTTTTGGCGAGTCTTTTATAAGAAGTGATTTATCAACCTGTTTTAAGTTTTCTGATTCCTTTTCAATTTTAGTAACCTTTGGATTCCTGAATTTTACTTCTCCCGGAGGATAACCAAAATAATCGTGAAAACACGTATTAAAATATGTTGGACTGCTAAATCCTACACGATAGGCAATCTCTGAAGCTGTAGCCGAATTATTTTGAAGCATCTCCATGGCTTTCTCCAGCCTGTAATCCCTAATAAATCTGCTTGTAGATTTTCCTGTTAGAGATTGTAGTTTTCTATATAATTGCGAACGGCTTAAACCTGCTTCCTTTGCCAATTCTTTGACACCAAAATCCTCCTTTTCGAGGTTGACTTCAAGAATTTTGGTCAGTTTCTCGAGCAGTGCATTATCCATGGAAAGTTCACTATTCATTTTAGTGACTTTTAATGTACAAAATTATGTTATGTATAATTCTCTAACATAAATTTTGTCCAATCTTGAATATACGAAATTTCTCGCTTTTAAAAAAGTGTAAAAATTAAATAATTAATAGCGTATATGATTTATTTAGAAGGATTAACCATCAGCATCCTTCCTCAATTACGGCGTATAATTAACATTTTGAAATATACACATCTGATTTAAAAATGATCCGTATTAAAAAAAAACGCAACAATTAAGTTGCGTTTTAAAGTTAAAGGTTGCATCCTACAGGAATTCACCATCTTCGTTAAATTTTAGAGTCTTGCTTTTATTCTCCTTTTTTAATTTGACCTTAAATTGTTTTTGTGCAATTCCGCTTTTGCCGTAATAATCTACTTTATAAGCATCTTCTGCAATTGTCCAATCCGGATATTCTTGTGCAACGGCTTCTACAATTGATCTAGGAAGTTGAATGTTTTCAAACCGTTCGATGGTTTGTAATATTTTACCATTACTGTCATAGTTGGCAAAAATACTTCCTTTTGGAATATAAAAATAAACTCTGTAGTTATCATACTCGTCACTGTAAACGTCGGCTTCTTTTATATTGTAAAAAGCTGCTTCTTTTTCCAGATTTTTCACGTCTATTGGCGTATGTTTTGAATCAATGGCTTCCAAATATTTGTAGTTGACATCTAAGTGGACCTCAGCTAATTCAATTTCCTGTGAAAACATAAACTGGGTGGTGAATCCAAATACTAACAAACCTAACAATAATTTTTTCATGACTATTTGTTTTATGATTAATGATTAATTTCTAAAACAAATATCTAACATACTGTAATGCAGTACTTAACAACTATAAAGCAAATGTTTTAAAGTTTTTTTTGAAGTATTCAAAGCTTTATTTAAATCTTATAAATTTTTAACAAATAACCATAATTAGAATAGAATCAAATAACATAATGCTAATCGTCATAGCCTCCTAAATTAAGTTTGTCTAAAAGTGCTAAAAATCTGGGTTCTTTGCGCAGGCTTTTAAATTTTGGGTTACTTTTCATTCTATAAATTGCGCCTCGCTTTTTATAGGCCAATTCAAGCCATTCCAAGGCTTTTTCGGTCTCTCCTAAATAGGCGTAGTTCCCGGCTATATACATTTTCCATCTATCTGCATTATCAGAATTGATCCTAAGATCATGTTGAAACTTCAAAGCTCCCTTTATACCGGATTTTTTAAATGCGTCTCTACGCCCTTCAGTAACTTCTATATTTTTATCAGGATATAATTTTAACCCTTCTTCCCATTCTGCCATGGCCTCATCGTCCCTTCCCATATACGTATAACAATTTATAATTATATCATATGCGCCTCCGGATTTATTGTTAAACTCTTTAGCCTTATTTGCTTCTATAATCGCTTTTTCGTAAAGACCATCTTGATAATATAAACGGGAACTAATAACAGTCATTACATAGGAAATCGGGTTCAGGCTCAATGCCAGATCTATTTCCTTTCTGGCCTCTTTAGCTCTTCCTAAAATTTCCAGTAACTCGGCATAATATTGGTGTGCCGTTGCATAATTTGGATTTAATTGTATGGCAAGCTTAAGTTCCTTTTCCGACGCCTCCCAATTCCAATCTTTAAAACAAAAAATTCCACCTAAAGTTGCATGTGCTTGGGCATTATTTTTATCGAGGTAAAGTGTTTTTTCTGCATAGTCTTTGGCTATTGTAAACACCGAATCTTTATCTTTTACCCTAATATACCAAGGCATCACAAAATAGGCGTCTGCTAAACCTGCATAGGCCAGAGCATAGGTTGAATCCAAGGCAATTGCCTGGTTAAAATAATCTATGCTTTTGTTTATGCCTTCTTTGGTTCTGCGATGCCAGAAAAAACGTCCTTTTAAATATAAAATGTAGGCTTCGAGGTTCTTCGTTGGATTCGTTTGTATGATTTCTAATTTTTCTGGATCGATAGCAACTTCTAACTCATTTACTATATCTGAGGCAATTCTGCGTTGAATCTCAAAAATATTTTTATACTCCCAATCAAATACAGAGGACGTCACGATCTCATTGGTCTTAGCATTTATCAAATTGGTTAATACTCTAATGGAATCGCCATGTTTTAATACAGAACCATTTAATAAATATTCTACGTTAACATCTTTTGCAATCTCTTCTGCAGTCAAGGTAGTATGTCTGTATTTTTCCATACTAAAGGATGAAATCACTCGTAGGTCTGTAATTTTATTGAGGTTTGCTTGAATGGTTCCAGATATTCCATCTGCAAAAAATTGGTTTTCAGGATCCTCACTCAAATTTTTAAAAGGCAATATGGCAATGGATTTATCCCCTTTCATGCTAAAGGCCATGTCATTTTGTGGTTTTACATAGGTTTGATATAAACTAAACCCAAGGACACCCAATAACAGGATTGCAATGGTATTGATCCAAACCAATCTTCTATTAAAAGTTCGGATAGTTTTTATACGTGCACTTAATTGTAAAGGAGTATCTATTGATTCAGTTTGTTGATTGGCTGAAGTCTTTCTGAACTTGGCTTCGCCTGGTGGATAGCCATAGAACTGATTAAAACAGGTATTGAAGTATGTTGGACTATTAAATCCTACGCGATACGCTATTTCTGATGCTGTAGCTTCATTATTCTGTAGCATTCCCATGGCTTTTTCAAGCCTGTATTCTCGAATGAACCTGCAGGTGGATTTCCCTAAGATCGCTTGTAATTTTCTGTTTAACTGAGAACGACTTAAACCTGCTTCTTTTGCTAACTCCTTGACGCCAAAGTGTTCCCTTTCGAGATTATCTTCAAGTATTTTTTTGAGTTTCTCGATTAATGCCTGATCCATGGAAAGTTCACTATTCATTTTAGTGACTTTTAATGTACAAAATTATGTTGTGAATAATTCCCTAACATGAATTTTGTCCAATCTTGAATATACGAAATTTCTCGCTTTTAAAAAAGAGTAAAAATCAATTAATCAATAGTTTATGTCATTTATTTAGAAGGATTAACCATCAGCATCCTTCCTCAATTACGGCGTATAATTAACATTTTGAAATATACACATCTGATTTAAAAGTGATCCGTACTAATAAAAAAACGCAACAATTAAGTTGCGTTTTTAAAGTTAAAGGTTGCATCCTATAAGAATTCACCATCTTCATCAACTTTCACGGTCATTTTCTTGTCCCTGTTTTTTAGTTTGATCTTATATTGTTTTTTAGCAATACCACTTTTACCGTAGTAATCTACTTTATAAGCATCTTCCACTATTTTCCATTTAGGATAATTTTTGGTAATGGACACAATAACTGATCTTGGAAGCTTTATGTTTTTAAATCGTTCGATAGTGCGTAAAATTTTTCCATCACTATCATAAGCAGCAACAATTCTTCCCTGAGGAATGAAAAAGGACACTTGATAAGTATCATACTCATCGCTGTAAAGATCGGATTCTTTTAAGTTGAAATAAGCAACTTCTTGTTCCAGCATTTTCACTGGTACTGCAACTTCTTTTGAATCAATGGCATCAAGGTATTTGTAATTTACAGTAACATTGACTTCCGATAATTCAATAGGCTTAACTACCTGTGAAAACATAAATTGGGTGGCAAGTCCAAAGACGAATAAGCCGAGCAATAATTTTTTCATGATTAATCAATTTTAAAGGTTAATAATTTTTTTCTAAAACAAAGATCAATCAATTAAAAATGTGGTACATAACAGCTATGTTGCAATGATTTTAAAGTTTTTTTTGAAGTCTTTAACGCATTATTTGAAGTCTATAAATTGTAATGAACACTAAATAGATTATAAAAAATGATATTGTAGGGCAGCAAACGAACTACTCTTCATAACCACCCAGATTCAATTTTTCTAAAAGGGCTAAAAATCTGGGTTCATTTTGCAGAATTTTAAGGTCATTTTGTGTTTTTATAAAAATAAGAAATCGTTTGTTTGTATTGTATGCTATGTCAAGCCAGTCTAAAGCTTTCTCCGTCTCTCCCAAGATAGGCCAGGTTTACTGCAATACGAGCAGCATATTTCTCAGCTCGTTCTGCATTAATCATAAGATCATTATGAAACTTCCAAGTTCCCTTTATTCCAGATTTCTTGTAGGCAGCTCTCTAAACCTTCACTAAAATTCGGATACTCCATACCATGATTCAGGATATAATTTAAATACTGATTCCCATTCTGCCATGGCCTCTTCGTCCTATTCCCAAATACGAATAACACTCCATTTTATAATATGTGTAGCTATAATATAGTTATTAATCTCTTGAGCTTTGTTAACTTCGATAATTGCTTTTTCATATCGTCCATCATATTGATATAATCGGGCACTATTAAGGTTCATAGCTAAGGAATTTGGATTAAGGCTAAATGCGATATCTATTTCCTTTCTGAGCCTCTTTAGCTCTTCCAACAATTTCAAGTAATTCAGCATAGTACTGGTGGGCAGTTGCATAATTTGGATCTAGATTTATTGCAAGCCTGAAATTCCTTTTCAGAAGCTTCCCAATTCCAATCCTTGTAACATAAAATCTTTCCTAAAGTCGCATGTGCTTCCGCATTATTCTTATCAATAGATAGGGTCTCTCCATATATTTTTTACTTAAGTTAAACAATGAATCTCCTTGTTGTATTGCATTACCACGCATTTCTAAATTGAAATATACCATGAGCATTACAATAATAGGTGTCCGCCAATCCTGCGTATGCCAAAGCGAAATGAGAATCTAGTCAAGTGCCTCGTTAAAATAATTAATGATTTTATTTAAGTCTTCTTCGGTTCTTCGATGCCAGAAGTAACGTCCTTTTAAATACAAATTATAAGCTTCAATATTTTTGGTTGGTTGATTTTGCATCCTTTCTAATTTTTCAGGATCAATATTTAAGTTCAGCTGTTTACTGATCTCTAAAGCAATCTTGCTCTGGATATCAAAAATGTTTTTATACTCCCAATCAAAAACAAAGGATTGTAGTTGCTCTTGGTTTTCAGCATTTACTAAACTGCTAATAACCCTGATGGAATCTCCATGCCTTTGTACAGAACCTTCCAGCAGATATATTACATTGACCTCATTAGCTATTTCGGATGCTGTTAGATTCGTATTTCGATACTTTTCCATACTTGATGAAGGGATAATCATCAGATCTGAAATTGAATTCAGTTTATTTAGGATGGATCCTGATACACCATCGGCGAAATACTGGTTTTCAATATCATCACTTAAATTCTTAAAGGGAAGTATGGCTATAGACAGATCCTGTCCTTCTCTGTTGACCATTTCTTCTGCCGGAGTATCCTTATAATTTTGGTATAAATTATAACTGATAACACTTAGCAAAACTATAAATATGGTATTAACCCATACCATTCTATGTCTTAACGGGTGTTTTTTAACTGGAGATGATTCTTTAATAAGTTTTGATTCGTCAATTAACTCCAGATTTTCAGATCTCCTATACATCATCCTCTACTTTTGGTTCCCTGAATTTAACTTCACCGGGAGGAAACCCATAATAGTCATGAAAGCAGGTATTGAAATAGGTTGGACTGTTGAAGCCTACACGATAAGCAATCTCTGAAGCTGTTGCCGAATTGTTTTGAAGCATTTCCATGGCTTTTTCCAGCCTGTAATCCCTGATAAATCTACTCGTGGATTTGCCTGTGATCGATAGTAGTTTTCTGTGTAATTGTGAACGACTTAAACCGGCTTCCTTTGTAAATTCTTTAACACCAAAATGTTCCCTTTCGAGGTTAACTTCAAGAATTTTAGTAAGTTTCTCGATCAATGCCTGATCCATGGAAAGTTCACTATTCATTTTAGTGACTTTTTAACAACAAAATTATGTTTTGAATAATAAATTAACATAAAATTTGTCTAATTCTCAATATACGAAATTTCTCTCTTTTAAAAAAATACAAAAATCATGTAATTAACAGTTTATAGTCATTTTAAAGAATCAAATAAATATTAAAAAAGACAAATATTTATGACTTTTTATATACTTTATTTGTCTATATGTAAAGTTTTCTTTACTTTTGATAATATTAAAATAATAAGACAATGAAAACAAATTATTTATTGCCGAACAAATACAAAACTGTTGGATGGATACTTTTTATACTGGGACTTATAGGAGGGATCTTTATTTATTTAAGCGATTACGAATCGGATGCTTTAACGGTCAACGTTTTATCTATCTATAGTGAATCATTTATCGAAAGCGAAAAAGGATTCTTTCAGATAACTGAGAACAGCATCCTGGACGAGCTAATTGCACTGGCAATTATTGCAGGCGGATTACTGGTTGGTTTTACAAGAGAAAAGGTTGAAGATGAATATATTTATAAACTTCGAAAAGACTCACTGGTTTGGGCGATTATTTTTAATTATGCAATTTTAATTCTTACCATAATTTTTGTTTATGAACTTGCTTTTTTTGATGTCCTGGTCTTTAATATGTTTACACCACTATTGTTTTTCATATTCAGGTTTAACTTTTTAAAATTAAGATCCATCAGCCATGAAGAATAATTTAAAAGTAGAACGAGCTATTCATGACCTGACTCAGGCGGCATTGGCCGAAAAGATTGGAGTCAGCAGACAAACTATTAATGCTATGGAGAAAAACAAGTATGTTCCTTCTACAGTTTTGGCCCTTAAAATTGCCAGATTATTTAATAAGTCGGTTGAAGACATTTTCATTCTCGAAGATCATGAATGAAAAGAGGCGCAACCCTAAGGTTACGCCAATTAGCTATTTTCATAGCTCGCTATCAATCAATAATAGGAGTCAATATTTTTTACATCCACTCTTTTAAGGAGTCCTGATTCATTTTAACATAGTCTGCATTACCAGCTTTCTCTGCTAATTCCATTGATTTTTTGGCACTTTCAATAGCTCCTTTCTTATCGCCAAGCTTAGCATAAATCAGTGATTTTTGACGTAAAAACCAAAATCTTGGTTCCTTTTCTGTCATCTGAGTTGCCTTATCTATCCACACCTTCGCTTTATTCATATCCTTACCTTCATTTAAGTAATATACGGCTGCCGAAAAATAATCTCCAGCTCCGGGACCTGCCATTACTTTTTCAATACTGGCAGTTGCTTTAGTGTCCGTTGGAACCGCAATAGTGACTCCAACATAAGCACCTTCCCAAAGGAAACCAAGTTCCGCTGAATTACTTGTAAGGTTCCCCAACATAATTGTGAAGGACTCCACATTAAAAGGCATTGCGTTAACTGGTGCATTAACTGTAGCTGCAACTTTACTCTCATCCCAGTTTTGAGGTGTTCCCCAGTTTGTGGCATCAGAATAAAAAATAACGTCCCATGATTCCATTCCCGGTTTTGTGAAAATAGCATAGGTACCGGCTTTAAGTTCAGTACCACCAACAGATACATCATCACTAAACGTAATTTTAGTATTGGCATTGGCTCCGGTTCTCCAAAGTTTATCATAAGGAACCAGATCACCAAAAATCGTTCTTCCTCTCATTGCAGGACGAGAATATTCAATAGACACATCTGTCAGACCAACTACTTGCTCCATTTTAGCAAAAGGACTTGGTTGAGGGGTTTCAATTTGAGCGTTTATTCCAAAAGTCATGAATAAAGCTAAGGCACTAAAAAGTAATTTTTTCATAATTAATTAAGTTGTTTTTTAAGATTTTTTAAAGTTAAATAAATAAAATTATACTCCTTGTTAATAAAAGATTAAATAGTTTTTTAATTAATATTCCTGTTTGCTCCTAAAGCTAAAATAAGTGTCATTTTGATTACTTCGCTAAATCTATGTTAAAGTTTGTTTAACTTTTATTACTTATTATTAAACATTTTGTAGTTTTACACTAAATAAAATTATAATCATGGCTAAAAAAAATATTATTCTTTCAACTGATATGATCAGTTTCTATATGAACTATGTTTTAGAGAACAATGAAAAACCTAAGTCGGTTTTTAGTTTTGCTAAGGCAAACAATTTTAACGAATCGCTTTTCTATAATTATTTTGGAAATTTCGAATCATTGGAACAATCTATTTTCAAGGCTTTCTTTGATAATACGATGACAGTTTTAGAGAAAAATGAAGACTATAAGACCTTCGATGCCAGAAACAAATTACTGAGCTTCTACTTCACATTTTTTGAAACACTGACAGCAAATAGAAGTTATGTAACATTTGCGTTGAGCGATCACATGAGTGATATGAAAAAAATTAAAGCGCTTTCCAAATTAAGGAAAAGCTTTACAGAATATATTGAAACGCTGGATATTGAAACCCTCGATATAAAACAAAAGCGATTAGAACAATTACAGGAAAGATCCATTCAAGAGTCTGCTTGGTTGCAGTTATTATTCACAATGAAATTTTGGTTAGATGATACATCGGCATCATTTGAGAAAACCGATATTTTTATAGAAAAAGCAGTCAATGCCAGTTTTGATATAATAGATATTAAGCCTTTAAAAACAGTTATAGATCTTGGGAAATTCCTTTTCAAGGAAAAATTTCAAATGAACTAATATGAATACAATAGATAGTATCCCGGTCACCAAAATTCAACGTGCTTCCAAATTGGTCCAGACAGGAGCCAAAGTTGGTGTGAATTATATAAAATATTATGGTGACAAACTCATTTCAACCGAAACTGTAGCAAAAGACCGTTTAAATAAGAATAATGCTGAAGATATATATGACGGATTGAAAAAAATGAAAGGAAGCGCACTTAAAGTGGCACAGATGTTAAGTATGGATAAAAGCATTCTCCCACAGGCCTATGTTGAAAAATTTTCATTGGCACAGTTCTCCGTGCCACCATTATCGCCTCCATTAGTAACTAAAACATTTAAAAAATATTTTGGGAAATTACCAAGCCAAATATTCGACTCCTTTAATTCCACATCAGTAAATGCTGCCAGCATTGGACAAGTGCATAAAGCAGAAAAAGATGGGAAAAAATTAGCTGTGAAAATTCAATATCCTGGAGTTGCTGATAGCATTGCGTCAGATTTGGCTTTGGTAAAACCCATTGCAATTAGCATGTTTAATATTAAGGGCAAGGATTCTGACAAATACTTTAAAGAAGTTGAAGATAAGTTGGTTGAAGAAACCAATTATTTGCTTGAAATAGAGCAAAGCAAAACGGTTGCCAAGGCATGTAATCATATACCAAATTTAGAGTTTCCTCAATATTACGAAGAATATTCATCAGAGAGAATTATCACAATGGACTGGATGCATGGTAAGCATTTATCTGAATTCACAAGTAATAATTCAAATCAGGAATTATCAAATAAACTCGGTCAGGCGCTTTGGGATTTTTACATGTTCCAGATGCATAAATTAAAGAAAGTTCATGCCGATCCACATCCAGGAAATTTTCTGGTATCTGAAGAAGGAAAACTTATCGCCCTCGATTTTGGATGTATGAAATCTATTCCGGACGATTTTTATATTCCCTATTTTGAATTGGCAAAACCTGAGAACATCAATGACCCTAAAGTCTTTAAAAACAAATTGTTTGAACTGGAGATCTTGCGAGACGATGATTCTAAAGAAGAAATTGAATTCTTTTCAAGAATGTTTCATGATATGCTAAGTCTTTTTACAAGGCCTTTTCATGTAGAAAGTTTTGATTTTTCTGATGCTGAATTCTTTCAGAAAATAGCGGAATTAGGAGAGCAGTACAGTAAGAATACGGAACTGCGTAAAATGAATGGAAACAGAGGTTCTAAACATTTCATCTACATCAACCGAACATTCTTTGGACTCTATAATTTAATGTTCGATCTAAAGGCTAACAATGTCAAGGTCAACAACTATCTGACTTTATAATGAAACGATTTTGTGTCGAAGAGATTGATAAAATGGACTACCTGTACAGAATTAATTTAATTAACAGCTGTTCGGGTTTTAAGTCGGCAAATCTTCTTGGTACAAGATCAAACAACGGGAAAACAAATGTAGCTGTATTTAGTTCGGTTACGCATTTAGGTTCCAATCCTCCCCTGCTCGGCTTTTTTGTCAGACCAACTTCGGTGATGCGACATACCTATGAAAACATAAAAGAAACAGGTGTTTTCACAATTAATCATATTCATGAGAATATTATTCAGGATGCTCATCATACGTCAGCTAAATACGATAAAGAGATCTCAGAATTTGATATGACAAATCTTAAAGAAGAATACAAAAATGGTTTTTACGCGCCTTTCGTTAGTGGTTGTCCTGTACAAATAGCATTAAAATACATAGAAGAATATCCAATTAATGCAAATAACACTATATTGGTCATAGGTCAGATATCGGAATTGTATGTTGATAATTCAATTCTCAAACCAGACGGGTATTTAGATCTGGCAAAAGCCAATGTCGCCGCTATAAATGGATTAGATGGATACACAATCCCAGTCCTCAGGGACCGATTAGAATATCAGCGTCCTAAAAGTGTTTCGGCTAAAAACTAAACTATGAAAATTCTTGTTACAGGTGCAACCGGGTATATTGGTAAACGATTGATTCCTCTTTTGGTAAATGAGGAACACGATGTTATTTGTGCTGTAAGGGACAAAATGCGAGCTGACAAGAGTTATCTGGAAGAAGAACATATTTCTATTGTTGAAGCAGACTTTCTAAAACCTGATACATTAACAAATATTCCCAAGGATATTGATGTTGCCTACTACCTGATTCATTCTATGTCTAATGCTTCAGAAGATTTTAAAGTTCTTGAAGCGCAGTGCGCTGAAAACTTTAAACACTATTTTGAAACTACTCAGGTAAAACAGGTAATTTACTTAAGCGGAATAACAAATGACGACAATTTATCAAAACATCTGGCATCCCGCAAGAATGTTGAAGATGCTTTGGCATCAAAGAAATATGCCTTAACCACTTTTAAGGCAGGAATTATTGTGGGGTCAGGAAGTTCTTCTTTTGAGATAATCAGAGATCTGGTAGAAAAATTGCCTTTTATGATAGCTCCGAAATGGTTGAACACAAAGACACAGCCCATCGCTGTGAGAGATGTACTGTCATTTTTGAATAAGGCTAAAGGCAATGAAAAGTTGTATAACAGGTCTTATGATATTTTTGGCCCGGAAGTATTGACATACAAGCAAATGTTAATGCAGTTTGCCGGAATCAGGAAGTTAAATCGGTATATCTTGACCGTTCCGATCATGACTCCAAAACTATCCTCTTATTGGCTGTATTTTGTAACCTCTACTTCTTATAAACTGGCTTCAACTTTGGTGGATAGTATGGGAGTTGAAATCATAGGAAAACCAAGTGATATAAATAAATTACTTGATGTTCAACCCATGACCTATAAAAAGGCCGTGAAACGCGCTTTTAAAAAAATAGAACAAAACAGTATTGTTTCCAGTTGGAAAGATTCCTTTATTAGTAGCGGCAGACTTAAAAATAGCGCCCATAAATATATCAACGTGCCTTCGTATGGATGCTATAAAGATCATCAGGAAAGAGCTGTTATAGATTCGGAAAAAACGCTTGACAGGATCTGGGCAATTGGTGGAGAAACCGGTTGGTACTACAGAACGTATTTATGGAAAATTAGAGGTCACATAGATAAACTTTTTGGTGGTATTGGTCTGCGTCGTGGCAGAACACACAAAACTGAACTAAACGTAGGAGATGCTCTTGATTTTTGGCGAGTGATCTATGCCGACAGAACCCAAAAGAAACTACTTCTATATGCCGAAATGAAACTTCCCGGTGAAGCCTGGCTGGAATTTAAAATTGAGGATAATATCCTTAATCAAACAGCAACCTTTAGGCCCAGAGGAATTATCGGTCGCTTATATTGGTTTGGTGTATTGCCATTCCATGGTCTTATTTTTAAGGGAATGATAAATAAGTTGGTTCAAGTTTAATTTAAATAACATTGAAAAGATCTCCCAATAAAGAACATTTAGCAAAAAAGATCTGTCCGGTTTGTAACAAACCTTTTAACTGGCGCAAAAAATGGGAAAGAAATTGGGACGAGGTAAAATATTGTAGTGAAAAATGCAGAAGGAACAAAAATCCACAGGCTTAATTTGGTTTTCCAATAATCTAAGGATCCATGATAATGAATTGCTATCTATAGCAACCAATAGTCATAACCAACTCATAGCTGTTTATTTTTTTGACCCGAGACATTATGAAACCACCAAATTTGGATTTAAAAAAACGGAAAAATATAGAGCAAAGTTCTTGATTGAATCCATTGAAGATCTCAGACAAAATCTTCAGAACTTAAACATTACTCTTCTGGTATATCAGGATCAACCGGAAAAAATGATTAGTTCATTATGCGATAAGTTTAGTATTGACTCCATTTATTATCAGAGTGAATGGACCAAGGAAGAAACCACCATCATAAATCAAATAAAAGGATCAATTCCAAAAACCATTGAAATCCATAATATCTTTTCGCAGTTTCTTTATCATCCGGAGGATATTGAAATGACAGCCCAAAATATACCTGAAGTATTTACAATTTTTAGAAAAAAAATTGAAAAAACCGTTGAAATAAGAGCTGAGGCTTTTGTGAAACCTATGCCTAACCAAAATATAATTGATGAGTCATGCGATATTCCTACTTTGGAAGATTTAGGTTTTTCCAGTTTTGAAACCCATCCAAATTCAGCATTCCCTTTTCACGGAGGAGAAACTAATGCCTTAAAAAGATTGGATAACTACTTTTTTGAGTCAAAGAAATTAGGTGTTTATAAAAAAACTCGAAATGGATTAATAGGTATTGATTACAGTTCAAAATTCTCGCCCTGGTTAGCAAATGGAAGTTTATCGGCTAAAACAATTTACTGGAAGGTAAATGAATTCGAACAAAAACAATTTAAAAATGAATCGACCTACTGGCTGATCTTTGAAATGATCTGGAGAGATTATTTCAAATATATTTCCTTGAAACATGGCAACAAGATCTTCAAACTGGAAGGGATCCTGGATAAAAAGTATGATTGGAGTTCAGACCCATCATTGATAAACAATTGGATCGATGGGAATACCGCAGAGCCTTTTGTAAATGCCAATATGATAGAACTTAAAAAGACAGGCTGGATGAGTAATCGAGGTCGGCAAAACGTAGCATCATTTTTTGCAAAGGATCTCAAATTAGATTGGCGTATTGGTGCTGCTTATTTTGAATCAATGCTTATTGATTTTGATGTACACAGCAATTATGGCAACTGGATGTATGTCTCAGGAGTAGGAAACGATCCGAGAGACAGAAAATTTAATGTTAAGCTGCAAGCTGAACGATATGATGTGAATTTTAAATATCAAAATCTGTGGCTTCAAACCAGTTTATTTTAAATGAAGACCTTAAGACTCATATTAGGAGATAAGCTCAATATAGAGCATTCATGGTTTGCAAAGACCGATGAGTCCGTTCTTTATTGTCTGTTTGAGATGCGACAAGAAACAGATTATGTTAAACATCATATTCAAAAAGTCGTTGGCTTTTTTGCAGCAATGCGTGATTTTGCCGATCAACTCAAGTCCAAAGGTCATCAAGTGGCCTATTTTAAGATAAATGATGTAAATAACACTCAAAAATTATCTGAAAATCTCATATCATTAATAAATGACAATGCTATAAACCGTTTTGAATACATACATCCGGATGAATACAGACTCGACCATGAGCTAAAAGAATTTTGTAAAAAACTTCAGATTGAAACTGCAGCTTACGATTCGGAACATTTTTATACATCAAGAACTGAATTAGCAGATTTCTTCCAAGGGAAGAAACAATTCCTCATGGAGAATTTCTATCGTTACATGCGAAAAAAACACGATATTCTAATGGCAATGGGCCAACCCGAAGGTGGTCAATGGAATTTTGATAAGAGTAACCGAAAGAAATGGAATGGTAAAGAAACTATTCCCCACTATATTAAATTTGATAATAACGTCAGTGTCATTATAAAAGACATTGAAGAAGCCGGCATAGAAACTATTGGGTTTCTTGAATCTAAGACCTTTGATTATCCTGTAAACAGAGAGCAGGCAACTGAGCAGTTAAAATATTTCTGTGAGAATCTGTTAATATCATTCGGTGACTATCAGGATGCAATGGATACCAATGAAGTCTATCTGTTTCATTCACGAATATCATTTGCATTAAATGTAAAGCTTTTAAGCCCTAAGGAAGTCGTAAATGCTGTCATAGCTTATTACAGAAACCGCTCAGACA
>CAWHCT010000030.1:0-29146 GCA_963827785.1 uncultured Flavobacteriaceae bacterium | reverse complement strand
TATATTTTACATCCACTCCTTTAAAGAGTCTTTATTCATTTTAACATAGTCTGCATTACCTGCTTTTTCGGCTAATTCCAGTGATTTCTTAGCACTTTCTATAGCTCCTTTCTTGTCTCCAAGCTTAGCATAAATTAGCGATTTTTGACGGAAAAACCAAAATTTCGGTTCCTTTTCTGTCATTTCTGTTGCCTTATCGATCCACATTTTTGCTTTATTCATGTCCTTGCCTTCATTAAGGTAATAGACAGCCGCCGAAAAATAATCTCCTGCTCCCGGACCTGCCATAACTTTATCAATACTGGCACTTGTTTTTGCGTCGGTTGGAACAGAAAAAGGTACTCCGACATAAGTTTTTTCCCATAAAAACCCAAGTTCAGCTGAATTACTAGTCAAATTACCTAGAGAGATGGTAAAAGACTCCACGGGATATTCCATGGCGTAAGCAGGTGCAGTCGTTTTTGCTGCTACTTTAGTTTCATCCCAATCTCTCGGTGTTCCCCAATTGGAAGCATCTGAATAAAAAATGACTTCCCATGACTCCATTCCAGGTTTTGTAAAAATTGCATAAGTTCCAGCCTTAAGTTCGTTTCCACCAACGGAAACATCATCACTAAACGTAATTTTAGTATTGGCATTGGCTCCTGTTCTCCATAATTTATCAAAAGGTACAAGATCACCATAAATCGTTCTGCCTCTCATTGCAGGACGAGAATATTCAATAGACACATCGGTCAGACCAACTACTTGCTCCATTTTAGCAAACGGACTTGGTTGAGGGGTTTCAATTTGAGCGTTGATCCCAATGGATCAAAAATAACGCTAAAGCACTAAAAAGTAATTTTTTCATAATTAATTAAGTTGTTTTTTAAGATTTTTTAAAGTTAAATAAATAAAATTATACTCATTGTTAATAAAAGATTAAATAGTTTTTTAAATAATATTCCTGTATACTCCAGAAGCTTAAATAAGTGTCATTTTGATTACTTCGCTAAATCTATGTTAAAGTTTGTTTAACTTTTATTACTTATTGTTAAACATTTTGTAGTTTTACACTAAATAAATTTATAATCATGGCTAAAAAAAATATTATCCTTTCAACTGATATGATCAGTTTCTATATGAACTATGTTTTAGAGAACAATGAAAAACCTAAATCGGTTTTTAGTTTCGCTAAGGCAAACAATTTTAACGAATCGCTTTTCTATAATTATTTTGGAAATTTCGAATCATTGGAACAATCTATTTTCAAGGCTTTCTTTGATAATACGATGACAGTTTTAGAGAAAAATGAAGACTATAAGACCTTCGATGCCAGAAACAAATTACTAAGCTTCTACTTCACATTTTTTGAAACACTGACAGCAAACAGAAGTTATGTAACATTTGCGTTGAGCAATCACATGAGTGATATGAAAAAAATTAAATCGCTTTCCAAATTAAGGAAAAGCTTTACAGATTATATTGAAACGCTGGATATTGAAACACTCGATATAAAACAAAAGCGATTAGAACAATTACAGGAAAGATCATTCAAGAGTCTGCCTGGTTGCAGTTATTATTCACACTGAAATTTTGGTTAGATGATACATCGGCTTCATTTGAGAAAACAGATATTTTTATAGAAAAAGCAGTCAATGCCAGTTTTGATATAATAGATATTAAGCCTTTAAAAACAGTTATAGATCTTGGAAAATTCCTTTTCAAGGAAAAATTTCAAATGAACTAATATGAATACAATAGATAGTATCCCGGTCACCAAAATTCAACGTGCTTCCAAATTGGTCCAGACAGGAGCCAAAGTTGGTGTGAATTATATAAAATATTATGGTGACAAACTCATTTCAACCGAAACTGTAGCAAAAGACCGTTTAAACAAGAATAATGCGGAAGATATATATGACGGATTGAAAAAAATGAAAGGAAGTGCACTTAAAGTGGCACAGATGTTAAGTATGGATAAAAGCATTCTCCCACAGGCCTATGTTGAAAAATTTTCATTGGCACAATTCTCCGTGCCGCCATTATCGCCTCCACTAGTAACTAAAACATTTAAAAAATATTTTGGGAAATTACCAAGCCAAATATTCGACACCTTTAATTCCACATCAGTAAATGCTGCCAGCATTGGACAAGTGCACAAAGCAGAAAAAGATGGGAAAAAATTAGCTGTGAAAATTCAATACCCTGGAGTTGCTGATAGCATTGCGTCAGATTTGGCTTTGGTAAAACCCATTGCAATTAGCATGTTCAATATTAAGGGCAAGGATTCTGACAAATACTTTAAAGAAGTTGAAGATAAGTTGGTTGAAGAAACCAATTATTTGCTTGAAATAGAGCAAAGCAAAACGGTTGCCGAGGCATGTAATCACATACCGAATTTAGAGTTTCCTCAATATTACGAAGAATATTCATCAGAGAGAATTATCACAATGGACTGGATGCATGGTAAGCATTTATCTGAATTCACAAGTAATAATTCAAATCAGGAATTATCAAATAAACTCGGTCAGGCGCTTTGGGATTTTTACATGTTCCAGATGCATAAATTAAAGAAAGTTCATGCCGATCCACATCCCGGAAATTTTCTGGTATCCGAAGAAGGAAAACTTATCGCCCTCGATTTTGGTTGTATGAAATCAATTCCGGACGATTTTTATATTCCCTATTTTGAATTGGCAAAACCTGAGAACATCAATGACCCTGAAGTCTTCAAAAACAGATTGTTTGAACTGGAAATATTGCGAGAAGATGATTCTAGAGAGGAAATTGAATTCTTTTCAAAAATGTTTCATGATATGCTGAGTCTTTTTACAAGGCCTTTTCATGTAGACAGTTTTGATTTTTCTGATGCTGAATTCTTTCAGAAAATAGCGGAATTAGGTGAGCAGTATAGCAAGAATACAGAATTGCGTAAAATGAATGGAAACAGAGGTTCTAAGCATTTCATATATATTAACCGAACGTTCTTTGGACTCTATAATTTAATGTTTGATCTTAAGGCTAACAATGTCAAGGTCAACAACTATCTGACTTTATAATGAAACGATTTTGTGTCGAAGAGATTGACAAAATGGACTACCTGTACAGAATTAATTTAATTAATAGCTGTTCGGGTTTTAAGTCGGCAAATCTTCTTGGTACAAGATCTAACAACGGGAAAACAAATGTTGCTGTATTTAGTTCGGTTACCCATTTAGGTTCTAATCCTCCCCTGCTCGGCTTTTTTGTCAGACCAACTTCGGTGATGCGACATACCTATGAAAACATAAAAGAAACAGGTGTTTTCACAATTAATCACATTCATGAGAATATTATTCAGGATGCCCACCATACATCAGCTAAATACGATAAAGAGATCTCAGAATTTGATGTGACAAATCTCAATGAGGACTACAAAAATGGTTTTTACGCGCCTTTCGTTAGTGGTTGTCCTGTACAAATAGCATTAAAATACATAGAAGAATATCCAATTAGTGCAAATAACACTATATTGGTCATAGGTCAGATATCTGAATTGTATGTTGATAATTCAATTCTCAAACCAGACGGGTATTTAGATCTGGCAAAAGCCAATGTCGCCGCTATAAATGGATTAGATGGATACACAATCCCAGTCCTCAGGGACCGATTAGAATATCAGCGTCCTAAAAGTGTATCGGCTAAAAACTAAACTATGAAAATTCTTGTTACAGGTGCAACCGGGTATATTGGTAAACGATTGATCCCTCTTTTGGTAAATGAGGAACACGATGTTATTTGTGCTGTAAGGGACAAAATGCGAGCTGACAAGAGTTATCTGGAAGAAGAACATATTTCTATTGTTGAAGCGGACTTTCTAAAACCTGATACATTAACAAATATTCCCAAGGATATTGATGTTGCCTATTACCTGATTCATTCTATGTCCAATGCTTCAGAAGATTTTAAAGTTCTTGAAGCGCAGTGCGCTGAAAACTTTAAACACTATTTTGAAACTACTCAAGTAAAACAGGTAATTTACTTAAGCGGAATAACAAATGATGACAATTTATCAAAACATCTGGCATCCCGCAAGAATGTTGAAGATGCTTTGGCATCAAAGAAATATGCCTTGACCACTTTTAAGGCAGGAATTATTGTGGGGTCTGGAAGTTCTTCTTTTGAGATAATCAGAGATCTGGTAGAGAAATTGCCTTTTATGATAGCTCCGAAATGGTTGAACACAAAGACACAGCCCATCGCTGTGAGAGATGTACTGTCATTTTTGAATAAGGCTAAAGGCAATGAAAAGTTGTATAACAGGTCTTATGATATTTTTGGCCCGGAAGTATTGACATACAAGCAAATGTTAATGCAGTTTGCCGGAATCAGGAAGTTAAATCGATATATTTTGACCGTTCCGATCATGACTCCAAAACTATCCTCTTATTGGCTGTATTTTGTAACCTCTACTTCTTATAAACTGGCTTCAACTTTGGTGGATAGTATGGGAGTTGAAATCATAGGAAAACCAAGTGATATAAATAAATTACTTGATGTTCAACCCATGACCTATAAAAAGGCCGTGAAACGCGCTTTTAAAAAAATAGAACAAAACAGTATTGTTTCCAGTTGGAAAGATTCCTTTATTAGTAGCGGCAGACTTAAAAATAGCGCCCATAAATATATCAACGTGCCTTCGTATGGATGCTATAAAGATCATCAGGAAAGAGCTGTTATAGATTCGGAAAAAACGCTTGACAGGATCTGGGCAATTGGTGGAGAAACCGGTTGGTACTACAGAACGTATTTATGGAAAATCAGAGGTCACATAGATAAACTTTTTGGTGGTATTGGTCTGCGTCGTGGCAGAACACACAAAACTGAACTAAACGTAGGAGATGCACTTGATTTTTGGCGAGTGATCTATGCCGACAGAACCCAAAAGAAACTACTTCTATATGCCGAAATGAAACTTCCCGGTGAAGCCTGGTTGGAATTTAATATTGAGGATAATATCCTTAATCAAACAGCAACCTTCAGGCCCAGAGGAATTATCGGTCGCTTATATTGGTTTGGTGTATTGCCATTCCATGGTCTTATTTTTAAGGGAATGATAAATAAGTTGGTTCAAGTTTAATTTAAATAACATTGAAAAGATCTCCCAATAAAGAACATTTAGCAAAAAAGATCTGTTCGGTTTGTAACAAACCTTTTAACTGGCGCAAAAAATGGGAAAGAAATTGGGATGAAGTAAAATATTGTAGTGAAAAATGCAGAAGGAACAAAAATCCACAGGCTTAATTTGGTTTTCCAATAATCTAAGGATCCATGATAATGAATTGCTATCTATAGCAACCAATAGTCATAACCAACTCATAGCTGTTTATTTTTTTGACCCGAGACATTATGAAACCACCAAATTTGGATTTAAAAAAACGGAAAAATATAGAGCAAAGTTCTTAATTGAATCCATTGAAGATCTCAGACAAAATCTTCAGAACTTAAACATTACTCTTCTGGTATATCAGGAACAACCGGAAAAAATGATTAGTTCATTATGCGATAAGTTTAGTATTGACTCCATTTATTATCAGAGTGAATGGACCAAGGAAGAAACCACCATCATAAATCAAATAAAAGGATCAATTCCAAAAACCATTGAAATCCATAATATCTTTTCGCAGTTTCTTTATCATCCGGAGGATATTGGAATGACAGTCCAAAATATACCTGAAGTATTTACAATTTTTAGAAAAAAAATTGAAAAAACCGTTGAAATAAGAGCTGAGACTTTTGTGAAACCTATGCCTAACCAAAATTTAATTGATGAGTCATGCGATATTCCAACTTTGGAAGATTTAGGTTTTTCCAGTTTTGAAACCCATCCAAATTCTGCATTCCCTTTTCACGGCGGAGAAACTAATGCCTTAAAAAGATTGGATAACTACTTTTTTGAGTCAAAGAAATTAGGTGTTTATAAAAAAACTCGAAATGGATTAATAGGTATTGATTACAGTTCAAAATTCTCGCCCTGGTTAGCAAATGGAAGTTTATCGGCTAAAACCATTTACTGGAAGGTAAAGGAATTCGAACAAAAACAATTTAAAAATGAATCGACCTACTGGCTGATCTTTGAATTGATCTGGAGAGATTATTTCAAATATATTTCCATGAAACATGGCAACAAGATCTTCAAACTGGAAGGGATCCTGGATAAAAAGTATGATTGGAGTTCAGACCCATCATTGATAAACAATTGGATCGATGGGAATACCGCAGAGCCTTTTGTAAATGCCAATATGATAGAACTTAAAAAGACAGGCTGGATGAGTAATCGAGGTCGGCAAAACGTAGCATCATTTTTTGCAAAGGATCTCAAATTAGATTGGCGTATTGGTGCTGCTTATTTTGAATCAATGCTTATTGATTATGATGTACACAGCAATTATGGCAACTGGATGTATGTCTCTGGAGTAGGAAACGATCCAAGAGACAGAAAATTTAATGTTAAGCTGCAAGCTGAAAGATATGATGTGAATTATAAATATCAAAATCTGTGGCTTCAAACCAGTTTATTTTAAATGAAGACCTTAAGACTTATATTAGGAGATCAGCTCAATATAGAGCATTCATGGTTTACAAAGACCGATGAGTCCATTCTTTATTGTCTGTTTGAGATGCGACAAGAAACAGATTATGTTAAACATCATATTCAAAAAGTCGTTGGCTTTTTTGCAGCAATGCGTGATTTTGCCGACTGAACTCAAAACCAGAGGTCATCAAGTGGCCTATTTTAAGATAAATGATCTAAATAACACTCAAAAATTATCTGAAAATCTCATATCATTAATAAATGACTATGGTATAAACCGATTTGAATATCTATATCCGGATGAATACAGACTCGACCATGAGCTAAAAGAATTTTGCAAAAAACTTCAAATTGAAACTGCAGCTTATGATTCAGAACATTTTTATACATCAAGAACTGAATTAGCAGATTTCTTCCAAGGGAAGAAACAATTCCTCATGGAGAATTTCTATCGTTACATGCGAAAAAAACACGATATTCTAATGGTAATGGGCCAACCCGAAGGTGGTCAATGGAATTTTGATAAGAGTAACCGAAAGAAATGGAATGGTAAAGAAACTATTCCTCACTATATTAAATTTGATAATAACGTAAGTGTCATTATAAAAGACATTGAAGAAGCCGGCATAGAAACTATTGGGTTTCTTGAATCTAAGACCTTTGATTATCCTGTAAACAGAGAGCAGGCAACTGAGCAGTTAAAATATTTCTGTGAGAATCTGTTAATATCATTCGGTGACTATCAGGATGCAATGGATACCAATGAAGTCTATCTGTTTCATTCACGAATATCATTTGCATTAAATGTAAAGCTATTAAGCCCTAAGGAAGTCGTAAATACTGTCCTAGCTTATTACAGAAACCACTCAGACAAGATCGATATTTCACAGGTAGAAGGGTTTGTGAGACAAATACTTGGCTGGAGAGAATACATGAGAGGAATGTATTGGCACTTAATGCCAAAATACAATACATTGAATCATCTTAATAATAAAAACCAACTTCCTGATTTTTTCTGGACTGGCAAAACCAAAATGAATTGCATGAGCCATTCCATCAATAATTCCTTGCAAAACGCTTATGCACACCACATCCAACGCTTAATGATCACGGGGAATTACGCTTTGTTGACCCAGATTGATCCCGATCAAGTTGATGAATGGTATCTGGGAATATATATAGATGCAGTTGAATGGGTACAACTGCCTAATACTCGCGGAATGAGTCAATATGCAGATGGAGGCCTGATTGCAACCAAACCTTATATTTCTTCAGGTGCCTATATAAATAAAATGAGTAATTATTGCAAGGGTTGCCACTATGATAACAAGGAGAAAACCAGCGAGAACGCATGTCCGTTTAATTCCTTGTATTGGAACTTTTTAGATGAAAAAAGAAATCAGCTAAAGGGCAATAGAAGAATGGGAATGATGTATAGTTTACTGGATAAAATGGATGCGGTTCAATTATCCAAAATAAAAGAAAGAGCAACAAACATAATACAAAACCCAAATGAGTATTAAAAAAGAAGAAATTTCAGTTGTTTGGTTAAAACGCGATCTCCGTTTACAAGATAATGAGGCCATATTCAATGCTTTGAAAACAAATAAAAAAGTTTTGTTCTTATTTATGTTTGAGCCTTTGCTATTGGAGGATTCTCATTACAGTGAAAGACATTGGAATTTTATAAAAGAATCCATCAGGGATTTAAATGAGGAATTAAAAATTCATAATTCTAAAGTGCTTGCTGTTCAATCAGACTGTATTCAAGCTTTTAATAAAATATTATCCATTTATAAGATTACGCACGTGTTCTCTCATCAGGAAACAGGAATTTTAAAAACTTATGAAAGAGATAAGACCTTTAAAAGATACTGCAGAAATAACCTCATTATCTGGCATGAAAATATCAATAATGGTGTACAGAGAGGAATAAAGAACCGGGAAATGTGGGTTGAAAATTGGATAGATTTTATGAAGAAACCGCAAGTAATCTTCAAGCCTGAAAAAGGTCAATTATTAACTCAAGAAGCCATTCAGAAGATTGAAGAGCAGTTTGAGGTCCCAACTCTAAAAACGCCTGATAAAACTGCTTTTCAAAAAGGAGGAACATCGATGGGTCTCAAATATAGCAGGTCTTTTTTACATGAACGCCACAAAAAATACATGTACCATATTTCCAAACCACTTGAATCCAGAAAAAGTGGCAGCAGGTTATCTCCTTATTTGGCATGGGGAAATTTATCAGTTCGACAGGTATGGCAAGACGCTAATGAGCAAAAGAAAAACTCCCAATTTAAAAAACATTTAGATGCATTCACATCCCGATTAAGATGGCAGGCTCATTTTATTCAGAAATTTGAGATGGAACATACCATGGAAGAAGCCAGTATAAATAAAGGATTCCAGAAACTCAAAAAAAACATATCTAAAGAATTTAAAATAGCATGGAAAACAGGTCAAACAGGATATCCATTGGTTGATGCCTGCATGCGCTGCCTGAATGAAACCGGATATCTAAATTTTAGGATGCGTGCGTTGGTCGTGTCTTTTTTTACACATAATCTCTGGCAGCCGTGGCAGGAAGCTACCACTCATTTATCACAAATGTTCCTCGATTTTGAACCAGGTATTCACTTCCCTCAGTTGCAAATGCAGGCTGGAGAAACGGGTATCAATACATTACGTGTCTACAATCCAATAAAAAATAGCAAGGAACATGATCCGGATGGCCTGTTTATAAAAAAATGGGTGCCTGAACTGGCGAAATTAGATCTTCCCTTTATTCATGAACCTTATCTAATGACGTCTTTAGAACAACAATTAAATGACTGTATTTTAGGCGTGGATTATCCGTTGCCAATTGTCGATCAAAAGCTCAGCAGGCAAAAAGCTACAGATACCTTATGGGGCATGAAGAAAAATGAATTGGTAAAAAGAGAGGCTATACGTATTGTGAGGAAACATACACTTGTAGAGCCCTAATACCTTCAGATCTTATTTAAATGTTAATATTTGTTTAATGTTATATCGTATATGTTAAACATTTTGTATTTTTATATCATAATTGAAAACATGGTATTAGAAACTACATATTTTAGCAAAGAAAACAAAGAGATCATCAATGATCTGGTTGGAAAGCCATTCTCAATATTACAATCTATAAAACTAAAAGGAATTGGATCAAAGCGTATGATCGTGGATGAAGTGAGCCCGAACATGACTTCGATTTTAAACAGTGTTTCTGATATTAATTATGCCAACATTGAACTAAGACCAAAAGGTATACTGATAATGATCAATAAAGGTCTAAAGAATTTTACCTGGGCTATTCCATATTATCACTTGGTTATTTATAAAGTAAACGGATCCAGTATTCATGCTCAAGGACGATTTGTTCATTTTAGAAACAATAAGACCTTTAAAGAAAATAAATCATTCTTCAATAAGTTGATGGATGAAAAAATAAAGCATGATATGCAATATGATTTCATAACAGCTAATATGACCTTAACAGAACCACATATAGACAGAGTTATTGAAATGGCGTGGGAAGACAGAACACCTTTTGAGGCTATTAAATATCAGTTCAATTTAAGTGAACAGGACGTGATTGAATTGATGAGAACTGAATTAAAAACCAAGTAGCTTCAAATTATGGAGAGAACGTGTACAAGGAAGAAAAACAAAACATCAGAATTTAAGGTCTTTTAGTGACGGCAGATTTAAGTGCAGCAGACAAAGACAAATTTCAAATAACAAAGTATCAAAACGTTAAAAATTGCTATAAAAATGAAAAATAACACCCTTACAAAAACAAATGGTCACAAACTAAATGGTTTTAGTTTAGAAGATATAGGTGATGACCATCTTTATACAGGATTGGAAACACCGATGAAACCTGATGCCTTTAAGTTAAGTGATGAAGATAAAAAAGAGCGAATTGCCATTCTTTTTGAAGAGATCATGGACGTTATGGGACTTGACCTGAATGACGATTCATTAAAAGGCACACCTACAGCGTGTGGCCAAAATGTATATCGACGAAATATTCTCAGGCTTGAATCCGGCTAATAAACCAAAAGTGGCCTTGTTTGATAACAAGTATCAATACAACCAAATGCTCGTGGAAAAGAATATTACTTTTTATTCCAATTGTGAGCACCATTTTGTGCCTATTATAGGTAAAGCTCATGTTGCATACGTCTCTTCCGGCAAGGTTATAGGACTTTCAAAATTAAACCGTATCGTACAGTACTTCGCCAAGCGCCCACAGGTTCAGGAACGATTGACCAACCAGATAGCAGAAGAACTAAAAACAATTCTTGGTACAAGTAATGTCGCTGTAATTATAGATGCTAAACATTTATGTGTATCTTCAAGAGGAATTAAAGATGATACCTCAGCCACCGTAACAGCCTTTTACGGCGGAGTTTTTAATTCGCCTTCCAAGATCGCAGAATTACAAAATTATTTAAAAGACTAAAATTTATGGATATCATCAAAAAAGCAAAGGAATTTGAAACAAGAAAACACTCATTTGTCAATACAAGTGAAAGAATCATAGCTTCCAGAGAAGCAAAAGATATCATTCTCGGACTAAATGAAGTATATAAACTTGGCAATGACCCATTGATAATGGATTTGATGAAAAGTATCACAGTAATAAAACAAAAAATAGAAAAACGTCTCAAAGGACGACCTTTAACTAGTATATGAAAAAGATAATTATTGTTGGCGGAAGCAAAGGAATTGGCAAAGCCATTATAAATACTCTTATTGAGAATTCAAAAATAATCAATATTAGTCGGACATCACCTGAATTGTCACATCCCAATTTAACTCATTTTACATGCGATGTTCTTTCAGATGATCTTCCTGAGATTGATTCGGCAGATGCTTTGGTCTACTGTCCCGGAAGCATCAATTTAAAACCTATTTCAAGATTAAGCATTGACGATTTTAAATCAGATTTTGAGATCAATGTTTTGGGAGCTGTTAAAAGCATTCAAAAATATTTACCAATACTTAAAAATGGAAATAATCCATCTATTTTGTTATTTAGTACAGTGGCATCAAAATTAGGAATGCCATTTCACGCCAGTATAGCAGCGGCTAAATCGGGCGTTGAAGGACTTGTAAAATCATTAGGTGCAGAATTAGCACCAACGATAAGAGTTAACGCCATTGCACCAACGGTTACGGATACTGAATTAGCTTCTAAATTGTTGCGCAACGATAAAATGATTGAGAATATAACAGAACGTCATCCATTGAAAAAATTCCTGAATCCAGAAGAAGTTGCAGGAATGGCAGAGTTTTTATTGTCAGATAAAGCAGCTTCCATATCTGGTCAGATATTCGAAATGGATTGCGGAATAGTCAGCTTTAAAATTTAATCATCATGAAACTAAACTTATTAATTATGTGTATCCTTTTTTCATTATTCGGAAGATCGCAGACTGCTGTTCAAGATCCAAAAACAAGTATTTATGATATTGAAATAAATAGCCTTTCTGGAGAACCTATTGATCTCTCAGAATTTAAAGGAAAGAAAATTTTATTTGTTAATACAGCTTCAAAATGCGGTTTTACTGGTCAATACGAAGGTCTGCAAAAACTACATGAAGCCCACGGTGATAAGCTGGTTGTAATTGGATTACCGTGCAATCAATTTGGAAGTCAGGAACCTGGAAATGCAGATCAAATTCAATCATTTTGCCAGGTAAACTATGGTGTGGAATTCCTGATGACAGAAAAGATCGATGTAAAGGGAAACAACCAGCATCCACTATATGCCTGGTTAACCAAAAAAGAAATTAATGGCAATAAAGATTCCTCAGTAAAATGGAATTTTCAAAAATACCTTGTAGATGAGCAAGGTCGATTAATAGATTATTATTTATCGGTAACAAATCCGATGAGTTCTAAGATCACAAATTATTTAAAATAAGTATTATGCTAGGTATATTTAAAAAGAGGTCAAAACTAGATGTTTTGCAAAAGGAGTACGAAAAATTGATGAGTGAATGGCATAAACTGTCCAGCATTGATCGATCAAAGAGTGATGATAAATATGCAGAGGCTCAAAAGGTTCTTATGCAAATAGAAATACTTCAGAAAGATTGATCTATTTATGAGAGTTTATACCTTACACAAAAAACAAAACCTCCCTATAAGTGTAGAGGAAGCATGGAAATTTTTATCTAATCCGGCTAATCTTAAGACCATTACGCCTGACTATATGAGTTTTGATATTATCTCAGGAGCTGACAGACCTATGTATCCCGGTCAGATCATTCAATATATTGTAACTCCTGTATTAGGAATAAAAACCAAATGGGTAACAGAAATCACCCATGTTATGGACAAGAAGTACTTTGTAGATGAACAACGCTTTGGACCATATTCGTTATGGCATCACAAGCATTTTATAAAAGAGATTGAAGGTGGTGTGGAAATGGAAGATATCATTGATTATAAAATACCTTTAGGTTGGTTGGGTCAATTAGTTCATCCTATATTGGTCAAGCCAAAACTGGAAGAAATATTTAACTATAGAACATTAAAATTAGAAGAGCTATTTGGTAAATACTAAAATGCAGCAACCTGTTTCAATTTTTTGGTTCCGACGTGATCTTCGTTTAGATGATAATGCAGGATTATTCCATGCCTTGAATTCAGATTATCCGGTCTTACCTGTTTTTATTTTCGATACAGATATTTTAGATAGATTACCAAAGGATGACAGTCGCGTGTCCTTTATTCATGAGCAGTTAATTCAAATTCAAAAAAAATTAAAAAAAAATGATAGCAGTATTGCAGTTTACAGTGGTAAACCTTTCGAGGTATTTAAAAAACTATTCGCCGAATTCAACATCAAAGAGGTTTATACCAATCACGATTATGAGCCATACGCTATTTCCAGAGATAAGGAAATAGAATCACTTTTGTCTGATAATAATATTTCTTTTCATACATTCAAAGACCACGTGATTTATGAACGAAATGAGATTGTCAAAAAGGATGGTTTACCTTACAAAGTCTATACGCCGTATTCAAAGATATGGCTGGAACATTTTAAAATAGATGGATTAACGTTCTACCCTTCTGAAAAAAATTTAAATAACATTTTAAGATCACAGGATCTGCCCTTTCTTTCTTTGAATGACATTGGATTTAAAACGTCTGCAATTAAGATAAAAAAATACAATATTGATGATTCCATTATCACTGATTATGAAGCAACGCGCAACTTTCCGGCTAAGGAATCCACATCAAGAATAGGACCTCATCTTAGGTTCGGCACAGTGAGCATAAGAAAAGTTGTCAAAAAAGCATCGGAATATAAAAACATCACCTTTTTAAAGGAGTTGATCTGGCGTGAATTCTTTATACAGATCCTATGGCATTTTCCACAAACAGTGAACAACAGTTTCAAACCACAATATGACAGGATCCTTTGGAGGAATAACGAATCAGAATTCAAAAAATGGTGTGATGGCGAAACCGGTTATCCTCTGGTGGATGCAGGCATGCGACAATTGAATGAAACCGGATTTATGCATAACAGAGTACGTATGCTTGTTGGTAGTTTTTTATGCAAGCATCTGTTAATTGACTGGCGTTGGGGAGAAGCTTATTTTGCTGAAAAATTGCATGATTATGAAATGGCCAGCAATGTTGGAAACTGGCAATGGGTTGCAGGCTGTGGTGTAGATGCTGCTCCTTATTTCAGGATATTCAATCCGACTACTCAAATTCAGAAATTCGATAAAGATCACAACTATATAAAGACCTGGGTTCCGGATTATCAGGAACTCACCTATCCCACTCCTATCGTAGATCATAAACTGGCAAGAGAACGATGTCTCGCAACCTATAGATCTGCTTTAAACTAATAAGTTTTCTTAATTATACCCTCTTGATCTTAGCGCCGATAGCTCTCAGACGTTCGTCAATATTTTCATAGCCTCGATCGATCTGTTCAATGTTATGAATGGTAGAAACTCCATCAGCAGATAGCGCTGCAATTAACAGTGATACACCTGCCCTGATATCCGGCGAGGTCATTGTCGTTGCTTTTAAAGTCGATTTAAAGTCATGACCGATCACGGTTGCTCTGTGCGGATCACAAAGAATGATCTTTGCTCCCATATCCAATAATTTGTCAACAAAGAACAAACGGCTCTCAAACATCTTTTGATGTACAAGCACTTCTCCTCTGGCCTGTGTGGCAACAACCAGAATAATACTCAAAAGATCCGGAGTAAACCCGGGCCATGGAGCATCAGCTACTGTAAGTATGGATCCATCAATATAATTCTGTATCTCGTAACCATTCTTATGCTCTGGAATATGGATATCGTCTCCTTTACGTTCAACGGTTATTCCTAATTTCCGGAAAACATTCGGAATTTGCCCAAGATCGTCCCAACTAACATTTTTAATGGTCAGTTCACTTCTGGTAATAGCTGCCAAACCAATCCAGCTGCCAATCTCTATCATGTCAGGTAACATGGTATGTTCGGTTCCTTTGAGTTCCTTTACGCCTTCAATATGCAATAAATTGGAACCAATGCCTGTAATTTTCGCACCCATTCTGTTCAGCATCTTACAAAGCTGTTGCAGATATGGTTCGCAAGCCGCATTATAGATACTTGTTTTTCCTTTAGCCAAAACAGCTGCCATAACAATATTGGCAGTTCCAGTTACTGACGCTTCATCTAGAAGCATATCAGCTCCCTTCAGCTCTTTGGCTTCAACTCCATAAAATGTATCTTCGGTATTATATCTAAACCTGGCGCCCAGATTGATAAATCCTTCAAAGTGCGTATCCAGCCTTCTGCGTCCAATTTTATCACCCCCCGGTTTCGGGATATAACCTTTACCGAATCTTGCCAAAAGTGGTCCAACTATCATAATAGATCCTCGTAACCCTCGACCTTCGATCTTAAAAGCATCAGATTCTAAATAACCCAGATCGATCTTATCTGCCTGAAACTCATAGGATCCTTTAGCAAGTTTTTTAACTTTTACACCCAAATGATCCAGTAGTGTGATAAGCTTATTGACATCTACAATGTCAGGAATGTTGTGGATTTTAACTTTTTCCGAAGTTAGAAGAACAGCACATAGAATTTGCAAGGCCTCATTTTTGGCCCCTTGAGGTTGGATGTCACCTTTTAATTTGTGACCTCCTTCAATCTTAAAGGTTTTCATAGAGATAGAAGACTGTTATTTATTAGTAACGTTTTTTGTATTTGTTGGATTTTTTCTGTCCCGTTTTTTTACTAGCAAATTTTTTCTTACTCCTCATTAAACTTGTTGCATCTGAGAGATCCTCATCAGAATTCTTCATATTTATTTTACCATTGGACAGTTCAAACAAATGATTGTATATAACATCATCCTCGACCGTGTCTTTATTCCAGTTTAAAAAACACTTTTTCATATGATTCGCAATGGTATACTTTAATGCCTCTTTCATTTCACCATCTTCCCAGGTATTACATACATCTATCATCGTCTTGATGTTATTACCATAGAACCTGTATTTAGGATGATTTTGTGGATATTTTAACGGATCCGGACGCTCCATCAACAATTCCCTTGACGGTTTTTCATAAGGCGATTCGGCATCCAATTCAAAATCGGACATGATAAAAAGCTGATCCCAAAGCTTATGTTGAAAATCCGATACATCACGCAAGTGAGGTTGTAAATTTCCCATCACAGAAATTATGGCTTTTGCCAATTTATTGCGCTCTTCCTTTGTCTCTCTGGACTTTGCGTAATTGATCATTTTTTGAATATGCCTGCCATATTCAGGAATTATGAGATGTTCCCGTTCAGTGTTGTATTCTAAATCGTCTATCAAAATAAAATTATGTGTAGAATTAAATAAAAAATGCTTGAAGTATTCTTACTTGCGCAAAGTACAAAAAAAATACAATTCAGCCTCTATATTACAACGAAATTACGCCTTCAATATTATACTCAATTTCACGGTATTTGGCTATGACCGCATCAGGATTTTTCATCTTGACATTAACTGACACGCTTGTGTATTTTCCGTTTTTTGATTTTATGGTATTTATCACAGCACCCATGTTATTGAAAAGTTCTTCAATTTTAGCGATCTTTTCCTTGTCAGAAGCTACTATAAACTTATATAAATAAATACTTGGCCATAGGCTGGTATCAATCAACTGTTGTTTTAATTTTATATAAAAAGCATCTTTATTTTTGTCGGTACTCATAGGATATTTTTTACTTTGCAAATATACACTTTAATGTACATTTTAAATTTAGTAATTTTATAGCCAAAACCTTGCCATTTTGGACACAAAGAAAATTGTCATAACAGGAGGACCCGGGACAGGAAAATCGCTAATTATCGCCGAATTGTTAAAACGGGGTTACAATTGTATGGAAGAAATATCAAGACAAGTAATACTTGAAGCCAGAAAAGACGGGATAGATCAGTTGTTTTTGACTAATCCGCTTCTCTTCAGTGAACTGCTGCTGGAAGGCAGAAAAAAACAATATATGAATGCCAATAATCAGAATTCCAATCTTGTTTTCTTTGACAGAGGCATACCGGACGTTTTGGCATATATGGATTATATAGGTGATATATATCCTAAAGAATTTATTGAAACCTGCAGAAATCATGTTTATGATCATGTATTCATACTATCGCCGTGGCAGGAGATCTTTACCAGTGATAATGAGCGATATGAAAATTTTGATCAATCTGTAAGAATCCATCATCATTTATTGAACACCTACGAAAAATACGAATACAATTTAATAGATGTACCGTTTGAAAGAGTTGAGAAAAGAGCTGACCATATTTTGGATATTATCAAGTCTGTTTAATGGAACATCCGGTACAAATACTTGAACGCTATTGGAGATTCAGTAATTTCAAACCATTGCAGGAAGAAATTATTAGTAGTGTAATGGCAGGTGAAGATACCTTTGCTTTACTGCCAACCGGAGGAGGAAAATCTATTTGCTTTCAAATTCCTGCCTTGGCAATGGAAGGCATTTGCATTGTTATCTCTCCTTTAGTGGCTCTAATGAAAGATCAGGTGAAAGGTTTAAAGGACAAAGGTATTAAAGCCATGGCCTTAACCAGCGGCATACCCTTTAATGAACTGGACTCTTTATTGGACAACTGTATCTATGGAAACTACAAGTTTCTCTATCTCTCACCGGAGCGTCTTCAGCAGGAATTAGTTCAGAATAGAATAAAGCAAATGAATGTCAATTTGATTGCGGTTGATGAAGCGCATTGCATTTCACAATGGGGCAATGATTTCAGACCCAGTTATAAAAACATCAATATCCTGCGTGAACTGCATCCGCAAATTAATATAATTGCTCTTACAGCATCAGCAAGACCTAATGTGGTTCAGGACATCATATTAGAATTGGATCTATTACAACCCAAGATCTTTAAGCAAACCTTTGCAAGACCAAATTTAGCCTACATGGTCTTTGATGAACAGGATAAACAGTACCAATTAGAGAACATCCTTAAAAAGAACCGGCAATCCTCTATAATTTATGTGCGTACAAGAAAATATGCAATAGATATAAGCAACTATCTGGAAAATAAAGGATTCTCCAGTACTTTTTATCATGGAGGCATTTCCAATGAAGAAAAAGATATTCGCTTACAGCAATGGCTGAATAACCAAAAACAGGTAATTGTGGCGACCAGTGCTTTTGGTATGGGAATTGATAAACCGGATGTAAAAACAGTAATCCATATCAATTTACCCGAAAGTCTGGAAAGTTATTTTCAGGAAGCAGGAAGAGCCGGTCGAAACGGCGAAAAATCATATTCCATTATTTTAAAGAATAGTGGTGATGAGACCATGCTAAGGAATCAGTTCTTAAGTGTTTTACCGGATACGGATCTTGTCAAACAGATCTACAAGAAACTGTGCAGTTATTTTCAGATATCCTATGGCGAAGGTGCCTACACAACATTCGATTTTGACTTTAACGACTTTTGTAAGACCTATGATTTTTCTGGTTTGATGACCTATAATGGTCTGCAGATCTTAGACAGAAACAGCATTATCAGTTTAAGTCCGCAATTCAAGAATAATTCGTTCGTTCAATTCAAATTATCAGGCAATGATATTTTTTCATATTTGGATAAAAATCAAAATATCAATTTAATTACAAAAGCAATTTTACGGACCTATGGAGGCATTTTTGATCAGGAAGTAAAAATAAATATTGGTTTGATTTCCTCCAAGGTGAGTACTTCTGAGGGAGCAGTCATTAAGGCTTTGAAACAACTGGAAGCAGATTCTGTGATTTCTCTCAAACTTGGAAAGTCTGATACCGAGATCACATTTATCGAGCCCAGAGAGGACGATAAGACCATCAACCGTATTGCAAAAAATATAGAGGCTCAAAATAAATTGAAACAATTTCAGGTCGATCAGGTAGTTAAATATGTCAATAACGACTCCGTATGCAAAAGTGTGCAGCTACTCACCTATTTTGGGGAAACCGACCTGGAACCTTGCGGCATTTGTTCCGTATGCATTTCAAAAAAGAAAAAAAGGTCTAAACCTGACCATAGAGAAATTAAAGATAATATTCTTGGAGCTTTAAAGGAACAAAATTTATCCTCCAGAGAACTTACTGAATTAGTATCTTCATCAGATGCTGCGATCAAAAAAGTTTTAACCGAACTTTTAGAAGATGACCTGATAGAAATTACAAACACGAATACTTATAAATTAAAATAATGAAGAAAAGGGATTTACGAATTGTATTCATGGGAACACCTGATTTTGCAGTCAGTTCCTTAAAAAAACTGGTTGACAAGGGCTACAATGTTGTTGGCGTGATCACTGCTGCTGACAAGCCAGCCGGTCGTGGTCAAAAACTTCATGAAAGTGCCGTCAAGCAATATGCAAGATCTCAGAATTTAACCGTATTGCAGCCAACCAACTTAAAAAGTGAAGAATTCTTAGAGGATCTGAGTTCACTAAATGCCAATCTGCAAATAGTTGTAGCTTTTAGAATGCTGCCAAAGGCAGTTTGGCAAATGCCGGAATATGGCACTTTTAATCTGCATGCATCCCTCCTGCCAAATTATCGTGGCGCAGCACCCATAAACTGGGCCATTATCAATGGTGAGACCAAAACAGGTGTATCCACATTTTTTATAGATGAGAAGATAGATACCGGAGAAATGATACTCCAGGAAGAGATCAGCATTGAACCGGACGAAAATGCAGGAAGCCTGCATGACAAATTAATGGCCGCGGGAAGCGATCTGGTCATTAAAACGGTTAAATTGATCGAATCCAATTCAGTAACTACCAAACCTCAGCCGGAAAATGTAAACCTGAAAACCGCATATAAACTTAATAAAGACAATTGTAAAATTGACTGGAATGAAGATCTGGGAACAATATTTAACAAAGTTCGCGGTCTAAGCCCCTATCCTGCAGCATGGAGTGTTTTGCTCAATAATAATGAAGAATTGCACATCAAAATATATGTTGTGGAGAAGGAAGAACAAAAACATACTTCCGCTATTGGCACCATAAGTTCAACAAAAAATGAAGTGAAAGTTGCAGTTAAGAACGGTTATATTAGTTTGAAGGAAATCCAGTTACCCGGAAAACGGAAAATGGACATAAAATCTTTGCTTAACGGATATCATTTTGATAAAAATGCCAAAATGCTTTAAAACCCTTATTATAGTTGGATCTAAAAAAACATATCAATAAGTATCACCTTTATTAACAAAAGCCTCAAGTTATCAACAAAAAATTGCTTTTCCCTTGCTATTACTTGTGTGAATGGATTTTAGGTATAATTTTGTATCGGATATAACATTAACGTTAAACCCATACTATTTTATTAATAATTAAAAATTAAATTATGAACAAAACAGATTTAATCGAAGGAATGGCTGAAAACGCTGGAATCACTAAAGCAGCAGCAAAAAAAGCATTAGAGTCTATGTTAATTGACATAGAAGGTGCACTTCAAAAAGGAAAAAGAGTTTCTTTAGTAGGATTCGGTTCTTGGTCAGTGTCTAGAAGAGCTGCAAGAGATGGAAGAAACCCTCAAACTGGTAAAACTATAAAAATTAAAGCTAAAAATGTTGTTAAGTTCAAAGCTGGATCTGATCTTTCCAGAGCAGTAAACTAGAAATAACATTAATAAAACTTAATTAAAAGCTCCTTTTTTAGGAGCTTTTTTTTTGCAGAAAAGCCCCAAATAATTTGATTTTCAATAAAATAATTCTATTTTTATTTTCAAATCATTCTTAACCATGATACTAACAAAGCCCAAAAAAGGTAATCTTTTAATTGCAGAACCTTCAATTATTGGTGATATTTCATTTAACCGATCTGTTGTAATATTGGCAGATCACACCGAAGAAGGATCCTTAGGATTTATCCTGAACAAACCGTTTGAATTTGGTATCAAAGACCTGTTGCCGGAAATTGAAGTAGAATTCAAAGTGTACAATGGTGGACCTGTTGAACAGGACAACCTGTACTTTATCCATCAAATTCCCGATCTTATTCCGGATAGCATTGAGATCTCTCATGGAATTTACTGGGGAGGTGATTTTACCACTATCATTCAGCTGATCAATGAAAAAAAGGTGACAAGTAATGACATCCGATTTTTTCTTGGCTATTCCGGATGGGATGGAAATCAGTTAGAAACCGAATTGATGTCCAATTCATGGGTGGTTGTTAGAAACAGTTACAAAACGGAAATCATTTCCAAGGAGGACGATTCCTTCTGGAAAGAAAAAATGCTTGAACTCGGCGGTAAGTACAGCCTCTGGTCCAATGCACCGGAAAATCCAAGTTATAATTAATCCAATCTAATCCTTGTATTTAGTTTAGCAAGTAAGGATCCGGAAAGATCGATACCAAAGGTCTTTTTCCTGTACTTTGTTACAGGCCTAATACCTTGTATCACGTTGGTAATGAACAATTCATCTGCCTTTTGTAATTCAAATGGTGAAACAGATTCTTCTGTCAGGGTCAGTTCGGGCATGGTCTTAACAATTTCCATGACCTGCTTGCGCATGATCCCTTTTAAACATCCGTCGGTCAACGGTGGTGTTTTAAGAACCTGGTCCTTCAATAAAAAGATATTCCCGTTCAGGGCTTCCACAACATGTTTGTCATTGTTCAGGATCAGGCAATTATCCAGATCATTCTCATGGGCATAAATGCTCCCAACAACATTAAGTACTTTATTATTTGTCTTTAAGGTCGATAACAGATCAGCAGACACATAGAAATCCTTAAAGAGATCCACTTCATAAGGCTTTTCAACCAACAAATAATGTGCATTGTCAAGTGCTTCGGCGGTGATGACAAAGCCTATGCTGTTGGTTTCCGGTCTGTACATTCCTCCTTCATTACGATGCACCAATAATCTTACTTTGGAATTGGCAGTTTCGAATCCGTTGGCATGAATAGTGTCCAATATTTGCTGCTCAAGATATTCCATGGTGAAACTCATAGGTATCTCCATTCGTAAAATACGCATGGAAGCCATCAGCCTGAAATAGTGATCCTCCCAGAACAAAATTTTTGTCTCTATCACCTTTATGGTCTCAAATAAGGCATCACCATACCTGTAACCACGATTATTGATGGATATTTGTTCGTGTTCTGTAAGGGTTCCGTTGAAATTTATCATAAAAAAAGTCCCGAAAAATCCCGATTGCTTTCGGAAGGGACAAATATACTTTTAATTCGTTGTTTAGCTTTACGCCGAACCTAAAACTTGCTTCAGATCGGCTATTTGATTGTCCCAAAGCATTTTGGACTCATCCACCTCATCTTCATCAGAAAAATCGGTTACCATCAGGGATACATCCTTGGTTATCTCATCAACCTGAATACGTATTTCAAAGAAATAATTGCTGTTCTCATCGTCGCCATTATCCAGCCACTTGAATTTAACGCGTTCGCCATTCTTTTTGGTCAAGAGTTTAGCGCGTTCTTCACTATCATCCCAAATAAAGGTGAACAGTTCACCCCGCGAATTCACATTATCTGCAAACCACTCAGACAATCCCGAAGGGGTAGAAATGTACTGATATAATAGCTGTGGTGATGCGTGTATTGGAAATTCTATTTCAAATTTGGTCTTCTCTGCCATGGAATCATATTAAGGAGCCTAATATATACATTATTTAATTATTAAAAAAAAAACGGGAAAATAATTTAATAGCTTATGTTTGCACTCCTATTTTTTGTTTTTATATTTGCAGCCATCAATAAATGGCGAGGTAGCTCAGCTGGTTAGAGCGTCGGATTCATAACCCGGAGGTCGAGGGATCGTGCCCCTCTCTCGCTACAGTAAAAAACCCAACATAAACTGTTGGGTTTTTTTAATATCGATCAAAGAGACTATTAAAAAGAAAATCTGCAATAGTGAATGATTACCTCAATTCAAGTATACACTTAGTATTTTTTTAATAAAATTATTCTTTTTGTAGATGGAATAAATAAATCCCAAGAAATTACAACTAAAAAAGTTCCAATCTATATCTATTTAGAGCAATCCTTGCTATCTTGGCCTTTTAAATAAGTGGTCTAAAAATTCATGATCAACAACCTCCTAAAATACAGGTATTTACACTTAGCAGTGTTAGCCTTAATTGTAGCTTTGGCATTAGTAAAAGCGCCATTTATTCAGGTTGATGCAGATATATCTCAGTTCTTCCATGAAGATGATGCTGATTATTCATTTTATAAAGAATTGCAATCGGAATTTTCGAGTAAAGAAAATTTGATCTTGTTAGGTGTTCAAGCCCAGGACTCTGTTTTCGAAACTAAATTTCTTAAAAAAGTAGAGCTCTTAACAAATAATATAACGGAAATCCCAAACATTAAAAAAGTCAACAGTCTTCTTAATTTGTCATTCCCTGTAAAAAGTATGTTTGGTATCACTGGAGTTCCGTATTTAAATATTGCTGATACCGAAACATTATCTTACAACAGGAAGAAGATAATGACTGATGAATTGCCTAAAAGCTTTATCAATAGCGATGGTGACACCTTATTTTTATGGATTGAAATTGAGGAAAATCTAAATGCTAAACCTCTGGACCAATTGATTGACAACATCAATAATTTAAGAAATGAGTATTCTGAACTCAATACTTTTTTATGGGGACGAGAAGTTATTGACGTCTCCTTTAAAAACATACTGATCAAAGAAATTCTTACTTTTAGTTTTTGGATTTTCATCTTTTTATGCTTCAGTCTGATCTTTATCTTTAAAAAACCTATATCCTTACTATTCCCAATCTTATTGGTAGTTGTCGTCATCATTCTATTTTTAGGTGGTATGGTATATCTGGACAAGCCCATTAGTACCATGTCAAATCTATTTCCGACCATCATTTTAATTGTTGCTGTCTCTGATGTGATCCATTTGTGTATAAAATATGACATGGAGTGGAAAAAAGGACTTTCATCTAAAGAAGCTACTAAAAATACCCTAAAAGAAATAGGCTGGACAACATTAATAACTTCTTTTACAACAGCTGTTGGTTTTTTGGTATTATACCTGTCACCAATGCAAGCAATGAGAAACTTTGGAGTAGAATCAGCAATTTTAGTAGTTCTAACATATTTATTAACTCTTATTTTCTTACCTATCTTTTTCATCGGTGTAAAAACCGGCAATTTATTTGCCATCAGTAAACCTTTTGATAGTTTATCTGCAAAACTTTTTAAACAATTGGATCTAGTCTTTAAATATCCGAATACTGTAATAATCATATTTACATTGCTGCTTTTAATTAGTTGCTATGGCATAACCTCTATTAATACAAATACCAGTCATTACTCAATCCCCAAAAAAACGGATCTATATAGCAGTTATAAATTCTTTGAAAGTAATTTTGGAGGTTCCCGAACTTTTGAGCTGGTACTTTCGTCTAAGACGGATCAAAAATTAAATGACCCCGTACTTTTAAAAACCGTCTACGAAATACATGACTATATATCGCTGCATCCAAATTTGAATTTTGTAAAATCACCTGTGAACTATTATCAGACCATCCATCAGGCATATTATCCAAGCACTTACAAAGAAATACCATTACCAACGGATAATAAGACGATTAAAAAATATGAAAATCAGCTATCTCAGTTTCTAAGAAAGGACTATCTAGCCAATAAAGACAGGTCGATCTTTAAATTCAATGCTCAAATGCAGGATCTAGGAAAACAAGAAATTGATAATGTAAATAAAGATATTCTAGATAACGTTAGTTTACTAATAGAAAATCAACCTATAGAAGCGCGACTCTCCGGGATAGACCTGCTTATTGATATCTCACAGAAAAAAAGCATACAAAATACGTTTGTTGGGTTACTGATAGCCATATTAGTAGTATCCATAACCTTAGGATTCGTTTTTAAAAACATGGCTTTAGGTATCCTTGCTGTATTCCTTAATTTAATTCCGCTTCTCATGACAGCAGGCATTATGGGCTATGCAAAAGTTGATCTTAGAGCTGAAATCGCTCTTATTTTTACTGTTGGATTTGTGATTGCCGTAGATGACACAATACACTTGTTAAGCAAGTTCCAATGGGAGCGAAAAAAAGGTAAATCGGTTGAGTTAGCTATAAGAACAGCTGTTTTAGAATGCGGTAAGGCCATTTTAGCTACCAGCATTATTCTAGTTGGAGGATTTTTTATTTTGATGAGTTCAGGATCTTTAGAAATTTTTACCCTAGGATTATTGGTTGGACTAATAGTCATAATAACCTTATGTGTAGATTTGATTTTAGCTCCCATTGTTATCCTAAAATGGTTTGGAAAATTTCTATAAAAACTAACTGAAAAACTTGCAATTATTTATTTATTAAAAACCAAAAACAATTTCTAATCTGTGTTTTTCTGTTAAAGTTCCTCTAAATAAGACCTTTTTATCTCACAGTTTTAATAATATTACCGAACGTAAACAGGCTGTAAGGATTGTGAATTCAATAAGACTATTCCTTAAACCTGACAAGACTAAAATATATGGTTCCCGTAGATATAATTGATAGAATAAAAGCGCATAAAAAAAGACCTAATCTTGACTTCAGATTAAAAACCAAGACCGAGCAATTCACAGACGAACTCTTTCACACCCTGTTCGATGCCAATGTTTCGGTTGAGGATCATCTCAAAAAGCTGGCAGTCGATTTTGACGAGATCACAGATCTGGCCTGTTTTAATCCGGATGCCTCCTGTAATTTGATCTGGAAAACATTTCTAAGCAAATTGCCGGAGATCATTGAAAAACTGAACAAAGATGCCCAGGAGATCCTTGACAACGACCCGGCCGCAAAGTCTTTAGATGAGGTGTATCTCTCCTACCCCGGGTTTTATGCCATTGCCGTGTACCGCTTCAGCCATGAATTCTATAGGATAAATATGCCTTTAATACCCAGACTCATGAGCGAGTATGCTCACAGACTGACCGGAATAGACATCAATCCGGGAGCCGAGATTGGCAGTCCTTTCTTTATTGACCATGGCACCGGAATTGTCATTGGAGAAACAGCCATTATCAAAGACCATGTTAAATTGTATCAGGGTGTAACACTGGGAGCCTTGCAGGTAAGCAAGGATATGCAGGGAATAAAACGGCATCCAACGGTTATGGATAATGTGACCATTTATGCCAATGCCACTATTCTGGGAGGAGATACAGTCATTGGAAGGAATTGTACCATTGGAGGTAATGTCTGGGTAATCGACTCCATACCTGAGAATACACTCGTCTATCACACATCTGAAACTAAATTGAAACCTAATAAATTGTAACACATCTTGAAAACCAATCAACTTTTTGATATTATTGGTAATACACCCTTGGTAAAGGCCAATCATTTAATTAAGAATGATAACATCACCTTATTGCTTAAACTGGAAGGCAACAATCCGGGAGGCAGCGTTAAGGATCGTGCTGCATACAATATGATCAAATCGGCACTGGACCGAAATGAAATTAATAAGGTTACCCGATTAATTGAAGCCACCAGCGGCAATACAGGCATTGCCTTAGCCATGATAGCCAGTGCCTTTGGATTAAACATTGAACTGGTGATGCCCGAGAATTCCACCAAGGAACGCATCCAGACCATGGAAGCTTATGGAGCAAAGGTCACCTTGACCCCTTCCGATGTTGGGATTGAAGGCTCCCGGGATTATGCCGAAAAGAAAGTGCTGGAAGAAGGCTGTTTTATGCTGAATCAATTTGCCAATGAAGACAACTGGAAAGCGCATTACAAAACTACAGGACCTGAGATATGGCGTGATACTGAAGGTTTGGTCACACATTTTGTATCGGCTATGGGAACCACTGGAACCATTATGGGAACCTCAACCTTTTTAAAGGAAAAGAACCCAGACATCCAAATCATTGGTGCCCAGCCTACCGATGATTCCAGAATTCCGGGAATACGCAAATGGCCCGAAGCCTACCTGCCTAAGATCTTTGATCGCAGAAAAGTAGACCAGATCATTGAAGTAAGCGAAGCAGAAGCCAGAACCATGACCAGACGACTTGCAAAAGAAGAAGGCATCTTTGCCGGTATGAGCAGTGGCGGCTCGGTGACTGCGGCTTTAAAACTGGCTGAAACCTTAGATAAAGGGGTTATTGTTGCCATTATTTGCGATCGTGGTGACAGGTATTTGTCCTCAGATCTGTTTGCTTCATAATTCAGTTAAATTTTGGTTGTTCATATATCTTAGATTTTAGAGGGATTAAAACTTGGTGAATTGACCTTTGGCTCATTCATTGAGTTAAACAAAAAAGCTGCAAGAATGCATATTTTCAAATAAAACCTACTTACATCTAATCGTTATTATTTTTCCATTTAACGATTATACCTACATTTTTTGTAATAATTATTGATAATTTTAGTTCAAAATCTTTTTTTTTTATTACTTAGGGGATTAGAATTAAAAACTGCAACCCGCAGTTTAATTAACCCTTACGGTTAAAACACGATTAATAGCACTAGAATTTATTGGTTTTTCCGGCACCCCTTGGGTATGGTTATTCCTGTTTATTTTTATAGCGCTCCTCTCTACATGTGCCATTAGTATTACAAATGGTATCCCATGAAATCTCCCCTTAGGTTAGGTATAAAAATTAATAATAATTAATACTAACCAAGATGAAAACAATTTTACATTTTAAATACCACCTGCTGGTATTTGCACTCAGCATGGCTTTTTTAAGCCCGCAACAAACCACAGCCCAAAACTGGGATGAAATTATAAAGAAGGTTGCCTCGGACGGGGCTGTCGGTGACAGTTTCGGGGTTTCCGTGGCCATTTCAGGAGACACTGCCATTGTGGGCGCTTATCTTGATGACGATGCGGGATCTGCTTCAGGCTCCGCCTATGTGTTTGTGCGCTCGGGCACCACCTGGAGCCAGCAGGCCAAACTGACCGCCTTGGACGGGGCTGCCTTTGACCTTTTCGGGTATTCCGTGGCCATTTCAGGAGACACTGCCATTGTGGGCGCTTGATGTAGATGACGATGCGGGATCTGAATCAGGCTCCGCCTATGTGTTTGTGCGCTCGGGCACCACCTGGAGCCAGCAGGCCAAACTGACCGCCTTCGACGCCGCTGCCATTGACCAGTTCGGGTATTCCGTGGCCATCTCAGGAGACACTGCCATTGTGGGCGCTTATGGTGATGACGATGCGGGATCTGCTTCAGGCTCCGCCTATGTGTTTGTGCGCTCGGGCACCACCTGGAGCCAGCAGGCCAAACTGACCGCCTTGGACGCGGCTGCCAGTGACCAGTTCGGGTATTCCGTGGCCATTTCAGGAGACACTGCCATTGTGGGCGCTTATCTTGATGACGATGCGGGATCTGCTTCAGGCTCCGCCTATGTGTTTGTGCGCTCGGGCACCACCTGGAGCCAGCAGGCCAAACTGACCGCCTCGGACGGCGCTGCCAGTGATCTTTTCGGGTATTCCGTGGCCATCTCCGGAGACACTGCCATTGTGGGCGCTTATGGTGATGACGATGCGGGATCTGATTCAGGCTCCGCCTATGTGTTTGTGCGCTCGGGCACCACCTGGAGCCAGCAGGCCAAACTGACCGCCTTAGACGCCGCTGCCGTTGACTGTTTCGGGTATTCCGTGGCCATCTCAGGAGACACTGCCATTGTGGGCGCTTATCTTGATGACGATGCGGGATCTGCTTCAGGCTCCGCCTATGTGTTTGTGCGCTCGGGCACCACCTGGAGCCAGCAGGCCAAACTGACCGCCTCGGACGGGGCTGCCAGTGACCAGTTCGGGATATTCCGTGGCCATTTCAGGAGACACTGCCATTGTGGGCGCTTATCGTAATGACGATGCGGGATCTAAATCAGGCTCCGCCTACTTTTTTGAGCGGGATACAGGCATTGCACCCGTTATAAGCTGTCCTGGAGATATTACAGTAAACAATGACCCGGGTCAATGTGGTGCAGCAGTTACCTTTGCCGCAACCGCAACAGGCACTCCGGAGCCAACTATGAGTTATAGTGCC
>CAWHCT010000029.1:0-20809 GCA_963827785.1 uncultured Flavobacteriaceae bacterium | reverse complement strand
TGAATATTTTTACTTTATTCCGGATCTTGTTTCTTTTTGCCACCAGTCATAAAAATAATAAGAGTCGCTATTAATATAACACAAACTAGTGCAAAAATACCAATCATTATGACTCCGTTATTCCAGTTATATAAAGCGATAGTTTGATTTATCATAATTACATTTTTTTTATTTTTTTAAAATTAAGGATGTTCTATTATATCGATAATGACATTTGTCATCCTGGTATAAAAAAAGGGAAGAAATCTTCCCTTTTTTGTAATTAAAATCATTAAAATTTATCAAAACTTACTACAATAAAGTAGTAGGACAAACATACTCAGTTAAAGGTGCATCCGTTTCTTTAATATCATTAAATCCGCCTCTAACATCTGTCACTTTTTTAACACCATTTGCCATAAATATGGATGCTGCAATCAATGAACGATATCCACTGGCACAGTGAAGGAAGTATTCTTTATCAGGCTTAATTTCAGCAAAATTTTGGTGGATATCATCTAGTGGAAAATTCTCTACACCAAGAACATGTTCAGAAAGATATTCTGATTCTTTTCGAACATCTACAGGTTTTTCCATTGTTCCTTTTGCCAGTAATTTAGCAAATTTAGCCCCTGAAATGGATCCTATATAATCTACTTCAAATCCATGACTTTTCCAATTTGACATTCCTCCTTCTAAATATCCTAAAGTATTATCATAACCTACTCTAGAGAAACGAGTTACTATTTCATTAACCCTGTTTTCACTATCAGCTATAAAAATAATTTTTTGATTTATATCTCTAATTAAGGCACCTACCCAAGGAGCAAAATTTCCGTCAATTCCAATATACCATGCACCTGGAACTGTTCCTTCCTCAGCATATAATTCTTTACTACGGGTATCAACTACCAAAATATCTTTCTGCTCACTCATTTCTTTAAATGTCTCTGCATCCAATGGTGTTGTTCCTTTATGTAAAATATCCTCAATACTTGTATTGATCGATTTGTTCATTCTAACATTGTTAGGGAAAGTATTGTGGTGGTGGTTTTAAACCTGTAGTAACCTCAACAATAAATTCTTCTTTAGTCATGTCCGCCCTTAAAGCATAGTTTGTTTTCTTTTGATTACCTAAGGTATCAAAAGTTTCAGAACTCATGTTCTTACCACATGCTGATCCAGCACCATGATTAGGATAAACAATAATATCATCCGGTAAGGTCATGATTTTATTTCGTCAAGGAATCAAATAAATGACCTGCTAAATCTTTTTCAGTTAATTTACCTTGCTTTACTGCTAGGTCAGGACGACCAACATCACCAATAAACAAGCAATCACCTGTACATACATAAGGTGTATTCCCTTCTTCATCTGTAATTAAATATGAAGAAGATTCCATGGTGTGACCCGGTGTATGAAGCAAAGTAATTTTACCTCCTCCTAAAGGAAATTCTTCACCATCTTTTCCATTATAAATATCATATTCTGCGGTCGCATTAGGGCCAAAAATAATTTTAGCTCCTGTTTTTTGAGCCAGATCATATTGACCTGAAACGAAATCAGCATGGAAATGAGTTAAAAATACATATTTAATTTTAGCCTTACTCGGCTTCTAGCCATTCTTAAATATGGCTCTGTTTCTCTTAAAGGATCAATAATTGCTGCTTCACCATTTGACTCAATATAATAAGCCATTTCAGCAAGACATCCTGTAAATAATTGTTCAACTTTCATATTAGTGTTTTTTAATAATTTATTATTTTCTAATAATTTTTTTAAAATTAGTTAAAGTTCATATGTTGACTATGTAACACTGTTACATAAATACATATTTAACTAATTTATTTATTAGTTTGCTTAACATATTGTTGTGAATTTATCACTTTTAAACCCTATTTTTTTGTTTGATTCTAAAAATCAACTGCATCCTGAATACTCATAAAAAAATGATCCTCTTTCACTTTTTTCATAAATCCCGATCTTAATCATTTTATCTCGTACAGGTCCTTTAATTCCCGTATAAACACATTTATTCCACGTGATTTAAAATCATCAAATTTCTTCAAGAGCATGTAATGGCAGTACTATCAATATTATTTATACTTTCTCCATCAATGATCAGTAACTTTAATTTATCCTTTTTTCGTCTTTCGTAATCATACAATTTATCTTTAAAATAATTCATATTTGCAAAAAATAATTGTGCATCAAATCGATAAATTAAAATTTCTTCTTTTTGACTTCCAAATTATCAAATCTTTCAATATTTCTATAAAAATGTGAATTGGGCACTTTTGCCAATTGTGCTGTATGTGGTTTTGTAGTTTTAAATAAAACCATGGCTAATGATAAAATAACACCCAATTCCAATTCCCATTTCTACTCCTAAAATTAGGGTTGCTAAAAAAGTAACAATCAGCATCCAAAAATCGGTTTTATTACTTTTCCATAAATGAATGGCTTCTTTATAATCTATTAAACCAAAAACAGCTACCATAATTACTGATGCTAAAATTGCTTTAGGTAAATTATAAAAATATGGTGTTAAAAAAAGTAAGGTAATAATAATTAAAACTGCACTTATAATTGAAGCCAATCCTGTTTTAGCTCCTGCTTGATCATTAACCGCTGTTCTTGAAAATCCACCAGTGGTTGGATAGGACTGAAAAAATGAACCAACTATATTAGATAATCCTAAAGAAATAATTTCCTGATTGGGATCAACTTTATAATCTCTATGTTTTGTTTGAATAGCTTTGGCAACTGCAATACTTTCCATAAAACTTATTAAAGCAATGGTTAATGCCATTGGAATTAATAACTCAATAATATTCACGTCAAAAATTGGAATTTGAAACTTGGTAAAGAACTTGGAATATCTTTTATAATATTTACAGCATTTTGACCTTCCCCTAAACCAAAAAAAGACACGACTACAATCCCGAAAATTACTGCAAATAGTTGACCTGGTAATGATTTATGAATTCTTTTTGATATCACTATTATTAAAATTCCAAAAATTCCAATTGCAAGTGCAATCCAATTGATTCATTTAATTTTCAATTGCATTCATAATATTTCATGTATATGGTGACTTCTTGGAATTTCAATACCGAATAAATGTTTTAATTGACTTAATCCAATGATTAATGCTGCTGCAGATGTAAAACCGCTTATGACAGGATGTGATAAAAAATTAACTAAAAAACCTAATCTAAAAACACCTAATAAAAATTGAATACTCCCACCAAAAATGCTAATAAAATAGCATATGAAATGTAATAGTTGATAATCCCTGAAAAGAACCAATTGCCGTTGCCGTAAGTAACGAAACCATTGCCACTGGCCCAACTGCCAATTGTCTTGAAGTACCAAAAATGGCATATATTATATGGAACTATAGAAGCATATAAACCATAAACTGCTGGCAAACCTGCAATTGAAGCATAGGCCATACCTTGAGGAATTAACATAACACCTACCGTTAATCCAGCACCAATATCCCCTTTTAACCACTCTTTATTATAATTTGGAAGCCAATCGAATATTGGAATTAATGATTTAAATTCATTCAAAAAGTCTTTAAATAATTAAACGTTACACTCATCAAAAACTTTTTCCTTACAAGGTCTTTCAATTTTTTTATGAATTTCGGGAATAGCTGTTTTTTTATCTTTAAAGAAAATATCATGTCCCATTTTATCCATAAAACCACCTTTTTGAAGTATATCCTGACTAACAATTTTAATCCTGCAATATAAATTCCTCCTCTGTTTTTTTGCCATTTTAAAATTTCATTTGTAAGCCATTCGGCAGCAGCTAAATCAATAAAATTAATACCATCAGCAGCTATTAAAACATGTTGAATTTTATTTTCATCATATAGCTTTGATAAATAATCTGATATTTTTTCAATAGACCCAAAATATAAAGAACCATCAATTCGAACAATCTTTAAATTCGAACATTCTTTCGCATCTTTATCTCTAATAATATTAATAAACTTTTATTTTTATCTACGCCTAATACCGCAATATTTGGTTTTGAGGTTCTTTCCATATAAAAGAAAAAAGAAGTTAAAATACCTGCCAATAAAGCAAATTCCAAATCAAAAAATAGTGTTCCAAATAATGTTATAGCTAAAACAATTAATTCTCTTCCACTACTTTTATAAACCTGTTTAATATGATGAAAATCAATCAAATTATAACCAACTAATAAAATAATTCCTCCCATGGCTGCTTTTGGTAAAAAAGAAGCATATTTTGCAAAAAACAATAATACAACCATTAAAAATACAGATGCAAAAATTGCCGACATTGGTGTTTTTGCACCAGCCTGATGATTAACACCTGATCGTGTAAAAGATCCTGATCCCGCATAACTGGAAAAAAAACTTGCAATTAAATTAGATAACCCTTGTCCAATAAATTCTTGATTACCATCTATTTTTTGATGTGTATGTAATCCAATAGCCCTACCAATGGCAACTGCTTCAATCAAACCCAGTAATGCCAATACCATTGCCCCAGAACTTAATATTACATATTTTCAAAGTAAAATCTGGTATTCTAAATGGTGGGAGATTAGATGGTATGTCACCAACGGTCTGAATTCCATTTGCATCTCCTCCTAATAAAATTGCCAATACACTACCAAGAACCATGGCAATGAGCATATAGTATCTAGATAAGGGTTTAATAAATATTTTAATGATCAAGGCAATTAGTAAAGTTCCTAAAGCGACAAGAAAACGTACCAATTGGTTTCAGAAATATGATTCCAATGTAGGTGACTATTTCAGCTATGGTACTTCCTTGTGGTACTTTAATTCCGAAAACATGTTTTAATTGTTTGAATGCTATTAAAATTCCTGCTCCAGCTGTAAAACCAATAATAACCGAATGAGAAACAAAATTTACCAGTTTTCCCATTTTTAATAGCCCCATTGCCAATTAAAAATCCAGCTAAAAAGGTTAGTACTAATGCTAGTGAAACAAATGCTTCTAAATCGGTTTCAGGATTTACAAATTTTACTAAAGTAGAATACACCACTATTGAAATAGCTGTAGTAGGCCCTGAAATTAAATGATAAGAAGAACCAAACAAGGCCGCTACAATTGGTGTAATCATAGCCGTATAAAAACCATAGACTGGAGGTAATCCAGCAATCATGGCAAAAGCAACTGCCTGTGGAATCACAATAATAGTTCCGGTAATACCTGCTATTAAATCATCCTTCAAAGATCTTTTTGCAAGAGGTAACCATGTTAGAAAGGGAAAACTTTTTTAAGCATTTACAAATTTAAGTAATTCAACATTGAACTATATAATAAGATTCCCGCTTTCGCGGGAATCACTTGTTATTATAATTTTACTTTTTGTCTTTTAATATAATAACAACCTCCCTCTGTTTTATCAGGCGTAAAAGCTCTTTTAAACCATAATGGTCTTCTCAATCCACCCGGTCCAGGTGCAGGTCTTGTCATTTTCAACCATTCCCTGTAGTTCTCCATTGACCTTTTGGTGTCAACAAAGATATCACCATACTTGTCATCAGGTCCGGGTTTTTCGATTCTTACACGTTGATGCCAGCAATGCATTCCACTGATAGGATCAGGATGTACGGCATGGGTGATATTCTGGTGGACACCGCCATCAATCCAGAATATCCGATTACTATCCTTATCCTTGCTATTAAAATGGTTTGATACCTGATTTGGTATTCATTTTCCAGTCCCCTTTTCCATCAGTTTCAATCATAACCGTATTGGTTGCCCAACGGTTACCCTATCCTGTTCTCTTCGCCATCTTCCCAGGTGATGAGAACAAGCCACAACACCCGGTTTCATACCCTGGGTAACCCAAACCTTATCAACAAAGTAACCGATATCTGTATTCATTTTTACAAGATCACCGGTTTTAAATCCCCATTTTGGCATCATCCGGATGCATCCAGATTGGATTACGATTAGAGATTTCCATTAGCCATTTCGCATTCCCGGATCGTGAATGAATCAGTGTTGGCAAACGGAATGTTGGAACCAATACATATTCACCTTTGGACTTATCCAGTACTTCGTTGTGAATATGGATCTTAATATAAGTTGGAATAGCATATTCCGGCCATTTCCAGTCTATCATCGTCTGTGAAAGAATTCGTTCTTACGGATGGGGTAGGGAAGCCGACCTTGGCTTTTCCATCTACCATCACACCAATATTCTTACCGTCTTTCTAATAACATATTTGTAGGGTCCAAATCAGCGCCATCTAATTTCTCTGCAGTAACTTCGTTTCATTCTTTTTATAGGTTCTGCTTTTTCAACTTCAAAAGCACCATACTTTTTCATGTATTCCAACTGCAATCCGGTTAATCCTTCTTTTTTTGCTGCTTCAGGTAAGCCTTTGGTGTATTTTCAAAAATATACTGATAATATTCATCAATGGTAATTTTTTCACCTGGTCGGTATGGAGATCAAAATGCTCCCTGAATTCCCATGCCCATCCGGATCAATTCGCCAACTAATTCTATCCAGAATTCATCTTCTTCCCATACTTCGCCGGGATTAACTTCATAAGTAAATTCTACATCTTTTCCAGCTCTCTCGGCAGCTTCTCTCAGAACAGGTTGCCTGAAGGCGATCCATTTTCCTGAATGGGTGGCATAACTGTTTAGATCATGCCGTTCTGCGTATGCCCATTGGAAGTACATAATCAGCAAAGAATGCCGTTTCATTCCAGGTTGGTGTCAATGCTATATGGATTCCGAACTTATCTTCATCTGAATACACTTCCATCCAGGTAAATCCATCAGGATAAGTCCAGACCGGATTAAACACTCTTGAAAAATAAACATCCATGTTTCCTCTTCCTTCTTTTAAGAAATGTGGAAGTAAAAACTCATTTCAAACATTGCCAATGGATATTCATTAGGGAAATGCAATTCATTCCAGAATCTTTTGAGTGCCGGAGGATCGGAATTTAGGTTTAAATTTACTCCATGAATTAGGCGAAGTTCCACCTTTGGTACCAACACTTCCTGTCAATACATTTAAGAAATGCAAACATCTGGCTACACACCATCCTCCCAGGTTTCCACCTGCTGCTCTCCAGTTATGCGTCGCAAATCTTTCTCCGGCTTCCCCGATTTTTATCGCGATTTCCCTGATCATGTCTGCTTTAACACCACTTTCCTTTTCAGCAAATTCAGGCGTATATTCTGCATATTCCTCAATCATTGGCAATAAAGTTTTCAAAGGTGACTTCTGTTCCTGGATGAATTCTTTAAGATACTCATCCCAGTTGACCCATTTTTCCATGTAATCCCGGTTATACAATCCTTCTTCCAGGATAATTTTTGCCATTGCCAACAAACTGCTGCTTCAGTTCCCGGATAGGTAGGCATCCAGTAATCAGACATACTTGCTGTATTGGATAGGCGTGGATCCATAGTTGCCAGTTTGGCGCCTTTCATTTTCCCTTCAATAATCCGTTGAGCATGAGGATTAAAATAATGACCGCTTTCCAAGTGGGCAGAGATCAATAAAATAAATTTTGCATTGGCATGATCCGGTGATGGTCGGTCATGACCATACCAGATATTATATCCAAACCGAGCTCCTGAAGAGCAAATATTGGTATGGGTATTATGTCCGTCAATTCCCCAGGCTTGTAGTACCCTGTTGGCATAACCTTCATGACCGGTCGGCCTACATGGTAAGCTATTTCGTTATTCCTTTTTTCTTTTATGGCTTTTCTGATCCTTGCTGCAATATTATCCAGAGCTTCATCCCAGGTGATTCTTTCCCAGTTTCCTTCTCCTCGTTTTCCTTTTCGTTTTAATGGATATAATATTCGGTCAGGATCAGTGATCTGATTGATCGTTGCAGGTCCTTTGGCACAGTTCCGACCTCGGCTTCCCGGATGATAAGGATTTCCTTCAAATTTTCTAATCTCCTGAGTTTCTTTATCGACGTATGCTGTTAAACCGCAAGCACTTTCACAATTAAAACATGTTGTAGGGACAATGGTATAAGTTTTCTTTTCTTTTTTTGGCCAGACTTGGGGTCATATTCTTCCCAATGATCCCATTTTTCCAGTGGCGGAAATTTATCATACATTTGAGTCACCTCTTCATCAGTAAATGGCGCATGTCTTTATCAAATTCCTGATAGTTTTCTTTGTGAAGATTAGGAATGATTCCTATTTTTTCTGCTATCTTTTCTATAAATGATGGTTCTTTGTCCCATGTCTTTTACTTTTAAATTAAGCTAAGGGAATTCTTTGTGGTGCTTCTACCCAAATATGTTCTGTGATATAAATTCCAATTAAAACCAGCACTGAAGCGACTACATTAATAGGTTGGTACTTGGCACATACTAACAATAATGCCAATGGAATCATATTTCCAATAAGAACACCTCGAATCCAAACATATTTTTATACCTTCCTTTAGTAATCATTTTAACAACTGTTTGTGCAGATGTACTTGGATGTGTCATTGTTAATTCCGTTATCATTGTAAACAAATTAACAATTAATGCGATAATTAATGTCATGCTTAAAAGTGAATCCAATCCTCATTTCCAATAATTAAAGAAACTATTAAGAAAACAGCAGCACCTGCCATAACACTATGTACCAACATATGTATTGGCAAGGTTGGACTTTGCCAGAAATCTCTTCCTTTAGCCTGTGCAAATAAGAAGGCTGTATAAACTGCCAATAACACTGCAAACACTGCAGTTACCCATAATAAGAGGCATTTCAGGAATCCCAGATCAAACAGGTATTTGCTCCCCAAACGGTAAGTAATACTCCAAATATAGTTATGGTATATCCACCTTTTACTAACCAGGATTTCCATTGTGGTCTAACAAACATAGAAAAATCGGTCTGGTCTGTCTAAATCCATTACTAATAACAATCCTGTTAAGGCTAAACCGACCAATGATATTCCAGCTGACCATAATGTAGCAGTGATTAGATACTTCATATCCTAAGAGTATAGCCATAAATGGAATAAGAAATGCACCTGCAGAAATGGCTTTGGTCCAGACATAGGCTGAAACTTCCCATCCCCATAGTATACCTTTGTCAGGTGTATCGTATACCTGCTTGGCTTTATCCATCAGCACTTCAATGTTGTTGGATTTTCTGTTCTTTTCTTTGGTATGCGGCTTGTGTTCATTATCAATACTCATTTGTAACAGATCGACATCATCGTTGGAATAACCATTTTTTCCGCTTCTTTTGCAAAGTGTCCAACTCCATGAGCTTGTGAACTCCAAAAGCTTAATCCAGATTTGTCAGTCGCTGCCGGAATCAGTGAAGCATCATCAGCATCAATATAGAAGAGATTTGGTAGTTCCTTTTTCAGGTTTTCTGACTTTCACTGCCTGCCTGGCTAACAGTTGGGCAATTTCTGTTTCAGGATTTTCCATATCACCTGATATGATTGCATGTTCAGGACAAACATTGACACAAGCCGGCTCTAGTCCAACATCAACTCTATGGGCGCAATAATTACATTTTGCAGCCGTATGATTTTCAGGATCAATGTACAATGCATCATATGGACAAGCTTGCATACAGGATTTACATCCAATACACCTGTCATTGTCAAAATCCACAATACCATCGTCTCTGGTATACAATGCTTCAGTCGGACAAATACTCACACATGGAGCATCTGTACAATGATTACATCGCATAACCGAAAAAAGTCTTCTGGTATTCGGGAATTCCCCTTTTTCTACCTGTTTGACCCAGGTCCTGTTAACACCAACCGGTACCTCATGTTCTGATTTACAGGCAGTAGTACAGGCATGACAACCGATACATTTTCGGTTATCAATAATAAATCCGTACTTCATAAATAATTAAAGTTGGAATAGTTAAAAATAAGTTATCTCTCAAAGTTAATTAACGCCTGCTGTTTTCATTGTAACATTTGTTACTTAAATTTAATAGCTGGTATCAACATAAATTTACGACAATTACATTTGGAATAATCGTTTTTTGAAATATTTGTATAAAAAAGTGCTCATATATTAGAGCACTTTCCTTATTGCTATTAATCAACAATAATAATCAGGGATTCAAATATTTCGCTTTAAGTACTAAATTCTAAGTTTTATAATTAAGAAAGTAAATATATACTCAAAAAAACGCTAATTTATGACTTTTGTCATGTTTTTCAATCATTAAACCTCTTTTCCCTTTAAAAGCTTATTCCAGTACAACCACGGTAACAAATATTTTTTAAGGACCCATAATCTCCAATGCTCTCTTGAAGAATCACTAATTAACATCGGGAATTTCTTCAATTTAGGGTCTGGCATAAATGTCTGATCGTAATCGAACTCCGCAAGAACCATTTTTCCATAACCCGTAACAAATGGGCACGATGTGTAACCATTATAATTTTTATCAGATAAATGATTGTCTTTGATATAATTAAGAATGTTGGCAACAACAACAGGGGTCTGTTTTCTAATAGCTGCGCCTGTCTTGGAAGTTGGCAAATTGGATACATCACCCAACGCAAATACGTTTTTGTAGATATCATGCTGTAAGGTTTTGCTATCAACGCCAACCCAACCCGTTTCTGAGGCCAGGGGTGAATTTTTAATAAAATCAGGCGCACATTGCGGAGGCGCTAAATGCATCATATCAAAGTGGATCCCAAAGCGATCTCCTTCTTCAGTTACTTCAACATGCTTATAGTTATATTGAATATCCTTGTCCAATGAACTTTCATCTCCATCAGTAATTGTAACACAACCACCTGCTTTTACATCTTTAACAATTTCATACCAGGCAATTTTTTTGTCGGCATCAACTTTAACCAGATTATGAAAGAATCGGACATTTATATCCTTTCTGTCCACTACATTCATCAAAGTATCAGCAATGATCTTGACTCCAAAAATCACACCACTTGGTAATGCAAAAATTATATCGGTTTTATCTCTAATTCCTGTTTTTCTAAAATGATCATCAGCCAAATACATTATTTTTTGAGGCGCTCCTCCACATTTTATTGGTGTTGATGGTTGTGTGAATAGTGCAGTGCCTCCTAATTTTTTAAGGGTTTCCCAGGTATGGTCAGGATTTGTATAATTGCTGCAAACCACTCCTTTATCCATCGCCTCCTTTAGACCTTCGATCATCTCGGGATCTATTTTTAAACCGGGACAAACAACCAGGTAATCATAAGTAATTTCGCTCCCTTTTTTTGTTATAACCTTATTATTCTCCGCGTCAAATTTTTCGGCATATTCCTTAATCGAGTGAACGCCTTTTGGCATAACCGAAGCCATACTTCTTCCGGTTTTATCAAAATCATATGTATTCGCACCTACCAGTGTCCATGCAGGTTGATAATAATGAGTTTCAGCAGGCTCAATTAATCCAATATTTAGTGTTGGATTTTTTTTTAATAATTGCGAAGCAACCATAATACCTGCTGTTCCGCCTCCAATAATAAGAATTTGATGATTTGATTTCATTCAGAAAAAGTTTAGTTAGCTTGAAAATGAATAACTAAAATATAAACTTGAAGTGCAAAGTAATGTAACAAATGTTACAAATTGATCAATTATTGCTTTTAATAATATTGATGATGTCTTCTTTTTGGATCACACCAGACTGCCTCCACAATTGTTTCCCGTTCTTGAACAGCATTAAAGTAGGGACTCCTCTTACCTGATATTTTGCCGCGAGTTGCTGATTTTAATCAACGTCAATTTTTATTATGGACACACCATCACCCAAATTCTCCTTTACCTGTTTTAAAATTGGTGCCATCATTTTACAGGGTCCACACCAATCTGCATGAAAATCGATCAGCACAGGTTTTGATTGATTAATAATGTCTGAAAAACTGCTCATAACCCGCCTATTTATTGAATGTTATACTCCAGATGCCTCTTACTTCATTTACATCATAACCGGTAGCCTTGTCATTAGGATATAGTCCTTTAATGGTCTTATAGGTTTCCGGGTTTAATTCCTTATCCACCGTACCATGACATTGCAGGCACATTGAGTTTGTAGTAATAGGATAATAGAAATTAACCAAATTATCTTCCTCTACCAGTATAGGTTTTATTTCGTTTTGATTGGCAACTATCTCTTTAAACCTTTCAATATACTCTGACTCAACACCATTTGCCTTGTTATTCTGATTACGAGGTTTATCTGAAACTCGCTTTATGTTTGCATTATGAATTCTGGCCATGCTGTCTGTAATTGCATATGCTCTTTCATTACAAAACGTAATTGCTTTTTCCAGGCCTTTTTTCTGTATGGCCCCCATTAAATTCCTTCCAAGCTCGGCTTTGGTTGATAAAGCATATTGCAATCCAATTTCTTCATAATTCTTAATTGTATCAACCTTATGACCTTGTCTTATTCTCATCCCCTGTCCGTTGCCCTGTCCCATACCTTTTCCTTTTCCATTTCTGTTACCCATTCCTCTTTCCGCATTAAAATGATCTGCAAATCATTTCCGGCCGTTCAATATCATAATCGTAAATATAGTCGGCTATTTGGAATATGGTTTCTTCCGGAAAATGTGCATATGGCATCAGTCCGAAGTTTCTAATGGCACCAGGCATTTTTGATTTTTCTTCACTTGGATCTTTGATCCATTCCTGCATATCTGCAATAAATTGTTCCTTCGTTGTATTTTGAGATATATAATGTTTTTTAACAGCGATCATTGGAGGTGCAATCCTTTGATCATGCTCTGTTGTTGGATTATGACATGCATAACAGTTTATTTCCATTAATTTCTTTCCGGGATGATTGTCAATCACAGTAGATTGAGCAACCAGTTCAGGATCAGCTGTTTTGCCGGAATCTTTACAACTAAAGAGAAGTATTAGTGATAAAAAAATAAGCGATTTTTTCATGGTTATTTCCATCTTACGATTCCTCCCTGAAGATCATAAATTTCCTTAAAACCCATCTCGTACAACTTATTGGACGCATGTCTGCTCCTACTTCCTGTCCTACAATAAATATAAAGCGGTTTATTTTTATTCAATTTGTTGAACTCTGTTTTAAAATTTCCTGAATAAAAATCGATATTTTTTGACCCTTTTATATGACTTGCATTAAATTCACGTGGTGTCCTTACATCAATTAACTGAACATTCTTCTTTGAGATGTGTTCTTTAAACTCCTCCGGTGAAAGTAATTTGGTGTTTTCATTGGTAGCAGAACCTCCAAAAAGCATACTTAGTAGTGACATGGTGCGATTTATTAATTAGATTAAATTGATATGTAAATTTAACATGAAAGGAGTGATTGTTGAGTAACCTAGGTTACATAAAAAAGAGCAGCATAAATGCTACTCTTTTTTCAACCTAACCAACTAATTACCTTTAAATTAATTAAAGGTATACTATTTATGTTTTTCGGGATACGTTTATCCTTTAATAAACAATTTGAAAACTATTAAAAACACAATTAATTAAACAATAAAACAAATGTAAGTATGATTTATTTATTTAACTGTAACAATGGTTACAGTCCAAAATTAAAGTTGAAGAACTTTAATGCTATTTCTGTTCAGTTTAATTTTTCCATCAATTTCAAGTGTTTTCAGCAACCTTGAAATTACTACTCGTGAAGTGTGCAGGTCATGAGCAATTTCCTGATGGGTAACTTGAATTACTTCATCATGATTAACCATAGCCTTATCTTTAAGATATTTAAACAACCGTTGATCCATTTTTAAAAAAGCAATGGTATCAATAGCTTCTAAAAGTTCTCTCATCCTATCATGATAACTGGCAAGAATAAAATTTTGCCAACTTTTATATTTGCTCATCCACTCCTCCATTTTCTTAACCGGCACCATAACCAGTTTTGCATCGGTTTCTGCTACAGCTCGTATCTCACTTTTAGTATCTCCCAAACAACATGTTAATGTCATTGCGCAGGTATCACCTCTTTCTAAAAAATACAAAATAAGTTCATCTCCTTTATCATCTTCCCTTAAAATCTTAATTGCACCACTTATGAGCAAAGGCATCGCCTTAATATAATCGCCTATCTCTATCAGTTTTGAACCTTCAGAAACCTCTCTATAAACTCCCACACTGTTAATTTCATCCAGTAATTCGTCTTCAAACAGATAGCCGTAGTTTAGTTTTAATTCTTCTTTCATCTAATTTTTTATTCTGTGCATAAATATAAGGTATTGTTTTAAGGGATGAAATAAAATTATAAAAACTACTTCAAAATCTTTTTTAATTAGGTTAATCTGATTTATATCATTGTTTAAAAAAGATCTTCAAAGTACATTTAAGATAGTTCATATTAAATTTTGTAATCATGAAAAAAACTGGAGTTTGGTTAGACAAAAAGAAAGCACTGATCGTTAATTTGGAAGATAACCTGGAAACCTTGACAACGGTTAAATCTAATGTGGAAGATTTTCATATAAAAGGAGGATCAGGATCCAAGTTAAAAGGAGGTCCCCCAAGATGTTGTTCAGGACAGTAAATATCTGGAGAGGGAAAAGCATCAGCTACAAAATTATTTTAATGAGGTAGCTGATAAAATTAGCACTTCGGATGAGATAGTGATCTTTGGGCCGGCAGGAACAAATGATAAATTGAATAAATATCTGCAGAAAAAATTCAAACCTCTAGCCGAGAAAGTCAAAGATGTTAATAAAGCTGATAGTATGACCAGCAATCAGGTTGTTGCACTGATCAAAAAATATTACAGCATTTTGTAAAAGATCCAGAAATATCATTTTAAACAGCCATTCATGAAAAAGGACAAGATTAGAATTGTCAAAAATTCCGGCGAAATTGTTGAATTTTCCATAGATCGATTAAGACAATCATTAATGCGAACCGGAGCAGATACTGAAACAATTGATAAAATATTAAGTATCGTTACTAATGAATTATACGAAGGAATTTCAACTAAAGAAATTTATAACCGAGCTTTTTCATTACTTAAAAAGAAAAAAAGCTATCTGGCTTCTAAATACAAATTAAAAAAGGCAATTTATGAATTAGGCCCAACAGGTTTTCCTTTTGAGCAGTTTATAGGAGAAATTTTAAAATATTCCGGTTATGAAACAGAGGTCAATGCCAATTTGCAGGGCATTTGTGTGACGCATGAAATTGATGTTATCGCCCATAAAAATGAAGAAACTACTATAATTGAATGTAAATTTCACGGAGACCCCAGTTTAAAATGCAATGTGAAAATTCCATTATATATTAATTCCCGATACAAAGATGTAAGAGAATACTGGAATAACAATCCAAAAAACGGGTCTGTTCTAACCGAAGGTTGGGTGGTCACAAATACTCGTTTTACCGAAGATGCATTAGCCTACGGTAAATGCTGCGGACTGTATCTGCTGAGTTGGGACTATCCTAATGGCAATGGATTAAAGGACAGGATTGACCGACTTGGCCTCTACCCTGTTACGGTTTCTACACTACTTAGTAAGAGAGAAAAACAGTTTTTACTGAATAGAAATGTTGTTTTGTGCAGAGATTTGATAGATGATCATTTTTATTTGGATCATTTAGGAGTTTCTGAACCAAGAAAAGAAAGGATCATTAATGAAATTAAAATGCTTTGTAACAAGTAAATCCTTATGTTAAACGAATTACAGATCCATTTTTTAGGCGCAGCAGGAACAGTTACCGGGTCAAAGTTTTTAATAGAAACCTTTGATAAAAAGATCCTTGTAGATTGCGGATTATTTCAAGGATTGAAGGAACTACGAGAGAAAAACTGGATAGATCTGCCTGTTAATGTTGAGTCCATTGATATTGTTCTGCTAACACATGGTCATCTGGATCATGTTGGATACCTGCCAAGATTGGTAAAACAAGGTTTTCACGGAAAGATCATAGGAACAGCACCAACCTTGGAAATAGCAAAAATTATTTTGATGGACAGTGCCAAGATCCAGGAAGAGGAAGCTGAAAAAGCCAACAAGGAAAACTATTCAAAACATCATCCTGCTTTACCTTTGTATACGGTAAAAGATGCTGAGAGAACTATTGCCCTTTTTAGTCCAGAAATGGAAGACAAATGGGTTAATCTTTCGCAACATATTGCCTATAGATTTATGTATAACGGACATATTCTGGGTGCGACATTTATAGAAATGGATATTGACGGAAAACGATTCGTTTTTTCAGGCGACGTTGGAAGAGAACATGATAATTTATTAAATGAGCCAAAAAAACCCGAATGGGCAGATTTTTTGTTCCTTGAAAGTACCTACGGAAACAAACTTCATCCAAAAGAGGATGTTGAAGAAATTCTGGTAAGATTGATAAACAAAACCATACACAATAATGGGAATTTGATCATACCAAGTTTTGCAGTTGAGCGCTTGCAGTCTTTAATTTATACGCTTTGGAAACTATATAATAAGAACAAGATTCCTAACATTCCTATATTCGTGGATAGTCCAATGGGAAACAATGTTCTGGAATTATTTAAACATTTCCCAAAATGGCATAAATTATCCAATACCGAATATAAGGCCATGTGCAAGCATATGAATATCATTCAGTCATATAAGGAGACCTGGGAAACTATAGACAACCCATTATCAAAAATAGTCATTGCAGGAAGCGGCATGATTACCGGTGGACGTGTTCTAACGTATTTGCAGCAAATGATTGATGTAGAATCAACTACTGTATTATTAATAGGATATCAGGCAGAAGGTACCAGAGGCAGGCAGTTATTAGAAGGTGCTCATGAATTAAAATTCTTCGGAAAATACTATCCTGTAAAAGCCACCGTCGAACACCTTGAAAGCCTGTCAGCTCATGCCGATCAAGGTGAATTACTTAAATGGCTGGGCAACATCAAAAATATTCCGGAAATGGTCTATTTAATTCATGGTGAAACATCGGCCTTAGATGTTTTTAGGACTAAAATAAAAGATACTTATAACTGGAATGTGACCATCCCAAAATTATTGCAAATAGAAAAAATTCTTTTGTAATCATTTTACGATTTTTTGTATAAAACAATTTCAATTCTTTTGGACATTTATGTAACAATAATTACATTCATATGTATCAAAAGTAACTGTGAAATTCATAAAAATAACCCCAGAAATTTTCTAAAAAAGCTTATTTAATTGGCTTTCAAATATTTAACTTTTTTTAAAATATGATAATTGTCATAAAATTAATTGCTCTTAGTAATTAATTTTACCTCCATAATGTTCTATTAAATTATAATATCATGAAAAAAGTTAAATTATTAAGTTACTTGATCCTTTTAGTATCAGGTTTTATGTTTTTACAATGTACCAGTGATAAGCCTATTTACGTTGAAGGCCTCGACGGAGTCGATGGGATTAACGGGGTTAACGGAGTCGATGGAGTTGGTGTGGCCGAGTGCGTTGCTTGTCATGCTAACAGTCATAGAGAGGCAGTTGAAGCTTCATTTTTGCTATCCCTGCATAACCTCGGTACGCATACAGGTGGGAATTACGGTTCAAGAGAGTCCTGTGCCCAATGTCACTCAAACGACGGTTATGTTGATGTCATGGAAAGAGGTTTTGTTCAACCAGGTGGATATTATACTTATGGCCCACCACAATATGAATTGGATTCTAATGGTGCTGTAGTCATTGAAGATGATCCAGATTCTCCAGTATTTGGTTTACCAGTTATAATTAATGAATCTTTTAATAATTCATCTAAAATAAGATGTACAACCTGTCACAACAACCACAGTAGTTTTGATTTTGCTAATGATGGAAACGACATGGCTCTAAGACAAGCCTTTAGACCAGCGACTTTATTGATTGATCCTTCTGTCACTATTGATATGGGATTAAGCAATACCTGTGTTAATTGTCACCAACCTCGTGATTCTTATGCAGTTCCTAATGGAGTTGATGATTATACTGTAACAAGTTCAAGATTTGGACCTCACCACGGACCGCAGTCTACAGTAGTATTTGGTTTGTTTGGTGCTGAAGTATCAGGATCATTGTCTTATCCTGTGGCAGGAACCAGTGCTCATGCTTCTGTGTCTTGTGTTGGATGCCATATGGGAGAAACTACTGATGGTGGAGATGGTGCTCATTCCTTCATTCCAACCGACAATTCATGTGCTCAATGTCATGCTATAAGCATAGAAAATCTTGAAGTCAGTGGCTTCGAAGAGGATTATGCTGCCTTGGAGGCTGCCTTATTGAATTTAGGAGCAATAACTTCATCTGGTAGTACAGTAAGTAACAGAACATGGCCGGCACCTGTTGCTCAGGCTATCTGGAATTACAGAACTCTGTTAGAAGATAAAAGTGAGGGTGTCCATAACCCTGAATATGTAAAAGCTTTATTGAAGAACTCACTAGAAGCATTAGGTGATTAAGAGGTTTCTAAACATGATAATTATAAATTGATCTGTAAAAATAAAAGTGCAGATATATGGTCTGCACTTTTATTTAACCAGTAAGATTATTTAATAAAAAATATCAATAATGAAAAAACTCATCCGAATTATAATACTGGTTGTATTTTCCTTTAGTATGACTTCCTGTTATTACGACCAAATAGAAGAAGTTGAAATTGATCCAGGTACAGTAATTGAATTTGCTGCGGACATTCAACCAATATTTGCGCAAAACTGTGTTGAATGTCATAATGAGAACAGAGATCCAGACCTTAGGGCAGAGAACGCATATAATTCTCTTGTTCCGGAGTATGTTACCCAAGGTAATGCTGATAACAGTGAACTTTACACAGTACTTAATGGGGGTCATGGTAATGTCAGTACCACAGACTTAGCTCGTATTGAAGCATGGATAAACAGTGGTGCTCTAAATAACTAACAATTAAGTAAACAGATATGAAAATTTATAAAATATTACTTCTTGCCTTATTTGTTTTACCTCTTTCAGTCTTTTCTCAAGACGAGGATAAAGATAAAGATAAACCGGAGCGTCCGGCCTTTGAAGGTGCCTGGCTTATAGACAACCCAACCAATGTAGTGTTCAACAAGAATACTCTGGAAGTCATGATGCAACATAGATTTGGAGAGCTTAATTTTGAAGATAACAATTTGGCAGGTTTTTACGGCGCAGCAAACATTCGTATTGCATTAGCCTATTCCGTCCATGACAGATTAACTCTTGGATTTGGAACCTCTAAACTTAGAAATTATCAGGATTTTAACTGGAAGGTATCTATCCTAAATCAAACACGAGAAAACTATATTCCTATTAGCGTTTCATACTATGGCAATTTTGTAATAGACGCCAGACAAAAAGATAAAGGTTTTTTCGTGAATATTCAGGATCGTTATTCTTTTTTTAATCAGTTGATCATCGCAAAAAGATTCAATTCCAAACTTTCTTTGCAAATAGCACCAAGTATTTCACACTATAATAAGGTTGATGAGGTTATGAAGAATGATATGTATTCTGTAGCCTTTGGTGGTCGATATAAAATTAGCCCAAATACGGCTATTGTTTTTGATTACAGTCAGCCACTTACTCAATACCAGGATAATACTGAAGTACCTGCAGGATTCAGTTTAGGAGCAGAATTTGGAACATCTTCACACGTTTTCCAAGTATTTGTGACAAATCTATGGGGTATTGTACCACAGGATAATTACATGTATAACACAAAAAATAACGGTATTAACGGCGAAAGTGGCCAGTATTTAATAGGATTTAATATAACAAGAAATTATAATTTTTAACTAATTTAACTTAGATCATTTTTAACCCAAACGGTAAAACAAGAGAGTAACAATCCCCTACTTATTTTGTTTTATCGTTTTTTTTTAAACAGTATGGCAAATCCTTCAGAAAACAAGAAGAAAATAAGCAGAAGAGGTTTTCTTCCAATTCTAGGAAGTACTTTTTTACTGCCTTTATTAGGGTTTGGTGAAACCGTTCCAAAGCAAACTATTGACAAAGAAAAAACAATGGATAATGGCGAAGAGTACGAAACTTTATTAAAACCGGATGGTACTGCTGTAAAAGTGAAATCCAGTACTTTAAAAAAATCAAAAGTCATTAAAAAGAATATATCCAATTCCTCATTTCTTAGTTGGTTAGGCAGAAAAATGTAAATAAACAATTTTAATTCGCGATCATTATGGAAGATAACAAGAGTAAATCAAGGCGTTATTTTCTTGATAATGGAATTAAATTGGGAATTGCAACAATTTTAGGTGGGATAGGACTATCCAAAATTGCATCCAAACTAAATGCAAAAACTATTGAAAGTTCCGGTGACACTATGGAACTCATGACCACAGATGGCACCATTATAGAGGTTGATTCATCTGAGGTGATGGAAATACAGCACCCACAAGACCACGATAAAAAATACAATTTGCGAGAAGGCATGCCTAACAGAAAATACGTTATGGTTATTGACCTTGCTAAATGTAAAAATGCCTTAAGCTGCCAAAGTGCCTGTAATAAACATCACTATATAACCGGTGATCATGCCTGGTTAAAGGTATATAAGATGCAGGAAGAGGAAGATACGGCTCCTTATTGGATGCCTACAACCTGCATGCATTGCGACCATCCTGCCTGTGTTACTGTATGCCCTGTTGACGCAACATTTAAAAGAAGAGATGGTCTTGTCCTAATAGATAATGAGCGATGTATTGGATGCCGTTTCTGTATGGCAGCCTGTCCATATTCCACCCGAGTGTTCAACTGGAAAGAACCTGAATATGGAGAAAAAAGCGAAATTACAATGAGCATGGAAATGCATCACGATGACCATAATTCCATTGAATATACCGGAATGCCAAGTGTAAAAGGAACTGTT
>CAWHCT010000028.1:0-16559 GCA_963827785.1 uncultured Flavobacteriaceae bacterium | reverse complement strand
CGTCGTCCAGGGTACGTCCGCGCATGAATGCCAAAGGAGCTATTTGAATGGTTCCATTCTCTATAAACGCTGCTAATTTTTCCGCAGGAATCATATCACGTAAGGCATCATATAATGGCTGCATGTATGGATCTAACTTCTCTTTAAGATCACCAGGAAGAAAACCCAGATTCTCACCAGCTTCAACAGCCGGACGAGTCAGGATAATTCGTCTGACTTCCTTATTCTTTAATGCCCTGACTGCCAGGGCTACACCTGTGTAGGTTTTGCCGGTTCCAGCGGGACCAATAGCAAAGACCATATCATTTTTAAAGACACTTTCTACCAACTTGCGCTGATTGGCTGTTTGCGCTTTGATAATTCGTCCGTTGACACCATGAACAATAGCCTCACCACTTTTGTGGCTAGTCGCATAATCATCTTTACTTTGACTAGTTAGTACACGCTCAATAGTGTTTTCGTCCAGTTTGTTATACTTACCGAATTGCTCCAGTATCATGGATAATCTGCGGTCGAATTCTTCAAGCATATCTTCATCACCATAAGCCTTGATCTTATTACCTCTTGCTACTATTTTGAGTTTGGGAAAATACTTTTTTAAAAGTTCGATATTGGAATTGTGAGCACCAAAGAAATCCTTTGGAGAAATTTCTTCTAATTCAATAATTATTTCGTTCAAAAGCTACACATTTAATTAAATTATTCTAAAAGAGTTTATTAAGTTTGCACAAATAGGTTGCACTACAACAAAGCTACGTAATTTTGCGTTGTACTACATGAAAAAAATATCAACAATTTGCCAATGGCAATCATAACATTAACAACTGATTTTGGGGAGAAAGACCACTTTGCTGGTGCAACCAAAGGAGCTATTTACAGTGAACTCCCGGATGTAAAAATTGTTGATATTTCCCATAATGTAACTCCATTTAATGTTCCGGAAGCAGCCTATATCATTTTGAATTCCTACAACAGTTTCCCTAAGGGAACTATCCACCTTATTGGGATTGATGCAGAGATCAATAAGGAGAACAAGCATATTGCCTTAAAATTAGATGACCATTATTTTATTTGTGCTAATAATGGTGTTATGAGCATGATCTGCTCGGAAATTGTCCCGGAAAAAATTGTTGAGATAAATATTCATGATAAGATCGAAACCAGCTTTCCGGTTTTTGATGTTTTTGTAAAAGTAGCCTGCCATATTGCAAGAGGTGGAACCCTGGAAGTGATCGGTAAAGCTATCGAAGAAATAAATCCGATAAAAAATATAGTCCCTTTTGTAAGTGCCGAGAAAAGCCAGATAATTGGCAATGTTATATATATTGATAATTACGGGAATGTAGTTACCAATATTAAAAAGAAATTCTTTGAGTCCATTAGAAAAGGCAGAACCTATGAAATTTCAGCAAGGAACTATAAATTCACTACTATTTTTAATAAATACAGTGATATTGTAAACTTTGATATAGAGAAAAGCAAACGACAGGATGAAGGAAGGAAAATGGTGGTTTTTAATTCTTCTGATTTTCTGGAAATAGCACTTTACAAGGGCAACAGCGGAAGTGTTGGGAGCGCTGCAACTCTTTTAGGATTAGGTTTTAGAGATACGATTACAGTTAATTTCACAAAAGAATAAGGATGTTTATCAGAATAGTTAAAATGAGTTTTGCCGAAGACAATGTAAATGCATTTCTGGAAAATTTCCATGAGAATAAAGAGAAGATAAGAGCTGTTAACGGATGCTGTTTGCTAGAATTATTGCGAGATAAGGACAATCCTAATATTTTTTTCACCTATAGTTATTGGGAAAATCAGTCGGACTTGGAAAATTACCGTCAGTCCGATCTTTTTAAATCGGTCTGGGCAAAGACCAAAGTTTTGTTTAACGAAAAACCACAAGCCTGGAGTGTTGATAAGGTCGTTTCTCTTGAATGATGAATGATGAATGATGAATGATGAATGATGAATTATAACTTTTAACTTTTAACTTTTAACTTTTAACTTTTAACTTTTAACTTTTAACAAACTTAATGTTCGCAATTTTAAGAAAAGAAATAAACTCATTTTTTGCATCGCCAATAGGTTACTTGGTAATTGCCTTATTCCTGTTGTTGAACGGTTTATTCTTGTGGGTCTTTAAAGGCGAATTCAATGTTCTGGATTACGGATTTGCCGATCTGTCCTCCTTCTTTCTTTTAGCTCCCTGGATTCTTTTATTTTTGATTCCTGCAGTCACTATGAGCAGTTTTGCTGAAGAGAAAAAACAAGGCACATTAGAACTTCTTTTAACAAAGCCAATCAGTCATTTTAAAATTGTACTTGGTAAATATTTCGGAGCTTTAATTTTAATAATTATTGCACTTATTCCTACCTTGCTTTATGTCTTAACCATATATCTCTTAGGGGATCCTCCAGGTAACCTTGATCTTGCAAGTGTGTTAGGATCCTATCTGGGATTGTTGTTCTTAATTTCGTCGTATACTGCCATAGGAATTTTCGCTTCATCAGTAACCAATAATCAAATAGTTGCATTTATTGTTGGTGTCTTTATTTGTTTCCTGTTCTATTTTGGGTTCGATGGTATCGCAGACTATTTTTCCAGCTCATTGATTGACAAACTGGGAATGAACTCACATTATAAGAGTATGGGTCTTGGTGTATTGGACACAAGAGATCTTCTCTATTTCGTGAGCATTTCACTTTTATTTGTGTTATTAACTCTGGGACGAATTAATACAAAAGGGTTCGAGAAAAAAGAAGCCCTGATATGGATTTTGTTACCATTAAGCCTTATCGTGATCAATGTTTTTTCAGCAAGAATTGGATTATATGAACGCTTTGACCTTACCAGCGATAATCGATACACACTATCAGATGCAGCTTTAAATACGGTAGCTGACGTGGATTCGCCAATTATTGTAGATGTGTTTTTGGAAGGTGATTTTCCATCAGAATTCAGAAAACTTAAATCGGAAACACAGCAAATATTGGAAGAGTTTTCGGCATCCAATACAAACATAAAATTCAATTTTATCAATCCGATAGTGGATGATGAAAATAGAGACCTTGTTATTCAGCAACTAACCGAAAGGGGATTAACGCCGATGCAGTTGAGCGTTCAGGAAAATGGTAAATCCTCTCAGGAATTGATCTTTCCCTGGGCACTTGCCAGTTATAATGATCAGACGGTCAAGATATCATTGGTAAAGAACAAAATTGGTGCATCACAACAGGAACTAGTAAACAATTCAGTCCAAAATCTTGAATATGCTTTTGCTGATGGTTTTAGCAAACTGTTAAATCCTAAAAAACGAAAAGTTGCCGTTTTAAGAGGTAATGACGAACTCGAAAACAAATACATAGCTGATTTTGTGACAACTCTCAGGGACTATTATTTTATTGCGCCATTCACTCTTGACAGTGTTGCCAACAATGCTCAAAGTACTCTTGATAAGTTAAATACATTCGATCTGATAATTGCAGCGAAGCCTACTTTAGCTTTTTCTGAGGAAGAAAAACTAGTGCTAGATCAATATATAATGAATGGCGGAAAAAGCCTGTGGCTTATTGATGCTGTGGCAATGGACAAGGATAGTTTATACAGTAAATCCGGGAAATCTGTTGCGATAGGCAGAGATTTGAATTTAACCGATCTCTTTTTTAAATACGGTATTCGCATCAATCCGGTTTTGGTAAATGACATGTATTCTGCTCCAATTACTTTAGCTATTGGTGAGGGAAGTCAGGCACAGTTTCAACCTGTAAAATGGCAGTATTCACCTTTGGCGAAGAATGCAAGCAACCACCCTATTGTCAATAATTTGAATTTGGTGAAATTCGATTTTGCCAATCAGATCGATACCTTAAAAAATGATATTACAAAAACCATTCTTTTAAAGAGCTCTCCTTTATCAAAACTTGATGGAACTCCGATCGAGATCAGTTTAGATATGGTAACGCAGGAGCCGGATCCTTCAAGGTATAACAGAGGCGATCAGAATTTAGCTGTCTTGCTTGAGGGTGAATTTACAAGTGTTTACAATAACAGGATCAAGCCTTTTAAACTATCCAAAGAAAAGAATAAAAGCATACCAACAAAAATGATCGTAATTGCCGATGGCGATGTGATCAAAAATGAATTTGGCAGAACTGGTCCGCAGGAATTAGGTTTTGATAAATGGACCGGTCAAACCTTTGGAAATAAAGAATTCCTCCTTAATGCAGTTAATTATTTGCTGGATGACGATGGACTTATAAACATTCGATCCAAGGAAATAGCAATTGCTTTTCTGGATCAGCAAAAAATTGCAGACCAAAAAACGAAGTGGCAACTGATAAATATTGCAATTCCATTAGTGATATTGGCACTTTTTGGATTTGTATTCAATTACATTAGAAGAAAAAAATACACCTGATGGTTGTTAATAAGTTTGTTTCTTAAAAAGCCTCGATTAAGATATATTTGTAATAGAATTAATTCAACCGAAAATAATTTAGATTCATGAAGTTTATTGTTTCAAGTACTTATTTATTAAAGCAACTTCAAGTTTTAGGAGGCGTAATAAATAACTCCAATACATTACCAATATTAGATAATTTTTTATTCGAGTTAAATAAATCTGTTTTAACCGTTTCGGCGTCCGATCTGGAAACTACAATGTCCTCCACTATCACTGTTGAAAGTGAAAGCGAAGGCAGCGTGGCTATTCCTGCCAGATTGCTTTTAGATACCTTGAAAACGTTTCCTGAGCAGCCACTGACCTTTGTAGTTGAAGACAACAACACTGTTGAAATTAGTTCAAACCATGGTAAGTATGCTTTAGCATATGCCAATGGCGACGAATTTCCTAAGGCAGTAGAACTGGAAAATCCTAGTTCAACTACTTTAAATGGTGATGTTTTGGCAACAGCGATCAGTAAAACTATTTTTGCGGCAGGAAACGACGATCTGAGACCTGTAATGAGTGGTGTCTTTTTTCAGTTTTCAACAGAAGGGTTGACCTTTGTTGCTACAGATGCACACAAACTGGTTAAATATACCCGTGAAGATGTAAAAGCTAATCAAACGGCTGAGTTCATTATGCCTAAAAAACCTTTGACGTTATTAAAAGGGATCCTGGCAGGAAGTGATAGTGATGTAACTATTGATTATAACGATTCCAACGCTAAATTCACTTTTGATAATACAGTTTTGATCTGTAGGTTGATAGACGGAAAATATCCAAATTACGAAGCTGTAATACCAAAAGAGAATCCGAATAAATTACTGATAGACAGAACACAATTCTTGAATTCTGTACGTCGGGTTAGTATTTTCTCCAATAAAACTACCCATCAAATACGTCTGAAAGTTGCAGGGGCTGAATTGAATGTTTCTGCTGAAGATATTGATTACAGCAACAAAGCAGAAGAACGATTGACTTGTGATTATCAGGGAGATGATATGCAAATTGGATTCAACTCACGATTTTTGACCGAGATGATATCTAATTTGGCATCAGATGAAGTACAACTTGAAATGAGTCTGCCAAACAGAGCAGGAATTTTAACTCCAACTGATGGTTTAGATCCAGGAGAATCGATCATCATGCTTGTAATGCCTGTGATGTTAAATAACTAAAATTTGGCACTTGCTATTAGTCAAGTTTCAACAATTAATAATGGATGAAAAGCGCAACTCAATTGAGTTGCGTTTTTTTATTAAAAAAAATTATGGGATTATTTTATTTTCTACCAACTTCCTTTGCCCAATCACCTCTGAAAATTATTTTCTGATCGTGGATTTTAAATTTAAAATTACCGTACTCAACCCAAATTCCGGCAGATGCATTTACAACCCAGCAATTATCAGGGATATTAAAGAATTCTTCAGAAGTAATTATCTTTTCATCCAATTGATCCTTTATAGAGACAGATGTTTGTGGTCCAACATCCCATCCTAGGTGTGTGTTATAACTCACAACCAAATCACCGACCAATTTAAAATTATCGTTGGACTCTATTTTAGTTTTGATGCTTCCTATTTTTCCTTTATTTAAGTCATCTTCAGGAGTCACTTCTATACTCAATTTAGGTAACTCAAAAGGTGTTTTTGAAGCCAAAATAAAGATAGATTCAGTTTTTAAAATGGTATTATCCTTATCGTAAAACTCAAAAGCAAGTTCCATATCTTCAATACCATCTGGATTAATTGTCAATTCATCAGCAAAATAGCCTTCGCTTATCATGTTTTTTTCAAACAAAACCTTGTCACGGTATTTTACAACAACTTTTTTTACATCTTGGGTATTATAAAGTTCTAAAGGTATTTTAGTATTGGTATGCATCGATTTGTTCTTTGGACTTAAAATCAAGCCTTTCATATAATCTCTCATAGCATACCATACTGGACGAGGCGAACCATAATGATCATTCAAATCGCTATAGCCCCAGAACCCAAACCACTCTTCGGGTTGCGTTATATTATGAACACTTTTTTCACCGCCTTTCCACCATCCGTCTGCATAATAAAATGGGCACATACCAACAGCACCAGAATCAAGAAGATCTCTATAATTGGCAATTACACCGTTACTCTGTTCATCTAAAGTGTTAGTTCCGTAATTACTAAAACCACCTTTTGGTGATACCGAGTATCCGAATTCGGTCGTTATAAACGGCTTATCTAATCCGTTTAATTCAGTCAAACCTATAATATAATCTCTAAACCCCATTGTTGCTGTTTGACCCTCATTATGGTCGTAACAATTGTATGCGTATACATCAAAGATGCTTTGGTCCATGTAATCACTAATCATAGCATTAGCTGCAAGGGTTACTGGAATTCCAGGATGTTCTTCATGGATAATATCTGTAAGCATCTGCATAAGATTTACAAATGCTTTTCCTGATACATGGTGGATATGATCTGTTTGCGGTTCATTGATAACCAGATACGATATTATACAATCATATTTTGGCGCATAAGCCATAAGTTTTTTCATGTCTTCTTTAATACTATTTAAAAATTTGGGATCGCCATAATCTTCTTCAGGATTTACCTCTAAACCCATAATAAGCTTTAAACCCGATTCTTGTACAAGTTTCAACTGCTCTTCAGAATATTGACTCCAGGTTCTAATGGCGTTGTAGCCACCATCCTTAATGTTTCTCAAGATCAAATTTCATTAACTCAAGGTCATCTCGTTTTGCATCCTCATAAGGATGTTGTCCTGGACGTGCTCCTATTTCATAGCCAATAGCTTTAATAAAGAACTTTTCTCCGTCGAGATGGTACCAGTTGTCTTTTAATTCAATTTTACTTTTAGATTGAGTATAACCGCTTACAGTCGCAAATAAAAACAAAATAGCTGCTAATTTTATGTTTAGTTTCATAATCTAATTTATATTAAATGTTTTAAGGATTTAGTTTACTTAACAAATATCTTAAATCTTTTAATAACAAAAATAAAAAAGCTTAATTACAATTAATTTATGCCTTATTTCTTTAATGAAACAATGAATTAATCATTAATTTAGTATGGTATTCTATTTGAGAAATCATGATCCAAATTTTAAGAAATTCAACTATTCTTATTCTATTGCTTTTAATACTTTTTGGATGCAAACAAAAATCCGAAAAAATCACAATAGAAAAAACCTTTCCCTGGTGTATAGTAGCTTATGATTCTCTGAAAAGAACACCAAGCGAACGAATTAAAATGATGAAGGATTTGGGCTTCACAAAATATGCCTATGATTGGCGGGACACACATTTGGTGGATAGCAAAGAGGAATTGATTCTCGCTCAAGAAAATGGCATTGAAATTATTTCGGTATGGATATGGCTTAACCCTAAAAGAGACTCCGTTAATGGCTTGAGTCAGTCCAATGATAAAATGTTCAACATTGTGAATGAACTTAAACTAAAAACCACAATTTGGGTTGGATTGAGTGAAAGCTATTTTAAAGAGATTAGTCATGAAGAGTCGCTTGAAAAAGCCACTGAGTTGATAAAATTTGTTGCTGAAAAAGCAGATTCCATAAATTGTAAAGTTGCCTTATACAATCATAAAGGCTGGTTTGGCAATCCTTTGAATCAAATTGAAGTTATCAAAGCTTTACCGGAATATGATCTGAGTTTGGTTTACAATTTTCATCATGGTCATGAAAACATAGACAATTTTTCAGAAATAGCCTTAAAAATGAAGCCTTATCTATCCGCTGTGAATTTAAATGGCATGGAAAAAGATGGGGAAAAGATTCTTACCATTGGCGAAGGTGATTATGAAAAAGAAATGATTAAGACATTAAAAGAGGTTGGATTTGAAGGTCCCTGGGGAATTTTAGGACATGTGGGCGAAAAAGATGTTAAGGAAGTCCTTCAGAAAAATATAGATGGTTTAAAACGAATTGAGAATAATAACATATCAAAATAAGAATCAAATGAAACGAAGGGACTTTATAAATCAAACAGCATTGGCAAGCAGTGCATTTTTTATTCCGGGAACGGGAATTGCAGACAATTTATTTTCAATTTATAATTCAGCAAAAAATCTGGAAGTCCATATATTTTCCAAGCATCTTCAGTTTTTGAATTACAAAGACATGAGTGAAGCTGCCAAGGAAATGGGATTTGATGGAGTCGATCTAACAGTTAGACCAAAAGGACATGTACTTCCGGAAAGAGTTACAGACGATTTACCAAAAGCAACAGAAGCCATGAAGATCGTTCAATTTAATTCCTAGAATGTTTTCATCAAATGTGATTGATGCTGATAATGAGATTCAGAGAACAGTTTTAAAAACAGCTAAAAATTTAGGTTATGAATTTTACAGAACTGCCTGGATAAAATATAAAACAGATGAAGATATTTCACAGAAAGTAGAAATAGCAAATAAGACAGTTCATTGATTTATCAGCGCTAAATAAAGAAATAGGAATAATAGGAGGTTACCATAATCATTCCGGACATTATGTAGGAGCTTCTATTTGGGATTTACATAAAGCATTGGAAAACACAACAACTTCACATTTAGGCTGTCAATACGATATTATGCATGCAACTGTTGAAGGCGGAGAAAATTGGGAAATCGGATTTCATTTGATTAAACCTTACATTAATACTTTGGTAGTAAAAGATTTTAAATGGGGAAAAGTGGATGGTAAATGGAAGCGAATTTTTACGCCTTTAGGTGAAGGAATGGTTGATTTTAAACGCTATTTTGAATTGCTCAAAGAAAACAACATTAATGTTCCAATATCTATTCATGTGGAGTACGATCTGGGAGGTGCAGAACATGGAGGCACTCCAACCATTGCACACAAAGAAGTGTTCAAAAGAATAAAACACGATTTGGATTTTGTGAGACGCATGTGGACTGAAACCAATTAAGTTTATTGGTCTATTCTTGAACAAATAAAAAACGCAACTCAATTGAGTTGCGTTTTTGTTTCCACTAAATTAACTAACTAACTTATAAAATTAAGAGATAATGGATATTTTGGTGACTCACCATTACTTGCTTTTATAGCATTGATAATTGGAAAAACTAAGGCGATTATTCCTAATGCTATTAGGCCTAAAATGCCAAGTCCAAGCAACAGGATTAATGGAATACAAATAATGATATATACGATTAAACTCAATTGGAAATTTACTATTTCCTTTCCTTGTTCATCCATTTGGTAAACTTTTTCCTTTTGAGTAGCCCAAAGGATCAAAGGTACTATTAAACTTCCAAAGCCGGTAACAAAGGAAAGCAACTGACTCAAGTGAGTAATAACTAATAATTGTCTGTCTTGTCTCATGATGATTGTGTATTGATTGATACTAATAAGACGAAAAAAACAAATAATTGTTACAATTTCTTGAATTGTTTTAAATTATTACTTCCCTAGACAAGGGAAGGTGGATTTAATCTCAACGCTTTGATCTTAAAGACGGAAGGGTTTTTTAACCACCCCGTTTTCATTTCGAAACCTCGGAATGTATTCACTCCTCCTTAAAAAGGAGGAGAATTCATGAATCTCGTCACATCGAATGATTACGAGAAAGGAGCAATTTTATCCGGAAGCTTTTTATGCTTCTCCAGCGTTTCTTAATCCCAATTTATACAAGATCTTATCCAGCAAGCACCATTTTGTTATACCTGACTGGAATAAGTTGGCTCCAACAAAAACAGTAAACCAATACCAGTTTGAGTTAACGTACATTCCCAGCAACACACTTATTACTACGAATAATCCGGGAATAATTTTCATATATCTATCTCTCATAATTCTGTTTTTTAAAATTTTGTTTAATTAAATCGAACGTTCTATATTTAAAACAACTAAATGAATAGTAGACAAGGTTTCTTGTTTCTGGTTGAATTCCTCAACCAGATTGAAAACCAGATCAACATTTTCCTCTTTAACAAATGCATAGAATAGAACGGCTTCCCCTTCATTCATATCATTTGAAAACCAATTATCTTTTATTGATAACTCTGATGCATCCCTGTAACCGGTTACATCTTTATAGCTGTATGTTTTGACTTCAGCTTTTTTAAGGATTGATTTTATATCCTTTTTAAAGCCTTTAATGGATGTGATTACTAATAATTTCATGTAGTAATGATTTTAAATTTTTTGTTAGGATTTATTCTCTTCCTGAGAGCTTGCTTCGTTATTCACATACTTGTGTTTTTCAATCATGTAATAAAGTAAAGGAACCACAAGTAAGGTTAGAATAGTAGATACAATAGCACCTGCCACCAACGAAATCGCTAATCCCTGGAATATAGGATCAAACAATATTATAGAGGCTCCAATAACAACAGCTCCAGTAGTTAATAGTATTGGAGTTGTACGTACCGCTCCAGCATCAATAATTGCCTGTTTTAAAGGAATTCCGTCATTAAGTCTGATCTCGATAAAATCAATTATCAATACCGAGTTTCTAACCATAACACCTGCTAAGGCTATCATACCTATAAAAGAAGTAGCAGTAAAGAATGCTCCCAATGCCCAGTGACCAAGAACAATTCCTATTAAAGAAAGTGGAATGGCGGCCATCATGACTATAGGCGTTTTAAAGTTCTGGAACCAACCAACTATCAGCATATAAATAATGACTATCACTATGATGAAAGCAACTCCCAGATCCCGGAACACCTCCAAAGTAATTTGCCATTCACCATCCCATTTCACGGTAAAATCTGTTTCATCAGAAGGCTGCTCCATATATAGTTCATTTACTTTATACCCCGCAGGAAGATCCATCTTTTGAAGCTTTTCTTCCATACCTAGAATAGCATATACCGGACTTTCCAAGTCTCCAGCCATATCAGCAGTGATGTATACCAATCGTTTTTGATCCTTTCTGTAAATCGTTTTTTGTAATGTATCGGTTTTAACCTTTACAAGATCGCTTACTGGGATCATCATGCCCTGACTTGATTTGATCTTGATATTCTGAATGTCCTGTAATGAACTTTTTTCAGAATCATCCAATGACAGAACAACACCAATACGATCATTATCTGTTTCATCATATAGATTAGACACAGGATACTCCCTTAAAATTGTAGTTAAGGCTCCAACTATTTGCTGAGGAGCAACACCATTAAGCATGGCTTTTTCTTTATCAACTTCCAATTTATATTCGGTTTGATCTGCTTCAACCATCCAATCAATATCCACAATATCTGTTGTATTCTCCAGAATTTCCTTTACCTGACGAGCTACTTCAATCTGTTGATCATAATCCGGTCCATAAACCTCTGCAACAATGGTAGACAATACTGGAGGTCCTGGCGGCACCTCAACTACTTTAACATTGGCTCCATATTTTTGTGCGATTATTTGAATTTCAGGTCGAACGGCTTTAGCGATATCATGGCTTTGAGCAGATCTGTCCTCTTTGTGCAATAAATTCACCTGAATATCGGCCATATTGCTTCCGCCACGTAAATCGTAATGTCTTACCAAACCATTAAATGTAATTGGCGCAGATGTACCTATATAATTTTGGTAATTCACCACTTCCGGTTTTGTAGATAAATACTGCGAAATTTCTTTTGTTACCATTGCCGTTCTTTCAAGCGTAGTTCCTTCGGGCATATCGACAACTATCTGGAATTCGTTCTTATTGTCAAAAGGCAACATTTTAACTGCAACCGCTTTGGTAAAGAACATAAGCATAGAACCTAAAAGCAAAACAACTGTTATGGCCAAAAATGTCCAACGCTTTCCTGAACTATCCAATAAAGGTTGTTCAATTTTTTTGTAGAACTTGTATATGAATCCGGTTTCAAATCCTTCGTCTTCTTTATGTTTTTGCTTGTCCTTTTCCTGTAAAAGGTGATATCCTAAATACGGAGTAACGGTTAACGCTACAAATAAGGACAGCATCATGGCAATAGAAGCACCAATAGGCATCGGACTCATATAAGGCCCCATCATACCTGACACAAAGGCCATTGGTAAAATGGCAGCAATTACAGTGAATGTTGCTAATATAGTTGGATTCCCAACTTCATTGATAGCAAAAATAGCAGCTTGTTTAAATGGCAATCGTTTCATCTTAAAATGTCGATGCATATTTTCGGCTATGATTATACTATCATCTACAACGATACCAACAACGAACACCAATGCAAAAAGCGTAATTCTATTCAAGGTATAATCCAGCATATAATAACTGAACAAGGTCAGTGCAAAAGTCAAAGGCACTGAAAAGAAAACTACCAATCCTCCTCTCCATCCCATAGCAAGCATAACTAAAATAGTCACAGCTAAGATCGCCACGCCTAAATGTAATAACAATTCGCCTACCTTATGGGAAGCTGTTTCTCCATAGTTTCTGGATACTTCAACATGTACATCATCAGGAATTAAATTTTGCTTTAAATGTTCAATATGATCTAATATTTTTTCCGATATCTTCATAGCATCAGCCCCCTTGACTTTTGCTATAGAAATGGTAACTGCATCGTATTCAGAGCTGTTTTCGGCAAATTGTTCATTTGATTGTCCGTATCCAAAAGAAACATAACTCTTAGGAGTTGAAGGGCCATCCTGGACACTTGCGATTTGCTTTAAGTAAACTGGCATATTCTTGTTAACACCTACTACCAAATTCTCAACATCTTCAACATTGGTTAAAAACTTCCCCGTAGTTACGAGATATTCAGTATCATTTTTAACAAAACTTCCGGATTGAGCCTGCTGGTTATTAGCCTGGATCATTTGCATGATACCAATGGCATCCACACCATTTTCGGCCATTTTATCTTTGTCTAAAACTACTTTTACTTCTCGGTTCCTGCCACCAATTGTTTTTGTTATGGAAACATCCTTGATCTTTTCCACCTCATTTTTAACCTCCCCTGCAATTTGTTTTAACTGATAATCATCATAAGTTTCACTCCACAAGGTAATTCCCAACATAGGTACATCATCAATAGCTCTTGTTTTAACCATTGGTTCATAGATGCCGTTCACAAACAAATCTCTATGTTTCATTAGTTCATTATACAAATTCACATAGGAACGTTCTGTGTCCTCACCAACATAGAACTGAACAATAATCATAGCTTGTCCATTCATGGCCATAGTATGAATATGTTCCACACCTTTTATATCAGAGATTATTTTCTCTAGTGGTTTAACCACACGATTTTCCACCTCTTTTGGGCTTGCTCCCGGATAGCCAACCATGACATCTGCCATAGGCACAATTATCTGTGGCTCTTCTTCTCTGGGAATTAAAAAAGAACTGTAAACACCAATGATCATTAAGGCAATCATTAGCAGTATGGTCAACTTGGAGTTGATAAAAGCATTGGCTATTTTTCCTGACAATCCGTCGTTCATAATCTTATATTTTTTGGGCGTTTAAACAGGCTATTCGCTGTATCTTTTCTTTTTGTTTAGAGATGCTTCGACAAGCTCAGCATGACAAAAAGAAAAGGATGTCGCTGCTATCCTTAACGCAACTTTTTTGTTATCCCCAAACCCCAAAGGGGCTTTTTGAAATTGGGTTTTTAAATTATTTTTATTCTATTATATAAATCAATTACTCAACTCCCTTCCCTTTTGGAAGGGCTGGGGATGGGCTAACCTTGGTTCCATTAGTTAATTTACTATCTGCAGATACAATGTATTGCTCGTCGGCATTCAATCCTGATAGCACTTCTACATTTTCTCCATAAGTTTTTCCCAATCTGAGCCAACGCAATAAAGCTCTGTTTTGGTCGCTTACAGTGTAAACACCTTTTAAACTGCCATTCTTTACAATAGCAGATTGCGGAATTAATACCATTGTTTCCGAATCTTGATTCTTCTCAACAGGAAACTGAATGGTAGTAAACATTCCTGACAGAATGTTAGCATCTGTACTTTCAAGTACTACTTTAACTAAAAACTGTCCACCTGTGTTTTTTGCAGAAGTACTGACTTCAGTAACTTTTCCCTTTAAGGATCTATCTAATGACTTAACCAAAACATCGACCTTGGATCCTGATTTTATTTGAGAAATATCATTTTCCGGAACCATTGCAGTTACTTCATATTTTCCCGGAGTTTCCACAGCTATTAAAGGCATTCCCGGATTTGCCATATCGCCTTCTTCAATGAACTTATTAGTTACAATCCCATTAAACGGAGCAGTAATATTTGCATACACAAATTGAGCATTTACTTCGTTTTTCATTTGGTTAGCACTTTCTAATCGTGCTTTGGCCATCTCATAATTAGCAGATATATCATCCAACTCCTTTTGAGAGGCACTGTTGTCAGCAAACAAACTTTTAAACCGATCATAATCTTTTTGTGCATTGTTAAAAGCAGCGGTCGCTTCATTTATACCTGCATTAACCTGGGCACGTTTTGCCTGCAAGTCAGTATTATTAATCGATACCAACAACTGACCTTTGCGAACCTTGTCACCTACTTTGACGTGGACTTTATTTACAAAACCCATCATTCTGGTACTCAAATTAGCACTATTGGTTGCCTCTATCTTACCACTGGCAGATACAAAAGGATTGTTACTGTTTGAGCTAACAGAACTAACTTTTACTGAAACCGGTGCAGAATTATCCGCAACCGCTTTTTTGTCTTCACTGCCGCAACTAATCATGAATAATGACAGTGTGATGATAGCTAATGTGTATGTGTATTTTTTCATTTTAATGTTTTATTTATGTTGTTTAGGTCTCGACTGCACTCGACATGACAATGAGTTTGTCTGCTCGAGCTAAGTTGAGAGATTATATTTAGCTTTTAGTTAAAAAATTAAGGTAAGCCTGTGCATAATTATATTCAAAAATGGTTTGATAGTATTCTAATTGTTTTTGAGCAAATTGTGTTTCTGTAATTAATAAATCTGATGTTTTTTCGAGTCCTTCCTTGAATCTATTGGTTCTGATCCTTAAGGATTCTTCAGATTGTTGCAAGGCTAATTGTGTTAATTTCAATTTGTTTTCAGCGTCCAACAGCATGCGCCTTGCTTTATTAAATTCCAGATTGCTTTGCGAAACATATTGATCTAATTCCAATTTAGATTTTTCAAATTCCGCTTTGCTTTTCTGTGCCTTTCCGAAACGTTTTGTCCCTTCTAATATATTCCAGCTCAATTGTGCCCCAAATAAATAACCGTTAGCATCACCTTGAAAAACCTGATCGTCATACAGCTCGTAGCTGCCAAAAGCATTCAATCGTGGTAAAAAGGCCATTTTATCAGCTTTATACATATTATTATAAGCATCTGAAGCTAATTGCATTGCTTTGATATCTGAACGTTCCTCTGATATTGCTTTGTTTTCAATACTCACAGTTGTAATTGATAAACTATCAGAAGGTTTATAAACAATATTCTGATCTTCATTCATTAAAAAAGACAAGTAATTTGATGCATTTTCTACATTACTTTTTGCAGATTGCAATTGGTTTTGCACTTCAGTGACCCTGACTTCCACAGCCAATACATCAGAGCGTTGCAGGTAACCTTGAGTAAAACTATTATCAGCCAACTTTTTATTAGAATAGGCAGCTTCCAGGGCTTTCTCTAAAACTTCAACAGCTTTATATGCCAACTGTAATTGCATATAGGCTTTATCGACTTCAAATTCCAAATAATCAGATGTTCTTTCCGTCTGTAATTGCATGGCCTGCATTTTGGTTTTAGCAGCTTTACGTTGGAACATGCCATCCATATTGATCAAAGGTTGCTGTATCTCAATTTTAGTAGCATAATTCTCTATTTGAGAAGGATCATTTAACAAGGCAGGATTGAAATCATTTTGAGTTAATATCTCCTGATTTAGTTTAGAACCAAAAGCCATAAGCGGATTTGTTGTTGCCATTGCAGTATGAGATACTGAAATATTAGGCAACAAAACAGCATTGGTTTGCCTGTAATCTGCTCTGGCCTGATTAAATTCCTGCTCAGATATCATAAGGGAAGTATTGCTAGTTGAAACATTCTTTAAAACTTCCTGCTTCGAAATAGGAATCACTTCCTGCGCCTGTAATATTGATACTGCAAGCGAAAAACCAAAAGCTAAAATGTTTATTTTTTTCTTCATTA
>CAWHCT010000027.1:0-27003 GCA_963827785.1 uncultured Flavobacteriaceae bacterium | reverse complement strand
AAAACGAGAACGAATTGAAGGAACAGATCTTGTATTTCTCAGAGAATTAACCGGTGGCATTTATTTTGGAGAAAAGGGTAGAAGAGATGGTGGAGAAACTGCCTTTGATAATTGTGTTTACACCCGTAAAGAAGTGAAACGTTTGGCTAAGAAAGGTTTTGAACTGGCCATGGCCCGTTCTAAGAAATTATGTTGCGTTGATAAAGCCAATGTCTTAGAAACATCGCGCTTATGGAGAGAAACCGTTCAAGCTATGGAAAAGGACTATCCTGAAGTTGAAGTGTCCTATGAGTTTGTCGATGCAGTAGCTATGCGACTTGTACAATGGCCAAATTCCTATGATGTTCTAATAACTGAAAATTTATTCGGCGATATATTAACAGATGAAGCATCTGTAATTTCAGGATCCATGGGATTAATGCCATCAGCATCCGTTGGGTCAGATGTTTCTTTGTTTGAACCAATTCACGGATCTTATCCGCAGGCAACAGGTTTGAACATTGCAAATCCTTTGGCAACAGTATTATCGGCTGCAATGATGTTTGAACTGGCATTTGGTCTTAATGAGGAGGCTGAAGCTATAAGAAATGCTGTAAATAAATCTTTGGACAAAGGTATAGTGACAGAAGATCTGGCAGATGGTGGAAAATCATACGGAACATCTGAAGTCGGCGATTGGTTATCTGCCAATATTTGAAATCAATAGTAGAATTGAAAAAATATTATATCCTTTTTATTGAGTTAGAAGATAAATCCTTAAATTACTGCAATGGAAAAAGTAGTTACGTTTGGAGAAGTTTTAATGAGGTTATCTCCACAAGGCAATAAAAAATTCAGGCAATCTAATGTATTGGAATTTTATTTTGGAGGTACTGAAATTAATGTAGCAATTTCATTAGCCACATTTGGAGATAAGGTAAAACATATTTCTTGTATTTCTGATGATTTTGTTGGAGATACTGCCATGGGTTATCTGCGAAATTATAATGTTGACACTAGTGAAATAGTAAGATCACCAAGACCTTTAGGCATCTATTTTTTGGAGATCGGAGCTGTGATGAGACCAAGTTCTATTTCTTATAATCGATCACATTCAGCTTTTTCTGAAATTCAACCAAATATGGTGAACTGGAATCGAGCTCTAAAAGATTGTAGCTGGATGCATTGGACCGGGATAACTCCAGGCTTATCGTTGGTTGCTTATGAAACTTTAAAGGAAGGCTTGCAACTGGCAATGAAAAAAGGCATCACTGTATCTGCAGATCCAACTTACCGACGTGGTTTATGGAAATATGGAATAGATCCAAAAGATGCTTTAATAGATCTAATTCAGCATTCTAAAATTTATATTGGAGGTGTAAATGAGATCAATGAAATTTTGGGTACTTCATATGGGTATTCCAATGATGATTTTATAGCCGCTTCTAAAGAATTAATGATTAATTATCCGAACATAGTTAAAGTATTTGATAAGATAAGAAGCTCTGTAAATGCCTCCTGGCAAAAAATAAGGGCGAGGATGTGGAATGGAGAAAAATTCAGAGAAACAAAAGATATTGAAATTACTCATATAGTTGACCGAATAGGAACAGGCGATGCATTTGCTGCCGGACTTATTTATGGACTACAAAATTTTGACGATTATAAAGCAATGGAGTTTGCCTGTGCTGCGAGTGCTCTAAAACACACCTTCGAAGGTGATGTTAATTACGCCACAGTTTCTGATGTAGAGCATATTCTTCAGGGAGATGTCACGGGAAGATTGGTCAGATAGAAAAAGGAAGATCTAGTTATTCCGTAACACTAATACTTCTTTTTTCTCTAAAAGCAATAAAGATCAAAAGAGAACTAAAACCACAAATCATAAATCCAAAAAATACCGGATGTACCGTAGTTGTTACATAGCTGCCAATATAAGTGCCAATTGGTACAGAAAGTAATGTTGAAATAAATCCTGTAATTGCTGCTCCCATTCCGGCGATGTGACCTATTGGTTCCATAGCGATCGATCGTAAGTTACCGAATAAGAATCCCAGAGAAAAGAACTGAAATCCCAAGAATATTAGTAAAACGGTAATACTTGGGTTAGCTTGTGACCAAAATAGTATCACATAAACCAAAGCAGTGATGCAATAGGACAGTAAGGCATAGAATGCCAATTTCCGCATACCAAAACGCATGACCAGTGTTCCGTTCAAAAAGGTAGCTAAGCCCACAGTAACGGCCAAACCGGCAAAAATAAAAGGGAATTCTTCACCAAGACCATATTGGATTTCGAAAATTTGTTGAGAAGAACTCAAATACACTAAGAACGCTCCTGTGATGAAACCGGAAATAATGGTGAACGCCATTGTCTCTTTGAATTTCAGGAGTTCTTTTAATCCATCAACAAATATATGACTTGAGAATTTAACTTTGAATTCTTCTTTTAAGGTTTCTTTTTGACGTTTCCAGAACCAAATGCCTATTATAGCAGCAAATATCAACTGAGCATAAAAAATTGCCTGCCAGCTGTATATATTGAGAATGAACTTACCTAAAGCAGGTGCAATTATAGGTACTAAGATAAAAATGACTGTGACAAATGACATAATTTTGGCCATGTAGTCACCCTTATATGAATCTCTAATTATCGAAATACTAATCGTCCTTGGAGCCGAAAGCCCTATTCCCTGTAAAATACGTCCAATTATAATGATCTCCAGTGTTTCCGCATATATGCATATAAAACTTGCAACAAAAAATATTGCAAAACCCATGTAAACTATAGGTTTTCTTCCAAAACTGTCAGATAAAGGACCAAATAATAATTGCCCGCAACCCAGACCTAAAAAGATCATTGTGATCAATAATTGATTATCTGTTGTTTCATTACTATTTACTGCCCGACCAATAATTGACAGAGCAGGCAATAAAGCATCAATAGCCAGGGCAACAATAGACATTAAAGAGGCCATTAGGGCTACAAATTCAATACTAACTTTAGCATTTTGTTGTTGCATCGGGCAAATGTAATTTAATAATGTGAAGTACTATTAACATTTTTATTAATTTAGATAGAAAAATAAAATCCATATATCATGATCAAAAAACTAACTACCATTACTCTATTTCTACTCTTAATTTTTGGTTGTAAAAATGACTCAAAACAAATTGAAAATTATGAAGATTTAAAAGTATCAGATTATTTTAATTATGATGCTGTCGATAAATTTACAGGAGGAGTTAAAATGATACCAATCTCAACCCCAAAAGGCGAATTTAAAGTCTGGACCAAACGAGTTGGAAACAATCCAAAAATAAAAGTGTTGTTATTACATGGAGGTCCGGGATTTACACATGAAATTTATGAATGTTTCGATGGTTATTTTCCACAAGAAGGAATAGAATACTATTACTATGATCAGTTAGGATCTTATTACAGTGATCAACCAAAGGAGATGTCATTATGGGATCTGGATCGTTTCGTTGAAGAAGTGGAGCAGGTGAGAGTTGCGTTGGGGTTGAACAAGGATAATTTTTATTTGTACGGGCAATCCTGGGGAGGAATTTTAGCTATGCAATACGCTTTAAAATATCAGGATAATATTAAAGGATTGGTTATATCCAACATGGTAGCATCTATTCCCGAATACCAAAAATATTCCGATGAGATTCTGGCACCTCAAATGGACCCTGAAGTTTTAAAGGAGATTTTAGTTTATGAGAATATGGAGGATTATTCAAACCCAAGGTATATGGAATTGATCGTCAATAATTATTATACCGAACATATCTTAAGATTGCCTCCTGATCAATGGCCTGAACCCGTAAATAGAAGTTTTAAGCACATGAATCCTGATGTTTATGTGACAATGCAGGGACCAAGTGAATTTGGTGTTAAAGGGAATGCTACTCTTAAGAATTGGGATGTAAAAGACCAATTGCATAAAATTACTGTGCCAACATTAACTATTGGCGCTACCCATGATACCATGGATCCTGAGCATATGGAATGGATCTCCACTGAAGTAAAGAATGGCCGTTTTCTTTTGTGCCCCAATGGTAGTCATTTATCCCAATTTGATGATCAAAAAATATTTTTTGAAGGTCTAATTGATTTTATAAAAGATGTGAATGACGGCAGTTTCATAACCAATTGAAAACTTGAATAAATAGTTTTTAAACATATCAAAATTGGTATTACATTTGATACATAATTAATTCGTATTTTATCAATCAAAAAATGAAAAAACTATTTCTGTTAGGTTGTATTCTAACTTTTTTTTCTCAACCATTATCGGCTCAAAAATTTAGCACAGAGCAGATAAAAGAGCAAATTTCCTTATATAAAAATGATGTCAGAGGTCCTTACAAGGACATACGTTGGTTTTGTACGGATGGAAGTATAAGACAACCAAAAGACCCTTGCCCTGAAAATATTGGTCCTGGTGTACAACACGCACGTTATAAAGAAACTGTTGAATTACTGGCAAAAAACAATCACGTTTTTTTAGGCCAGATACTTGCGTATACAGAAAAAGAAGAATTTTGGGATGCAGCAAATAATCATTCTCGTTTAAAGCAATACCAACTTGATAAATATTTATCTGCTGTAGATAATGGTTGGATAAACCAAAAAGGGCAATTTTATCGAGGTGCGATTCAAAGTGAGGATGAAGCAGCCTGGGGAATCGATTTTTACAAGTGGCTACTGTCTAACGATAAATTAATAGAGCAAAACTATTTTTTAATTCGACAATCATTAAAAGATTTACCACATAAAGGCGATGATAATTTAGCTCAATTAATACGAAGTCAATCGAAAGTGATTTCGGATGTGTTCCCTAAATTCATGGATTTACGAGTTAAAATTCATGGGCAACCGGAAATTAATGATATTCAAAAAGTAATCGATTTTAAATCTGAAAACATTTTAAAATTAACACAGAACGTTAGCAATCAACTGGATGAGTTGGTTAAGACGATGACCACATTCTATAAGCCTATTGATATTTCAACGCTTCAAAAAAGTGTTCCTTTGAGTAAGAATTCTCCAATAGGAACTAAAATCGAAAATTTTATTATTTCTAACCAAAACTCTCCTGAAGTATCTCAATTAGTGACCGAAACATCGCAGCTGTTATTTGATATAAGAACCTCATTATTATATGAAAAGACGGCAAAATCAAGGCTTCAACTTTTGGACCTTACTTTGAAACTGGAAGACATTATTTTTAAGAATGCACCGGAATGGGAACCAAAAAACGTGGATGAATTACTGGATAAGATCTGCTATTTAGGATTAGCTTCAACAGGGGCTGGGTATATCGAGTTAACAGAATGGGAACAATTAGGCTTAACAACATCACCGGACAAGGAAAATACCATGACTCTTGAAGATCTGACTATCATTTTAGAAAATGCAAGACGTCAAGTGGAGTGGAGTTCTTCCATGGTAAAGGCTAATTATCAGAAAATTGTAGATGAATATAATGCTTTCGAACCAATATCTTATGGTTTTATAGATGATAAAATTAGAGGGTCAATCGCTTTACATTTGGGTAAAAGTGTAAGTGATCTAGGTGATTTTATTGCCAAAGAATCGGCATTAACAAATAAGGTGATGAATATTTCCAATCAAAGTGGTTTCAGAGGTTTAAATCCCGGTTATGCTTATGGTGAATTAGTTGTTGTTGATGGTTCTCCGGATGACATCGAAGTGTCCTCTGATAAAATATATGTTTTTCAGCGCCCACCAGCCGATTTAAAACCAATCGCAGGAATAGCAACGGTTTCTGAAGGCAACATGGTATCGCATGTTCAGTTATTAGCTCGGAATTTAGGAATTCCGAATGTAGCTTTGTCCGATGATAATCTTAAAAACCTTAAGGAATTCAATGGACAAAAAGTATTCTACGCAGTATCAAATAAAGGCAATGTTATTTTAAAGGCCGAAAACGATATGACCGTTGAAGAAAAAGCATTGTTTTCTAAAACTGTCCGTAAAGAGGAAAAGATTGAAGTACCTGTCCAGAATATACGCTTAGATGAAAATAAGATTCTGAACTTACGTAATGTCGATGCAAGTAATTCAGGAAAACTTTGTGGTCCTAAAGCTGCAAATTTAGGTCAACTTAAAAAGATGTTTCCGGATAAGGTGGTAGAAGGTTTGGTTATTCCATTTGGGATTTTTAGAGAACACATGAACCAGCAAATGGAAGATCAAAACGTTTCGTATTGGGAATTTTTAAGTGAGATGTTCGAAAAAGCGGAAATTATGCGTACGCAAGATATAGCCGAGAATGAGGTCGAGGATTATCAATTGGAACAATTATCTATTTTACGAGCGGCTATAAAGTTAATGCCATTAAAATCTGATTTTACTTCTCAATTAGAAAATGACTTCAAAAGTATATTGGGTAAGGATCTGGGAAAAATCCCTGTGTTTTTGCGAAGTGATACAAATATGGAGGATCTAAAGGATTTTACTGGTGCAGGACTAAATTTGACCCTTTTTAATGTGGTTGATAAGAATAACATACTAGAAGGAATTAAAGATGTTTGGGCTTCACCATATACAGAACGCAGTTTTAAATGGAGACAGAAATACTTATTGAATCCTGAAAATGTATTCCCATCAATTTTAGTGATACCTACTGTAGATGTTGAATATTCAGGAGTATTGATCACAAAAGGAATTAGCAATGGAAATGATGATGACTTAACAATCGCATTTAGTCGAGGTGCTGGAGGAGCAGTGGATGGTCAATCAGCAGAAACTTATTTAATAAGAAACAATGGTGGATTTCAATTCTTAGCACCGGCAAGAGAGCAATATTATAATAGTTTGCCTTCAACGGGAGGCACAGGTAAAAAACTGGCTACTTTTGAAACACCAATTTTAAATATTCAAAATATAAGCGAAATCAGGAATTTGGCTAATACTATTAGGGATACACTTCCAAAGGAAACAAATTCCGATTATCAAGGGGCTTATGATGTAGAACTGGGCTTTTTAAATAATAAATTATGGCTGTTTCAAATACGACCGTTTGTCGAGAATAAAAAAGCATTGAGCTCGGAGTATTTGGAATCCATATCACCTAAAATTGATCTGAACAAAACTATTTCCCTATCTAAAAAACTATAAAATGAAAAAAATAATAATACTTGCTGCCGTAATCTTTATTACAATGGCATTTACAACATCAATTACGTACCCCATTGATGGTTATACTCATACAGGAATTAAGCGATTGAAGCGATTAGAACGAATTAAGAGTGGAGAAATAAAGGATGTTTCTAATCTGCCGCCGGGAGCCTTTAAATCATATTTGGATATCGAACTCAATTTATTAGAAAAGAATAGTGATAGTATTACTCAGTTTTTAAACTCTGATAAAGGATTTCAGGATGATATTAGTTCACTATTCCGTGGTTTGGATAAAAGCTATTCTCTTGCAGTTTTAGACATTTCTGACATTGAGAATTTACGATATGCTCATAGAAATGAAACCTTCGGATATCAACCCGGGAGTGTAGGTAAAATTGCTGTCCTGGCAGGCTTGTTTGACCAACTTGCAAAAATTTATCCGGATGATTTTGAAAAGCGTTTGGAATTATTACGCAACAGATCTGTAAAGGCCGGAGTCTGGGGCTTAACAGATGAGCATACTATTCCTATTTATAATATTGAGACCAATAAATTGGTTAAAAGACAAGTTATTGCCAGTGATGTTTTTACCTTATTTGAATGGGCAGACCATATGATGTCCGTAAGTAATAATGGTGCAGCCAGTATTTTATGGAGAGAGGTTTTGCTTATGGCGGCTTTTGGTGAAAAATATCCAGACCTGACTCAGGAAGATGCAGATGATTATTTTAAAAATACACCCAGAACGGAATTGACCGATTTAGGAAATGATGTCGTGAATTTACCACTTCGTGATTTAGGAATCACTCATGATGAGTGGCGATTAGGGAGTTTTTTTACAAGAGGAGCCAATACGCATGTTGGAGATAAAGGAGGCAGTATAGGAACGCCTTTAGGCTTAATGAAGTTCTTAATACAATTGGAGCAAGGCAATGTTATAGATGAGCAATCCAGCTTAGAAATGAAGAGGCTTATGTATATGACAGACAGACGTATTCGTTATGCGCAGTCACCTGCTTTAAAAGAAGCAGCAGTATATTTTAAATCCGGGAGTTTATATAAATGTGACAGAAGCAAAGGTGAAGCTTGTGGAAAATATATGGGAAATGTCACTAATTTCATGAATTCCGTTGCAATTGTGGAACATCCCGATAATTGCAGATATATTGTTGTTTTGATGTCAAATGTTTTAAGAAAAAATTCAGCAACGGACCATATGATGCTTGCTTCGAGTATAGATAAAGTCGTTAAGAAATAGTTGTGGAAGAACTTTTAATCATGTCTGTTATTTTTCTTTTTATCCTTTGATTGTTATCAGTAACCAAAATTATTTCCAATAGTGGATTGAATTTTGGATCATTGGATTTTTCTATTAGGTAAAGAACAGCAAGTTTTAGTTTTAGATCTTTTCTCTTAAGTAACTCGTTATAACATTCAATTTCACTTAGAACCTTTAAATTTAGCTTCTTAAGGTTTTCTTCGGACCTAATGCCAATTAAAATGGATTCGGCAACAGGAATGAGTTCTTTCTTCAGTTGATTGTCTAAAATATTTTCCAAAAATTCAATGGCATGCATACGCTGTTCCTCTTTTCCTTTTAAAATGATATTTAAAATAGAATCCACATCATTTGGAGGATACTTTATTCCCAAAAACTGGAAAATCCGTTGCAATTGTCTGTCAAGTCTTAGTTCAAGCAAATTGATCAATCCATTTCTGGCTTCTTCAACTTCTTTTGATTCCGGTTTTTTTGCTTTCTTTTTATAATGAATTACTATTTGCGAGTGAATGACAGATAGGGTATTCTGGTATAAATGGCACTCATCAAGAATTTTATCGACAATGAATCGATCTTTAATTTGTAAATGATCATACTTCCATTTAAGCCGTCTTAATGCCTCAATTGCTTCAATTTTAATAACATGCTCAGTATCACTTGTTAGTTTTATTAAAGAATTGATGGCTTTTTGAGATGCAAAGTTTTCAATTACCAAAATAGCATAGGTGGCATCTTCTAATTCGATGGTTTCCGATTTGATTTTTTCAGTTAAAATATCAATGATTGGCTCACCATAAAAGATAAGAGCTTCAATAGCAACTTTTCTGGTTTCTTTACCTGACAAATAGGATATAACAGTATCAATAAATTGCATATCCAGTGTTTTTCCAGCGCTTAATAAGGCAGTATTTACTATTTGTAAATTCTCCGACTTTAATTGGGTTCTTAAAACATCATAATATCTTTCAACTTTAGCATTGCCAATGGCCTCAAGAATTGCCTGTATTTTGTTGGTCTTTTCCTCCTGTGTTTGTAGTTCGGAATATTGAGTTAAAGCTGTTTGTATTTTGTTTTCTAAATTAAATCTATTCTGCAACGATTGGTTATTCCTTAATTCTAAAGACAATCCAACTAATGAAGCATTGGCAATTGTCTTATCTTCACTATACAAGTACTTATTAAAAAGTTCTACAGTATTTTTATTGTAATGCTTCAATAAATATCTAAACGCCGCAGTAGTGACTTGTTGATCGTTATCATGTATCATGGATTCTATTTGACCACTAAGATTTGCAGTCTTTAAAAAATACAGGTTTTCAATTGCTAATGCTTTAATTTTAGAAGAAGGATTATTCAGCAGATTTTTTATTGCCGTAAAGAATCGTTCATCTTTTACTTCAAGTGTTTTATTCAACATGTGCAAAAGCTGGTTGTCGTTGCCTTCTTTTAAAACACGAGTTACTGTTTCAACAATAGAAGTAATCTTTATTTCCTGCTTGTTGGTTTTCTCTTTTTTAACGGGTGAAATTTCAATTAAATTTTTAAATGAAATGATATATTCCTTTCTAAGATGGTAAATAAAATATAACCAAATAGAGATTAAAGCTATGATAATCAAACTGATATATGTCGAGGCTATATCCAGTCCATTAATAAAAAAGATAAGAATAAACCCTGCTAAACCTGTTGCAATACTATCTACCACAACATCTGTAAATGTTTTGGTTTTCTTTTTTATATCAATAGGAATTGGAATGGACAATAATTCAGTAGCTGCCTTGTTTACCGACTGTTTCAAACTGCCGTCTACAACCTTTATAAAAACAATGACCCAAAGCTGCGGAATTATAAGCAATAGAATGGAACCAATAAGAATACCTGAAGGCAACCAAAGCAATGATTTCCCAACTCCAAAAGTACCAACTATTCGCTGGGTAAGAAACAACTGAATTAACAATGAAATGACACTTAAGGTTGAAAACCAAAACCCAAAAAAGGAAGTTAATTCTTCCTGGTCTTCTATAAGTCGTGAAGCGTAATCACTATATTGATAATCTACGAGCTTGGCTATAAGAACACTTATGCCTATTACAATGGCAATTAATTTTAATAATTTCGATTGTTTAATAAGTTTAAAAGGTGAATCCGTTTTAGGATCAGATCGTAAAGCAACTTGAAACAGATTCAGTTTAACAACTTCATTTTTCCAGATATAGCGAGTTATAGGAATGCAGATTGTGAGAAAGATACCAGCAACAAATAATAGATCTTCAGTATCAAGAAAAGTGGTCAAAAGTGAGGTCAGATAACCGCCAAAAATACCGCCCGCAATAGCACCTGCACCAATAAAACCAAATACACGTTTTGCCTCTCTCACATTATAAACCAGGTTGGCAAGGATCCAGAATTGTGAAGCGGTTAATAATCCAAAAATAGCCACCCAGATATAGGGTATGTATAATAAATAGCCAATGGCCAGATTAAAGTTTAATGCAAATGCAAATAAAATTAAGGAAATGACAGAACCAATTAAGGTGCGATCAATAATTATGTTTAGAGGGTACTTCTCTAATGCTTTATCATAAAAATAAGAACCTATAATTGCCATTATTGCTGTTAACACGTAACCGAAAGGAAGTGCATCTGCTGTTAATTCAGAAAGGAATAAGGAATTAATTGTTGGTTTGACAATTAAAAGAGTAGTAATAATTATAAATATATTCAACTGAAGTAGAAGTGTTTTATGTAACTCTTCTTCTTTCAGATCAAATGCTTTTAATATGTATGTTTTTAAAATAGTTAATACAGACATTTAGCTAGGCCATTTATCTTTGGAAGATAAAATATTGGGACAATTATTACAAGAATTGGATGATTTAGTTAGTCGCTAATTGTAACTTTTCGGTTTTCAGTATCTTTTCAATGGGTTTAACCAAATTTCTAATGATCTGTTCACCATTAGGGTCATCAATTAAAGCCACCAATATATAGCGTCTGTCCGGATTTTTACCCCAGACTAAAATAGAATCGGAATGATATGTTTTCCATGAACCTGATTTTCTGTATAATTTGGCCAATGGGGCTATTTGTTCTATTGTGTTGACAAATTTATGGTGCAGATCAGGATTTACCATGATGTCCAACATTTGTTTGGATCGTTTCTCATTGACTAATTTTCCATTCGCAAGTAAGTAATAAAACCTGCAAACCTGAGTAACTGAAGCGGCATGACTTAAATTTTTTAAAGGTTCTCGATTGGTGTCTCCACCACCTCCATAACGTTTACCTACCCATAATCCACCACCTTTGTCTTCATCGTAAAACTCGTATTTTGGATCTGTAAGTACGCTTTCAATTTTTTCATAACCAACTCTGTCAATCATTCTTGTAGTTGCCTGATTATTGGACTTGCTGATCATTAAGCGCATATCCGTCTTAATTTCATCAGTTTCTTTTAATTCACCATTTTCAATTGCATCTACTGATGCCAGTAAAACGGCTATCTTAGGTAAACTGGCAGCATACATCATGTAATCGCCATTGATCCTGGCAAACTTAGCTGCTTTAGGATTACTAAGATCAACCACTCCAACAGACATTTTCTTTTTATCAATTAAGTTTTTCCATGTAGGGTTTTTAAGTATTTCCTTTTCCAGATCCTTTTGCAAAGTAAAATCATGTAAAGATGTAAGAGATTTTACCTCAGTATTTTTCAGTGGCAGTTTTTGCTGAGCTGCTAATGGAAGACCAAGAAATATCAATAACAAAAAAAGAAATTTGTTTTTCATTAATTTATTTAAAAATAATATAGGCAAAGATATCTAATTTGTTAAATACTAATTTGTTAATATTTTATAGAACCTTATTTTACAATTGACCAATAAATACAGAGCTTTTGACAGTTTTAGCTTTTATAAACTGTTAATTTTATTTAATTTACAATTAAAAAGTTTCTTAATCGGGTAAAAAATTATAAAGAAGTTTAAAAATAAACCACTCAATTTGAGTGGCTTATTGTTTTATAATGGAATATTTCCGTGTTTGCGTTTTGGCCTGTCAATTTCTTTGCCTTCAAGCACCTGGAATCCTTTGATCAGCTTTCTGCGTGTGTTTTTAGGATAAATGACTTCATCAATAAATCCACGACGAGCAGCTCTGTAAGGATCGGCAAATTTAAAGGCATATTCTGCTTCTTTTTCTTTCCATTTTTCTTCCGGGTTTTCGGCTTCTGCAATTTCTTTTTTAAAGATGATCTCTGCAGCTCCTTTTGCACCCATGACAGCAATTTCTGCAGTTGGCCAAGCATAATTTATATCTGCACCAATATGTTTGGAATTCATCACATCATAAGCGCCACCATAAGCTTTACGGGTAATAACGGTAATTTTTGGCACAGTTGCTTCGCTTAAAGCATATAATAATTTGGCTCCATTGGTTATGATACCATTCCATTCCTGATCGGTTCCTGGTAAGAATCCCGGTACATCCACCAGTACCAATAGAGGGATATTAAAACAATCGCAGAATCTAGTAAATCGGGCACCTTTTTTTGAACTATTTACATCTAAACAACCGGCCAATTGCATAGGCTGGTTGGCAACAATACCTATACTTCTTCCTGCTAGCCTTGCAAAACCTACAATGATGTTTTCTGCATAATCCTTATGGATTTCAAAGAATGAATCTTCATCAATAATTCCTTTGATAACATCCTTCATATCATAAGGCTTATGAGTGTCTTCCGGAATGATATCGATCAAATGCTCTCTTAATTCGTTTCCGATCTCATAAGGCATTTTTTTGGTCGTTTCCCTGTTATTTTGTGGCATATAGCTCAGAAGGGTCTTTACATCTTCTAAACATTGAATGTCATTAACTGATGTTATGTGCGTTACTCCTGATTTAGTTGAGTGGGTACTTGCGCCTCCTAATTCTTCGGCGGTGACTTCTTCATTAGTCACTGTTTTTACAACATTTGGACCAGTTACAAACATATAGCTTGTATCCTCCACCATCAAAGTAAAATCTGTCATTGCAGGCGAATAAACAGCTCCACCCGCACAAGGCCCCATTATTGCTGATATTTGTGGAATAACTCCTGAGGACTGCACATTCCTGTGGAAGATATCAGCATAACCTCCTAAAGAGCGAACACCCTCTTGAATTCTGGCTCCACCTGAATCATTTAAACCAATTACAGGAGCACCAACTTTTATGGCCTGATCCATTATTTTACAGATCTTTTCTGCATGAGTTTCTGATAATGAGCCACCAAATACCGTAAAATCCTGAGCAAAGACATAGACCAATCTGCTATCAATAGTACCATAACCTGTTACAACGCCATCACCAAAATAAATTTCATTCTCCATTCCAAAATCGGTACATCTATGCGATACCATAACACCCATTTCTTCAAACGACCCTTCATCCAAAAGATATTCAACACGTTCGCGAGCTGTTAGCTTTTTCTTGGCATGTTGCTTTTGTATTCGTTTTTCCCCACCACCTAAATAGGCTTCTTCCAAACGTTTGTCCAGTTTTTCAATTTTTGAAAGCATTTGTTTTTCCATAATACATTTAATTAAGGTGATTAATGAATAGGTATTCTTAGTTGTTTCCGGTCTTCTTCATAAATCTTTATCGCAAGCATTGCTGCAATTTTCGCCTCTTCTTCCATATTGGATTTTAAAGCTTCCGGAGAATAGTAATTTTTTACAAAATGTGTATCAAAATGACCTGAACGGAAGGCTTCATGTTCGCAAACAAATTTTCCGAAAGGTAAAGTTGTTTGAACTCCTTCTACAATATAATTATCTATAGCTTTTATCATAAGCTGGATCGCTTCTTCACGAGTTTTGCCATAGGTTATCAACTTTGACAACATAGGATCGTAATAAATAGGAATATCCATGCCTTCTTCAAAACCATTATCAACACGAATATTCTCACCAACAGGCAGCTGATACTTATCTAAGTGACCAACACTTGGCAAAAAGTCATTTAAAGGGTCTTCTGCGTATACACGTAGTTCTAAAGCGTGACCATTGATCTTAAGATCTTCTTGCTTCATTGGAAGTTCCTCACCACGTGCTACACGTATTTGTAATTCAACCAGATCGACTCCGGTAATCCATTCCGAAACAGGATGCTCCACTTGAAGCCTCGTATTCATTTCTAGGAAGTAGAAATTATGATCTGCATCCAATAAAAACTCAACTGTTCCTGCTCCAAGATAATCACAGGATCTTGCAACATTAATAGCAGCTTGTCCCATTTTTTCTCTTAACTCCGGTGTTAATACAGCAGATGGTGCTTCTTCAACTACTTTTTGATGGCGGCGTTGAACGCTACATTCTCTTTCAAAGAAATGGAGAACGTTGCCATGACTATCCGCCAATACCTGAATTTCGACATGTCTGGGAGAGGTCACATATTTTTCAACAAATACCGATCCATCACCAAATGCTGATGTTGCTTCACTTATAGCTCGTTTCATTTGTTCTTCAACATCTTTTTCTTTTTCAACGATACGCATTCCTTTACCACCTCCACCGGCAGCAGCTTTAATAAGAATTGGAAATCCGATTTCTTTGGCTATCTCAATGGCTTCTCTTGGGATCTGTAATGGCTCTGTCAACACCGGGAACCATAGGAATATCATAATCCTTAACAGCATCTTTGGCCGCTAATTTATCTCCCATCATTCTGATGGCTTTGGATCTTGGCCCAATGAAAATGATGCCATTTTTCTCCACTTCTTCAGCGAATTTTGCATTTTCACTTAAGAATCCATATCCCGGATGAATACCATCAACATTTAATTCTTTTGCAATTTTAATAATTTTTGAACCTAACAAATAAGATTTATTTGATGGTGGTTCACCAATGCAAACTGCTTCATCTGCAAATCGTACATGAGGAGCATTTCTATCGGCAGTTGAGTAAACAGCTACTGTTTTAATGCCCATTTTCTGAGCTGTTTTCATGACTCTTATGGCAATTTCACCTCTGTTTGCAACTAATATTTTTTTCATCTTTTAATCCTTTAATGTCATTTCGAGTGATTTTCTTTAGAAATTTTATTGAGAAATTTCGGATACTTTGTTCTAAAAATTACGCTCAACTCGAGCAGACATATATTTTTTATTCGAATTCAATTAATAAATGGCCTTTGTCTATGGCATCTCCCTTGGAAATATTTACAGATTTAATCACACCATCCCGAGGGGACGAAATAACATTCTCCATTTTCATAGCTTCCAAGATCAGTAAAGGATCATTTTCCTTAACTTCTTGCCCTGATTTGACATGAATATCCAATATAAGTCCTGGCATGGGTGCTTTAATTAAGTTTACATGTTTAGAAGATCCAAAAGTGAATCCCAACTTATCAATTAAAATGTCTAATGGATTGGAAATATTAACATTATACGTATTATTATTTACCCTGATCAAATAATTTTTACGATTGAAATTGGAATCTACTAATTCTGCTTTAAACGGTTTATTGCTCTGTAGGATATGATATTTATTTTGTGCTATTTGAACAGCATCTAATTGAGAAATATCATCTTCCCAAATGTCAAACTCCATAGAACCGTTGACCTTTACTTTATACTTATTCATAAGCGTTATATTTTAAATATTTATAAGTTTTAAATTGCAAAATAAAAGATATTAAATATACTGTTATATGGACATATTTTATACTTGATATAACTTATCGAAGTTAGATAAAATAGCTATCAGAGAATATGAGAGTTATCATATTTTATTCTTATTTATCTTTATTGAAATATGAGTTATTTTGATGGATCTTAATCGCTTTTCTAGCCAATAAAACTGCTATAACCAATGAAATGAATGCACCAATCCATATTCCCGGGATAAACTCAATAAACAGGAAGAAATCATATATTCCATGAAATAAAATTGCCAATATCAGACCTATCAAATTATCGGCAATTCGTTTGCCATTAAATTTAGCTTTACCCATAAAATAACCCATTATTATTCCAAATGTAGCATGGGCCGGAACCGCTGTAAAAGCTCTTAATAGAGCAACTTCTAAACCACCTTGAAATACATACATCAGGTTTTCTACCATTGCAAATCCCATAGAGACCATTACTGCGTAAACAATACCATCAAAAGGTTCATTAAATGCTTTTCTTGGCTGGGAATAATATCTAACGATAACATATTTACTGAATTCCTCTGAAAGTGCTACCACAAAAAAGGCTTTTATGAATTGATGTGAAATACTGAATTTATCATTTAAAGGTAAAAAGTAATCGAAGAAAACATAAAGAATGGTTGTTATAAGTACGCTGACAACAGCACCTAATAAAAAGCTATAAAGCATTATTCGCTTTGGCTCTTTCTCATATTTATCTTTTAAATATATGTAGATAATAACAATAAAGGCAGGCGCTATTGCGGCAAGTATTAAATGCATTTTTTATCTTTTAAATCAGTCCTGATATCTTATCGAGAACAAAGAGATAATACGACCTATTAGTAGCAACAAAATAGTTATTATTCTGACTGTCGTCCAAAAGCGATCTGAACTCCTTGAAAGTTACCAATTTAATTGCTTCAACTTCTTCATCCTGAGGCACCAGCTTATCGATCTCAACTTTTAATTCGGCTACAAATACCTGATGAAATTCATTATCCTGAATCGTTCCATTGGCATAAGTACTTAAATGCTTATGAACTCCTATTTTCTTGAGATCATTTGTATTTATATTTAAACCCAATTCTTCTTTAGTTTCTCTAATTGCTGCATTTGTAAATGATTCTCCAGCATCAATATGACCGGCTGCTGAGACATCCCACAACAACGGATAAATAGATTTTTTATGGGATCGCTGCTGAAGCAATATTTCACCCTTTTTAGTAAAGAGCCAAAGATGAATGGTATTATGCCATAATCCCTTTTTATGAGCTACTGATTTTAAAGCTACTTGTCCTGTTGGTTCTCCTGTTTCCGACACTATGTCTATGTACTCATCCATAAAGGCAAAAGGGTCAATTCAAGTGCCGTCGAGAACTTTTTAAAAATCTTTTTCCCGATAGCTATCGGGAGCACTCAAGACGGCATTTAGTATATTATTTAAAATAACTGAATGAATCGCCATCTTTTATTTTTAGAAGCGTTTCATAGATAATACGTATCACATTTTCAACATCATCACGATGTACCATTTCTACTGTCGTATGCATGTAACGCAGTGGTAATGAAATTAGCGCACTGGCAACACCTCCATTGCTGTAAGCAAAAGCATCAGTATCGGTTCCCGTAGCTCTTGACAAGGCAGAGCGTTGAAAAGGTATTTTCTTTTCTTCGGCAGTATCTATAATGAGGTCTCTTAATTTTTGTTGAACAGCGGGAGCATAAGCGATGACCGGCCCTTTGCCCATTTCTATATGACCTTCCTTTTTCTTTTCGATCATTGGAGTTGTGGTATCATGGGTCACATCAGTAACAATAGCGACGTTGGGCTTTATAGTTTGGGTGATCATTTCAGCTCCTCGTAAACCGATCTCTTCCTGGACCGAATTTGTTAAGTAAAGTCCAAAAGGCAGTTTCTTTTTGTTTTCATGTAATAATCGAGCTACTTCAGCAATCATGAATCCACCCATTCTGTTATCCAATGCACGACACACAAAATTATCCTTGTTAAGAATATGGAATTCATCGGGATAAGTGATAACGCAACCAACATGAACTCCCATTTTTTCTACATCGTCTTTTGTTTTACAGCCAATATCAATAAAAATATTATCAAGTTTGGGAGGTTCTTCCTTTGCTCTGTTTCTGGTATGTATTGCAGGCCATCCAAATACACCTTTAACAATTCCATTCTTGGTATGGATATTTACTATTTTACTTGGAGCAATTTGATGGTCACTTCCACCATTTCTTATCACATAAAGCAAGCCATTGTCGGTTATATAATTTACATACCACGAGATCTCATCAGCATGACCCTCAATAACCACTTTATACTTTGCCTTAGGATTAATTACACCTACAGCAGTTCCATACGTATCTGTAATGAATTCATCTACATAAGACTTTATATAATTCATCCATAATTTCTGGCCATCCCATTCATATCCGGTTGGAGCCGCATTATTCAAATATTTTTCTAGAAAGTCAATGGACTTTTTGTTAAGTATCTTCTTTTTTGTCATTGATAAAAGTTTTGCACTAATTTAATAATATTAATAAGAAATAAGGGTTATTAAAGCATGTAAATTCTTAATTTTACAAAGCCAAAATTTAAGATATTTACTAAGTTGAAATTTTCTGAAAACAGGATCTTTGGAATGATTTTAGCTCAATCTATATTAATGAAAAACTTGATCTACATACTATTTATACTTCCTTTATACATTTCTGCTCAAATTGTCGAAAAGGAGCTAGACACGATTCAGCATAATTATTTTATAGTTGAAGGTGATACTATTCATCAGGATGTAATAGATCTCGATGAGGTCATGCTCTTCAACAAGCTGGATTTTAAAGATAAACAAGCCCGAATTCGTTATTTGATTTTAAAAAGAAAAACAATAAAGGTCTATCCATATGCTAAATTGGCTGCAGACAGGCTGGTTTCTCTTAATGAACGCATGGAATCAATAAAAAAGAAGCGACAAAAAAGAAAATACGCTAAAGTCATTGAAAAATATATTGAAGAAGAATTTTCAGCGGAGTTAAAAAAATTAACCAGAACCGAGGGGCAGATCCTTGTTAAGCTCATTCACAGACAAACCGGTAAAACAACCTTTAACGTAGTAAAAGAATTAAGAAGCGGCTGGAAAGCCTTTTGGTATCAGAATACGGCCAGATTGTTCAAGATCTCCTTGAAGCGTGAATTTGACCCTGTAAATGTTGAGGAAGATTTTTTAATCGAGGATATTCTTCAACGTGAATTTCAAGATGGACGTCTGGAAAAACAAAAACCGGCTATGGAGTTTGATTATTTCGATCTGGTTGAGGAATGGAACCAAAAACAAAAACAATAATATGCGTATTCAAACCAGACGTGAAGAAAACTTTAATGCAGCAACACATGCACTCGGAGCCTTACTCGGAATAGCTGGATTTATTCTTCTTATCATTTTTGAATCTAAAAAAACAGACTGGAGCTTATTTAGTGTCATTGTTTACGGCCTGTCAATAATTATTCTTTTTACTGCCTCTGCCGTTTATCATTCTGTTAAAAGCGAGACCAAAAAACATTATTTCAGAATTATAGACCACATTAGTATTTATTTCTTAATAGCAGGAACATACACACCTGTATTGCTTATTACTTTAGTTCAAAGTAAGGGATGGACCCTATTTTGGGTTGTCTGGGGAGTTGCCTTGTTTGGCGTGATCTTGAAACTGTTCTTTACAGGTAAGTTTGAAGTATTTTCAACCTTGCTTTACCTTGTAATGGGTTGGCTTATTGCATTTGATTTTGGATCATTACTGGAACTTATGCCAACTAATGGAGTTATTTTCTTGATTGTAGGCGGATTAGCTTATACCGTAGGAATTGTTTTTTATGCTATTCAGCGTATTCCATATAATCATGTGATCTGGCATTTGTTTGTGCTCGCAGGAGCTTTATTCCACTATTTTATGGTGTTTTTTTATGTGATCTAGTTAGTTTTGTTAGTATATTTTCTTATTACATCAACCTATAATAATCTCTTTATACTCCTCAAAAAAATCTTCAAACACACTCATAGTAACATTAAAGAATTCCATTGTTTCCTGCCAGGTGTTTTTATTATGAATGGAGACCATACCAATCAATTTCACGGATATTCTTGAAATTTCTTTACCATTTTCTAAGATATAGGATTCTTCAAAAATGGCGGCAGGTAAATATTCGTCTAATAAAATTGATTTAAGCGATACCACTTTTTCCCAATATTTAATTCGGTTTTCAAGATCGCCTTCAATATCCAGAGAAACAAATGCCTGCTTTGTGTCAAAATGAAATTTAAAGGAGAGTCCCTTTATTTTAGTGTTGTATAGTATCCATTTTCTAGGGAAAGACTTCCCGAAACTGGTCCAGAATTCCTGCTTTAATCTTTTAGATTCTTCTTTACTGAACATTTATAAAAAATAGGCAATGGCAATGGCTGTCATGATCACCAAAAGCTTGGTGATATTAAATTTATGCCCTTTATCGCTTTCAAACAATATGGTTGTACTAATGTGCAATAGGATACCTACTACCAAAGCAGTGATCTCTGCTTCATAACTTGCAAAAAAAGTCGTTTTTTCACTTATAAAACTACCAAAAGGTGTCATTAAAGCAAATAAGATCAAAAAGATCATAGTTTTGGTGTTACTCAAGCTGGACGCAAAAAAGAAGGAGGTTAAAATAACCGCAATCGGTATTTTATGTATAATGATTCCGTACAATAAATTGCCATTGTTGTTTAAAGGGAACCCTTCCAAAATAGCATGAATACTCAAACTTATAAATAAAATCCATGGAAAGATATTTTCGTTGTGATGCACGTGTACATGACCATGTTCGGCCCCTTTTGAAAAGAATTCCAAAAATATCTGAAGCAATATCCCCAGCATGATGAACAAACCAACAGTCCTGACATTACTGCCGTCGTAAATACTCGGAATTAACTCAAAAACTGTAATAGAGAGCAAAAAGGCTCCACTAAATGCCAAAAGCAATCTAAGATTTTTTTGATTGGTAGGATTGAATAAGGCTACAAATCCAAACCCGACAGCAACGGCTAATATAGGTAGTAAATAGACCATCATTTGAATATCATTATTAAACGAGAGGATTCCTTAGCATCAAATTTACGTAATTTATAGTCACCAAAAATATCTAGAAGATACACGCCGGCCTTTTCAAACAAGGCCTCAAAATCGGCTAAATGAAAAGCTCTCACCCGCTCATGATAGCTGTATTCCTGTCCTTCATGCACAAAGTTAATATCCTTAATGATATAATCATCTTCAACATATCGCTTTAAGTGAAATTCAATGCCCTCTATAATTTTGGTCTCTTCAGGGATCAGATTTTTAATAACATAATCACTATTCATAAAATCAATGACTCCAAAACCAAAGTCGTTAAGGTCTGCTTTAATGGCCTTTATAGTATTTAAATTGTTTTCATCCTTATCAAAATATCCAAAACTGGTAAACAAATTGAATACCGCATCAAATTGCTCATTGTAAGGCTTGCACATATCGTGCACTTCAAAATGCAAAGTCTCGTTCTCAAACTGCTTTGCAAAATCAATGCTGTTTTTAGAGAGGTCAACACCAGTCACATCATATCCGATGGAATTCAAATAAACAGCATGTCTGCCCTTGCCACAAGCCAGATCCAGGATCTTTCCGCCTTCCGGAACATTCAAATAATTAGTCAGGTTATGCATGAAGGTTTCCGCCTCTGTGTGATCCCTTTCCTTGTAAAGTATATGGTAAAATGGTGTGTCAAACCACGAAGCATACCAATTAGATCTGTCTTTTATCATTCCTTTTTACGGTGGTTCCTTTTTTTCGTATTACTCAAAAAAGTCAGGCTTTCACAAGTCGCTTTTTTGTCTGAACCTCTCGGCTGCGCTTGAGAAGACAAAAAGAGCTCCAATAATTGTTCAATCCTTAACCTATTTTTTCAAAAAATTAAGTTTCCAGCAAAAATAGAGTATTTTTGCAATCTATTAGGCGTAAATAATGGAGAATAATTTTACAATGGTTGCCAAAACCCTGTTCGGTTTTGAAGATCTTTTAGCAAAAGAATTGGTTCAATTGGGAGCCAGGGACGTTAAAACCGGAATCCGTAATGTGAGTTTTTCCGGGGATACAGGTTTTATGTACAAAGCTAATTTAGGATTGCGTACAGCCATCAAAATTTTAAAGCCAATTACAACTTTTAAAGTGTTGAATGAACAGAACCTGTATGATCAGGTTTATAAAATGAAATGGGATCAATATCTTAAACCAACAGGTACTTTAGCCATAGATGCTACCGTACATTCCGAAATTTTTAATCATTCTCTCTACATTGCCTTAAAGACCAAGGATGCTATTGTTGATAAATTCAGAAACACGACTGGAGTCAGACCTGATGTCGATCTTCAATTCCCCGATCTAAAGATCAATGTGCATATTGACAGGCAACAATGCACCATTTCATTGGATAGTTCCGGTGATTCCTTGCACAAACGAGGCTATAAAACCGCAACCAACATTGCACCTATCAATGAAGTCCTGGCGGCTGGAATGATCATGCTTTCGGGTTGGGACGGACAAACAGATTTTATGGATCCGATGTGTGGCAGCGGAACCATTTTGGCCGAAGCCGCTATGATAGCCTGTAATATTCCTCCAAACCTTATGAGAAAGGAATTTGCCTTTGAAAGATGGAATGATTGGGATGTGGATCTCTTTGAAAAAATTGAGGAATCCCTGTTAGGAAAAACCCGCGATTTTCATCATACCATCATAGGTTATGACAAGTCACCTTCAGCAGTTAGCAAGGCTAAAGAAAATATAAAGAATGCACATTTAGATGAGTTTATAACCATCAAACATGAGGATTTTTTTAAGACCCAAAAAGGTGGTGAGGAAAAATTACACATGGTATTTAATCCGCCTTATGGTGAACGTTTGGAGAATTTAAATGCGGAAGAATTCTATTCAAATATTGGCAACACTTTAAAACGAGGGTATCCCAATACAGAAGCCTGGTTTATCACTTCTAATCTGGAAGCTTTAAAGTATGTGGGTTTGAGGCCTTCCCGAAAAATAAAACTCTTCAATGCCAAGTTAGAAGCCCGCTTGGTAAAATATGACATCTACGAGGGCAGTAAAAAAGCGAAGAAACAGAATTTATAATGCCATCATCATGTTGGGTTAGCTCGTCCCAACTCTTTTAACCTTTTATAATGGGAGACTATGGCATGAGCAAATGTGCGGTTTGTGTTATAGGTAACACCATATTCTTTAGCCGTTTGTTCTACTATGGGAGCGATTGCAGAATAGTGAACATGACAAATGTTTGGGAACAAATGGTGCTCCACTTGAAAATCTAATCCTCCTAAAAACCAACTAAGTATACCTCCTTTTTTACCAAAATCTGAGGTCGCTCTAAGTTGGTGGACTAACCTTCCGGATGGTATGATTCCATGGTCAGGTATGGGTTGATAAACCCCCTGTACTACATGTGCCATTTGAAAAACGGTACTCATGATCATTCCCGCGACAAGGTGCATGATCATAAAGCCAATTAAGATCTGCCAAATAGTAAACGTTGTTAACAGAAGCGGTAAACCAATAATGATAAACAAATAAATTAGTTTGGTAAGGATCAGTTTTGTAAACTCAAGTGCAGGCTTACCATTCATCCTTTTGATCAGGCCTTTACGGTTATAACCAAGAAAAGAACTTATCTCACCGAAAAATTTTGATATGGTCATTAAACCGTATAATGGAAATGCATAGAACTGCTGAAACCGATGGTATTTTTTTAAAGGAGCATGGTCGCTTAAACGAATTATAGCCTTGGTTGATATGTCCGGGTCCTGACCATAGATGTTGGTAAAGGAATGGTGGTTCATATTATGCTGGATTTTCCAGTTTATCGTGTTGCTTCCCAGTAAGTACATGCTGGATCCTATCAATCTGTTTACCCACTTTTTGTTTGAATAGGCACCATGTACAGCATCATGCATAACCGACATACCTATTCCTGCCTCACCAATACCCATTAATACAACCATTAACAGTGCTAACCATGCAGATAGTTCAACTGATAACAGAATAGTAAACGGAATTAGATAAAGTCCCAGCATTGCAACCGACTTGATATGCATGCTAAGGTCACCTTTGGTGGTAATTCCTGAATCTTTGAAATAACTGCGGACTCGTTTTTTAAGTTCTTTAGAGAATTCAATTTCTTTGGGGGCTTTGCTTTTAAATTTAATATCAGACATCATGACCTATATCTTTTATGATAAAGAAATTAATAAATAGAAATGAAATAATAAATGATAATTGTCAACTTTAAATGAAATGTATTATCCAGTTTCTAATCTAAAAAATGTGTCTGAATTTTGAATGTTTGCCAACGTGTTTGTATAAGATTCCGTTTTAATGTTGAAACAATCGTGATAGCTATCGGGACAGCATAAGTGAATTATAATCAGAGTTAAACGAAGTCAGTGGGTTTTTCTTACAAAATCAAGTAATACTAGAAGTGTCGAAAAAATAAACGTACCTTCGCAGCAAATTAAAAGGAGTGACCTAAACGAATAGTGTTTGCTTCAAAAACACATTATATGTCATTTCAATCTCTGGGCTTATCCGAAGCCTTGCTTAAAGCTATAAGCAAAAAAGGATACACTACGCCAACACCAATACAAGAAAAGGCCATCCCACCAATATTAGAAGGTAAGGATATGCTGGCTTCCGCTCAAACAGGAACAGGAAAAACCGCAGGTTTTACATTACCCTTATTACAGTTACTCTCACAGTCACAACCTTTAAGACAACGACCGGTCCGCGCCTTGATCTTAACGCCTACAAGAGAACTGGCAGCCCAGGTGTTCGCCAATGTGAAAGAATATGGAGAATTCGTTGATCTTCGCTCAGCCGTTATTTTTGGTGGTGTGAACCAACGACCACAGGAAGTTCATTTTCGTCGCGGCGTGGATGTTTTGGTTGCCACTCCCGGAAGATTGATAGATCTGGTAAATCAAGGCATTGTATCACTAGCTAAAGTGGAGATCTTCGTTTTGGATGAAGCCGACAGAATGCTGGACATGGGATTTTTAAGGGATATTGAACGCATTATGAAACTATTGCCTTCAAGACGTCAGAATTTAATGTTCTCTGCCACGTTTTCCAACGATATTAAAAAATTGGCTCATACCATTCTGCATCATCCCGTTCATGTCGAGGCAACTCCGGAGAACACAACTGTAGACGCAATAGACCAGAAAGTATATCGTGTTGCCAAAGCTAAAAAAACAGGATTGATCATTAAATTGATATTGGACGGAAATTGGAAACAGGTGCTAGTCTTTAACAGAACAAAACATGGAGCCAACAAGCTCTGTAAAAAAATGATAAGTGCCGGGATTTCTGCAATGGCTATTCATGGCAATAAAAGTCAGGGAGCAAGAACCAAGGCATTGGCCGGTTTTAAAGCTGGAAAAATCAGCGTGTTAGTTGCAACAGATATTGCAGCGCGTGGATTGGATATTCCATTATTGCCTCATGTGGTCAATTTTGAACTCCCTAATATTTCTGAAGATTATGTACACAGAATTGGCAGAACGGGTAGAGCAGGAGCTAGTGGTCAGGCCATTTCCTTAGTAAGTGCAGATGAGACGACGTATTTGAGGGATATTGAAAAACTGGTTGGAATAAAGATTCCTTCTGAAGTAATGGAAGGATTTGAACCGGATCCTAATGCTTCAACTGAACCTATTAAAAAAGCACAGGGAGGCGGTAGAAATAGAAATCCAAGAACTTCCAATTCTAACAGAAGTAGCAACAGACAACGCAGCAACAGAAGACCTAAACGTAATAATGATAGAAGGTCTGATGATAGGAGACGATAATGGTAACTCAACCAAACAATCCTTTACATGGCATAAAACTAGAACAGATCATTACTGATCTGCAAGCTCATTATGGTTGGGAGTATATGGGTCATGAAATAAATATTCGCTGTTTTACACACGATCCTTCGGTAAAATCGAGTTTAAAATTTTTACGAAGAACACCTTGGGCAAGAGCTAAAGTAGAAGCTATGTATTTAAAGATGCTTGAGAATAGGAAATAGTTAATTTGTTTTTTATTTCAGTTTAGATCAATATTATTTTCTTTTATTATTCCGAACTTCAAAAATAGTACCTTCTCTCTTGTAACCGAGACCCATGTAATATTCATCCACATCAGACATAACATAAACTAATTGATTTGGAAAATCATTTAAAACACACTCCATTAATTTTTTACCAATATTTTTCCCTCTGTATTTTGGTTTAATCAGTAAATCGCAAACATATATATAAAAACCGAAGTCATTAATTGAGCGAGAATACCCACATAAATCACTTCCGGCATACGCCACGTAAGTAATTGATTTATTTAATGCATTTTTATAATTATTACTATATTTTTTATCAGAGTAACAAGCCCATTCCTCACCTTCAGCCTTGATCATTTCCATCAACTTGTCTTCATCTGTAATCTTTTGATATCTTCTAATATCCATGAGTTTGAGGATAACAATTATATTATTTTAATTCACTAATTTTTCTTCCAATTGCATTCTATAAATTAAGGAGAATGCAATACTAATATGTGCCAGATAATAGGTAGGTAATATTAAAAAGTCCAAGGCTGTATATCCTAAAAATTCGGTTAAGGATATAATGGTATCAGAAAAAACAACCAGAAATATACCAAACACATATGCCCATTTTACAAGAGGATTGCCGGCTATACCAAAAGAGGCGCCAAAGGTTAAGCAGGAAATAAGCAAATATATCAATGCAGCAATCAGGAGCACCTTATCTGTGA
>CAWHCT010000026.1:0-46044 GCA_963827785.1 uncultured Flavobacteriaceae bacterium | reverse complement strand
TAAATTATGGTAGATGATTCTGTCATTAACCGGCTGTTCGTTTCGGTAATTATTCAAAGGCATGTTATTTTTGAGCTTCAGGACTTCATCCAGAGAAATAATTATTGGCTCCTTAAAGATTACCCAATTGACATTCTCGGTACAGGGCGGAGTCGTCAAAGAGCCACTGTAGGAATAAAAATCAGTTTTATCGGGAAATAAAGAAGTCAGGTCAAGATTTTGATGATAGATACGTTCTTCTCCATTTTCGAGAGGCAGAAAACTTTCAAGAAATTCAAATAACTGACTCTCTTCGCCTTCCATTCCCAAAATTCCGAAAACAGTAAAATTATTTTCCTTACTAACGTGCACCAAATGGATCTCAATAGGAAATTTGACTCCATTTATCAAATGCTCTGCCGGTTCGTGAAAATGGATCTGTTTCAAATAATAAATGTCATGCTTGTACAATATAGAATCACCAGGATTAAAGTCAAATTGAATGGAATGCCCATTATTTTCAACTTTTTTTAAAATTGTATTCGGTGAGTAAAGCACCTCGAGATCTTTGGAGGTTGGATTCATTACCGTACTTGCCTCAATAATGTTAATGGGAGATTGATTTTGCCCGTCACAATATGTATTTTTTTCAATTTCTGTCCAATGTCGGGTGATGTTTCACCTTCGTAACTCCAATGTTCGTGCTTTTCTTTTTTACAGCTTAAGGAAATTAATATTAATACAAATAGCATTGCTAAAGTCCGCTTGCTCATGATAATAATTTTTGATTGGTTAATGTCAGGATTTCTATATTCAATGCAGGACTAGTTGAAAGTTTAGTTGGTTTTAGGATATTTATCAAATAAATTATCAACCAGATCCATTACATAACTTTTTAAGACTCTTTCCGGTTTATTCGTATCACAAGGAAGCGATGCCTGCCAGATCACTTGATTTTTTTGTAGATCGGATACATACACCACCAGAGTTTCTTCAGTATAAGTAATATTTTTTATGGTACAGGTTTGCCAGTAATTGTAGTTTTCCTGCAAATCGCAATTGGTAAATGTTGCTTCTTCCTGGACGATCAATAGTTGAAATCCTGCTTGCAGTTCAGGTTTAAGTACATTGGTCTTATAACCAAGGCTTTCCATTTGGCCCTCTATTTCTTTACCAATTAATTGCCTTACCATGTTATTGTCGTATTTCGGATAATTAGTATTATCAACAAATAAGTCATCAATACAAATGACAAAGGTCTGGAAGTCATTGAAAGTCGCTGTTTCATCATAATCTGAAAGGACTTTTAAATCTGCTGTAGAGGCACATCCAAATAAGAGTAATAAAGAAATTAAACACCATGTTATAGGCTTTCATTGCAATATTTCATATAATAAATATTGAAATTATTATTGCTTTTTACAATGATATTTATCAGTTGGAAGAAAAAAACAGGCAACCTAACAATTTAATAATTTTCCATTAACGTTTTAGTGTGGTGCTCAATATGATAAGTAGTCCACATAATAAGTTCTCTAACAGGCATTTTACCCATTAATGGATGCGGAAGAACATATGTATCCAGTTGTTCGTCCGTCCATTTACGTGTTTTGTACTGAAGTTTCTTGTTCTCGGTCTGCAGTCTATCAATTAAATAGGGTTTTTCATGAGCTTAGGAATTCTCATATTTTGAGATGGACCAAAAGTCCCACCACTTACGTTTTTTAATCGTTCGTGGTATCGATTGGCTATAGTATCAAAATCTCTAACTTCCCTATTGGATTTTCCAAATCTATATTTAAGAATGAATTTTGGAAAACTCAAGGCATTGTTCAATGTATCAATGCTATGTAATAAATGAAGCGCCTGTTGCCCTGTAGTCCATTTGTTTTCTGGGCCAACTTCCCATTTGTCCGCTTCTTGTTGTTCTAACCAATTTAAAAAAGTATGTGATGTTTTTCTTCTAATTTTAGAATAATATCATCTTTATGCATTACTTATTCTTTTTATATAAAGGAATAAGATAAGAAATATTATAACCAAAACCTACGCCAATGCTATTGCTGTCGTACGTTTTGTTGAATCCTGGGAATATGAATGTTTTCAAAATTAGTTGGTTGGTCATCTGATATTAAACCTTTTAACTGTGCATTAAATCCTATGTAAACATTATTTAAAACTTCGGCTTTTACACCTACCATAATCTCAACCCAAATAGCTGATAAATTGTTGAAATCCACAGTATTAGGATCGGAGTATGGCTCCCAATAGTATCGGTATCATATACATCGAAACCATTCAAATCCTGTTTAAAGGTCGCGACTCCTACTCGTATGCCTCCATAAATCATATTATCCATACCAAACCAATTGTCGTAAACATTATAGTCTACTCCTGCCTTAAAATAGCTTCCGGTGGTTACGGCTTCGAAAATTCAACTCGGTTGTATTTTTCCTCGGTCCCCAGTTCGCCTGCGACATACAGGTTTTTGTGAACCTATAATCGGCATTGACTTCAAATCCCTTGTAATTGTCGTCAACAAAGGAACGAACGAGCTTAACCACGTCGCCACCAACACGAAGACCGTACTTCTGTTGAAACACTACAGAATCACCTGGTTTTACATCGTTTTGGCCAAGATATTGGCAAATACAAAAAGCAATAAGCCGCTAATGATAAATTTGAACATGCGCTGATGTTTCATTGTCAACTGTTAAGGGGTCATCAATATCTATTAGCTCTATCCAATTGTCACCGTCATCAATTACAGATAACTCCACATTATTAAAAATGGTTTTGTATCCACATGCCCGAGACACATAAACGTCTTCAGGACTAAAATAATGGCGATAATATCTGCATTACCGCTATATCACCGTACCATCATCAACATATTCCTTATGAATTTAATACTGATGGTCTTATCGTCGGTTCTTAAAGGTAATACATGAGAGTCAGTAGAAGCCGCCGACTGATATACTTCTTCATCGTCATACCTATTACCTGTAGATCCACAACTCGTAAGGTCGCAGTTTGTTCGTCAATATCATAAAATCTGATAACCAAATGTGGAGTAGTGGTTGTAGTTTCAGGACAAATATCATCTCGTTCACAACTAGAAAAACCGTAATGAGAAGAAAGAATAGGCTAATTTTTTCATAAAAATCTAATTTTCGCATTCTTTTTTCCAAAAGTACAACATTTTCAACATGAAATGTTTGTGGAAACATATCAACAGCTTGTACTTTAGTTACTTTATACTTTCATCCATTAAAGCTAAATCTCTAGCTTGTGTTGCACTATTACAACTTACATACACTACTTTTTTTGGCGCAATTTTAATATTTGTTGACCACATCTTTATGCATTCCATCTCGTGGAGGATCGGTTATAATAACGTCTGGTTGTCCATGTGTTTTAAAAACAATCATTAAATACATTTTTCATATCGCCAACATAAAATTCAACGTTTTTAATCTTATTTAATTGTGCATTTTCTTTGGCAGCTATAATGGCATCTGGAACAGATTCTACACCAACAACTTTTTTGGCCTTTTTAGCAACAAACTGTGCAATCGTTCCAGTTCCGGTATATAAATCGTACACCAATTCATCGCCTTTTAAACCTGCAAAGTCCGTGTAATTTTATATAATTCATATGCTTGTGCAGAATTGGTTTGATAAAATGATTTGGCATTTATTTTAAATCTTAAACCTTCCATTTCTTCAAAAATATGATCTCTGCCTTTATAGCAAATCACATTCTTGATCGTAAATCGTATCATTAGCTTTTCCATTGATAACATATTGTAAAGATGTGATTTGTGGAAATTCGAATCGCAATAAAATTTAAAAAAAATTCGCGTTTGTTTATCTTCTTTAAAAAACTGAATCAAAACCATAATATCTCCTGTACAAGAAGTACGAATCATCATAGTACGTAAAAAGCCAGTTTGATTACGTGTATTAAAAAATTCAAGGTCATTTTCTATGGCAAATTCTTTAACAGCATTTCTAATATCATTTGAAGGATCTGCTTGTAGATAACATTTTTTAAGATCCAAAATTTTATCCCACATTCCTGGAATATGAAATCCTAAGGCATTTTTATCACCTAAATCTTATCAGAATTGATTTCTTCTAGGTTAACCATCGGCTATCACTAAAGGAAAATTCCATTTTATTTCTGTAGAAATATTGTTTTTCCGAACCTAATAATTGGAGTAACTTCAGGAAATTCTATATGTCCAATTCTGATAAATTATTTAACTTCCTTTTGTTTATAAAATAATTGATGTCTCATAACCCATATTTTGCCATTTACAACCACCACAAGTTCCAAAATGCTCGCAAACAGGTTCAGTTCTTTTATCAGAAAATTTATGAAATATAATTGCTTTGCCTTCATAATAGGCTTTTCGTTTTTTAAAGGTTTGTACATCTACAACATCACCAGGAACGGCATTTGGAAAAAAAATCACCTTTCCATCTGGTGCTTTGGCAATGGTTTTACCTTTTGCTCCAGCATCAATGACTTCTATATTTGTCAAAAATTGTTTGTTTGTTTCTTTCTTGACATGCTGCAAAAATACATATTTTATCTGAATAATAAAACTAAATAAAAAAAGCCTCCCAATATTTGGGTGCTTTTAAATTTATTAATGAAACTTAGTTTACACTTAAGCATGTATGCTTTTAATGCATCTAATTCTGCATCTTTTAAATCTTTAACAAAACCATCCAAATTGGCTTTCATAACTGCAACTTGTCCTGGATCTGTATCAACAATTGGTTCAAAATCTCCTTTTAAAATGCACAATATCAGCATTTTTTTCAAATAGATTTTATTGATGTCTATAATAGATGGTCCAATTGCTTTTGTGTCTGGTAAATGACAAGTAAAGCAGGTTTTATCTTTAAACAGTTTTTTACCTTTAGCAATTAAAGCTGCATTATCTGCGCTCGCGTCAGAAACTTTCGGAGTTTCCTTTTTATTGTTGAATTGAAACTTTCTCTTGTTTTTTTTCTGATTTTTTTTCTCCACAACTGTAAAATTGATACTGCTGCCAATAGATTATAAATGCTATTAATTTTTTCATGGTTGTATTGTTGTTTAAAAATATAAAAATAAAGATTTTTTATTGAACCTTTGTTACATAAAGTTACAATTAGTTAAAAAATAGTGTTTCTGTTTGCAAGATTATTTCACATTGAGAACATCTGTAATTTCCAATTATCCGTAGACTGTAAAATTAGGCTATTTCACGCAAGCGAAAAATTAAAATAACATGCAAACACAATAATCATGAAAAAGTATATTGAAGACATCGATGAGTTCGTCAAAGAAACCTTAACTAAGGAAGAAGCAAAATTTTATGATGAGTTAGATGAACAAAATCTGTTTCAAATGGTTGGTGGTTTATTTCAAGGGAAAATCAAATGGCTTGTTGTTATATGAATTTTGTAACTGTAATTTTCTTTGGTCTATTTATTTATTGTGTGGTTCAATTTTTTAAGGCTGAAGTAACCAATGATTTGATTAAATGGGGTGTGGTTGGAATTTTATGTTTGATTGTATAGTATGTTAAAATTTTTGCTTGGATGCAAATGGATAAAAATGCTATATTAAGAGAAATTAAACGTTTAGAATTGCAAGTTTCATCATTGTCATGAAAATTATCCAATTAATTATTTTTTTTTGACAACTAATATTTAGTAATTTGCAGCTGCTAAGGATGATTTCTCTCCCACGCTGAATTTTCGAATCTCTTCGAAAGGATAAAGGTAGAGAAGGAATGGTTATTTTATTAATTTAAATACAATTAAAATGGCTGTTTTAGACCAAATTAACATCGCAAGAAGCGATGGCATTAGAAAACAAATATGGAGCACACAATTATCATCCACTTCCAGTAGTATTAAGCAAAGGAGAAGGTGTTTTTGTTTGGGATGTAGAAGGTAAAAAATATTATGATTTTTTATCGGCTTATTCTTCAGTAAATCAAGGACATTGTCATCCAAAAATTGTAAATGCCTTAATTGAACAAGCACAAAAATTAACCTTAACTTCAAGAGCATTTTATAATGATATGCTTGGTAAATATGAAAAATTTGCTTCCGAATATTTTGGTTTTGATAAATTATTACCAATGAATACTGGTGCAGAAGCTGTTGAAACTGCTTTAAAACTATGTAGAAAATGGGCTTATGAAGTAAAAGGAATTGATGAAAATAAAGCTCAAATTATTGTTTGTGAAAATAATTTTCATGGAAGAACAACAACCATTATTTCGTTTTCAAACGATCCTGTTGCGCAAAAATAATTTTGGACCATATACAGATGGATTTATAAAAATTGAATATGACAATTTAAAAGCTTTAGAAGATGCTTTAAAAGAAAATAAAAATGTTGCTGGATTTTTAGTAGAACCAATTCAAGGTGAAGCTGGAGTTTATGTTCCGAGTGAAGATTATTTGATCAAGGCAAAAGCATTATGTGAAAAATATAATGTGTTATTTATTGCCGATGAAGTACAAACAGGTATTGCAAGAACAGGAAGATTATTGGCTACTTGTGGTAACTGTTCATGTGCAGAATAAAGATTGTTCTGGAACACCGATGTAAAACCAGATATTTTAATTTTAGGAAAAGCTTTAAGTGGAGGTGTTTATCCTGTATCAGCAGTTTTAGCTAATAATAATATTATGAATGTTATAAAACCTGGAAACCATGGTAGTACATTTGGAGGAAATCCTGTTGCAGCTGCAGTTGCAATTGCAGCTTTAGAAGTAGTTAAAGATGAAAAACTGGCAGAGAATGCTGAAAATTTAGGTGAACTTTTTAGATCAGAAATGAATAAATATATTCAAACAAGTAATATTGTAAAATTAGTCAGAGGTAAAGGGTTGTTAAATGCCATTGTAATTAATGAAGATGAAGACAGTGAAACGGCTTGGAATATTTGTTTGGCTCTTCGAGATAATGGATTATTAGCAAAACCAACTCATGGTAATATTATTCGATTTGCACCACCTTTGGTAATGACCAAAGAGAGTTGTTGGATTGTGTTAATATTATTACTAAAACTCTTAAAACATTCGAATAAGATATATGGAGGAGAGTTCTTCTGAAAATGAATTAAAATTCACAGATGACATCAGGAAGGTTTTAAATCAAACTTACAAATGGGTTTATTTTTTGTCTATTGTAGGTTTTATTGGGGTTGTTGGTCTATTAACCCTTGGTGCGCTGTTTGGTTTTATTCTTCGAAATCTACCTGTAAATCCTTTTGAAAATGTAGGATATAGATTTCAGCTATTACGGTTTGGTTTTTGTTTGGGTTGGATTAATTTGTTTATTCCCGTCTTGTGGATCTGTTACAAATTTTCTATAAAATTAAAAAGAGCCTTAAAATCAAATAAGTAATAATCTATCTTTTAAAAGCATTTGAACAGCCTTTAAAAATCATTATAAGTTTTTGGAATTATATGCAATTGCTATTACTTTACCTATCTTTTCTATTTACCGGATTTGGGGAGACTATATATGAAACGAATTTAAAATAAAAAAGTGACCATTTGGTCGCTTTTTTGTTTCGTATTGTGAAAATGTCTAATTGTTCTGTTGCATTTCTTCTATCATCTTTTCGTACTGCTCCATTAGTTCATCATATTGCCCTGTTGATATCATATAGAAGTAAACTGCAATAGTAATTAAACTTAATACAAGTCCGATTATCGCAACTATTTTTGCTGTTTTTACCTGCCCATAATTCTCATATTGTTCCGGATTTTCTGCATAGGTCTTTTCATCCTTTTTTGCTAAGAATAATGCAATTCCTGAAAGGATTACTCCTCCAAAACCGCTTGTACAGCAACAGCCAATAAATGATAGAATTCCTAAGATAAGACTTATAGTTGCGTTAGGTAATTTTTGTTTTTCCATGTTTTAATTTTAGTTGATTAATTTTATTATATAGCTAACAATAATAATGGATACTGTAGCTATGGCCAGTATATTTATTATTCTATTCGCATTTTTAAATTTATAAAAAATATTTATTCCAATAAGAATAAACAATGGGATAAGTGTAAAAACTGCCGGATACATCTTGAATGCTTCAATAAATTCTCCCCGAAACAATAAAGCAACTGACCTTTGAAGACCGCATCCCAAACATTCAAAGCCAAACAATTTCTTGTTTAAGCAGGGAATCATATAATCTTCAGGTGATAGCATTTTTATTCGTATTCAATAACAAATTTAAAAATATTAACGACATTTACATATAGAGAATCTAATTAAATGAAATTCATAAAGACATACCTTCTATTGATCATTGGTGGCGTAATTTTGTTCACTGCCAATTCAGAAAAATTGAATTTACCATACTTATATATAGTAGGTATTGTCTTGGTCATGTTCAGCCTATTCAATATATCGAGGAATATAAGAAGCAAAGTAGATGACGAAGAAAATAATACAGATCAATGAGCTATAAAATTGGAGATGTCGTAACTGTATTAGATGAAGATCTGTCCGGTGTTGTTAAAAATGTTTCTGCAGATGAAGTTACTATTGAAACTACTGACGGTTTTGATTTGGTGTTTTCACCTAATGAGCTTATGAAATTACCAAATTCTTCAACGCTAAAAAAGGAAGCGTTTTCTAATACATCGGTTAGTGAGATTATAGGTGAAAAAGAAAGTTATAAGAAAAAACGATCTATTGGAATAAAACCCAAAGAACGTAAACAACCTGCTATGGAAGTAGATCTTCATATTCATCAACTGACGGATTCTACAAGAGGAATGACCAATCATGATATGCTAACTCTGCAATTGGATACAGCTAAACGACAATTGGAGTTTGCCATAAGAAAAAAAATTCAACGTGTTGTTTTTATCCATGGAGTAGGTGATGGTGTTTTAAAACTCGAGCTTCAATATTTATTTGGCAGATATAGCAATGTTGAGTTCTACGAAGCGAATCTTCAAAAATATGGTTTAGGTGCCACGGAAGTATACATCTATCAAAATGTTGCTCCTTAATTAAATTCAGGTGTTAGTGTTCTTTGTGAAGTTGGTGAAGGACTTAAGGTGCCAAAATCCAGTACATCCTGATTTAAGTTTGGGAAACTAAAACCTAAAACTTCAGCCGAAACAGTAAAAGTTTGTTTGATTGTATGAATTCTAAAAGCTGATGCTGGTATTTCTGTGCTAATTTGATCGTTCAAATAATCTGGCCCGATGGTATTGTCTGTAATATCATTAGTCGGATTTTGATCCTGAGTTTCATTTTCTTCATTCCTGGTAAGTACTCCATCACCATCATCATCAGTATCCAAATAGTCTGGAACACCATCCAGATCAAAGTCTTGAGCTTCAGTTAATCCGTTAGAGGCTGAATAATTCGGCTTTTCAGCAGACGTTTTTACATTATCTCCATCGTCATCATCATCTAAATAATTTGGCAAGCCATCGTTGTCTGAATCGTCATCTTCAAGATCTCCGTTCCCATTTATATCTTCCAGTTCTGCCGGAATACCATCCTGGTCATCTTCTGTTAATACAGTCGTTATGGTAACAGTTCCGCTGGTACTTTCTGAATCAGTGATTATATTAACATTTGGCGTAATTGCTTCGCAGAAATATGATGTAGGCAAAGTTTCACCGTAAGTTCTATAATAAAATGTGTTGGTACTTCCGTTAATTGTGAATGATTCTTCTGATGATACAAGCTGATTGTCATCATCCAATTCTAATAGTTCTTCAATAGTTGTATTTATTTCGAGTGATAATGATTCAGATGGATCGGATTTTGTTTTGTAAAACACCAGTTCACCACAATAACTAAAAGTATCATCAAATTCCAAATCAACTGTAATAATATCGCCATCATTGCAATTTGACAGAAAGAAAGAAACACTCAGAATAAAAAGAAATTTACGCATAGTTTTTTGTAAGACCTAGCAAAAATAAGTAAATACGTATTTATAACGCTACACATTGTAAATAATTTTATTCTCACTACTTTTGATCATAATTCCAATAATTCAGAATGAAACAAGTATATTTTGATAGTGCGGCAACTACAAAAGTTAGAGATGAGGTAGTTGACAAAATGACTGAAGTATTGCGCAATTCTTATGGTAATCCTTCTTCTAGCCATGCTTTTGGCCGTTCTTCCAAATCTATTCTGGAACAAATCAGAAAAAATATTGCAAAACATCTGAATGTTACGGCTGCCGAAATTGTTTTTACGTCCGGCGGAACTGAAGCTGATAATTTAGTACTAAGAAGTTGTGTACGTGACCTGGAAATTAAAAATATAATTACTTCAAGAATCGAACATCACGCTGTTTTGCACACTGCTGAACAATTAGAAAAGGAATACGGAACTGTGATCCACTTTGTAGATTTGGATGATAAAGGTGGAATTAATCTTGATCATTTGGAAGAATTTGCTTATATCAACCGAAAAATCATTGGTAAGTCTGATGCATGTAAACAATGAGGTTGGCAATCTGCTGGATATTAAGGCTGTTGCAGAGCTATGTAAAAAAAATAGTGCATTATTTCATAGCGATACAGTTCAATCTGTTGGTCATTTCGAGTTAAACCTGAAGGAAATACCAATTGATTTTTTAGCGGTAAGTGCACATAAATTTCATGGACCAAAAGGAGTAGGCTTTGCGTTTATAAGAAAGAATTCCGGACTGAAACCCTTGATATTTGGGGGAGAACAGGAAAGAGGCTTTAGAGCAGGTACAGAAAGTCTTCACAATATAATTGGTTTGGAACAAGCATTAAATTTTGCTGTTGAAAACCTTTCTGAGGAAAGTAAATATATCTCCGGAATCAAGAGTTATTTTATTGACCGATTAAAACAGGAATTCAAAAATATAAAGTTCAATGGGTTTAGTGACCATATGGATAAAAGCACCTATACTATGATCAATGTGTGTTTGCCAGTCGATCCTGCCAAAGCCTCAACCTTTTTATTTCAGCTGGATCTAAAAGGTATAGCCTGTTCAAAAGGAAGTGCCTGTCAAAGTGGAAGTGATAAAGGCTCGCATGTTCTGGAACAAATTTTAAATGAGGAAGATCTAAGGAAACCTTCGGTAAGATTTTCATTTAGTAAATACAATACTAAGGAAGAAGTTGATTATGTGATCGATGTATTGAAGGAACTGATTTCTAATTAAACTGAAAAAATAAAAAAGCCTATCAACTGATAGGCTTCTGCGTTCAATTAAACAGAAAGTATATACTAAATAACTTTTACGTTTACTGCGTTCAATCCTTTTTTACCTTCTTGCAAATCGAATTCTACTTCATCACCTTCGTTAATTTCATCGATCAATCCGGAAATGTGGACAAAATGTTCTTTGTTTGAACCTTCTTCAGTAATGAATCCAAATCCTTTGGCATTATTGAAGAACTTTACTGTTCCTTTACTCATTAGTTAAAAATTTAAATATTAATAATATCAAATATAAAGAATATTATTAAAAATTTATTTTTTAGAATAATTAAATTATCGTGATATATCCCGAAAATATTTTTGAATTAACTACAATTTAAAAACGCATTGTAGTCCTTACATTAAAAACTCTTGGAGTCAAATAATTTGGAATTGCAAATTGACGCTGACTGTAAACGTCTCTCACCCAAGTATTTGTGATTGAGTTTTGCACGTCGAACATATTGAATATTTCAAATCCAACTGATAAGTATTTAAAAGGTTTTTTCCAGCCATTGTCAAATTTGGAGTCATCATCAACAAGAACATATTGTAACCCAAGATCAGCTCTTTTATAATCAGGTAATCGGTTTTGGAAGTTATATGGATTGGCATAACTTGGTGATCCACCAGGTAATCCAGTGTTGTAAACCAAATTCAAATACATTTTCATATTAGGCATAACCGGAACATAGTCCTGTAATAACAATCCGAATTTCAATCGCTGATCTGTTGGGCGTGAAATATATCCCTGCTCATTTATATTCTCTTCAGTTTTTAAGTAACCAAAACTGAACCAGGATTCTGTCCCGGGAACAAATTCGCCATTCAATCTCAAATCCAATCCATAGGCATAGGCTTTCGCTATATTCCGAGCCCTGTAACGTATCCTAACGTTTTCAATGGTATATGGATTGACATCAGTTATATTCTTATAATACATTTCAGATGTGAGCTTAAAAGGTCTGTCCCAAAGTTTAAAACTATAATCATTACCTAAAACAACATGAACCGATTTTTGGGCTTTCACGCTTGTATTAACAGCTCCAAGTGAATCTCTAAGTTCCCTGTAAAAAGGAGGCTGATAATAGAGTCCGCCGGATAATCTGAAAAGCATGTCTTTTTCCCAAGCAGGTTTTATCGAAAACTGTGCTCTTGGGCTAAAAACGGTTTGTGATTTGCTTTCCAGTCCATCACCACTAACATTCCAATTATGAGCTCTGACTCCTAAATTATACCACACTTCATTATTGCTAATGGATGAACGCTTACTCCATTGAGCAAAAGCCTGTAATCTATCTATTTTTACCTGGTTTGTTGCTCGCACATTGTTGAATGCTACCAGTGGTCCATCATAAGGCGTATAAGGTTGGTTATTGAAGTTATCAATATTTGGCGGATTAATAGAAAATCCTGCAGAATCGATCACTTCCCATTCTACGATCCTGTCACGTATGTCCTCGTGTGTATATTTTATTGACCATTCAATGGTATTATCATCAACCTGATGGTTACCCCTGTGTTCAATATTAGTAATTAAGGCGTCAAGGTCATTTCTGGCATGAGTTAATTGTGAACCTATACCTTCACTGAATTCAACTTCACCTAAGTTCTCATCACCTATATTGCTATTGACATCACCCAATCTGTATTGTGCCAGTATATCAAAATATTCCTGTTCTGTGGTGTGATATGCAGAACCTATCAACTTTAAAGTTGTTTGGTCATTTAAAAAGTAGTTTGCTTTAAACGAACCAAAATACGTGTTGAATTCATCTTTTTCCTGCCCATCATAGAAAACTAATAAAGCAACCGGATTTTCCAAAGTTCCAAAATTGGTCTGTCTTGTCAGCGGCTGATAGTCGTATTGATTTAAGGCTATGTTCCCTAAGAAATTTAAATGAAATTTATCGCTAAACTTATAAGTTAAATATGTTTGTATATCGGCAAAACGAGGTATAAAGTTGGTTTCTGTTTGTTTGGCATCAACCAATAAACTATTATCTCTGTATCTGATTCCGGCTATTCCCGATAGTTTTGAATCTTTGCTTAAAGCTTCCACTGAAACACTTCCACCCAATAAACTCAGATCGGCAGATGCACCAAAACCAATAGGATTTTTATAGGTTATATCAAGGACAGATGATAATTTATCACCGAATTTGGCCTGGAATCCACCTGCAGAAAAATCGACATTTTGAACCAGATCAGTATTAACAAAACTGAGTCCTTCCTGCTGACCTGAACGTATTAAAAATGGGCGATATACTTCTATTTCATTGACATAAACCAAATTTTCATCATAGTTTCCACCTCTTACCGAATATTGAGTACTTAATTCGTTGTTACTGCTAACACCGGGTAATGTTTGTAAAATGTTTTCAACTCCAGGATTAGCACCGGGAATTTTACGTATCTGTTCCGGTTCTAAAGTTATAATTCCTTCTACATCTTTACGCCTGTTACCTGTAATTACAATAGTGGCAATCTGTTCTATTTTAACGTTCATCACCGGATTGAATTCCAGCTCTTCTCCGTTCTTTAAATTGAAAGTAGCGACGATCTTTTTATGGGATAAATGAGAAAATTCTACAGTAACATCTGTATTACTTGCAATTTTCAAAAAATAAAAACCATTATCATTGGTCGTAGTACCAGAGTTTCCGGCCTTGACATTCACATTACTTATTGGTTTTTTTGAATCATCCAGAATAACGCCCCTTAAAGTTGCGTTTTGAGATTCAATTTCAAATGAGAAAAGGGAAAAGAAAACTAATATGATTAAGAAGGAATACTTCAAAAGGATATGATTTATTTTCTGAAAAAAGTTGCCTCAAATGTAGCACTATTTCCGACATAATCTGTTACAATTAGTTTTAAATTGTTTTTAGTATCAGTAATGGTATTATCATTAAAATCATAGGTGAGAATTGATTTTTTAGCATCAAATTCCATCAAAATCCATTTGCCATTAACTGTTGCTCTGTAATTTTTAATTCCGGAAAGATCATCACTCAACTGAATCTTTAAATATCTATAATTGCTGAGCCACTTACCGTCATCAAAATTCAATGGTTTTATTTTTGGTTTTTCAGTATCATAAGCCAAAATATAATCTCCTAAAATTTTTGTTCTGGCAATTAGTTTGTCTCCTTTTTTAGTTGAATAGACATAATTTAAATATTTTTTTTTGTATCCATTAACCTTGGCGACAAAGAGTTGGTTTCTATCAGAGCTCTTGTATTTACTGATGTCAAAAGTGATTTCAAAGTTCTTTAAAGTTGGAATTTCCGGTTTATGGATCTTCAAAGTATCTCCTGACACATCAAAATTAATGTAGACATCATCATAAAAAGTGTTTTTAGAGAAATAAACTGACACATTTTTTTTAGTAAAGGTTTTTGGCTGATCATGTACTATAAAATAGGGAGTTGTGTTCACAAAATTAGGTTCAAGATCATTTTGTAATTTTCCTCTTATTGGTATCTTGATCAATACCTCATTATCTTTAAAATCCTTAACATTTATTTTATAGACATAGGATGTGCTATCCATTATATTTAAGTAACCATTTTCATGAACCTCCTTATACAGACTCAATGGGTTGTTTCGCTCAACGAATAATTTTTGTATTCGTTCCTTATTTTCAGAATACAATTCATAATCGATCAACCTATTGAGATGTTTAGTTTCATTGAATGAAAATTTATTGAAAGCCAGTTCAAAATTTTTATTCCCATTTAAAAATGTTTGAATATTATAAACGCCATTGTTATTGGCAGCCAGATCTTGCCGATCCGTAGTGTTAATGCCAAAACCAATTCTTCCAAAAGCTTCAACACTTTCCACAGTGTAATCTCCATTTTGCAACGGAATTAATCGAAGTTTGGTCTTTTTAACAGATCTGTTGACATGTGAACCTTCATCAATAGGATATGCATATATATCTTTTATTGTAGGTTGCTTGGTGTCCTTTATGTCAATTCCAAAGAACATTGGGTTAATGGGTTTAGCACTCTTATCTCTAATCTCAAAATGCAAATGTGGCCCTCCAGATCCTCCCGAATTGCCGCTAAATGCAACAACTTCATCATTGGTAATTTGTAATTCTTCAGCTTTTGGATATAACTCTATCTCAAAAGTCTCCTTTTGATATTGTCTCTTTTTTACATAATCCTCGATTTTAGGCGCAAATTTTTGTAAATGCCCATAAACTGATGTATATCCGTTTGGATGAGTAATGTATAAGGCTTTTCCATATCCCCAATGGGTAATTTTTATTCTACTGACATATCCTTTTGCTGCGGTATAAACCTTTTTTCCTTCAACCTGTTCAGTTTTAATGTCAAGCCCTGAATGAAAGTGGTTTGTTCTTAATTCACCAAAAGTGCCAGATAGAACTAATGGTATATCCAACGGACTTCTAAAGTAGTCTTGGGGATAGTTACTTTGTGCAATACTCAGGTTGCAAACAAAAATCAAAAAAGTCAAAATTTTGATCATTTTCATATACTGCTAAAATATTAATTTGAATCAAATCTGCAAAGGATATATCAAATACTAATCCATAATAATTAAATAACTAATTATTAGGTTGTTATAAATTTTATAGAAAAACAATTGTTATTTAAATTCAGGTATGTTAACTTTGTGAAATAAGTGTTGAAAATTGTAAATGAGTAATATCCAAGATATTGTAGATTCACTCGAAAACAGGATTAGCAAAATGTTACACAAGTTGGAAGTTTTGAAGCAATCCAACGTAAAATTGAATCAGGAATTATCAGTTTCTGAGCAAAAAATTGCTGAACAGGAGAAAGAATTGCTTAACTGGGAAGAAAAGTATGAATCACTCAAAGTTGCAAGCTCAATGCTTGGCAGTGAAGAAAATAAAAGAGAAACTAAGCTTAAAATAAATGCATTAATAAGGGAGATAGACCATTGTATTGTCCAACTCTCTGAGTAATGTAAACATAGCGATCAATGTCTGAAAAGCTTAAAATAAAGCTATCTATAGCTAACCGGGTTTATCCTTTGACCATAGACATAAGTCAGGAAGAAGGTTTACGAAAGGCAGCTAAGAAAATTGAAGCCATGATCAAGCAGTTTGAGCAAAGTTATTCTGTTCAGGATAAACAGGATGTATTAGCAATGTGTGCATTGCAATTTGCATCTCAAATAGAACAGAAATCTATAGATAAAAAGACTGAAAATGAAGAAGTGGAAGAGAAGCTACATGCTTTGGATTCATTGTTGCTTCAGCATTTAAATTCTTAATACGTTCTTTACATAACATAAATTTACTGCCTACATTAATTATTTTTATTTGGTAAACTCAACGTTAATTCTTTAAAAAGGGTGAGTTTAAGCTGTAAAAGCGAGCTGCTAGTGCTGAATTTATTCAGTATCTCGAGCAGATACTTGATCAGTTTGTTAGCCCTAAACTTGTTTTTAAGGAGTTTATTCAAAAACCTAAATTAATGTAGGCTTTTTTTATATATAAAAATCAAATAATCATGGATGGAAATACAATTTTAATTGTTATTGGAAGTATTGTACTTGGAATAATTGTAGGATACTTAATAGCAAAATTGTTAGAAAAGAATAAAGCGTCAAAATTAATTAAAGATGCCAAAAGAACTGCCGGGACAATTTTGAAGGAGGCCCATAGTGAAGGAGAGACAATAAAAAAGGATAAAATATTACAGGCTAAGGAAAAATTCATTGAGTTAAAATCAGAACATGAAAAAGTTATCTTATCCAGAGATAAAAAGATGGCGGAAGCTGAAAAGCGTACTCGCGATAAAGAATCTCAAATTTCGAGTGAACTGTCTAAAAACAAACAGCTTAATGACAATCTTGAATCAAAGATAAAAGATTACGATCAACGAATTGAGTATCTTGATAAGAAACAATCAGAAGTTGAGCGACTCCATAAAAGTCAGGTAGAACAACTTGAGGTAATTTCCAGTTTATCTGCCGAAGATGCCAAGGAGCAATTGATCGAATCCTTAAAAGGTGAAGCTAAAAACGATGCAATGGCCTATGTCCAGAATAAAATGGAAGAGGCCAAATTAACTGCTCAGCAGGAAGCCAAGAAAATAATAATCAATACCATTCAACGAGTCGGAACAGAAGAAGCGATAGATAATTGCGTATCCGTTTTTAATATAGAATCAGACGACGTTAAAGGACGAATTATAGGTAGAGAAGGACGTAATATTCGTGCAATCGAGGCAGCAACAGGAGTAGAGATAATAGTTGATGATACACCGGAAGCGATCATTCTATCATGCTTCGATTCAGTTAGAAGAGAGATAGCTCGTTTATCTCTTCATAAATTAGTAACAGACGGTAGAATTCATCCTGCCAGAATTGAAGAAATAGTCAATAAGACCCAAAAGCAGATTGAACAGGAAATAATTGAAGTTGGAAAACGAACTGTTATAGATCTTGGTATACACGGGTTACATCCTGAACTGATCAAGATGGTGGGTAGAATGAAATATCGTTCTTCTTATGGTCAAAATCTTCTGCAACACTCAAGAGAGGTTGCCAAATTATGCGGAATTATGGCAGCTGAATTAGGATTGAATTCTAAATTGGCTAAGCGCGCCGGATTATTGCACGATATAGGTAAAGTTCCGGATGCCGAAGCAGATATGGAAACACCTCACGCTATCTTAGGAATGCAATGGGCAGAAAAATTTGGCGAAAAACCGGAAGTATGCAATGCCATTGGAGCACACCATGACGAAGTAGAGATGAAATTCTTATTATCTCCTATCATACAAGTATGTGATGCTATTTCAGGCGCACGTCCTGGAGCAAGGAGACAAGTTCTGGATTCTTATATTCAACGTCTTAAAGATCTTGAAGATATAGCCTTCGGATTTACAGGAGTTCAAAAAGCATATGCAATACAAGCCGGCAGAGAATTAAGGGTCATTGTAGAAAGTGAAAAGGTTAGTGATGATGTGGCTGCAAACCTGTCGTTTGAGATCTCACAAAAGATACAAACAGATATGACCTATCCCGGACAAGTGAAAGTAACGGTCATCAGGGAGACAAGAGCCGTTAATATAGCCAAGTAACTTATTTTCTTGGGTGATATTTATTGATAACCTCTGAAAGGTGACGTCTGTCAATATGCATGTAAATCTCTGTTGTAGTTATGCTCTCATGACCGAGCATTAATTGAATTGATCTCAGATCGGCACCATTCTCTAATAAATGTGTTGCAAATGAATGCCTGAAAGTATGGGGAGAAATACTCTTTTTGAGCCCTGTTCTTTCGGCAAGTTGTCTTACAATGGTAAAGATCATGGCTCTGGTCAATTGTCTTCCCCTTCTATTCAAAAACAAGGTATCCCTGAATTCATTTTCAATTTTTAAGTGGGTCCTAATTTCGTTTTTATAAATATTGATGAATTTAATGGTTTGTTTATCTATTGGTACAAAACGTTGTTTATTGCCCTTTCCGGTAACCTTTAAAAAGCCTTCTTCAAAGAAGAGATCAGAAAGTTTTAAAGTAATTAATTCACTCACACGCAATCCACAGCTATAAAGAGTTTCTATGATCGCTCTGTTGCGCTCACCTTCGGGTTTGCTCAAGTCAATTGCAAGTATAAGTTCATCAATTTCCTTTGTGGAGAGTGTGTCCGGCAATTTCCTGCCAATTTTGGGTGATTCAATTAAATCTAAAGGATTCGTTTGTCGGTAATCTTCAAAAACCAAATAATTAAAAAAGCTTCTTAATCCTGAAATTATTCTGGACTGAGAACGCGCATTGACTTGTTTTGAAATGGAATAAATAAACTCCTGAATGGTTTCTTTCTCAATGGAAACAGGACTGATCTTATAGTCATTATCTTCCAGAAAAAGCATTAGTTTTTCAACATCCATTGAGTAATTTTCAATGGAGTTACCGGAAAGACCTCGCTCTAGTTTTAGATAGTGTTTGTAATCCTGTAAAGAGTTGCTCCAATTCATTTTTGTAAAAATAATGTAATATTTTGACTTGATGAATGCTAAGAAAGGATTTGAATTGTTAGGCTTTAATTAATAAAATTCGTATTTTAGATAGTTGTTTCAAGGGGAAATACTAAAAAGATAATTTTTAAATAAGTAAACAATCAATTAAAACCGTTTATTATGAAAAAATTATTTTTGCTCACAGCCTTAGCGCTTTTTAGTTTGACAATTTCTATTGCACAAGTAAATTTTGGTGCAAAAGCAGGTGTAAATTTTTCTGACATTACAGGTCCAGATGTGGATAGTTTTAATGGTCGCACAGCCTTCCATGTTGGGTTTATGGCGGAAATTATGTTTTCAGACGTGTTTGCTGTTCAACCGGAAATAGTGTATTCTGCTCAAGGATCAGATTATGAGGATCCAGGAGATACAGGAACAGCAAAAGTGGATTTTATAAATATTCCAATAATGGCTAAGTATTATGTAACAGAAGGATTAAGTTTGGAAGCAGGACCTCAAGTAGGTATTTTATCATCTGCTAAGTTCGAGTATGATGGTGGTGAAGAAGACTTTAAGGAAGATTTAAAAGGTATTGATATTGGTGTTAATTTTGGTTTGGGTTATAAGCTTGAGAATGGATTGAACTTTAGTGCGAGATACAATCTGGGATTAACAGATATGAATGATTCAGAAGAATTAGATGGTGGTGCAGAATATAAAAACAGCGTCATCCAGATAAGTGTAGGATATTTCTTCTAAGATTCTAAAACTTAATATTAAAACCGAAGTTAATTGCTTCGGTTTTTTTTTGACTAATTTAGTCATTAGGTCTTGGTTATTGAACAAATTTAATCGACAAAATTGTTAAAAGTGTCAGTTGTTTAAATGCCTATAAAACAAACGAATAGCTCTTTTTTTTATGCTAATTGTTAATGTTTTATCGAATAAAAATTTTGTGGCAAAAAATGTAATAATTTTATATATACTAATTTTAAAAACATAGTAATTATGAAAAAATCATTTTTAATTATTGCGATTATTGTTTTTGGTTTAACTAATTTAAATGCTCAGGAAGTAAAATTTGGAGCTAAAGCAGGTCTAAATTTGGCATCTGTTTCAGGAGATGAAACAGATGGACTTGACAGTAGAACTGCTTTTCATATTGGTGCTGTGGCAGAAATCTCTGTTTCAGATAAATTTTCAGTGCAACCGGAATTGCTATATTCTGCTCAAGGGGCAAAAGACAGTTTTGAGGGTATTGATGTAGATTTAAAGATAGATTACATCAATTTACCAATTATGGCAAAATTTTATGTTGCCGATGGATTTAGTTTAGAGGCAGGACCACAAGTAGGATTTTTATTGTCAGCAAAAGCTGAAGGTGGTGGAGAATCTATAGACTTTAAAGATGAAACCAAAGGAATCGATTTTGGAGCGAACCTAGGTGTAGGCTACAAATTAGAAAGTGGTTTGAATTTTGGGGCGAGATATAATTTGGGTTTGTCTAATATAAACGACGGTGAAGGTTCTGATGACTTTAAAAATCAAAATAGTGTCATCCAATTGAGTGTTGGATATTTCTTCTAAAATTAAGGATAACAAATTATTTAATAGGAAGCCATTTGGCTTCCTTTTTTTATGTGATAACTTTTGTACTTTTGTTTAAATGAAAAAACTAATCATCATTAATGGTCCTAACTTAAATCTTCTGGGGAAACGCGAACCTGAGATATATGGAAACTTGTCATTTACTGAGTTTTTAGATGAAGTAAAGTCTAAGTATCCGGGTGTATCCATTGATTATTTTCAATCGAATATTGAGGGAGAACTCATTGATAAGTTACAGGAAGTTGGGTTTAGTTATGATGGGATCATATTAAATGCTGCAGCCTATACGCATACTTCAGTTGGAATAGGGGATGCCGTAAAAGCTATTAAAACACCGGTTGTGGAAGTACATATTTCCAATACTTTCTCCAGAGAGGAATTCAGGCATTTCTCATATATATCTCCCGTTGCCAAAGGAGTCATTCTTGGTTTCGGACTCCAAAGTTATGAACTGGCTATTCAAAGTTTTATTTGATTTTTAATTCTTTCCAGAACAAAGTAAAGAGCTTTTACATAGGCATTATCATTTCTACTATCACAATTTGATGATACAGCATCATAATAAAGTAATGTGTTTGCGGAAGCATCAATAATAAAAGCTTTTATATGAGTATTTGGACTATTTCTATTTGGAAGGATGTAAGATGAAATTTCAATAATCAATTGGTTTTTATATTCTGAATCTAATGCGATATAATTAATATATTTCTTAAGTGAATTAGGATCCTCATTATATCTATGCCATAAAGGAACAAAACTATTATGATAAACATCATTGTATGACCATGTTTTGCTTTTTTCATTTTCTAGAATAACTATATTTGGAAGCACCTTTTTTATAACTTCTTTAGTTAATTCTTCTGTATGTAATTTATATTTTTGTTGAACTACTGTATCTAATCTTGAAAGAATTCTATTGTAAGAAAATGTAAAAACTAAATGGTTATCGCTGGTTAATTTGTTAAATTCTATACCATTATCTGTTAAAGTAACTAATTTACACGATTCAATAGGAATATCAGTATTAGATTTTAAAGATTTACATGAAATCAGAATTAATAGAAAAATAATTACTAATGGAGAAGGGATTGATTTATTCATAAAGTAAAAATATAAAAGTTCCGAAATTTCTCGAAACTTTTATATATAGTTAATCAAGGAAGTCTAAAAATCTAGGAATTTAGATGTGTATTACTTCATCATAAGCATCTGCCACCGCTTCCATAACCGCTTCACTCATAGTTGGATGCGGATGCACGGTTTTTAAAACTTCATGTCCTGTGGTTTCAAGTTTTCTACCAAGAACAGCTTCAGCGATCATATCGGTTACGCCGGCACCTATCATATGGCAACCTAACCATTCGCCGTATTTGGCATCGAAAATTACTTTAACAAATCCTTCCTTATTTCCGCCTGCGCTCGCTTTTCCTGAAGCAGAGAATGGGAATTTACCAACTTTTATATCATATCCTTTTTCCTTGGCTTGTTTTTCGGTTAATCCAACAGATGCGATCTCAGGAGAGCAATACGTACACCCGGGAATATTACCGTAATCCAAAGCCTCAACATGCTGCCCCGCAATTTTTTCAACACACAAAATTCCTTCAGCCGATGCGACATGCGCCAATGCCTGTCCGGGAGTAACATCACCAATTGCAAAGTATCCAGGTATGTTGGTCTGATAAAAATCATTCACCAATATCTTATCTCTGTCAACCGCAATCCCAACATCTTCCAGTCCAATGTTTTCAATATTTGATTTGATTCCTACTGCCGATAAGATAATGTCAGCCTCTAAAACTTCTTCTCCTTTAGATGTTTTTACTGTTGCTTTAACTCCTTTCCCGGACGTATCAACCTTAGTAACTTCAGAAGACGTCATTATTTTTATGCCACTTTTCTTGAAACTACGTTCCAATTGTTTTGAAATTTCCTCGTCCTCAACAGGAACTACATTAGGAAGGAATTCAACTATAGTTACATCTGTTCCCATGGAATTGTAGAAATAAGCAAATTCAACTCCAATTGCACCGGAACCTACAACGATCATCTTTTTTGGCTGGTTTGGCAAGGTCATGGCCTCCCTGTATCCTATCACTTTTTTACCATCCTGAGGTAAACTGGGTAATTCCCTTGATCGCGCACCTGTTGCAATTATTATATTATCTGCGCTGTATTCTTTGCCTTCAACCTCTATCTTTTTGCCGGGTTTTAATTTTCCAAAACCTTCAATGACATCAATCTTATTCTTTTTCATCAAAAACTGAACTCCTTTACTCATGCCATCAGCAACACCTCGACTACGTTTTACAACAGCATCAAAATCTTTGTCAAAATCTTTAACCGTCAAACCATAAGCATCGGCATGTTTCAGATATTCAAAAACCTGAGCCGATTTTAAAAGAGCTTTAGTTGGGATACATCCCCAATTCAAACAAACACCTCCAAGGTTTTCTTTTTCTATTATGGCGGTTTTAAAACCTAATTGTGATGCCCTGATTGCTGTAACATAGCCTCCGGGACCACTTCCTAGAACAATAATGTCGTATTTACTCATGTTGTTTTGTTATGATTATTTAAGAAGGTTCAAATTTACAAAACCAAATTGGAATAAATAAATTACCGTGTGTAATTAATAAAATCTGATACTAACTAAGAAAATACTTATTAACATAATAGTCTGTTTCTCAGATTTTTTATTAAATTGGTTCATATTAACCAACTAAATTTTTAAAAATGAAAACAAAAGTAATTGTTGTCATGTTGCTAGTTTCTAGCTTCATGTATTCTCAAAAAACAAAAAAGAACGGTACCGTTTACAACGAACACCCTGCTATTGATGCCGTGGAGTCCATGTGGAAAGCCTTTTATTCTGGAGAAGTTGATAAAATGGCTAGTTATTTGGCTGATGACTTTAGGTCTTATCAAGGAACTAGCACCAATAAAGATGCGAAAGGTAATGACAAGGAGTGGATGAAAGGAGCTTCAAAATGGGTAAGTGAAAACTGGTCTTATATAAGTCACAAAAGAACCTCTGGGGCTTATCCGGATGCGATCGAATACAAGGGAGATGATGGTTTATGGGTCCAAACATGGGATGATTTTAAAGCCTTGGATAACTCAACCGGAGTAACTTTAGATATGCCAATTCATCGTTTGTATCAAATGACAAGTGATAATAAGATCAAAAATATGATCATTTATGATAATGACTTGCCATGGGCAGAAAGAAGCAGAAGCTTTGCTCCAAGAACTAATGGTGTAATTTATAATAACCATGATAATATAAATACCATTAGATTATATATGGGAGCTTTAGCGAATGGTGATGTTGACAAAGCATTTAGTTATTTTACTGAAGATGCTACTTTCACAGATTTGGATATGAAACGTGGGGAATCTCGCACAGTTGAAGAAGAAAAGGAAATGTTTAAAGGCCTAACATCCGAATGGAACATTACAAGTATAGATGTTAGAGGATATCCGGATTATTTAGAATATGAACTGGGTGGTGCTAAAGTTGTTCAATCCTGGTGGGATGTAAGAATGACCAAAAAATCTGATGATAAAATAAAAGTGATCTTACCAATTCTTCTAATTAATGATTTTAACGATGAAGGTAAGATGACACAAGAAACAGGTTATTACACAACAAAATCAATGGAATAAAATTGAAAAATATAATAATAAAATATGCCTGCTAACTTGCAGGCATATTTTTTAATAAACAAATTATAAATCATCTGTAAAATGTTTTCTGGTTTTATTCTTGCTAAATTTATCCTTATTATATTTTCCAGAATTTCCTTTAGGAATTGATAAGGATTTCCATTCATTTCCTTTGATCATTTTGCCAAGAAAGACGATTTGTCCAACATGATAGGAATAGTGAGCCAATTGTCTGTTTATGGCCTCCGTGACGGTATGCCCTTGATTCCTTATATACACAAGGCGCTCAAAATCATCGTCCTGTAAAGGAGTAATCGCATTGAAAACACAATCCCAACCTTTTTCCCAGGCGGTGATCATATCTTCTTTGGAAAAATAGGCATATTCAAATTCTGAATCACGCTGTCTCCATTCCTTTTCACCATCCTCCGACAAAAAATTGGTCCAACGACTAAGCATATTACCTACTAAATGTTTTACAATTATAGCTAGGCTATTACTTTCACTATTGTATTGCCATTGAATATCTTTATTTTCCAACTGTTCGAAAGTTTTATCACCCAGCATCTTGTAATACTGAAATTGCTTGATAACACTTTCTTTATAGCTTTCCATGGTCTACATAATTAAAAAATTATTCGTTGTCAGGAATGAATTTTAACGCAACCCCGTTAACGCAGTGACGCTTGCCTGTGGTTTCCTTTGGACCATCATTAAAAACATGTCCCAGATGACCACCACAATTAGCGCAATGTTCCTCTGTCCTGGTATATCCCAGATCTTTATCGGTAGAAAAATCAACATTCCCTTCAATTTCTCTGTCAAAACTTGGCCATCCAGAACCCGAATCGTATTTAAATTCGCTTTTAAACAATGGTGTTCCACAAGCTTTACAAACATAGGTTCCAACTTCTTTATTGTCATTGAATTCGCTTGAATATCTTGGTTCGGTACCTGCTTTTCTTAAAACCTTATACTCCAGATCACTTAACTGGTTTTTCCATTCGGCATCAGTCTTTGAGACTTTATAGACTTTATTTTCCGTATCTTTTTTTTGTGCTTTGCCATTACAATTGAACAGCAATAAAGCTAAACTAAACAGTGCAATTTTTTTCATACTTAAAAATACATAATTAATTGTTCGATTATTAGCTAAGTCGATTAATAATACTGATGATTACATTAATCAAACCTATAAATGTTTTCTTTTAACTCAATTCTAATCCTTTTAAAGAAAAAATTGTCCGTTCATCGATTTTAGGAATAATTTTTTATTTAAGATAACTGATGAAAAAGGAACGGTTTTTGTAAATTTATTCGATAGATCAATTAATTTAATAATCATAATAATGAAACTAAAAAATACTATTGTCACCGTACTTGTGGTGACTTTATTTCTTGCCTGTACAGTCAATCCATTTACAGGAAAAAAGACTATGGCTTTTGTATCTAATGATCAATTATTTCCATCCGCATTTGCACAATACGATCAGTTTTTATCAGAAAACAATGTTGTTACAGGAACAAGTGAAGCTGAGATGATCACTAGAGTTGGTCAAAGAATTGCAGTTGCGGCGGAACGTTGGTTAAATGCCAATGGTCTATCAAGGTTATTTAGATGACTATAAATGGGAATATAACTTAGTTGATGATAAAACCGTAAATGCTTGGTGTATGCCAGGTGGGAAAATTGTTTTTTACACAGGAATTTTACCAATAGCTAAAAACGAAACAGGTGTGGCTGCTATAATGGGACATGAGGTGGCGCATGCACTTGCAAATCATGGTCAACAACGTATGAGTGCAGCTTATCTCCAGCAAGGAATTGCTGTTGCTGGTAATATTGCCCTACAGAATGATAAAAACCTTGGTATTTATAATCAAGCATATGGAATTGTAACTACAGTAGGAGGTATGTTGCCATTTAGTAGGTCTCATGAGACTGAATCGGATAGAATAGGCTTGTATTTAATGGCAGTGGCAGGGTATAATCCTGATGAAGCTGCAGAGCTTTGGAAACGTATGAAGGCTAATAGTAATGGGCAAGCACCACCAGAGTTTTTAAGCACCCACCCAAGTAATGATACGCGTATTGCAAACTTGCAGGCACTTGCTCCAAAAGCGAAAGCAGAAGCAAAGAAATTTGGTGTGACTTCTTTTAGACCCATCAATTAATTTTATAGAAAATATTGATTACTTTAGAAGCTGCCTTATTAAGGCAGCTTTTTTAATTTTATCGTAGATGAATATACCTGCCAAAGGGAGTAAAAAATTACTTAATGCATGGGCCTTTTATGATTGGGCGAATTCAGTTGTATCCGTTAACCATAACCTCGTCAATATTTCCAATATTTTATGGTGCATTGACTATTGTAAAAGATTCTCAAACGGAGAAAAGATAAGTGATACAGTTACCTTTCTGGGATGTGATTTTAATAACGACTCCTTAATAAGTTATGTCACAGCTATTAAGTTTTTTAGTGGTATCCTTTATGTCTCCTATACTTTCAGGAATTTCAGATTATGTAGGTAACAAGAAAGGTTTTATGAAGTTTTTCTGTTATTTAGGAGCTCTTTCTTGTATTGGATTAGTACTGGTTTAATCTAGATAATTTATTATTTTGGTTTATTATGTTACTGTAGCCCTAATAGGTTTTTGGGGAAGTCTTGTTTTTTACAATTCATATCTACCCGATATTGCCTTTCCAGAACAGCAGGATCGCATAAGTGCCAAAGGATTTTCTATGGGTTATATAGGAAGTGTACTTCTTTTAATTGTTGACCTTGTAATGATTCTGAAATATGATTAGTGGATTTAATGATGCAGGCGATCCAACCATGAATTGCTTTTATATTGGTTGGTGTCTGGTGGATTGTATTTAGTCAGTATACTTTTAAATATTTACCAACCGGGACCCATTCAGGTCATAAAGTGACCAGAAAGTATTAATGAATGGTTTTAAAGGAATTAAAAAATATGGATCGCTTTTAAAGACAATACAATTTTAAAAGATATTTAAGTAGCTTTTTTTGTTTACAGTATGGCTGTACAAACCATTATGATTGCAGCAACTATTTTGCAGTTGAAGAATTGATTGGGGAGGATCAGGATTCTACAACCGGTTTAATTGTTAGTATATTATTAATTCAGCTGGTTGCAGTTGTCGGAGCACAGTTAACGGCAAAAGTTTCAGGTATTATTGGAAATATAAAGACCTTAATAATCATTATATTTTCATGGATTGCCATTTGCGTCTATGCTTATTTTGTAGTCACACCTTTTCAATTCTATATAACAGCCGGATTTGTTGGAATAGTCATGGGAGGTATCCAGGCTTTATCCAGATCGACTTACAGTAAGTTAATTCCTGAAGGGACTGAGGATACTGCATCCTATTTTAGTTTTTATGATGTTTCTGAAAAAATAGGAATTGTTATTGGCATGTTTATGTATGGGTTTATTGCTGAAATAACAGGGAGTATGCGTTATTCCATTTTGTTTTTAATTGTGTTTTTTATAACTGGGCTCATATTGCTTTTTAAGATTCCTAAAAACGCCATTCCTGTTTAACAGAAAATATTTAAGTTTGCGTCATCAATCAAAATCAAATGAAAAAATTATTTGCCCTTTTATCATTTTTAATCCTTTTTACCGGATTCAACTGTGAAAACGAACCTTTGGAAGGTGATTTTGTAATAGATAATGGAATTTCTTGTACTGAAGCGACCAATGAAGTGCAAATAGCAAAAGCAAATTTTAACAATGCAAATCAGACCAACTATTCTGAATTGTGTAATGCTTATAAACTGTCATTACAGAATAAATTAACATTTTGTGGAGAAGATAGTACAGTTCTAGATATAATTGACAGTCTTGGTGATTGTATCGCCGAGAATTAAATACAATTACTTATTCTTACCAAAATAAAAATAAAGCCACTTAATGCAGTGGCTTTTTTAATATTTTTCTACTTCTTGATACTTCCGGATCCAACTACTTTAGTATCCTCTTTATCCGGATTACCCCTGTATTGAATATCTCCAGAACCTGTTACTCTGGCTTTGAGCATTTTATTACTTACGACTTTAATATCACCAGACCCAGTGACATAAGCCTCAGTATTTTCAGCATTTAATTCATATCCATGGAAATCCCCGGAACCTGTTACTTTGGTTTCCAGATAATTAGTTTCTCCCATAACCTTAATATCTCCAGAACCGGAAACACTGCTCGTCAGGGATTCGGTTTTTACAGTAAGTTTAATATCTCCGGAACCCGCAAGATCAATACTCAAATTATTTGTAATTATTTTGTCTGTGTTCCAAATATCGCCTGATCCGGATAATGAAATTTTTTCAATGTCTTCAAAAGGGATCGTGATTTTAATTCCTTTATTCCAAGTGGTTTTTATGTTTACTCCATTTTCTACTTTAACAATCAATGCATTATTTTCTATTTCGGTTACAATATGTTCCAAGAGGTTTTCCTCTCCTTCAATTGTAATGATTCCTTCTTTCCCCTTCACAAGTTCAAAATCCATAAAACCTGCACATCTCACCGCGTCATAATCGGCAGTGGTTCTTGTGATTTTGGTAACCTTTCCATTACCTTTGACGGAGTTTCTCCACCAATTTTGAGCACTTATTGAGGTTGTGAATATTAGTGCTATGACAAGTAATAATTTAGAGTTGATTTTTTTCATGTTTAAAAGTTTTTGAGCTAATTAATTTTTAATAAATGTTACACTACCATAATCTGAGGATATTCTAATCAAATTACCACTGTTCTGTTTTCCGTAATAACCAAAGTAGTATTTGTCACCAGATTCTATATTTTGTTTTTTATATTGAAATCCTTCAGTGTCCTTTAATGACCCATATTCCAGATCGATTTCAAAATCGAAATTATAAGCTGGGTCTATTCCGATCTTAATACCGACATAATCTGAATTGATTTTCAAATCTCCTGCATTGGCGGTCATGTTATCAATTTTTATAGATCCATAATCTGCTTCAATGGTTATATTTTTATAAACATCACCTATTCTGGTTGTTAAATAATCGCCATTTCCAACTACATTATTAACTTTTTCAATCGTGATTCCCCCGTAGTCACAACTGTAGTTAATATTTTCGGCAACTTCAATTTTAGATTGTGTGTAGTCTGCAGCTATATCTAAATTCTCTGTCTTAGATACAGTATAACCACTATAATCGGCATGGATTTTTCCACTTTTTATATACTCAAAATAACTATTGTTAGTATAATCAAAACTTATAGAGTTGTTATCCGCCATTAATTCTTTAGTGGTTATTTTTCCATAATCACAGCTAATTTTGGCCACACCTTTTAATTTATCCAGATTAATATTGCCATAGTCATTATCTAAAATCACTGCATTAGTGACAGGCATTTTAACCAAGTAATTGATTTCCATATTGACATTGTTGTTTTTGGCCCAGTTCCACCAGGAATTCGATTTATTTTTATTGAATATGGTTTCTGCTGATACCCATTCTGAACTTGAAGAAAATTTTACTGTGATCTCATCTAATTTTTTTAGAACCTTTTCTTCGTCATTACCATTGGTTGTAATAGAAACCTGAATTTCAATTCTGTTTTCATCCCATGTAGCAATATCTAAATTGCCATAGCTGTTATTGATCTTTAGAGTAGCGTCACTATTCACCGTGAATACTTTATTGATCATTTTATTTTTGGTGTATTTACCTTTCCATTCATCTCCCGCAAGGGTAATAGCCGGGATTAATAGGAGCAATACCAATTTATAAAGTTGCTGCGTTTTCATTTGTATTTTGTTTAAGTTGTTTAATTTCTTCTATTTTTTGTATTACATTTTGTAACAGATCAATTCTGTTTTGAAAGTTTGAAATCATGGCATAGATAACTCGGCTGTCATCTCCGCTTTCAGAAAGGTCTTTCTTAAGCAATTCATATTTTGATTCGAGAATTTCAATTTGCTTTAATGCATCTTCCACTATGATTGCTGTTTCTGGTGTAAATTCAGCTTCCAGCTTAGCCAGTTCATTTGAGATTGCAGCAGTAAAGAAATTTTGAGTTTGGGCCATTTCCGGTGAAACACTGGCCAAATCTTTGGCACTTGCTTCTTGCTGTGTTCCAAAGAATAAGGCAACCAATAACACGACCGATGCTGCTATGCTTAATAAGGGTTTCCAGTAACTGCGCTTAATTACAGTGGAATCAGCAACCTTATTTTGGTTCTTGAGCTTATCTAAAAAACGTTGTTGATGATTGATATTGGGATTTTCAATATCAAAATCATTATTAAGATTTTCAAAAAGCGTATCTATATTATCTTTTTTCATAACTATTAATTTTATTAGGCCTGTTGCATCATTTTATTTCGAAGGCTTTCCTTAGCGCGCGAAATAGTTGTTCTGCAATTGGCGTAAGATATATTCATAATTTCACAGATCTCATCGTAATCATATCCTTCAATTAGGTTCAAAGTCAAGGAAATTCTATAATTATCTTTTAATGATTTCATTGATTCCAGCACTTGTTTAGCTTTTATATTGGTAAACTCATAATTATCTGGAATTCCCGAGCTGTCTTCCACTTTGTAAAGAACATCATCTAAAGGAACTTCACTGTATTTTGCACTTTTGTTGTAATGATAAATACTATTATTGATCACAATTTTTTTTAACCAGGAGCCGAATGTTTTAGGATCTTTCAGGCTATCTAATTTTGTAAAGGCAGACAGAAAGGAATCTTGCATAATATCTTCGGCTTCAAACTTATCTTTTACAATTCGATAAGCCGCATTAAACATGGCCTTATAATATCTATTATAAACTTCCATTTGTGCACGTTGGTCACCAGTTTTACATAGCTGTATTAATTGATCTATATTTTCTTTGGTCAGTGTCAAAAAACAATTGCTTTGTATTATAATGATGAAGTTACTTAATCTTTGTTACAGTTATTATAAAAAAAAATCAAATTCGAATATCGATAATTCCTTTGATATATTACGATTGGCATATTAATTGACTTTTGATGGTGTGTTGAAGAAGGTAATCTTCAGTTATATTTAGGCTATCAAGTGATTCGACACTAATTTTATAATTAACTTTAATGAAATTCGTTATGTTATTGTGACATAATGACTGAAATAGATATATGAAAAAATCAAATTTTATTAGTCTTGACAGTTTGTCATTGCAGGATTTCGATGAAAATTCGGAATTAATTCCCTTAATGACACCTGAAGATGAAGAAGAAATAAAAAATGAATTATTACCAACTACATTGCCCATTTTGCCATTGCGTAATACGGTTTTGTTTCCTGGTGTTGTAATTCCAATTACGGCAGGTAGAGATAAGTCCATTAAACTAATTAATGATGCCAACAAAGGAAATAAACTAATTGGGGTTGTGTCTCAAAAAGATGAATTAGTAGAGGATCCTTCAATAAAAGATATTCATTTAACCGGAACTGTTGCCAGAATATTGCGTGTTTTAAAGATGCCGGATGGAAATGTGACTGTCATCATTCAAGGTAAAAAACGCTTCAAAATTGCCGAGGTACTTACAGAAAAACCTTATTTAAATGCGACTATACGAGAAGTCGCAGAAGCCAGACCTGCCATAAAAAATAAGGAATTCATTGCCATTATTGAGTCCATAAAGGATTTAGCACTGCAAATAATAAAAGACAGTCCAAACATACCAACTGAAGCTTCCTTTGCAATAAAGAACATTCAAAGCGATTCATTTCTTGTGAATTTTGTTTCCTCTAATATGAATTTAAGCGTTTCAGAAAAGCAGAAATTACTGGAGATTAATAATCTTAAAGATAGAGCACTGGCCACGCTTAAATTTTTGAATATTGAATTGCAAAAATTAGAACTGAAGATTGATATCCAGTCAAAAGTTCAAAGTGATCTTAATCAACAGCAGCGTGAGTATTTCTTGCATCAGCAAATGAAGACCATACAGGAGGAACTTGGAGGTGTTAGCTATGATGAGGAGATCGATGAGATGCGTGCGAAGGCTAAAAATAAACCTTGGAATGAAGAAGTAAAGAACCATTTTGAAAAAGAATTGTCAAAACTACAGCGCATGAATCCTCAGGTTGCAGAGTATTCTATACAACGAAATTATCTGGATCTGGTTTTAGAATTACCCTGGAATGAATATAGTACAGATAAATTTGATCTTAATCGCGCAAAAAAAATATTAGATAGAGATCATTATGGTTTAGATGATGTCAAGAAAAGAATTATAGAGTATCTGGCCGTATTAAAACTTAGAAATGACATGAAATCTCCAATTTTATGTCTTTATGGCCCTCCTGGAGTTGGAAAGACTTCATTAGGAAAGTCGGTAGCAGAAGCACTGGGTAGAAAATATGTAAGAATGTCTTTAGGAGGTTTAAGGGATGAAGCAGAAATAAGAGGGCATCGAAAAACTTACATAGGAGCCATGCCAGGCAGGATAATTCAAAATATAAGAAAGGCAGAGACCTCAAATCCTGTATTTGTTTTGGATGAAATAGATAAACTATCAAATTCGCATCAAGGTGACCCATCATCCGCTATGTTAGAAGTATTGGATCCCGAACAGAACTATGATTTTCATGATAATTTCCTGGAGTTAGGATATGATCTTTCTAAAGTAATGTTTATAGCAACAGCTAATAGCTTATCAACTATACAACCTGCATTGTTGGACAGAATGGAGATTATAAATGTAACTGGTTATACTATTGAAGAAAAAATTGAAATAGCTAAAAGACATTTATTGCCAAAGCAATTAAAAGAACATGGATTGAGTTCAAATGATCTAAAAATTGCCAAGCCACAACTAGCAAAAATAGTTGAAGGTTATACGAGAGAATCAGGGGTTAGAGGTCTTGAAAAACAGATAGCAAAAATGGTACGATATGCCGCAAAGAACATTGCCATGGAGGAGGCCTATAATTTAAAGATCACCAATAAGGAAGTTGAGGAAGTCTTAGGGCCGCCAAGATTAGAAAGGGATAAATATGAAAATAATGATGTCGCTGGAGTTGTTACAGGTCTTGCATGGACAAGAGTAGGTGGTGATATTTTATTTATAGAGTCTATACTGTCGAAGGGTAAAGGAGCGCTAAACATTACAGGTAATCTTGGTCAGGTCATGAAGGAGTCGGCGACTATAGCAATGGAATTCATAAAGGCCAATGCTGATAATTACGGAATTAACCCTGATGTTTTTAGTAAATACAATGTGCACATTCATGTGCCGGAAGGAGCTACTCCAAAAGATGGACCTAGCGCTGGAGTTACTATGTTAACATCTCTTGTATCATTGTTTACACAAAAGAAAGTGAAAAAGAGTTTGGCTATGACTGGAGAAATAACTTTACGCGGTAAAGTGCTTCCTGTTGGGGGAATTAAAGAGAAGATTTTGGCAGCCAAAAGGGCAAGAATCAAAGAAATCCTGTTAAGCGAAGACAATAGGAAGGATATTGAAGAAATCAAACCGGAATATCTCAAAGGTTTAAAATTTCATTATGTTAAAGATATGGACGACGTAATAAAAATTGCCTTAACGAATACGAAGGTGAAGAAAGCCAAAAAGCTATAAGTGGAAACCTCGATTAAAAATCGGGGTTTTTTGATGATAAAAAATATATTGTACTTCAGGACGTTATAAGTTAGATTTAGTTACTTTGCGCATCTATGCAAAAGAAAATTACCATTCTTATTTGTATGCTAATGGCACCATTTGTTTTTAGTCAAATAGGTGGTGAATCGACATATCAGTTTCTTAATCTGGTTTCTTCTCCCCGACAAGCAGCTTTAGGAGGGAAAATTATTACAATTTATGACTATGATGTGACGCAGGCCTTGTTCAATCCGGCAGCCATTAATGCTAATATGGATAGTCAATTATCACTTAACTATTCCAGTTATTTGGGAGGTATTGGTTATGGTACTGCAGCTTATGCTTATACCTTGGATAGGAGAACTCAAACATTTCACGGAGGGGTTACATACATTAATTATGGTAATTTTGATGGTTATGATGAAACGGGAAATTCAACCGGTTCTTTTTCGGGTAGTGAAGCGGCTCTATCCTTGGGTTACGCTTTTAACATTCCACATACCGATATATATTTAGGTACAAATATTAAATTTATCACCTCAAAATTGGAGCAATATTCCTCTTTTGGAATGGCTTTGGATCTTGGTGCAATATATATCGATGAAACCATCGGATTCTATGCTGCAATAGCTATTCGTAATCTAGGAACACAGATCACTACTTATGCCGGTCAAAATGAACCATTGCCATTGGAGTTGGATTTTGGTATGTCGCAACAACTGGAAAATGTCCCAATCAGATGGCATCTGACAATGGAAAATATTCAAACCTGGAACATTTCAGAACCCAATCCGGCGAGGGTTATAACAGATTTAAATGGAAATCAAACCGATGAAAAAGTAAGTTTTTTTAATAATGCTTTAAGACATTTAGTTCTTGGAGCAGAATTATTTCCGGAAAAAGGATTTAATATTAGATTAGGTTATAACTTTAGACGCGCAGAAGAACTCAGGATATTGGAACAACGAAATTTTTCCGGATTATCTTTTGGAGTTGGACTTAAAATGAATAAAATAAGGTTTAGCTATACGCATGCACGCTATAGTAGTGCTGCAAATACTAGTTTTTTTGGCTTGAATATAGATTTACAATAAATGCGAAAAATTACAATTGCAATTGACGGATATTCTTCAACCGGTAAAAGTACTGTTGCAAAGCATGTTGCCAGTGCTTTAGGTTATACTTATGTCGATTCCGGTGCTATGTACAGAGCTGTGACCTATTATGCAATGAAAAATGGATTTATTGACAAATCCGGATTTCGAGTCAGTGATTTTATTCCAGAATTACCAAAAATAAACATCAGTTTTATCTATAATAACGATCTCGGTTTTTCTGAGGTTTACTTGAATTCAGTTAATATTGAAAAGCAAATACGCACACTTGAAGTTTCAAGCTTTGTGAGTCAGGTTTCAGCAATTACTGAAGTACGTCAACAATTGGTCAGACAGCAAAAGGAAATGGGAAAAAATAAGGGAGTTGTCATGGATGGGCGTGATATAGGTACAGTTGTTTTTCCTAAAGCCGAATTGAAGATATTTTTAAACACCTCACCAGATAAAAGAGCCAAAAGACGTTATTATGAATTAATTGAGAAAGGAGACGATGTAAGTTATCAAGAGGTGTTGAGGAATGTTCAGGAAAGAGATTACATAGATTCCCACAGGGCAGACTCCCCGTTACTCAAAGCTTCAGACGCTGTTGAGATAGATAATTCAGATCTCACAAAGGAGGAAACATTTCAAAAAGTCATGGAGTTGGTCAATATGACCTTAGAAGATTATGAATAAATCTATACTTTTTTCATTTACAATTAGGCGATTCTCTTAAAAAGTATTATTTTTGCGCTCCTTTTAGCGATACATCAGGATGATAAAAGGATCAAAAAAAATAAAATTAACCCTTCTGTTTGTTAATTGCTTAATTCATCCGAAACAATCAGAATACAAATTTAAATCAGCACATGGCTGAAAAGAAAGAAACAAAAGCAAAAGCAACGAAAGCGAAATCAAAAAAGGCTGAAGTTGAAACCCCGGAAGTTAAAGTAGCCAAATCTAAAGCTAGTACAGAAAAGGCTGAAGTTATAACTCCGGAATTAGAAGGAGCCAAACCTAAAGCTAGTTCAAAAAAGGCGAAAGTTGAAATGCCGGAAGTAGAAGTAGCTAAACCTAAAGCTAGAACAAAAAAAGCAGTAGTTGAAACTCCCGAAGTAGCAGTTGCAGAACCTAAGACTGAAGAAACTGTATCAGAAGCTCAGGCAAACCCGGAAAAATTTCTTAAAGAATTCAATTGGCACAACTACCAGGAAGGTATTGATCCTGTTGAAGACAAGCAATTGGAGGAGTTTGAAAAGTTGGTCGCTGAAAACTTCGTTGACACATTGGATGATGAAGTTGTGGAAGGTACCGTTATTTATATGACAGATAGAGATGTCATCATAGATATCAATGCTAAATCAGAAGGTGTTATTTCCTTAAACGAATTTCGTTACAACCCTAATCTAAAAACAGGAGACAAAGTAGAAGTATTGATCGATGTTCGTGAAGATGCAACAGGTCAACTTGTTTTATCACATAGAAAAGCCAGAGTTATTAAGGCTTGGGATAGAGTTAACAATGCACATGATAATGGAGAGATCGTCAATGGATTTGTAAAATGCCGAACAAAAGGAGGTATGATCGTTGATGTATTTGGTATAGAGGCATTCCTACCTGGATCTCAAATTGATGTTAAGCCGATAAGAGATTACGATCAATATGTAAACAAAACTATGGAATTTAAGGTTGTTAAGATCAATCATGAATTCAAGAATGTGGTAGTTTCACATAAAGCTTTAATAGAAGCAGATATTGAAGAACAGAAAAAAGAAATTATAAGTCAGCTTGAAAAAGGTCAGGTACTGGAAGGTATTGTTAAGAACATTACTTCTTATGGGGTATTTATTGATCTTGGTGGTGTTGATGGATTAATTCACATAACGGATCTTTCCTGGTCAAGAATAAATCATCCAAATGAAGTTGTTGAATTAGATCAAAAACTAAATGTAGTTATTCTTGATTTTGATGAAGACAAATCCAGAATTCAACTTGGATTAAAACAATTAAGCAAGCACCCTTGGGAAGCTTTAGCCGATACTGTAAAAGTTGGAGATAAAGTAAAAGGAAAAGTGGTTGTAATTGCTGATTATGGTGCATTTATTGAAGTTGCAGAAGGTGTAGAAGGCTTAATTCACGTATCAGAAATGTCTTGGTCAACCCATTTAAGATCAGCACAGGATTTTGTATCTGTAGGTGATGAATTTGAAGCTGTTATTCTGACTCTAGATAGAGAAGATCGTAAAATGTCTCTTGGGATCAAGCAATTAACGCCGGATCCATGGACAGATATTACTACTAAATATCCCGTCGGTTCAAAACATACAGGAATTGTTAGAAACTTTACCAATTTTGGTGTTTTTGTTGAACTTGAAGAAGGAATTGATGGATTAATTTATATCTCAGATCTGTCTTGGACCAAAAAGATCAAGCACCCTACTGAATTTTGTGCAGTTGGTGATACGCTAGATGTGATTGTTCTTGAACTTGATGTTGAAGGCAGAAAATTGAGCTTAGGTCACAAACAAACTACTGTAAATCCTTGGGATAAATACGAAAAAGATTTCGCTTTAGAAACTGTCCATAATGCGGAAATAGCGGAAATAGTTGATAAAGGAGCTACAATTAACTTTAATGAAGATATAGTTGCCTTTGTTCCATCTCGTCATTTAGAGAAGGAAGATGGTAAAAAATTGAAGAAAGGAGAATCAGCAGACTTTAAAATAATTGAATTCAATAAAGAATTCAAACGTGTAGTTGCTTCTCATACAGCCATCTTTAGAGAAGAGGAGCAGAAAAATGTTAAAGCAGCAGCTAAAAAAGCTAAAGCAGCAGCAGCAGAGTCTAAACCAACTTTAGGTGACGCTAATGATGCTTTACAAGCTCTTAAAGATAAAATGGACGGGAAAAAGTAATTTTCGTTCGTTGACAAAACTAAAGCCTTCAATTTTGAAGGCTTTTTTTATTCCATATAATTAATTGCACTGTTTTAATTTTTTGCCTTAACTTTGCATACCAGATACGTTTGGATAATTTATGAGTCAAAAAGTTTTACTTAATGCCAAAGAGGTAAACATCATTCTTCATAGACTGGCTTGTCAATTAATTGAAAATCACAACAACTTTAATGATACAGTTCTTATTGGAATCCAACCAAGAGGTAAATTTCTTGCCAATAGATTAGTCAAAATGTTGAGGGAAGATTACAAAATAAAGAGTGTTAAATTGGGATATCTTGATATAACATTTTACAGAGATGATTTTAGAAGAGGAGAAAAACCTCTTGAAGCCAATACTACAGAAATAGATTTTATAGTAGAAAACAAAAATGTTGTTTTTGTTGATGATGTGTTATACACAGGACGCAGCATTCGAGCTGCATTAACAGCAATTCAATCATTTGGAAGACCTAACTCAATAGAACTTTTGACATTAATTGACAGACGATTTAGCCGACATTTACCAATACAACCTGATTATAAAGGACGACAGGTAGATGCCATTAACCAGGAAAAAGTAATGGTTAACTGGAAAGAGAATGATGGTAAAGATGCGGTTTATTTAATAGATAAGTAGATGAGAATTGTGAAGTTTTATTGATAACAGAAATTGCGATTAATATTTAAAGATGAAACTTTTAGATCTTGAAAAAATAGATTTTGATAATATAAAAAAAGAAGATTCTGTAATTATTGAGTTTGGAGAATTTAAAGGATTAGATATTATACATGAAATAGATACTAAACTAATCAATGTCATTCCAGAAGAATTAGGAAGACATGATATGCATGAAGTAGCAATGGATGATTCTTATGGAAGGTTTTTTAGTTATGGTAAAAATGCCGAAGAGTTATTCAAAAAGATGATTCCTATATTAAAAGAATACGATTTTTTACAAAATGCAACGGTATATCTGAATTTTGTGGATGGAAATAGAGAAAGGGATCTGGAATTTAAACTATCAAGTATTAGTTTTTAATATAAAACTTGGCAACTGCAGACTGAAGACTGCCAACTGAAGATTTAAAATTATGAGCGAATTAAGTGTAAATCACTTACTAGGAATTAAGTATCTTGAAGATGAATGATGTTAATTTAATCTTTGAAACAGCCGATCATTTTAAAGAAGTAATTAATAGACCCATAAAAAAAGTTCCTTCCTTAAGAGATATTACCATTGCTAATTTATTTTTTGAAAATAGTACAAGAACAAGATTATCTTTTGAATTGGCAGAAAAACGTCTTTCTGCTGATGTTATTAATTTTTCAGCTTCCTCCTCTTCTGTAAAAAAAGGAGAAACACTCATAGATACTGTCAATAATATTCTATCTATGAAAGTAGATATGGTAGTTATGAGACATCCTAATCCTGGAGCAGGAGTGTTTCTTTCTAAACATGTTAATGCTAGTATCGTAAACGCAGGAGATGGAGCCCATGAACATCCTACTCAAGCTCTATTAGACTCGTATTCTATACGTGAAAAGCTTGGAGAAGTTGCTGGTAAAAAAGTTGTTATTGTTGGTGATATCTTACACTCTAGAGTGGCACTGTCAAATATTTTTGCCTTAAAATTACAAGGTGCAAAAGTGAAGGTATGTGGACCAAAAACACTCATACCTAAACATATTGAAAACCTTGGAGTAAAAGTTGAAACAGATCTTAAAAAGCACTTAAATGGTGTGATGTAGCTAATATGTTAAGAGTTCAGAATGAACGAATGGAGATCAGTTATTTCCCTTCTACACGAGAATATACTCAGCAGTTTGGAGTTAATAAGGAAATATTAAATTCTTTAGATAAGGAAATTATTATAATGCACCCTGGGCCAATCAATCGAGGTGTTGAGATCACCAGTGATGTCGCAGATTCAAAACAAGCTATAATTTTGGATCAGGTGCAAAATGGTGTCGCTATAAGAATGGCAGTTATTTATTTACTGGCTTCAAAAATAAAACATGAAAAATGATTTTTAGTACACAAGATAATACAACAGTAATAACTCAGGAAGAATCTACAATTCCGGAACTTGTCCTTGAAATAAACAAATTATATAATAAGTATAAAAACGACAATATCATAGTTGATCTTATCACATTGAATAAAGTAAGTACTGATGATATTCTTGAATTTCTTCAAATATCTAATATGCATCGAAAAGCAAAGCACTCTTTTGTTGTTGTTAGTAATACAATTAATTTTGATGATATTCCTGATGAAATAGTTGTTGTGCCAACACTTCAGGAAGGCTATGATATTATTGAAATGGAAGAAATTGAGCGCGATTTAGGATTTTAATATGAAATTATCAATATTAGGTTGTTACAGCGCTACACCACGAACATTTACTAATCCAACTTCCCAGGTTCTCGAAATTAACAATCATCTATTCCTTATTGATTGCGGAGAAGGCACTCAGGTTCAAATCAGGCGAAGCAAGATTAAATTTTCAAGAATAAAGCATATTTTCATATCTCATTTACATGGTGATCATTATTTTGGTCTGGTAGGTTTAATATCTACCTTTCGACTGCTAACCAGAGAAAGTGATTTGCACATTTACGGACCAAAAGGATTAAAAGATGTCATCACATTGCAATTGAAATTATCTGATTCCTGGACCAATTACCGACTTATATTTCATGAATTGTCCTCAAAGTCATCGGAATTGATTTTTGAAGACGATAAGATAGAAGTGTACACCATTCCATTAAGTCATAGGATCTATACGAACGGATTTTTATTCAAGGAAAAACCTGGAGAACGGAAATTGGATATGAATGCGGTAAAAGCCGCGAACATTGATTTAGCTTATTACAGAAAATTAAAACAAGGATTTGATGTAGAGAATAAGGATGGAATATTAATAAATAACAGCACGGTAACAAAAGCTCCAAATAAAACGAAAAGTTATGCATTTTGCAGTGATACTGCTTTTGATGAAAAGATAATTCCAATAATAAAAAATGCAGATGTACTGTATCATGAATCTACTTTTCTTGAAAAACATGAGCATCTATGCGATCCTACAAAACACAGTACGGCAAAACAAGCTGCCAAAATTGCCAAACAAGCCAATATTGGAACACTTATTCTTGGGCATTATTCAACCAGATATGATGGATTAGAGGGTTTTAAAACTGAAGCACAGGAAATATTTCAAAATACTTTATTGGCTGAAGATGGTAAAACTTTTGAGTTTTAATTATTCTCTTTTTATATAAGAACCTCCTTTGAATGTAATATATAGTACTGTTAAAATGATTAATGTTGATGAAATTAGTATAGAGTAATGTTCCTTTACATCAATCAATTTCAAGATGAACCCAATTATTATTACAATTATACCCAAACCAACCAATGCATTTCTAAGCAAAGTTGAATATCCTTCAATATCAATTTTTTCTTTATCCTTTTTAGTTAAAGTATTGTATCCAGCAATTAAATTAGGAAATTGTTTAACTAACAACCCACAAATTATTAATAGTATTCCGGTAATTAATTCAGAAGTATGCATGAGTTAAAGATTTTCTACGTAAGATTTAAATTGTTGCAACCATTCTTTTACTTGTTTTATAAACATTCCAGGATACAATTTTGCGATAATTTTGATCAATAATCCTTTAAATTGTTTGTATTCAATTTCAGTCGAAAATTTTGTTTGATTGCTACTAATGGCTTCAAATGTACTTCTCATTGTATTGGTCATATGTTTATGCTCGTAAAAACCAGAGAAACTATTAGGAAGGTCATTAGCTGTTATGGTTTCTATCATTTCAAACTTTTCATAAATAAGCTTTGATACAGTACCAACTTCATTTGGTTGACCTTTCATAATTTCTTTCTTAATAAATCCCTTTTGATATTTTTTTAAACTTTCAGGATCTAAAAAAGCTTCTACAACTTGATTTAGAGGTTTGTTTATAATAGTAGAACTGATGAATTTCATAAAAAGGGTTTACTCAATATAATAAAAATTGATCGTTAATATATTTTTAAATTCTCGTAAATTGCAACCCATGAATAAGGATTTAAGTAATTATCGTAAAACTTACGAGAAAAGTGAACTACGTCAGAATAATGTTCCGGAAAATCCTATGGAATTGTTCCAGAAATGGTTCTATGATGTAGACAAATACTTTGATGTTGATGAAGCAAATGCTATGTCGTTATCCACCTTCGGACTAGATGGTTATCCAAAAACCAGAATCGTTTTATTAAAAAGGTATACTTATGAAGGCTTCATTTTTTATACCAATTATAACAGTGAGAAAGGGAAGGCTATAGATAAAAATCCGAATGTTTGTTTGAATTTTTTCTGGCATGCTGCAGAGAGGCAGGTGGTAATTAAGGGTCAGGTAGAAAAGATCGCTGAAAATTTGAGTGACGGTTATTTTGAATCCAGACCAGTTGGAAGTCAGCTTGGGTCTCTCGCATCAGACCAAAGTGAAATAATTAAGAGCAGAGAAGCTCTTGATGAAAAGTTAAGGAAACTGGAATTGCAATACATGAATAAAGAAATTCCCAGACCAAAACACTGGGGAGGATATATAGTTAAGCCTGTAGAAATGGAGTTTTGGCAAGGTAGGCCTAACAGAATGCATGACAGGATTCGTTATAGGTTAGAAGAGGATTATAACTGGAAAATCGAAAGATTGCAACCTTAAAATTATGAAACATTTATATTTAGTCAGACATGCTAAATCATCTTGGGAACACGATGTAAGTGATCATAAAAGACCTTTAAAAAAAAGAGGTTTTAATGATGCTCAATTGGTTTCAAGACATATTAAAAGTCTGATTCGTTTACCTGATCTGGTCTTTTCAAGCGATGCTATGAGAGCATTGACCACAGCAAATATATTCATCAGTAATTTAGGATTAAATGAAGATGATATAATCCTGAATCATGATCTTTATGATTTTAGCGGGCACAACCTAACTGATGTAATAAAATCCTGTGATGATGCGGTTAACACATTAATGGTTTTTGGTCATAATCATGCTATGACCTATTTTGTAAACACATATGGCAATAAGCCTATTGGTAATGTTCCAACAAGCGGATTCACACATATAGAAATGGAAATAGATAGTTGGAAAGATCTGAAAAAAGGTACCACTATTCAAACCATATTCCCTCGTGATTTAAAATCTTAATTATAAAGATCTTTACATTTACACCTTGGCTTAGGAAAAACGAATTCATAATTGATCATGAATTCATGGGATCCGGACGAGTAGGAGCTTAGGTCTGAAGTAATGTAGTCGTAGGCATAACCTAGTGACAGACCATCAAAAACTTTGAAATTTATTATAGCTCCTAAAGAGTCGAATAGGCGATAAGATGCACCCAGCCATAGTTTTTCATTAACGAAGAACAAAGTAGACAGATCCATGGAAACTGGGGCGCCTTCTGTATATTTTAAGAGAAAAGTGGGCTTGAATTTTAAATTTTTATTAACATCCAGTAAATAACCACCATTAAAGAAATAGCTGACTCTGTCTAAAGAGATATAATCAATATTATTATTATTCTCATAATTTATCAATTTAGGAACTGATAATCCTATATAAAAGGACTCACCCCTAAAATAGAAACCAGCACCAATATTAGGCGTCCAATCAAAGTTAACCATGTCTAAAAATGGGTCACTTGAGTTACCATTGCTATTCATAAGATTTTCATCCAGATCGTATTTACTGGCACCAATTTTCAATCCGAAGGCAAATTTATAAGCATCATATTTATTTAAAGTAATAGTATAGGAAACATCGGCATATGCATAAGTTGAATTCTCATAACCCAGTTCATCTTTAATTACAGAAAGACCTACCCCAAATTTTGTATTTGGCAGTGAGGTGTGAGCTGATAAAGTTTGGGTTACTGGTGCTCCGTTTATTCCCACCCATTGATTTCTGTTTAGGACATTTATAACCATAATTTCTCTAGATCCTGCATAAGCCGGATTAAACGAAATAGTATTATACATATATTGCGTGAATTGAGGTTGCTGTTGAGCTGTTCCTAAAAACGGTACTATCAATAAAATGATTAGTAGTAATATGTTTTTTGTTATTTTCATATTATTCTGTACCCAAATAAATAAATCCTTGTATTGCCTTTAATCCACCATTGATCAATTCAACAATATAATAATAGGTTCCGGTCGGTAAATAATTTGAATTATTGCCAGATGTTGAATTTGCAACTCCAGCCCATTCGTTATTATAATTATTTGATTGAAAAACTTTGGTACCCCAGCGATTATAAATTTCAACCTTGACAATAATATCACACACCTCGTTACTTTCTTCATTTAAAGTATAGTTAACTTCAAAGAAATCGTTAAATCCGTCATTATTTGGAGTTACCATTTTTGAAATTGTAACATCAGCTTGACTTTCTACACATGGGTAATAAACGCAGTCATCATTGACTGTAACATAAATTGTTGTAGTCCAGGTACAATCATTATTTGTGATTCTATTTATAAACTCATATTCACCCAACTGAATATTTGCGGGGTCAAAATAACCGTTGACCAACAGATCCATTGAATTGCTGTTCCACTCGTTAATCTGAGTATTTGTGTTGACAACTTCCTGGTATGGTACTAAGGCGTATATATCCAGAGGCTCGTCTTCAATACAAAGATCGACATATTGAATATTGCTTTCTGTAGTTCTATTAACATAGATCGACTGATTGAATGTGGTTGTATTATTGCAGTCGTCTGTAACAGTCCAGGTTCTTTGAATATCATAGTTTAAATTATCAATCTGGTTAAAGGTTTCATTGAACTGTATATCCAGATTCTGATCGCAATTATCAGCGAACTCCAGGTTGGGTATCTCAGGAACCTCTTCACAGGTAATGTAGATTTCATTATCTGCCTGTGAAATAAGATCAGGAGCAATATCATCAACAACATAAATAGATTGTGTAACGTCTATCGAATTTCCACATGCGTCTGACACTCTATAAGTTCTTAATATGGTTTCTGAACACGCTTGGTTGTCTGATACATCAGAAATAAACGTCACAATTGGGTCTGAACAATTATCATTAGCGTCATTCACCACATTAATATCAGGATCTGGTAAACCATCAATACAACTTATATTAATGTTGGCAGGATTACTGGCGGATGGCGGAATGTCATCATTAATAACAATGGATTGTGTAACATCAACAAAATTGTTACAAGAATCAGTAACTCTGTACGTCCTGGTAATCGTTTCAGGACATGACAGGTTATCTGATATGTCAGATATAAAAGTAACGATGGGATTAGAACAATTATCAGATGCATCACTAACAACATTAATATCAGGTGTTGGGATATTCTCTGTACAACTTAGATTGATATTTGTTAGATTACTGGCAGTTGGAGGAATATCGTCATTAATGATAATATTTTGAGTAACATCAACAAAATTATTACAAGCATCGGTTACTCTATAAGTTCTGGTAATAGTTTCAGGACAAGACTGATCATCAGATACATCAGAAAGAAAGGAAACAGTTGGTGCTGAACAATTATCAGATGCATCACTTATAACATTAATATCAGGTGTTGGGATATTCTCTGTACAACTTAGATTGATGTTTGTTGGATTGCTGGCAGTTGGTGGGACATCATCATTAATGATAATAGTTTGAGTAACATCAACAAAATTGTTACAAGCATCTGTCACCCTATAAGTTCTTGTGATTGTTTCAGGACAAGACTGATCATCAGAAATATCAGAAATAAAGGATACGATTGGATTAGAGCAATTATCAGAGGCATCATTTACAATATTAATATCAGGAGTTGGGATATTTTCAGTA
>CAWHCT010000025.1:0-20247 GCA_963827785.1 uncultured Flavobacteriaceae bacterium | reverse complement strand
CTTAACATCATCAAAATTCCAATTAGGCTGGTTATCATCTCCGTTGTCCTGCTCCTTATCGGCAGCAGCCCAATACAAGAATGCTTTGTAAATCGAAATACACTGATACCGTTACATCAGGAATTGAAAAATTGGCACTGCTGGAATTGAATAATCGGATTGTCACTGTCGATATCAACATAAACATTATCATTAAAATCATGATTATCATCATTTCCGGTATAGTCATTAGCAGGAGTCCTGGAAATCATGTTATTAGCTATAATCGTGAATTCTCCTTTTACGGCCTCACTATAACGCGGTGTAAATGGAGTTTGAACCTGAGCACTGACAGAATAATTCAATAGCAGGACTAAACCTAATACTAATTTTGAAAAAAAGTTAAAAGAAGTAGTTTTTCCCAATGTTCAATAATTTGGATTCTTAATTATTTAAAATTTGAGAGGGAATCACTAAAAAGTGAAATGGAAAAATGTAATCAATCAGTTTTAACAGCAATTAAATAACTTACCCGTTGCTTAAACTGACACGTGAATTTACATTAAGAATAATAATATTCCATGAAAAGTAATAAATAATCGATGAAATGCAAATAGTTAAAGAATAATCTTACTAAATACAATTAGAAAGTAGGAATAAACCTCCATTATTTATATCTATTTTATACACATTCTGGGAATAATTAAAGCCACGAATATAAAAATTGACGGAATAAAAATTAATTCATTGTGTTGAGAAGAAGTTTACCTGATCTTAGAATAAAATTTTCTTAATGTGAATGTTTTGAATTTGGGACTAATTCCTTACAAAACACCGTAAACATGTTTTTATTTCATGTGCTTTTTACGATCTATTAATAATTGGTTCCTGCCTTTCTATGTGTTTTCCAACTTGTACCCTTTGTACATGCACAATTACTGGCGCCTTGTAAAAAATCTATTCCTATGGTAATGGAGTGCGTTCCTGAGTTGTACCCTGCAAGATCATTAATAGTAAATTGATACGAATAGGCAAAATAAAATCTGTTTTTCGTGATGCCCGCCATGGGTCCAATGTTTAACGGTGTAAAAAACTGATCGTTTAAAAAACGATAAGAACCACCTACCCAAAAGTAATCTTCATCTCTGTTAAATTGTCGAAATTTAAAGTTTACATCAGTTGCAGATCGTTTGTCACTCCAAAACATTTGATAGAAGACAGAGGGTTCATATTCAATGTTTTTGTTATTTCTACTTGTAAGGATAAGACCTGAATAGACTTGAAAATTAAGAAGGTCACCAGGTTCTGCTCCAGTAAAGTCATCCAGATCCTTTTTTATTAAATTGTTAGCATTCAAACTAAAATAAAAGTCTTGATAACGATACAAGAATCCAACGTCAAAATTATGATTTGTTTTAGATCGATCACCTGTGATAGCAGGATCTACAATGGGTGTTCCATCAATAGTTTCAAAGTTTTCTATTGCAATTCTAAAACTATTAATATTGTAGGACAGACCAAAAGATAAAAACATCTTTTGAGTGTAACTAAGTGTCAAATGGTGGGCAAAAGAAAATTTCGCTCCTTTTTGAAGTGTATTTCCATTTTTATCGTTGAAAAGTGATAGTCCAACACCAGTGCGATCAGAGATTCTAAAATTGGCATATAAGGCTTGATTGTCAGGTGCATCTTTTATACCTACCCATTGTGTTAATCCGTTTAGCCTAACACTTAAGTTGTCTCCAATACCTGCATAGGTTGGTGATATAACAAAATCATTATCTGCCAAATATTGTGTCCATACAGGTAAATTGAGTTCTTGGGCATAGCCCCATACACTCGCCATTAAAAGAATATATAGTGTAAATTTTTTCATCTTCTCAATTTTAAATTCTTAAGGCATTATTACCTGTAAAGTGTGAAATGACCAACATACTCCCTGTTTAATGCAGAGCTGTTTGGTTTAACGACGTACCAATAGTCACCGGTTGGTAGTTCATTACCATTATACGTACCATCCCAATATTCTCCAACACGTAAAGTGGCGATCTTGCGACCATATCTGTCAAAAATGTCAAATGTGAGGTTTGGGTATAGTTCTTCACATTCAACTGTCCATCCGTCGGAAGTGCCATCGTCATTGGGCGTAAAATAATCAGGTATACAAGGCTCTATGATCTCCATTTCTATTTGGGCAGTTGTTAGGCATCCTGCACTATCGGTTACAACAACCTGATATATCCCAGATTCAGAAACAATAAATGTATTGTTGTTACCATGATCTACTTCATTTAGGGTATATTGATAACCTCCAGTACCTCCTTCAGTATTTGCTATGATTTCGCCAGCTTCATCTCCTGCCGACAGTGTCAATGATAAAGGGTCATAATCCTCAATATCAAAAGCATCAGTCATTTGAATACATCCATTTGTATGTCTGACTTCGATATAATGATTGGTTCCTGGAGTAACATTAGTAAACACATTGCTGGACTGAAAAGGACCACCATCTAAAGAATAATCTAACTCGGAAGGATCTACTGTGCTTTCAGCTAATATAACTCCGACCTCATTGCTCATCGTTTTATGGTCACAGATATATTCAATCTCTGCTATTGCTCTGAAGCTTATAGTTTCCGGGAAGGTGATATTCCATTCAGATTCACAATCCTGTGCGTCACGCACATAAACTGTATGGTCACCACCACTTAGATCCGTGAAATCGAATACAGTTTGTCCTGAAACTCCTGCAGAATATGGGCCATCATAATTATCTAAACTCACCTATACGGTAATGTTCCACCGGAAATATCAATACTGAATTCACCATTGGCGTCTCCTGCACAGGTTTCTTCAAAAATTGAATTTGGAACAATGGTAAGCATTACGGGTTCTGGATCTGTAATAGTACAACTAAATGTTAAATAGCAGCCTAATACATCCTGTACGATGACATCATAATTACCGGAAGCTAAATTCTCAAAAACATTGGTTTCAAAAAATTGATCAAATTGTGGCGAAATAGCGTATTTGATAATGCCGGTTCCTCCTGATGCATTAATCACTAGTAAGCCATTATCTTCTCCGCTACAGGTCACATTACTCACCGCGTAATCCACTTCTAATGGAGCACTTGGCTCAGTAATAGTAATTGGAGCGGAAGCAGTAAAACAATCTTCACTATCAACATATACAACGTAAGTTCCTGCGATCAATTCCGTAAAAACTCCCGGACTATTTTGTGTTGCAGGAATTGTATTGCCTGCCGTATCCTGTAGGATGTATACATAATTTCCTAAACCACCTTGTGCCGTTGCTACAATAGAACCTGAATTATCACCGGTACAATTAATTGTTGGGTTCTCTGATTCTAAATTGATTATCAGATCCGGTAAGGGATCAATTGTAATTTCGTTGGACACTACTGCATTACAGCCATTGGAGTCCCGTACAAAATACTCATAAGTTCCAGTTGGAACAGAAAATGTTATTGAGGATGAAAAAGATCCTAAAACTGGAGTAAATGTACTATTATCACTATATGTATAGGTTCCGGTTCCACCTGTCGCACTTAAAGTAAGCGTTGATTCGGTTAAACAGGTTTGAGTTGTTGCTGTCACCAAACTTGCATCTATTTCTGTAGGTTCAGCAATAACGATATCTACAGATGTCAAGAAACATCCATAACCATCACTTATTGTAACGGAATAAGTTCCTGCTCCTAGATCATCAAACACATTAGAGCCTTGCGGTCCTGAAGTACTTGGCGTAGGTAAAATAGTATTCAATGTATAAATATATTCAGTTCCCTGACCGCCAGTTACATTCGTCATTGTTATTGATGCATTTTGATCTCCAAAACAGTCTAACAATGCTGTATTTGGGGTAAATGTGGCATCTATTGGTAATGGCTCAATAAGAGAAATATCTACGGTTGCTATACAGTTTTCTGCATCTCTAACATTGACAGTATAATCTCCTGCAGATAAATCTGTAAATGTGCCGTTAGATGAATAAGGAACTGTAGCATCTCCTGTCAATTCATATTCGTAATCGCCCCAGCCACCAGCTGCAATAGCAGTTATTGTACCTTGGCTGTTATCACAGGTTACGTTGGAAGTTTCTGTTGCATTAATTGTTAAGTCTTCAGCCGGTGATGAAATGATCACACTCTCTGTTGCTGAACAGAAAGGAATTTCTGTTTCTGTTACGACAACTGTAAAACTCCCTGCAAACATCCCTGAAACTATTTCTGGATTTGTTGATGTACTGGCGTTAATAGCTCCGGTAACGGAGGTTCCCAGACTATCGAAAACCTCATATGTGTAAGTACCTGAATATCCGGAGATATCAATTGCAAATAAACCTGAATTGTCTCCAAAGCATATTACTGAGGTTGGTAATGTAGTAAATGTAGGAGGTGTCGCTTCCGGTAAAGAAATTGTAACCTCATCTGAACAAGAAGTAACTGTATCGGTTATTGTAATCACATAGATTCCAGATGGCACTCCAGAGAATACATTTCCAGTTTGAGTTATTGATACCGGATTCGGATTTATGTAATAAATATATGATCCTGAACCACCAGAAATAGTCATCGTAATTTCACCGTCATCATCATTACACGTAGGTAAGGATGTTAATTCTGGAGTTATTTCTAATGGAGCCAGAATATCTATAGTTACTAAATTCCCACATCCATTAGCATCCTGAATTTGAATAGAGTGTGTTCCTGAATATAAGTTTGAAATAGTAAATGGGACAGATATATTTTGAAAGGCTCCACCATCGATACTAAAACTATATGGAGCAATACCTGCAACATCTAAATTAACATCTATTTCAAAATCACCCTCAGCTGTACATTGATCAACCATAACTGCTGAAATCACAGGTGATGGATCCAGTGGTACTAAAGTAACCGGACTAGATACAATACAGCTATAAGCATCCATAACGTGAACATAATAATTACCGGTATCTACATTAAAAGTACTCACTGATGCCCAGGATGGATCTGTAGCAAGTGGAGTAGTAGCTGTGGTAGTTATTTGATATTGATAAGGTGCAGTTCCGTCATGACCAATAGCACTAATTATTCCAGAGGTTGAATTACAGTTTGCATTTTGATCAACTGAAACTTCAAGGTTTAATAAAATCTCTGATTCTGTTATATTGAAAGGAGATGTAACAACTCCACATCCGGCATTTGGACCTGAAGTCTCACTTATTAATACAAAATAGTTGCCAAATGGTAAAGGTCCTAAATCTGTTATTGAAAGAAAACCTGCGGCAGGAACTGAACCTGAGCCGCTTATTCCTGTAGTAACTAATGTTGATGAATCAAATATTTCATAGTCCACATTTACGGCAATGCCATATATACTGTTGACTGTAAAGGAAACATCTCCATCTGCACTTCCGGTACAGGTAATATTATCTGAACTTATAGCATTGACTGTTAAAGTTGAATTTGTAGGTATTGGGGTGGATGCCGGTTCATAATATTGGCAATCTGTTGAGGCATCATAAACGATGAATGTATAGGTGACTCCGGGAATTAAACCTGAAAAGGTCGCATTTTGACTTCCGGGACTATTTTCAGGTAACCAAGTTCCCGGCGGATTTGGATACACAGAAACGGGGCCTTCATAAATACTGAAAAAGAACGGTCCTGAACTCGGCAATGTAGAGCCAACACTAACAACCGCTTCACCGCCTGACAGACAGTCGACTGTACTAGTTACATTTATATCTAGATCAGTTGGAGGAGAGGCAATTATAACATCCTGAATCAAAACTGAACAGCCATTGGCATCGATCACGTTGATTTCATATAATCCAAAATCAAGGTTGTTAAAACTTGAGGAGGCAGATCCTGTTATATTAAACTCAGAATTGGAATATCCATTTGTACCAGTCACAAAATATGTATAAGGAGCAGTTCCACCTGTGACAGAATTTATAATTATTGATCCTTGAGATATTCCACTTATGGTACAGGAAATATCAACAGAATCATAGTCAACTACAATAGTGTCTGGTTGACTTAATATAATAATTTCATCGGCCGTACAAGAGTTGGCGTCCGTTATAGTTATGGTGTATGATCCCGATTGCAATCCCGAAGTTTGGGTGCCATAATCGATTCCTAAAGTATCATTATAAATATTTAAAGTAAATGGAGGTGTACCAACTGAAGTATCTATTGTAATATCAATAGCCCCATTGTCGTCTCCATTACAAAGAATCGGACTGGTTTGTACCACAGCACTTATATCTGGTAACGAAATTGGATCAACTGTGATCACTCTTGACTCGGCAATACATCCGTTAGCATCTGTTATTTCGAATTGATACGTGCCAGCCGAGGAGGTAGAATAGTTAAATGTCGATCCAGTCGAGCCAAGGTTGGAATAAGCGCCTCCATTTAAGGAAACCGCATAGGTATATGGTGCATTTCCGGTAATTGTTCCCGTGATCTCCGCATCCGGTGTTGTTGTACAATTCAATGTTTCGGATAGAACGACAGAAACTGTTGGCATAATTATAGGGTTTATTGTATATGATTCCCGGTACATGCATTCATGTTCATCTCGTACCTGAAATATATAGGTGCCAGGTTCTAATCCTGAAAAAATATTTGACGTTTGGTATGCCGTTACATTTGCCGCAGGAGCAGCAATTTGATATTCTAAAACTCCTGTACCACCCGTGGTATTAGTAATAGTTACTGTGGAAGTATTAGAAGGACAAGTAATAGGAGTACTGTCAAAAGTCAGGTCAGTAGGAGGATTAAGTGGGTTTATTGTAATATCGTTAGTTAAAAAAGTACAACCGAGAGAATCTTGAATAACAATCGAGTAGGTTCCGGATGTTAATCCGGTAAATACATTACTTGATTGAAAATTAACACCATCAATACTATACATATATGGAGCAACACCTCCTGATACTCCTGTTACCGTAATGGTTCCATCGGTAGTACAGGTATATGGTGAAGTTAAAGTCGCAGTTCCTGTAATATCCGGTGATTCTATGATTGTTACATTTTGTGGTACTGCAGCGCATACTGAATTTCCGATGGAGTATTGTACAACTACATTATAATCTCCTTCAGATAGACTAGTAAAAACATTTGAACCGGTAAAAGTTACACCACCATCAATACTGTATTCTAAACTGTACCCGTTGGTACTAGTTACATTTATGGTTATTGTCCCATTTGAAAAGCCATTACAATCAATATCCGTTGTTGAAATAGTAAACTCTGGTTCAGGTATTTCATCAACAGTAATCGATGTGCTTGCACTACAATTATTTGAATCTACGACTACGATGTCATAAACACCAGCTGTTGTAACCGCTATTTCTGGAAACGATTGAAACTCTGTCGATCCATTAATAAAATAGAAATATGGAGGTGTTCCGCCTTCCGTATATACTGTAATTTCACCATCAGTGCATGTTAGAGGATTAGTAACCGCGGCAGTGACTGTAAGTAGGGGTGGCTCAATAATCGTAATGTCTTCAGAAAATAGACAACCATTTTCGGTTTCTACTGTTGCTGTATAAGTTCCTGGGTTTAAATTCGCAAACGCATAGGTGTTTTCAACAATAGGACCTGCAGAATTAACTAAGGTTGCACCTTCATATAAAGTATATGAATATTGAGGATCCGCATCATTGGCAGCAATTTGAATTGTTCCTTTATCTCCATAACAAAGCGGTTGTATTACTGTTGTTGATCCGCTAAAGTCCCTTTCATTGATTTGAACGTCTGGTATGGTAAATACACATGGATTGGTAGGAATTCCTGTTTGCCTTGTGTAAATAGTATAATTTCCGGGAGTGGTGACCGAAAACACGTTACTCGACTGGTAGTTAATCCCATCAATACTGAATTCATAACCTGAGGGCACATCATTGACGGTAATTGAACCAGGTGTTAGACAAATTATATCGGTTGTGCTTGCTGTTGGATCTAATAAATTTGTGTATACATTAAAATAGAACTGTACAAAACAACCACCAGTATAGTTAATGGTCAGTCTGTACTGACCAGCATTATCAACTAAATAATCAGGACCAGTACCTACTTGGTCCCATGAACAAGCAGCATCTTCGTTAGCGCAATCTTGATTGGCTACAGTAGGACAACTTGATTCATCTAGTTTTTCCCAAATAATTGAAGTTGTTCCGGTTAAATTGGTTTGAATTAATCTTGATTCATTAGCACCACAAAAGAATATGTTTGGTAATAATTTTCCATCATTAGGACAGGTAACCACTTCATCAGCATAAGGTATAACAGGATTTTCTATGTTTACGCCATATAGGTCTACTATGAATTCCTGTACAATAGACTGACAAGGAGCAGCAGCCGTATTAAATACATAATAGGTTCCTGCTTCTGTTACATTAAGGGTTTGCGAAGAGCCTATAACCGGAGTACCCGCTGGACTTGTTGACCAAGAATACGCTACATAACCATCGGCAGCTGTAAGGTCTACACTAGAACCACACAGAATAACTTCTTCGGACAGAGTACAATCATCGAGATCTGCTAAAAAATTTGTTGCCTGTGGCGTTAATAAACATCCTGTGTTACTGTTAACACTTGGATCATCAGTGATAACAAAGTCTGGGTTAGTAACACCCTCATAGGTAGCAAAAGCTTGATTGAGAATTAAATTAGAACAAGAATCTGCTAGTTGGCTACAAGTTTCCACAGTCATCGCTTCAATACGAATTTCATAGACTGGATCGTTCTCTTCAACTAGATTATCTGCTATATCAAAAATAAGTTCTCTCGTTGTTGGATTATAACTTGAGACTGTTACACCAGCCGGTAAGACCAAATCTGTTGGATGGTTATAAACAATATTTATAGGAAGGATATCCCTAATTTGAAAATTTGTAGCATCATCATTTCCGGTGTTTTGAAACCCGATTACATAATTTACAGGTTGATTAAGTCCGACGGTTTGTCCACCAATATTATTTCCAAGTTCATCTTCAACAATTTTTGTAAGAACTATATTCGGTGCAATAATTTCTATCGCAAAAGCACTAAAATAATAATAATAGATATCCAGTACTTCCTAGACTAATTGAAGCAGAGGTCGCTCCATTAGCAATTACTGTTTCCTGGATTAGGAATATTTATTATACCCGCATCAAAGCCTAAGGTGTTAGAACTATTAGGATTTCTAAAGTTAATCTGGTAAGCATTAATTGGTACTGAACTATTGAAAAAATTATTCCCAGGGCGATCTGTCCGAGTTGACAATCGTTTCCATTTATCCTAAGTCTATCTCCATAACTTTGGTTTCACCTTCTATTGTGCAAAAGCAAATTTAGCACTAACTGGCGCAGCCGGAATCGTGGTAAATCCTGAGACGGGAACATTAGTTTCATTACACAGCGAACCACTAATAGTGCTAAAACCATCAAAACAAGTAATATATTTACCTGGTAAAAGAGGATCTTCATAAACTACAAAAAGTGACCAACCAGCTGAATGGCCTGTACCGTTTCAAGGTTACTAGTTCTGCCTTCGGCAGAAGAAACATTTGCAACCGATAAGTTCCTTTCTGTTTGGTAATGGTAACAATATCTGTTACATCAGGATAACAGGCATAGGTAAAACTATTACTTGTTTGAAGCGTTCCTTGACTCAAATAAATTGTTCCTGTATATCAGTATATCCGCCTGGAAGGTCCTTTAAACTTAACATCCGTAATAGGTTCTGCTCCGTTAACTACAGCGCCCCAATACAATCCTGCATATACTATTTGATAACACTCCGGACTCGGAACATCTAAATCTGCACTACTGGAATTGAAAGTTGTTGGATCTCCATCAATATCAACATAACTGCTGCTTAACATTATCGTTATACCTGACTATCGTTAAATGGATCGGAATCAGGTCCTACATTACTATTACCTATTAAAAGCATGTCTCCTTTTAATTCCTGATCGAATCTTGGTGTAAAAGGAACAAAATTTTGCGCAAATAAGCTGAATGCCCATGAATATAAACAATTGTGATGGCCGATTTTTGAAAATGTAGGTCTTTTCATGATGCTTATTATTTTCAATTCCGTTTCAACTAGCGGGTGATTCTGAAAAGAAATTAAGCGATTATATATATTTAATTTTCTATTTTCACGAGGGACATATTTATATTATAGGGTCTGTTTCCTTTTTCTTTTAAGGCTTCATTAGCTGCTTCAATGCTATCGAACTTGTCATAGTAAATAAAATATTTACTTGTTTTAACGTCATAGAAAAAGTCTACGTTTGAACGTCCTGACGCAAAGACTTTTGCTATAAAATCATTTCTCCTTTGAATATCACTATGAACAGCGAGTATCATATAGTAACCGCTATCAACATGGTCAATATTTTTAAGGATATGGATGTTGCTACTTTGTTCTTCTCCAAAATCGAAATCTTCAACATTAAATACTTGCCCTGTTGGAGTTGTACTTTTTATATTATTTAGGGTAGCTCTATCAATAGCGTGTCGTTCGTCTTCATTGTTATATATTGCGCGTTTTATTCTTCGGTTACGTTCAAATTCAGTAGCTTCCTGAATATTATCTAATTTTAATTGAAGTTTAATCTTGGCTTGTGCTGCCTCAATTTGCTCGGCTGTTAAACGATCGAGAGTTCTATTGTAAAACATATAAACTTCATCCAGATAAATAGTATCATTTGTTTTTTTGTTTTCGAATTTTTCTTTACTCAAAATCTTTAATTCATTTATTACCAGATTTCGATATTCAATTACATTATCAAGATCGTTAATCATCTCCTTAAGCTTTATGTTTTCTTCAGTTATACTTTTGAAAGGCTTAGGTTCTACAGCGATACCTTGCTCACTTAGATCATTTTCTTGCTTAAGGTCGAAAAGATCTTGACTTTTAATATCTACGATATCATCTATATCATTAAATAATTCGTCCTGTCTGGTTTTTGATTCTTCAGCTTGCTGAGCTAAGGCTTGCATGGCTTTACTAAGTTCGTCCTGTGGCTTAATATTTTCTTGTTCGATAGCTTTTTGTTCAGCAAGTAATTTTGCTTGTGCCTCAGCTTCTTCTTTGGCTTTTTGTTCTGCGAGTAATTTAGCTTGTGCTTCAGCTTCTTCTTTAGCTTTTTGTTCAGCTAAGTAATTTTGCTTGTGCTTCAACTTCTTCTCTAGCTTTCTGTTCAGCTAGTAATTTAGCTTGTGCTTCAGCTTCTTCTTTAGCTTTCTGTTCAGCTAGTAATTTTGCCTGGGCTTCAGCTTCTTCTTTAGCTTTCTGTTCTGCTAGTAATTTTGCTTGGGCTTCAGCTTCTTCTTTAGCTTTCTGTTCAGCTAGTAATTTTGCCTGGGCTTCAGCTTCTTCTTTAGCTTTCTGTTCAGCTAAGAGTTTTGCTTGTGCTTCAGCTTCTTCTTTGGCTTTCTGTTCAGCTAAGAGTTTTGCTTGAGTTTGAGCTTCTTCTTTGGCTTTCTGTTCTGCTAAGAGTTTTGCTTGAGCTTGAGCTTCTTCTTTGGCTTTCTGTTCTGCTAAGAGCTTTGCTTGTGCTTGTGCTTTTCTTTCTGCTGCTAATTGACGGTTAGCCTCAGCTTGGGTTTTTGATATTTTTGATTTAATGGGTTTTCTTTTAGTACTCATTGAGATAAGTCCGCTCACTTCATCATCGCTACTATAATAGTAAGTTTTGTTGTTTTTGAATCTGTAAGCAAGTGTAACTTCATGTGAATATGAATTGCCAAAATTTGTTAAGGCACCAGTACCTTTTTCAATATTGTATTCTATGGCAATTTGTTCAGTAATATTTAATCCTAGTCCACCAGAAACGCCATAAACTGTATTATAACTCAATTGTGCCCAAATGCCTTTTGGAACAGTAAGCATTGTTATAGCAGAAATAATTGTTTCGTCTTTTTTGAATTCTGATCTGATAAGACCTGAAAATTTGCTTTCATCAAAAAATCCTCTACTATTCATATATCCGCTATACATGATATGTCCTTGAATACCACGTTCAGGATTGTCTTCTATTAGTTTTGATGAGTTAAAATTGTAAGCGATCAAATTGTTAACAGATACACCAAAGTCGAAGAATTCCAATCCAAAATTGATTCCCGGATTGATGGTAAGCAAAAAGTTTTCTGGAACATTCTGTAATGAAGGATCATCAAAATTCGTGATTACATTTCCTGTATTTAGGCCACTTTTATAAGCACCAATATTAAGTCCGAAAGTGAGATTGTTTTCTCTTGTCAATCTGGTGTTGTAAGCGAAGTTCAAAACACCACCGAATGTCGATAGAACACCATAATTTTGCTGAAACACTCCTATTCCGGCACCTATGTTTTCAGCAAACCTTCCTGTATAACTTGCTAAATAGGTGAGGGGTGCATCATCAAATTGTACCCATTCACGTTTATTATACATGCTGATGTATTTGTACTGTTCTCTTACGAAACTAAAGGTTGGATTAATTGCATAACGATTAAAGGTTAGTGAGTTTCTCACAGGAAGGCTAAGCGAAACCACTCCATCATCTTCTTGAGAGTAGAAAATCTGAGTTGCACAGAAACATAATAGTAAAACCAAAATTTGTGTTTTCATATTATTTTATTACTGTAATGGAACCCTTTCTGGTTTCGTTATCGCTTGTTTTTATAACATAATAATAGACCTGATTGATACTTGACAGATTCAAATCATTCTCAGGCCAATTATTTAGATAATTGTTCGTTTGAAGCGCTACTTTACCATAATTATTCATGATCAAAACCTCAGTATTGGTACCAGTAACGTATTTTGTTGGAATTATCCAAGTATCATTTATTCCGTCACCATTGGGACTTATCACATTTGGAATTTTTTCTACATCCGGGAATGGTTCATTAACTTCAAATAAAAACTCTCTTGAACCATTACATCCTGTTGTTTCTGAAACAATTATTTTATAGCTTCCAATTTCTGATACATTGAAGTTATCTTCTGATGCACCAGTAATTAAAACATTATTTAAATACCATTTAAAAATTGGATTGTTCGCAGTAGTATTGACAGTGACAGATAGTGTTTCTCCTTCTTCGAGTGAGTTAAAAGCCGAAACATTTATCTCGGCATCAAACAGTTCGCTTTCTAGTTCTATTGAACCGGAAGCAGAACAATCACCCAAATCAACCTGAACCGAGTAAATACCAGATTCATTTGCCTGATACATTTGTTCTGTTGCATCTGCAATAGGAACATCATCTTTAAACCATTGAAAGCTGTTACCACCAATAGTGCTTAATGTGGTCGAACCTTGACTCGGACAAAAAGGATTTCCCAAGCTAGATGAAATACCGGCTTCAGCTTCTCCGGAGGTGACTTCACTTATTGTAACACGATTTGAAAATGAATCGGATGTACATGTGCCATAATTAGTTTCTACAAAATAAGTTCCTTCGTTGTTGACTGAGAGAGTAGTACCCTCAGCCACGAAAACAGCTGTAGTAGGTCCTGTCTCTTTGAACCAATTAAAGGTTAGGGATGGATAATTTAACGGAGAATCATTTGAACCCGTACCAGGATTGTCAATGGCTAAAAGGTAATTTCCTCCCGAACAATAGGCACCAGATGACACCAAGTTATTGATAGTAAATGGCGTGTCCTGTATTTTGAAGTATGCTGGAAAAGATACAGATTTTGAACTGGTTGCAGCAGGTGAACTACTTTTTATTCGCAGTTTATAATTTTCTCCGGCAGTTGTATTGGGTAAAGAAAAAACTAAGGTTGCCGGTGATGTAGTAACGGCACCAGGATTGGAAGTAAATACAACAGTTGCGTTAATAAAATCACCATCAGCATCAGATAGTTCGATAGAGAATTGGTTTGATGCGTTTAAGTTTGACTCAGGGGAAAAAACAAAAGTGGTACTATAGGTGTTAAAAGATTCATTTGCACATGCTTGGCTAAATCCCAAATTAGGCGTACCTATAACTATTTGGGCCTTAGCCTGTTCTTGAATACTAAGAGCGAAAAAACAAATTCCGAAGAAAAGTTTATATGCAATTTTTATTTTATACATCTAGATTTGGGTTGTAATTTTATATCCTATATGCTGTGTGTTTAATTGAGATCAATACCGGTATTATTAATTGTCTAACTGTTAGTCTTAATCATTAGAGGCAAAGATCTTATTGATTCTTAATCTAAAATCTGGATGCCTCCCATTATCTGGATCAATGAATGTTTCAGAATCCGGACCCTTAGAGTATACGTTAACATAAGCTCTATTGCCATAATAGTTTTCGAGATCATCGTTATTGGAATAGCCATTTCTGAAAATATTTCCACTGCAGTTGTTAAAATATGTTTTAATGAACTTAATCCTTTCCAAATTTTCAGAATTTAGTTTGATCTTTTCATCCAGGATTACGGCTGGATTGAATCCGGAAATCACACTTTTATTAATAGAAAAAGACGTGTTCATTCCAATAAATATGGCTTCATATACCAGACCAACTTTAATATCGTAGCTCAAGTCATCACTAATATTCACCAAGCTCAAGTTTTCAGCCTTCACAGAGGTTTGCAATTTTGATAAATCTGCTTCTTCCTGTAGATCATAAGCAAGTATATTCATACATCTTGATACTTCTGAACCAGAAATATAAGGTGATTTTATAGCTAAAGAATTAGATATTCTGCATTGGACACCATAATTAAACTCAAAGTCATGAATACTAGATCTAAAAGAAACCAACTTATCTAAATTAACATTTCCTCCCAGTATATTAAAGGAGTTACCCTCGCAATAACTTACCATTACGTTATCAATAACAGTTAGTTTTCCAACACCAGCTAAGGTAAGTCCATTGAAATATCCGTATTTTTTGGTTCTCTTACCTGCATATTCAATTCTTACATAACTAAAAATACCTGAACAACTCTCGGTATAATTACCACCATAAGTAATATTTTTGACAGCCGAAGGCAATAACCCGTAATTTAAAGAGGCCTCGCCATCAAATTTATTAATAGGAGCATCACCAAGAATAAAGATTCCTCCCCAATCTCCGGGCTTTTTAATACTATTGCTAGATGTGAAAATAATTGGGTCTGTTGAGGAACCATTGGCCATAATAGTAGATCCTTTACTAATAGTTAGAGAACCCTTAGTTTTAAAATCACCCATAATAACTGTTCCGGGTTCAATTGTAAGTGTTGTACTATCAGTTACAAAGACATCGCCAAGCAACAAATAGATGTTTTTTTTGTATAATTTAGTATCCTTGGTAATATCGCCACTCAGTATTTCGGTAGGTTGGCCATAATCGACTTTGTTTGGCTTGAATTCGGTCCATGGGTTCAACCAGTTATCGAAACCAGTTATGCCCTTTTCTTGTTGAGCAAAAGAATTGCCTGATATAATTAAGAAGACAAATAGTGCTAATTGAGTAATTTTTTTCATAGAGGTCAAGATTAAGTAGGTGAGGGGGACACCATTTTATATACTCAAAAATAAGGATATTACTTATTAAACGCAAAAAATATCGATGTACTGCATTATTTCATAAATAATTTCTTACAATATTTTTGTTTCAGTTAAAAATTTCCGACAAAGAGTATATATCAAAATTAAAATTCCATGATATTTCAGAAAAAAGCCTCAGCAAATTTGCTGAGGCTTTGTTTAAGGTTTTGGTCGATTTATTATTAATCAATCTTAAAATCGTTATACGTATGTAATGATTTTAGTGTTTCTTCATAAAACAAAATGGCTGATATTAAATTGCCAGTATCTGAGTACGGCAAAATCTTTCTTTGGAACTCCATAGTGCTATCAAAATATTCAACTGATGCTTTCTGGTTTGCTTCTAAGGCTTTTTTATTATCCTTAGTTTCCGGAATTCCTAAAGACTCCATAGTTACAGTAGGTTTAGTAGCAAATGCAATATTTGGCAAAATATTTACGATAACTTCAATTCGTTCACTATATAATGTGAGTAAATCACCTTTGGACAATTTATTTAACTCGTCGTATGTGTGGTATTTGTTTATATAAACCTTGCCCGTAATCATGGTTATAGGAGCTTTCTTTTTCTTCTTGGTTTTTGGGGTTTCCTCCTTCTGAGCAAAATTGACGCTCATTATCAGAAAAAAAATGACACTAATTATAATAGGTTTTGATTTCATTACATCGTTTTTTAAAGGGCTTGATTAAACAAATCTATACAATTTATTAAAAACATCAATATTTTTTTACAACTTTTTAATCCATAAAATACATATATATTAGATAAACAGCATTATATATTGATGAAGTTCATATTTTAACGATGAATTACCAAACAGTTTTATTTTAAATTGTCGGGCACTAAAAGCATAATAATACTGAAGTAGTGAGTATTTACATAAATTAATTTTTCTAACAATTCTAATAATAGTAAATAATAGGTCATTATTTTACCTTGGTTTCATTGTCAAAAATACTTATAATTAGAGTATGATTTTATGGTGAATGTAACCTACCAAATTCTTGTTTTACATAACAAAAGGATATCATACAATGTAAAAAACAGATGTATTTTATCGATACATTTTACCAATTAAAACGCTTTATCGAAAAAATCGAGCATTCATAAGATTTTTAGCAGATTATGGTTTTTTTGCCTGAATTTTGAGGTAACCCTTAAATCTAAAATCAATGAAAAATTTTATTCTACATTTTTGTCTCGTCTGCCTTATAAGCGCTAATTTTTCTATTTATGCACAAGATTCTGCAGAATTTTCAGAAAACAATTTTGAAAATATTATAGCTGACACATTCTTCGATTACAATGAGGAACAAATAAATAATATTGATACTATTCCGGGTTTTGAATCAAAAGATAATAAACTTAAGATTTATGGTACCATTTATAAGAGTGATGGAATTACACCAGCAAAAGATGTGATCTTGTATATAGAGCAAGCAGATGAAAACGGTAATTTTGATTTGAGAAAAGAAAATGGAAGACGCTATGTGCATAATAGAGGATATGTTAAAACTGATGCAAATGGCAATTATACTTTCTATACTTATGTACCTGGAAATGACCGACGTTATAATCAAATGCAACAATTATTTCCTATAATTAAGGAACCATCCAAGCCAGAATATGAAATTGCAACATTCCTTTTTGATGAGGATCCTTTGTTGTCTAAATTATGTCGTAAGAGATTAACTAAAAAAGGTGATGTTACCCGAATCCTGAAATTGAAAAAAGAAGATGGCCTGTTTGTAACCCAGAAAGACATTAAACTTCGTGAAGGAATTGCTATGGCAAATTAATGTATCATACTTGAGAAGAATTATTTTTATAGTATTTAATATCAAATAAATTGTTTTTTGCTCACCTTACTTTACTATATTCCTATTGATTAATTTCCACTTTGTTCTAGTTTTTTCAACTATATGTAGCTCACGCTTTAAAAAAAAAGCAAGAGTTAAAACTTCACTTTCTTGAAAAATATTAATTCAAAAGTTTCTTTACGGTATTAAGAGAACACTTTTTATGTGGCAACTTTTAAGGAGCATAAATTGTAGAATGGATAAATAACTAAATGCGTGTTATTAATTCTGCATTTTGTAATTTTAGTGTATTATTCGCGTGTATCTTTAACTATGAATAGACATCTTATGAAAAATTGGATATTAAATATAAATTCAATAAGTAAATAATGCTACGAATAAAAAAATATGCAGCAATAGATATTGGCTCGAATGCTGTCAGATTATTGATTAGTAACATTATAGAAGAAAAAGGTCAGCTTGTACGAATTAAAAAGAATTCCCTGGTTAGAGTACCTATAAGATTGGGTGAAGATGTATTTATGAATCAAATTATTTCAAAAAAAAATTCATTACGTTTAGTTGATACTATGTTAGCATTCAAACTATTAATGAAATCTCATAATATTAAAAAATATAAAGCTTGTGCAACTTCAGCTATGCGCGAAGCTATAAATGGTAAGGATATTATTGAGCTAATTGAATTAAAAGCCAAAATCAATATTGACATTATAGATGGAGAAACAGAGGCTACAATAATTGCAGCAACAGATTTGCACCAATATATCAAGGAAAATTGTACATATTTATATGTAGATGTTGGCGGTGGAAGCACCGAATTTACAATATATGATAATGGAAAAATTATAACTTCCAAATCTTATAAGATAGGAACAGTACGTTTATTAAAGAATTTAGTAATTGATGATGCCTGGAAAGATCTTGAATATTGGATAAAAGATAATGTCAAAGATTACAATAAAGTGGATATAATTGGTTCCGGGGGAAATATCAATACAATATTTAAATTATCTAATCAGCCTGTAGGAGAACCACTGACATATTTATATTTATCTACTTTTTACAGTAAACTTAATTCATTAACATACGAACAGCGTATTACAGAGCTTGATTTAAATCAGGATAGAGCAGATGTTATAATTCCGGCAACTCGCATTTATTTATCTGCTATGAAGTGGAGTGGTGCCAAAGATATATATGTCCCTAAAATTGGTCTAGCGGATGGTATTATTAAAAGTATGTACTTTAAGACCTTAACTGGCAATACAATTTAAATTTTGGCATTCTAATTGTAGTAATACCTATAAAATATAATATCATGAAAAGGTTTTTGTTAGTTTTCTTCAGTTTACTTGGATCTATTACCATGGCACAAGATGATGAAATCGATTTAGAGAATACACAACTTGGATGTATTTCAGGAGATTGTGACAATGGTTTGGGAAAATACACATGGAACAATGGTGATTATTACTATGGAGCCTGGAAATCAGGGAAAATGGAAGGAAAAGGCACCTATTATAAATCTGATGGCAGTATTTATGATGGTTTTTGGAAAAATGGCAAGAAAAATGGTCAGGGAAAACTGGTCTTGCCGAACGGAGATGTTTATAATGGAGATTTTGTAGATGGTTACGCGGAAGGATTCGGAATCATGATCTACAAAAATGGAAGTACTTTTAAAGGAGATTGGAAAAACAACAAACGTGATGGACATGGTGTCATGAATTTTAATACCGGTGAGCGATATTTTGGAGAATACAAAAGTGGCATGCGTCACGGAAAGGGTAGATTTACCTACAGGAATGGAGAAAATTACAATGGTGAATGGCTATACGGAGAAATGGAAGGTCAGGGAACTTACACCTATCTCGATGGTTCGCAAAACACAGGTATTTGGGTAAATGGAGAAATAATTAAACAATAACTACCCGTGAATGAATTCTTTGTTACTTAAATTTTTCATGATTATGGATTCATGATCCAGTAGTTGCTGCCATTTTTGGTCAACTTCTTTTCTGTCACCGTATTTGCGGGCAAATCCTAAAAACATCGTGTAATGGTTTGCTTCACTAACCATTAGTTTTCTATAAAATTCAGCCAATTCTTTATCCTGTAACTGTTCAGATAATAACCTGAATCTTTCGCAACTTCTTGCTTCAATAAGCGCTGCATATAAAAGCCGATGTACCAATTGAGTAGTTCTGCTACCTCCCTTGGGAAAGAATTTCACTAATTGAGCAACATAGTCATCTTTTCTGTCTCTCCCTAATGTCCAGCCACGTTCTAGGATTTTGTCATGTACCATTTTAAAATGGCTCATTTCCTCTTTTACCAAAGAAGTCATTTCCTGAACAAGGTCAGTATATTCCGGAAAACTAACAATTAATGAAATGGCTGTACTTGTTGCCTTTTGCTCACAAAAAGCATGATCAGTAAGAATTTCTTCAATGTTCTTTTCAACTATATTAACCCATCTTGGGTCGGTTGGAAGTTTAAGTCCTAACATAATTTAATTAATTATAAAGCTCTAGCCAACAGTAATTTATATGTCTAGATCAAAAGTTTTTTTTAAAGCAGATAAATTAGCATTTTTCTTTCTTAATTTTTCATATTTCTCCTTAGGAGTATAAGCGTATTGCTTTTCTAATTCTTCATTTACTGTGATCGACAAATCTATTTTAAAGTTGTTCAGTGCCTTTCTAATGAATCCCAATAATTCATACTGATGACGCTCAATTTCAACTTTGTTTGTTGAATTTGGATATTCCAGATGAATTGTAGTATCCTGAATTTTTGGATCATCAATTGATAAAATTGATGCCAAATTGAATTTACCTTGTTTTTCAAGCTTTTTAATGTAATCATTCCAAGTTTCTGTAAGTTGCTCCGGTGTGAAATCATCTGTTGG
>CAWHCT010000024.1:0-58961 GCA_963827785.1 uncultured Flavobacteriaceae bacterium | reverse complement strand
AAAAAGGGGTCAGTAATACAAAAATTAAAATAATAATTGTTGCTTTTAACGTTTTCATTTTTAAAAGGAATTAGTTGGTTAATATTAATATTTAACCATAAATAAGCACGTTAATGTACATCAAGGGCGTTGATTATTGAATTGCTAAAAATGTAATAACCCTTTGGAGAGAGTAATCGAATATACAAAAAAAAAATTAAGATCGACTTTTCTGACTATAAAAGTGGTATTAATTCTTAAAAAAACTAAACATATTCCCACCGTATGTTTTCGAATATACAAAGTGTTCCAATTGAGACAAATCGGTGTGTTTAGAGTGCTCAATTATTAAAAGTCCTTCATCTTCTAATAAATTATTCTGGAAAATTAATTTTGGGATATCAGTAAACATTTCTTCCTGAAAGGCATATGGCGGGTCTGCAAAAATGATCGTATACTGTTGGTTGCAGCTTTCCAGAAATTTAAAAACATCACTTTTTATTGTTTGAATGGGCATTTCGAACTCTTGCGCAGTTTTTTCAATGAATTTTATACATCCAAATTCCTGATCTACACTAACAATTTTATCGGTCCCTCTTGATGCAAATTCATAGCTTATACTTCCAATACCGGCAAAAAGGTCCAAAACAGATATATCATCAAAGTAATACTGATTATTTAATATGTTGAAAAGTGCTTCCTTAGCCATGTCTGTAGTTGGACGAACAGGCAACTTCCTGGGTGCTTGAATTCGTCGCCCTTTATGTATTCCGGAAATTATTCGCATCAAAAACTATTTAAAATCACAAACTGACTATGATTATTCTCCGGTTGCGCCTGATCAGAAAATTTATAATTATCTAATCGCTTGCTAAAAAACACAAACCTCACATATTTATAGGCTATTATATATAATCCATCCTTGGAATCGATATTTCCGGTAAAAATTAATTCAAAAGTCTCAGGATTAAGCTTTAATTGTTCTGAAGTAAAAAGTATGTAATAAATAAAATCTTCTTTGGTCTTAAATTCAAAGGAATTAAAGAATTTCAAACTGCCATTTTCTACTACTATTATTTCAAAATTTTCATTGCCAACATTTACATACATTTTTGGTTTTTCGGCATTTTTTTCAGCATTCAAAACCTGTTCAAGAAATATCGTTGAAAAATGCTTATATGTAAATTCGCCAAATCTGTCGTACAAGTAATTATTAATATTTATAAAAGGGATATAAACATTAAAACTATCATTTAAATCAATTTTATCAAATGTAATATAGTCTGTACTTAATATCTTATTATTGAATTTTAAATAATCAGCAAGATTATCTTCATTAAAAAGTGCTGCCGGGACTATAGTAGCTAATTCATTCTTGTGAATTACCATTATATCTGAAAAAGGTTGTTTCAATGCTTCTTCAGATTCAAAAGCCTCGTCCAGATTATTGAGGACTTCATTAGGATTCAATTTTTTTTCGAAATTGAAAACCTTCAAATAATCAATGGTATTTGTTTCAGTATTTGTAATACAAAAAGAAAGTCCACTCAAGGAAGCTTGAATGGACAATTTCAAATTTGATGTTTTTTTTATATTATTCGTCGTTGGAACCATAAACCTTAGGCCAGTTTCCGTTGGTATTTACTTCGTTCATTGAACCAACTTTTAAAGTAGGACCATTTACACCTTCCACAGAAACAACCTCTTTTTCTTGGGTAACCAAATCTTTATTCTGATCATATAAAATAACTGATTTATCAACTTTTACTTCAAAAACAGGTACTTTAACATTATTCCGTTCTACAAATCCAGCTTCCATTTGGAACTTAGCTCCTGGTTCACCAGATCCTTCCGGAAGATTGATCATAGTCTTATATCTAGTTGAATTTTTGAATAATGAGTCCTTTACAGGTACAAAACCAAGAGTATCTGTAACAATGATATCTTTATAGGTAGTAACTCCTCCATATCTTCTTGTCAATTCTTTATCTACAATACTGGAATCTCTCCTTTGAGTAATTGTAAATTGAGCGGTATCTATGAATTTCACTAAATTTTCAAAGTTAGATTGAAATTTTCCAGTAACTTGTCTGTGAGCTAACTGAGCACTTCTTAAATCTTTTAAATCTTCAATTACCAAAGCATAGCGCTTATTCTTGATCTTATTGAACTGAAGCGGTTCATAGATCGATTTTACATTGATGTAAGCCAAATAAATAATCAAAGCCCAAAGAATAACAAGTAAAAAAGGTTTCACCTTTGCGGTGACAAATTTATTTATTAACCAAACAATACCAATTGTAAGAACAATTGCTCCAATTATAAGAATTAATGTAGACATAGTGATTATTTTGTTTAATTAGAAAATTAGTGGTCTATACGCAAATCTACAATTTTTTTTTAATCGCAAAAACCATTGTGAGTAAAAATCATTCATATATTTGAATAAATATGTCCAAACAAGCAAAATTAATGTCCCCTTCAGAGTTTTATTTCTTAATTAAAAAGGAATTTCCATTTATACCTACAACAAAACAGGACATAGTATTACAGCAAATTTCTGAATTTATTTTTGACACATCCAAAGACAAATTGTATTTGCTTAAAGGATATGCAGGAACTGGAAAAACAACTATTATAAGCACCATAGTAAATAATTTATGGAAGATTACCAAAAGCGCTGTACTTTTAGCACCAACAGGAAGAGCAGCAAAGGTTATTAGTAATTATTCGGGGAAAGAAGCATTTACCATACATAAAAAGATATACTTCCCGAGAAAAGAAAAAGGAGGGGCTGTTAAATTTGTTTTGCAGCCCAATAAGCATAAAAAAACATTATTTATTGTAGATGAATCATCTATGATACCTGATACACCGGGAGAATCAAAATTATTTGAAAATGGATCTTTACTGGATGATCTTATGCAGTATGTTTACTCTGGTCATCAATGTAAGTTATTGCTAATTGGAGATACAGCTCAATTACCACCAGTTAATTTGAATATCAGTCCGGCTCTAGATGAACAAACATTATCTATCAATTATAATAAAGAAGTGATCAAAATGGAGTTGGACGAAGTCGTAAGACAGGAAAAGGACTCGGGAATTCTTTTAAATGCTACAAAATTAAGAGAAACTTTATCTGATGGGTTTTATGAAAGCTTTAAATTCAATTTGGATTCGTTTACTGATATCGTCAGATTGGTTGATGGGTATGAAATAATGGATGCTATAAATGATTCCTATAGCAACTTAGGAAATGAGGATACTGCCATAATAGTAAGAAGTAATAAGAGAGCTAATTTGTATAATCAACAAATAAGAAGTCGAATTTTATTTCAGGAGAACGAATTGTCTTCCGGAGATTATTTAATGGTTGTTAAGAATAATTATTTTTGGTTAAAACCTACGAGTGAAGCAGGGTTTATAGCAAATGGTGATATTGTTGAAGTGCTCGAAATATTCAAAATAGAAGAGCTCTATGGATTTCGATTTGCAGAAGTAAAAGTCAGAATGGTTGATTATCCTCGAATGAGACCATTTGAAACTGTCCTTTTGCTTGATACCATTGAAGCTGAATCACCATCTTTACCTTACGAGCAATCAAACAGGTTATATCAGGAAGTGTTAAAGGATTATGAAAATGAAACCAACAATTATCGCAAATTCTTAAAAGTTAAAAACAACAAACATTTTAATGCTCTTCAGGTGAAGTTCTCTTATGCAATTACTTGTCATAAATCTCAGGGAGGTCAATGGAATACAGTATTTGTAGAACAGCCCTATTTACCAAATGGGGTTGATAAGGACTACATTCGCTGGTTGTACACAGCAGTTACAAGAGCCAGGGAAAAGTTGTATCTTATTGGTTTTAAAGATGATTTTTTTGAGACATAATTTTTGAAACAAGGATTTAAAATATCTTTATATGGGATCAGACACAATTTTAAGCATTTTTTTAGGCATAGGACTAGCAGCATCAGTGGGTTTTCGTGTTTTTTTGCCCTTATTTGCTTTAAGTTTAGCTTCCTATTTCGGAATTTGGGAATTGAACGAATCCTGGGAATGGATAGGTAGTTTAACAGCAGTCATTACATTGGCTGTAGCAACGCTTGTTGAGATATTTGCTTATTATATTCCTTATGTAGATAATTTACTTGATTCAATTGCAATTCCTCTGGCAGCAATTGCCGGTACTGCTGTTATGGTATCAACAGTTGCAGATCTAAGTCCGGTAATAACCTGGTCTTTAGCGATCATAGCAGGAGGAGGAACGGCCACCGCTATTTCAGGAGCTTCCAGTGCCACACGGCTTACTTCAACAGCTACTACTGGAGGCTTGGGTAACCCTGTTGTATCAACATTGGAAACAGGAACTGCCATAACCTTATCCGTTTTTTCAATTTTTCTACCTATAATCGGATTTATACTAGTATTAATTGTAGTTGTTTTTATTTTTAAGTTTTACAAAAAGATTAAATCTACAAAAGCGTAATTCTTTAAAATTATCTTATTTTTGAAATTGATAGCTTAATTCTTTTATGAAAGTAATTTCAATGATTCCCGCACGATATAGTGCCTCCCGTTTTCCTGGTAAACTCATGCAGGATCTGGGAGGTAAATCGGTAATTTTAAGAACATATCAAGCTACGGTATATACAAAGTTATTTAATGAAGTTTATGTTGTTACAGACAGTGATGTGATCTTCAATGAGATAACTTCCAATGGTGGAAAAGCAATTATGAGCAAGAAGGAACATGAGTCAGGAAGTGACAGGATTGCAGAGGCTGTTGAAGATGTAGATTGTGACATTGTAATTAATGTTCAGGGAGATGAACCTTTTACAGAAAGAGAGAGTCTTGAAAAACTTTTAAATGTTTTTAAGAATGATCAAAACAAAGAAATAGATCTGGCATCATTGATGGTTGAAATAGATAATTGGGATGAGATCAATGACCCAAACACAGTTAAGGTAATTGTGGACCAGAATAATTTCGCATTATATTTTTCAAGAAGCCCAATTCCATTTCCTCGTGATAAAAATGTTGGAGCACGATACTTTAAACATAAAGGCGTTTATGCTTTTAGAAAGGAAGCTATTTTGCAGTTCACAAAACTACCTGTTAAATTTTTAGAAGCATCAGAAAAGATTGAATGCATCAGATATTTGGAGTATGGAAAACGAATAAAAATGGTTGAAACAACTATATCTGGTGTAGAAATAGATACTCCTGCAGATCTTGAAAAGGCAAAAAGATTATGGAAGTAGATTATAGTAATATAAAAGTAATTGGTTTTGATGCTGATGACACCCTTTGGGTGAATGAGACCTATTATAGGAATGCTGAACTGGAATTTGCTAGTTTGCTATCTAAATATGAAACAGCGAATAAAATAGATCAGGAGCTATTTAAGACCGAGATGAACAATCTTGATATTTATGGATATGGTATAAAAAGCTTCGTATTGTCCATGGTGGAATCGGCTTTGGAAATATCAAATAATGAAATTTCCACTGAGAGTATAAATGAAATATTGAAGATAGGGAAGGATATGATTAATAAACCCATCGAGCTCTTAGATGGTGTAGAAGAAATTTTATCCACTCTTTCAAAAAAATACAGATTGATCCTAGCTACAAAAGGAGACCTGCTTGATCAGGAACGAAAATTGGAAAGATCAGGATTAACTAATTATTTCCATCATATTGAAATATTAAGCGATAAAAAAGAAGCAAATTATTCCAAATTATTGAAACATCTGGACATAATACCACAACAATTTTTAATGATTGGGAATTCTTTAAAATCAGATATTTTGCCATTAGTAAATATTGAAGCCCATGCCATTCATGTACCGTTTCATACAACATGGGTACATGAACAGGTAACAGAAGAAGAAACAAATGGAAAACAATATAAAACAGTCAAAAGTTTGAAGCATATCATCCCTCTTTTAAAATAAAATTTGAGAAACCTAGATATAAATACCTGGAATAGAAAAAAGCACTTTGAACATTTCAATGCTTTGGCTGATCCTTATTTTGGAGTGACAATACCATTTAATGTTACTAATGCTTATAAACATGCAAAGCAAAGCGGAATCAGTTTTTTTGGTAAATATCTTCACGATTGCATGAAGGCAGTAAACTCTGTTGAAAATTTTAAGTATAGAATAGAGAATGATGAGATCGTGATCCATGACGTCATTCATGCCTCAGCGACATTGATGCGAAAAGATAATACCTTCGGATTTTCCTTTATTAATTTTGATAAGGATTTGTACACGTTCCTAACTAATATCAATAAGGAAAAAGAACGCATAGAAAATAGTACAGACCTATATCCGCCAAATAATACTTTAGATTGTATATATTGTTCCGCATTACCCTGGTTTAGTTTTACAGGTCATAAGGAACCAGTATCCGGAAGATCAGAAAGTGTTCCTAAACTGGGTTTTGCAAAAGTTGAACAAACCGGAGGCGAGTTGATCATGAACGTATCAGTATGTGTTAATCATGCCCTGGTTGATGGGTATCATGTTGGTTTATTTTCTGAAGCATTTCAAAATAATTTAAATAGTAATCATATTTAATGAATAAGACAATAAGTTAATGAACTATAAAAATTTCCCAATGGTGCCAAGAGTTATTTTTGGACGAGGTAGTTTTAACCAATTAGGTGAAATTATCGCTCCAAAAAGGCTTAATATGCAAGCACCATTTATTTTTCTCGTTGATGATGTATTTAAAGGCAATTCCTGGTTGACTTCAAGAATTCCATTGTCTTACGAGGATAATATAATCTACATATCTGCATCAGAAGAACCCAAAACTTCACAAGTGGATGAACTGACTGAACAGATCATTTTAAAGAACAAGGAACGACCTTCTGGAATTGTAGGTATTGGTGGAGGTACCATTCTTGGATATTGCAAAAGCAGTTTCTATCATGCTGACCAATGAAGGTGAGTCCAGTGATTATCAAGGTTGGGATTTAGTAAAGAACCCTGCTGTTTATCATGTTGGTATTCCAACAATTTCTGGCACAGGTGCAGAAGTTTCCAGAACGACTGTTTTAACCGGTCCAGATATGAAATTAGGTATAAACAGTGATTACACGCCATTTGACCAAGTAGTACTTGATCCGGAATTAACAAAAGATGTTCCAAAGGATCAATGGTTTTATACAGGAATGGATTGCTATATTCATTGTATTGAGTCTTTAAATGGCACTTATTTAAATGCCTTTAGTCAAAGTTATGGTGAAAAATCACTGGAATTGTGTAAGGAGATATTCCAGTCGAATAAATTATCAAAAACAGAATCTCAAGATAAACTTATGATGGCCTCATGGCATGGCGGAATGAGCATTGCTTATTCGCAGGTTGGAGTAGCCCATGCATTGAGCTATGGTTTATCATACTTACTTGGTACGAAGCATGGAATTGGGAACTGTATTGTTTTTCAACATTTAGAAGAGTTTTATCCTGAAGGGGTTAAAATGTTCAATGCAATGAAAGCCAAACAAAAAGTAGATATCCCATTGGGTGTTTGTAAAAATTTGGAAGACCATCATTTTAATACCATGATTGATGTTGCCATCAGTTTGGACCCACTTTGGGAAAATGCTTTGGGAAAAGACTGGAAAAAAATAATAACAAGAGAAAAGCTGCTGCAGCTCTACAAAAAAATGTAGTATGCGTTGGCTATCTAAATTCATTTACTTCAAGATCCTTGGCTGGAAAACAACCGGTTTTACAAATGTAAGATCAATTAAAAAAGCTATTATCATAGGAGCACCACACACACATTGGTTAGATTTTCCTATTGGACTATTGGTCAGATCCGTTCTTGGAGTGAAAACCAATTATGTTGGAAAGAAAGGACTTTTTAAATGGCCATACGGATGGTTCTTTAGATCATTGGGGGGTTCACCTGTAGAAAGGAGAAGCAACGAAAATCAAGTAGAAGCGATTGCTCGTTTGTTTAGAGAAAAGGAAGAATTCAGGATGGCAATGGCACCAGAGGGAACCCGTAAAAAAGTAGAGGAGTGGAGAACCGGTTTTTATTATATTGCAAAAGCGGCAAAAGTACCCATTATCATGTTTACCCTGGATTTTAAAAACAAACAAAATCACTTTTCAGAACCTTTCTATCCTACTGATAACAAGGAAGCAGACTTTAAATTTATAAAAGAATTTTATAAAGGAGTTATAGGTAAGATACCTGAATATTCATAATAATTACCTCTATCAAGTCAGTAAAATCATTGCATTTCATCTATTTTATTGTCAGTTTTCATCTTTTAATCCCAAAAAATTAACCAAACAACAATTATTTTAATACTAGCATTAATTATTCTATATCTTCATATTATAAAATCGTTCGAGTTTTATTCAATCCCTCAAAATTTTAAAAAATCCCTCACTGATTAATTTCAGTTTATAGTTTTAAATAAACTTTAAGTAGTAGTCTAGTGAAACATAAAGTAAACAAGCAATTGTCCCTAAAAAGAAACACTGGTTTATTACGATCAAAAAACTGCTTTGCTTACCAGTAGAGCAGTTTTTTAATTTTGTCATCAACAGGCACTAGTAATTAAAAATCCCTCGGTATTTATTTGATTGCACCCATTAATTTCGTAAATTAATGGGTGTATTTTTTTCTACATTCAACTAATTAAACATATCATATTATGAATCCTCCATTAATTTTTACAATTCTGATCCTTGTCTTCCTATTTAGTGGTATCAGAATAATTTTTGAATATAAGAGAGCCTTAAAATTTAGGTTTGGAAAGTATGTTAGTACTTTGCAACCCGGATTTAGATGGATTATTCCTGTTATTGATACTATTCAGGTAGTTGATATTAGGGTTATTACTATCAACATTGTTTCACAGGAAGTTATGACTGAAGATAATGTGCCTTGCAGTATTGATGGGGTTGTTTTCTTCAAAATAGAAGACCCTGAAAAAGCCGTTTTGGAAGTAGAAGAATATAACTTTGCTATCACCCAGTTATCTCAGGCTGCATTGAGGGATGTTTGTGGTAAAGTAGAATTGGATACTATTTTATCAAAACGTGAAGAAATGGGTAAGAATATAAAGACTATTGTTGAGCATGAAACCAAAGATTGGGGAATAGACATTATAGATGTTAAGATTAAAGATATTCAGTTACCGGAAAACATGAAGCGAATGATGGCTGGACAAGCTGAAGCGGAACGCTCAAGAAGAGCCCGAATTATTCTTGCTCAGGCAGAGGAACAAGCTGCCGGAAAACTTCTTGAAGCAGGTTTACAGATAGATAAATCGCCATCTGCTATTAAGTTGCGCTTGTATCAGACTTTATCAAATATTGCCGCTGAAAAGAACTCGACTATACTATTCCCATTCCCGGAAGAAGTATTGCCAAGAAATATGAATCCATCAACTCTAAAACCTGAAAGTAAGAAAGAGAAATAAAGGGATTTTGGCATACTATTTGCATTAATTAAAACGTAACATTCTGGTGAAACATAAAGTAAACATTTGTCCCTAAAAAGAAACACCAGGTTACTATAAATAAAGCTACTTCATTTATGTTTAGAAGTAGCTTTATTAATTACTTGCCAAATACATTTGTATCATTAATATTGTGTCCATATAGGCATGAGCCAAAATAAGTATCCAGAGTCTTTTTTTAAGTTTTATGTAACAAATAGCAAGAGCCAAACCCATCAATGTAGTTTGAGCAATTCCCATAGCACCCCATTCATAATGCACAAATCCAAATATTAAGGAACTTATTATAACTGCTAACCATTGCATTTTTTTTGTATCCAATCCCATTTGAGATATTCTATTGATCAAAAATCCCCTATAAATGACTTCTTCACCAAAAGACGATACTATATAGACTCCAACTAAGGATAAAATCAGCATTCCTAAATTATCTTTTAAATAGGCATAACCACTCATGTCAGCACTTTCTTCAGGAATTCCTGTAATATTTGCCATTATAATAGAACCAATGATAAAACCTGTAATTGCTAGTAGAAAAACTAAAAGGGACCACAAAATCACTTTAAAGCCTTCTTTCAATGTAACAGAATTAAATGTAAGACCAAAATCCTTCCAGGTTTCGCCACGAAGCCTTAGTCCCAACCAAACTATTATTAACATAGCAACATTGGCCACCCAAACTGAAGCTTGTTTCAATATAAGATCATCATTTATTAAAGGCTCTGATAGTTTAATAATTGAAAAAGCAACAACAAATAGAAGTAGTATCTCAGTTATTTGAACCAGCCTATTGTTTTGCAACAGAATTCCAAGTTTACTTGTTTTTTCTTTTCCCATGATTGATTATAGTTTTCTCACCGCATAAATTAACTCATCCAAATATTCTCCATTTTTATAAATGGTTCCTTTGAACTGGCCTTCCAAAATAAAACCTGCATTCCTAAGTACTTTTTGCGAGGCTATATTGGTGCCGAACGGCCGGGCAAATATCCTGTTGATGTCCAGGTTTTTAAATCCATAATCAACCATATGTTTGACAGCTTTGGTCATGATACCTTGTCCCCAAAAGGGTTCAGCCAGCCAATAACCCAATTCAGCATTTTTAATATGAATGTCTGTTTGAACATGCAATCCAATACCACCGGAAGCTTTACCGCTGATATCAATGGCAAAAATGGTAGGAGGTGAGTCAAGCATTGACATTTTTATAAAGTTCTCGCCACTTTCCCGAGTATATGGATGTGGAAATTGATCGGTGAGGTTTGCTGCGATTTTTGGATTATTTGCATATTCCATCAGGCTATCAATGTCAGTTGTTTCAAAAGGTCTGATAGAAAATGCCATAATCTGTTTAAATGATGGTTGATAGCTTAAATATATGGAATAACTTAATAGGCCAATTTAATTTCTATTAGTTTTTGAATGTCCGGAATATTGCTATTGTCCTTAACATCTATGCTCAAACCCCGACCTTCCGCATATATTTTAGCAGCCAGCAAATCTTTTTTAATGGATTCTGATATGTTTGTTTCTAATATGTGATCTAGAGCTTTTTGCCCAAAAACAAAGGCTACTTTAAAATAGTTGTATCGTGGTAAAAAATAGAGGATAGCGCATTTTTTATCTTTTATACAGAAACTCCAGCCATAATTTTTTCCCGGGAAATTCCAGTTCTCAGATCCGTTGGGAGATTTTTAGTATACAAACTCTTGTATTTGTGTCCAAAGCCTGTAGGTTGTCCCTAAATTAGCTACCAGATCCGTATTGTTTGGTTGTATCGCTTTATTTGTAAAGATGCTAATGTCCGGCATATTTTTTTGTTATATAAATAGAAATAACTTAAAAATAGTAAGAATATCAACCTGTGTAAGTGATAAAAGTCATTGAAATAAAAAAAGGGGAAACCCCCTTTTTATTCCATAATATTTAATTTATTTTAATAATCCAACGTGATGATGCGTCCTTTAGTGAAATCAAAGAATTTGTCCTTTTGGGCCAGTTGAACACCATCCAATAAGTTTTCCGGATTTAGACCGGCAACTTTCAAACAGGTTGGACAAGCATAAATACCAACATTTTTATCGGCTAATTGTTTAATATAGGTTTGGCAAGATTCAAAATCGGCAAAATTCAAATCTTTAGCACCTTTAACCAACAATTCTACGGCATGAATATCCATATAAACAAGTACATCTTTATCATCCGCCATCATCACCGCCATTTTTAAAGGCATTAATACACGATGTGGATCATTATAACTTTCTGTTATATGTATAAAAACGCCATCATTTACTTTCTCTGTAGTAGTCATTGTTGAATCTTTCTGTTCAACAGGATTGGTTTGTTGTGATTTTTGTTCACATGAAATAACCATCATTCCTAATAAAACTAATAATCCAATTTTTTTCATTTAATTCGTTTTAGTGGTTGCACAATTTTTCTGAAGTATTTTCCAGGCTTTTGTTCAGGAATAGTTCAATAGCTTTTCCCATATCTTTTTCCTGAGTTACAAATACTTGAATTTCCCTTTGGTTAAAATCATTGTATAAACGTTGTCCCATACCACCTGCTATCACTACTTTGCAGTTGCCTAGGGCTCCAAAGATACCTTCATGGCTATGATTATGGTTTCCGTGTTCATGCTCCTTATGTTGTCCTTTGGCATGCCCGGTGAAAGTGTTGACCTTATATTCAAAATTTATTATTTTTTTATCTTCTATTTCATAGATCATAAAGCCCTTAGATCTGCCAAAATGAGCTGAAATAGTTGACATATTGTTTGTTGGAATTGCAACTTTCATAAGAAAATGTTTTATAAATTAATTAGAAAAAATAGTGCATTGAAGCAAAACAAAGTTAAATAGAAAAATCAACTAAGTTTGTGACCTGAGTCACCAGAAAAGACAATAAAAAAAGGGCATAAGCCCTAATTTATTTTAATAACCTAGTAAATGAAAGATTGCTTCGTCATTATCATTTCCTCGCAATGACAGTTAAATTTAATCTTCGGTTTCCTCCATAGTATGATATACGTTCTGTACATCATCATCTTCTTCGATCTTTTCAAGAAGTTTTTCCACATCAGCAGCTTCCTCGGGAGATAGTTTTTTTGTGACTTGAGGAATACGCTCAAATCCTGATGATAATATTTCTATTTCTCTGTTTTCCAATTCTGCCTGAATGGCACCAAAACTTTCAAAAGGTGCATATATATGGATTCCTTCTTCATCGGCAAATACTTCTTCGGCTCCAAAATCGATCATTTCCAGCTCTAATTCTTCAGCATCTAAACCTTCGGCGTTTATCGTAAAATTACAGGTATGGTCAAACATAAAAACTACAGATCCTGAAGTGCCTAAACTACCATCACATTTGTTAAAATAACTTCTAACATTTGCTACCGTGCGCGTATTGTTATCGGTGGCCGTTTCTATAAGCACTGCAATGCCATGAGGTGCATAACCTTCAAACAGGACTTCTTTGTAATCACCCTGGCTTTTATCTGTTGCTCGTTTGATAGCTCTTTCAACATTATCCTTAGGCATGTTAACAGATTTCGCATTCTGGATAACAGCTCTCAATCGAGAATTACTGGCTGGGTCGGGACCACCTTCTTTTACTGCCATGACAATGTCCTTGCCTATTCGTGTAAAGGCTTTGCTCATGGCCGACCAACGCTTCATTTTACGTGCTTTACGAAATTCAAAGGCTCTTCCCATAAATTAGTTAAAAGTTAAAAGTTAAAAAGTTTAATGATTTTTGATTATCCGCAAATTTATAAAAAAGTAGCTGTGTTAAAAATATTTTAGTCTTCTTCCTCAACAATGAATTCAATGGCCTTTGCCAGTTTAAAATCTTTATCTGTAACTCCACCAGCATCATGAGTTGATAGTGAAATGGTCAATACGTTATAAGTATTTGTCCATTCTGGGTGATGATTCAGTGCTTCACACTCAAAGGCAATTCTACTCATGGCACTAAAACAATCTTTAAAATTCTCAAATTCAAATTCAGTATGAATTGCATTCTCATAATATTCCCAATCCTGAAATTGTAGGAGTTTCTTCTCTATTTCTTCTTTGCTTAATTTTTTCATAATTCCCTTTTTTTAGTTATTTACAAAATACTAATTTTTACAACATCATGACTTTCTATTTGCAGGTTTTTAGGCAGTAGATTGTGTTTCGGTAAAACTGCTAAGTATCTTTCATCATTGGTCGTGAATACTTGTTTGTATATAGGTTTAAAATCTCCCATTGAGCCAATGACCTCTCTAATAAAATCATCATGATGAACCAGATCCGTGCTTCCAAGATGATAAATCCCGGTCTTATTCCTGTTTATAATATAATGGATTTGCTGTGTCAGTTTATCATCGGTAGTGACGTTTATGACTAAATTCGGAAAAACTTCTACAGGTTTTTTTTCTTTGATATTAACTTTGATCTCTTCAATTCTGGGTGATTTTGCGCCTAGCACCATAGGCAGTCTTATGATAGCCCATTTGCGCTTTGGTAATCTCATTATGGCATTTTCTATCTTGATCTTAAATCGGCCATAAATGCTTTCACTTAGTGTTTTATCCTTTTCGTAGCTTGGATACTTACTATAGGCGTCAAATACATTGGCTGAAGATAAAAAGATGAGTTTACATTTATTGGTTTTTATATATTCAATTATGTGTTGATGCGCTATAATCTGGGTTGTAAAATTCCCGCGCAATGCAGAAATAATAACATTTGGTTTTAAAGCTTCTAATATTTCATAAATATCATCTTGCTCATGATCATATTCGAAAAATTGTTGATTCTTTTTGAATTCCTTTGATTTGGTATGGTAGCTGCCGAAAGTTTTAAAATAGGAGCATAGCTCTTTGTATATCGAGTTCCCAATAAATCCGCTTGCCCCTAAGATTACTATTCGTTGTTTTTGTCCGTCTGGCATATATCCTTCTCTTTAATTGACTTTAAAAAACAGATAGTCCTGTTTTGGTTGTGAATTGCTCTAGTGCTTGCATACCCAATAAAGAATTACCCTTTTTATTTAACCCGGGTGACCAAGTAGCAATTGTGAATTTGTTTGGTAAAAGTGCTGCAATTCCACCTCCTACACCACTTTTGCCGGGTAATCCTACTTCAAAGGCAAACTCTCCGGCTTCGTCATAAAATCCACATGTGAGCATAATAGCATTGATACGCTTTATTTGACTTGGCGAAGAATGTGCTTTATTTTGCTGACATACGCCATGGTTTGCAAACAAGTGAAAAGCATTTGCCAATTGCTCGCAAGTCATTTTTATGGAACACTGATGGAAATAGAAATCCAATACATCTTCAACAGGATTATTTAAGTTATTAAAGGATTTCAAAAGATTAGCCGCTGCGTAATTCTTAAAACCTGTTTCTCTTTCTGATCTGGCTGTGCTTTCATCATAATGGATGGAATCATCATTTGTGATCTGTTTGATAAAATTCAGGAAATCTTGTTTCGGATTATCCAGTTGACTGACAAGAATATCTGCGATTACAATTGCCCCGGAATTTATCAATGGATTTCTCGGAATACCATTTTCATGTTCCAGAAGTGATAAATGATTAAATGGGTTCCCGGAAGGCTCCACATCAACTCTTTTCCAAAGATCATCACCCAGTATTGAAAATGCCTTCAATAATGAAAATACTTTAGATATACTTTGTATGGAAAACGGTACGTCAAAATCACCTGCAGAGTATTTTCCGCCATCAATTAGGTTTAAGTGAATTCCGAATTTGTCTACATCTACAGTTGATAATTCCTTAATGTAAGTTGCAACATTACCCTTATTGTTCTGTTGCTTTAAATTAGTATGGATCTCTTCTAAAATGCCCGGGTAATTTATCATACCCTATACATTATAAAATGGTAATTTAACCACCGTTGCCGGAATGGCATTTTTACGTATTTGGATATTGATCTTGCTGTTGACTTCTGAAAAAACTGTAGGCACATAGCCTAAACCTATACCTTTTCCCAGCGAAGGAGACATGGTTCCCGAAGTGACAACACCTATTTTTTTTCCGCTATTATCAACTATATCATAACCATGACGAGGCACTCCGCGTTCGTCTAATTCAAAAGCTACTAATTTTCGTTTAGGACCATGAATTTTTTCATCTTCCAATGCGCTGCTGTTTGTAAAAGGTTTGTTGAATTTACAGATCCAGCTAAGTCCTGCTTCAATTGGTGAAGTGGTATCATCAATATCATTGCCATATAAACAATAACCCATTTCCAAACGAAGCGTGTCCCTTGCAGCTAGCCCAATTGGTTTGGCTCCAGCCTTGATCACAGCATCCCATATTTGTTTTACCTCTGAATTTTTACAGTAAATCTCAAATCCGCCACTTCCTGTATAACCGGTTGCGGATATAATGACATGTTCAACTCCTGCAAAATCACCTACTTCGAAATTGTAAAATTTAATTTGAGAAAGATCATGACTGGATAAATTCTGCATTTTTGACACGGCATTTGGTCCTTGAATGGCTAGTAAAGAATAATTTTCAGAAATATCTTTCATCTCGGCTCCAACATCATTTTTGGATTTGATCCAGTTCCAGTCCTTTTCAATATTACTTGCATTGACGACCAACAAATATTGCTCGTCTTTTATCTTGTAAATAATCAAATCGTCTACAATGCCACCATCATCATTTGGTAAACAACTGTATTGTGCTTTTCCTATAGTTAGTTTTGAAGCATCATTACTGCTCACTTTTTGAATTAATTCTAAGGCATTCGGACCATCGATTAAAAACTCACCCATGTGGCTCACATCAAAAACTCCAACGTCTTTTCTAACCGTTTCATGTTCTATGTTCACTCCTTCATATTGGACAGGCATATTGTATCCTGCAAAGGGAACTATTTTCGCTCCTAGAGCCTCGTGAGTTGCAGTTAAAGCAGTATTTTTCATTTGTGTTGATTTTGAAGCACAAATGTATCAAAAATTATTAAGGTGAATTAATAGATGAGAGCACTAATATTATATTAGGTCTTAAACATTTTTTTGGACTGGAATTTATCTGAAATTAAAACAAAAATAGCCCTGCATAGAACTATTTTGTTAAAAATTGAATTCAGAAATATACTATGATTTTTTATGTAAAAGTTTAGATAATTTTTTTGAAACAAATGAAATTATCAAAATTTGAATCAAACCGCCGATACCACCTGAAAAAATAGCAGGATAAATGTTTTTTTTGAAGCTTAATAAATCAAATTTAAAATTTTCCTTATCTATTTCTTTTTCAAGTTTTAAAATCTTTAGTGTTTCATCTATTTCTTCAAATGAGCTAAATCTATAAGTTGTCATATTTTGTCAAAATAATATTCTGAAAATTTCCTTATTAATGGCTTGTCTAACTTATTTCTTAAGAAATAAACTATTACACCAACAATTACAAAAAATGTCGTAACAATTAAAAATCCGTATAGCATATTTCCCATTGCCTGACCTATTGCAATTGAAGCAGTTAAGGAAATGAGAAATAACAGGAAGAATATGATGGCGCTTGCAAACAGCATTTTTGTAAATGAAGTTATTACTTGCATTAATATTTTAAATACTAATAACTTGTAATACTCCTTGTTGTGTTCTATAAAAGAGCGCACATCATTATCTGCCCCTGAAAGGTTTTCTTTTAATTCTTCAAAAGCCATAGAGCCTTATTTCTGAAGTTCTAGATTTTTCTTTCTTATGTCCTCTAATTTCTTTTCTAAACTCAAGATAATTTCATCCGCTTTATAACTCATATTTGTTATAGTATCCTCTAATTTGTGTTCAAAATCTTCTTTTTTCTTTTTGAAAGTCTTGGATAAATCATCTTTTGCGTGTGTTACTTTTTCAGAGATGTCCTGCTTAACATCTAATGCTTTCTTTTTGATTTTTTTTCTGGTCTTTACGCCTTCATCAGGTGCATATAGAATGCCAATGCCAGTTCCGATTATTGCTCCAGTTAACAGAGCTAATAACATGTTTCCATTATTGTTTGCCATGATTTAATTTTTTAAGGTTAATAAATTATTTAATATCAAAAAGTTAATTATTAAATATGGTCCATGCAATGATATTTATCAGACTTGTGAAGTTTTTAAATATTAAATATTTGTAATTATTAAAACAACTGAATTATTTGGTGACAGGTATTATAAATTACAATTTGTAGAAGTCCGAAAATTTGAATATTTCTATTTTAGTAGGAAGGTTTTTAATTCCTGATATGTATTAATATTGAAGGCCTTTTTTTCTTTACCTATTATAGCTTTTATTTGAGAGGGCAAAGGTTGATCTTCCTGAATAACTTCCTCAACTACATCTAAAAACTTTACGGGATGAGCAGTTTCTAAAAACACACAATGGTGTTCAGGATTCTTCTTCAGATATTCCTTGGCTCCCAGATAACCAACCGCACCATGAGGGTCAGAAACGTATTTGTAGTTTTCATATATTTCTTTCATGGCTTTTTTTGTTTCTTCATCTGAAAAACTATACGAAGAAACATTGTCTTTTAAAGTTTCGAAGTTGTTTTTATAGATCTCTTGTATTCTAATAAAATTACTAGGATTTCCTACATCCATTGCATTAGAAATGGTTTGGATGGATGGCTTTGGTTGGAATAACTGCGTTTTTAAAAATTCGGTTACCACATTATTTAGATTATTTGAGGCTATAAAATGTTTTATCGGAAGACCTAATTGCTGTGCCATCATACCAGCACATATATTACCGAAATTTCCACTTGGCACTGAGAAAACAATGTTCTTGTATTTTTTATGAAGTTGTTTATATGCAAAGATAAAGTAGAACATCTGTGGCAACCATCTCGCTACATTAATAGAATTAGCAGAGGTTAATTGCATTTGATCGGTCAGTTCTTCATCCAGAAATGCAGTCTTTACCATTTCCTGGCAATCATCAAACGTGCCATTGACTTCCAGTGCAGTAATATTCTGTCCTAAAGTAGTTAGTTGTTTTTCCTGAATGTCACTCACTTTTCCACTAGGATATAGAATAACCACATTAACCCCTTTAACTCCCAGAAAGCCATTGGCAACTGCTCCTCCTGTATCTCCCGAAGTGGCTACCAGAACAGTCACTTCATTCGTGTTGTCTTTATTGAAATAACCCAGACAACGTGCCATAAAACGGGCTCCTACATCTTTAAAAGCCATTGTAGGTCCATGAAATAATTCCAAGGTTGAAAGGTGATCATTAAATTGAACAACAGGAAAATTGAAGGATAAGGTTTCCTCAATAATTGTATGCAAAACAGCATCGGGGATATCAGGTTTTACGAACTGCTGAATCGTTTTAAATGCAATATCTGTATTGGAATACTGATCAATCTCACTAAAGAATTCTTTTGGAAGAGGAGTTATACTTTCTGGAAAGTACAATCCTCTGTCAGGTGCTAATCCTTTTATGACAGCCTCTTTAAAACTAGCATCATCGGCTTTTTTATTCAGGGAGTAGTAATTCATCAGGATTTGCTTAATATTTTAATTCCTTCAGTATTTATTTTTGAAACATATGTTTCAAAAACTAAATTAGAATTTGAAAATACTTTTTTCATAGCCAATTCTACTTTTTTAGCGGTTTCCAATCCTTCACTTAAAGCAAAAATAGATGGCCCTGAACCTGAAATTCCACATCCTAAAGCACCTGCTTTTAATGATTCAATTTTTATCTCGCTAAACTTTGGAATTAACTTACTTCTGTAGGGTTCAATTACAACATCAAATAACGATCTCTTGATCAGTCCAAAATCACTTGTATGCAAGCCATGAATTAAACTACCAAAATTAGCCCATTGTGAAATGGCATCTTTTAAAGGAATTTCTTCTGGCAAAATTGCTCTGGCATCAGAGGTCTTTATTTCAATTTGTGGATGGACTATCGTTGCATAAAGATTTTCCGGTGAGGGTATTTGAAGAATTTCCAATGGAGACAAACTTTTTACCAGAGTAAATCCACCAAATATCGCCGGTGCAAGATTATCGGCATGCTCGCATTTACTCGCAAAAGCTTCACCTTTTATTGCAAATTCGGTTAGTTTTGTTTTATTATAAGGTTTTCCTAACAATTCATTCATCCCGAAAACGCTTCCTACTGCACTTGCAGCGCTGCTACCAATTCCACTTCCAGGTTTTATTTTTTTATTAATTTCTATTTCAAATCCAAAATCTGGTTTAACAACATTGTACATAGCTAAGGCCGAAATTCCTGCTACATTCTTATCGCTATCTAAAGGCAATTCGAAACCTTCAATTTTGGTTATGTGAATACCTTTTTTTGAGGTTTTCCTTATCACCATTTCATCGCCTATACTATTTAGGCAAAATCCAAGAACATCGAATCCGCACGATACATTGGCCACTGTAGCAGGAGAAAATATTTTTATTTCGTTCATAAACCTATTTTGTTGTTCAATATTTACTCATTTTTTGCCCTAATAATATCGGCAAAAATACCTGATGCCGTCACATCTGCTCCGGCTCCTGCACCTTTTATGATCATTGGTTGGTCCGGATAACGTTTGGTGTAAAACATAACAATATTATCCTTTCCTTCCAGATTATAAAAAGGATGTCCTATCGGAATTTCGCGTAATCCGACTTTGGCTTTTCCGTTATTAAATTCAGCTACATACTTTAGTCGGCTGTTTTTGGATTTAGCTGATTTATAAAGTTTTTGAAAATATGTCTCATCATCCTTTAGAGTTCTGTAAAAATCATCGACTGATTTGCTGTCTAAATTCGCTTTGGTCAGGAATGGTTCATTAACAATATTTTCCAGATCCATTTGAGAACCACTTTCTCTGGCAAGGATCAATATCTTTCGGGCAACGTCAACACCACTGAGGTCTATCCTCGGGTCAGGCTCTGTATATCCTTCTTTTTGAGCACTTTTAACGACATCATGAAATTTTGTTGTGTCATTGAAATTGTTGAAAATATAATTTAGACTTCCCGATAAAACAGCTTGAATAGACATTATTTTGTCACCTGATGCCATTAAATTATTTAGGGTGTCAATTACTGGTAATCCTGCGCCAACATTCGTTTCAAAAAGAAAAGGAACATTATACTCCAGTGATAAGCGCTTTAGCTTTTTGTAATTTTCAAAATCGCTTGAGCAAGCAATTTTGTTACAGGCTACTACAGCAATACTACTTTTTAAGTATTTTTCATAAAGATCTGAAACATCTTTATTTGCAGTGACGTCAACAAATACACTGTTTCTCAAGTTTAATTCCTTGGCTATTTCCAGGAATTCAGTTAAAGAAGCTTTTTTACCATTTTCAATCTCCTGCTTCCAATTTTCAAGATCAATGCCATTCTCCTGAAAAACCATTTTTCTTGAATTTGATAAACCAATGACCCGCAAACTGATCTTCAGATTTTTTTTCAGATAGTTCTGTTGTTGTTTTATCTGGTCCAACAATCTGACCCCTACATTCCCAACTCCGGTAATGAAAACATTCAATTGTTTGATATTTCCTTCAAAGAACTGCTCATGTAAGGTATTTAGAGCTTTCTTCACATCTTTCTCTGCAATTACTGCAGAAATATTCTTTTCTGATGCGCCTTGAGCTATTGCCCTAATATTAATATTATTTTTCCCAAGCGAACTAAACATTTTCCCACTAATTCCTTGATGGCTTTTCATATTATCTCCAACAAGTGCTATAATGGACAAATCTATTTCTACAATTAAAGGATCAATTTTACCCAATGAAATCTCATTTTCAAACTCAGAATCGACTGCGGTTTTGGCTAGTTCTGAATCTTTTGCATCAATTCCTATACAAATTGAATGTTCTGATGATGCCTGTGTGATCAAAATAATATTAACTTTTTCCTGAGCCAGCGTTTCAAATAATCGTTTAGAGAATCCCGGAATGCCAATCATCCCATTACCCTGAAGTGTGAGTAAAGCTATATTACTAATGTTGCTAATTCCCTTTGCTGCACCTGAAGCTCCATTGCTTTTCTCAGAAATTATGGTTCCCGGTTCATCTGGTCTTAAGGTATTCTTAATATGTATTGGAATCCTTAAATTCAATACAGGCTGCACAGTAGGAGGATATAGAACCTTTGCGCCAAAATGGGATAATTCCATGGCTTCCTGATAGGAAAGTTGTTTAATCGGGAATGCCTGCCTTACCATTTTTGGATTGGTGGTAAACATACCACTTACATCGGTCCATATTTCCAACTGCTCAACTTTTAAAGCAGCGGCTACAATTGCAGCAGTAAAGTCGGAGCCACCTCTGCCAAGAGTAGTTATCTCTCCTAGTTTGGATTTAGATATGAAACCGGGTAAAATGGTTATTCTTTGTTTGACCGTTTTAAAGTAGTCGCGAATATTCTTGTTTGTAATGGTAAAGTCAACTTCAGCCTTTGTAAATGCTGAATTGGTAACAATTAATTCCTGGGAATTTTTTCGCTCAACATCCAGTCTGCGCGATTTCATTGTTTCGGTGATAATATAAGATGACAATAATTCACCGTAACTAACCAGTTTATCTGATGTTTTTGGAGATAATTCGTTAATAAGATAGATACCATCGAGTAAACTCTTAAGTTCATTAAATTTATCTTCAATGGATTTTAAGACCTTTTCGTTTTTCTTCGGAATTAATTCAGTGATGATGTCTACATGGATTTTTTTAATTCCTTTAAAAGCTTCAAGGTAGGATTTATCCTTTTTCAACGCCAAGTTTGCCAGATTGATAAGTTTATCTGTAATACCACCTACTGCTGAAACAACACAAATAATCGAATCTTGTTTTGAATAATTGGCTAAGATCTCAATTACCTTGTTTATGTTTGCTGTGGAACCGACTGAAGTTCCCCCAAATTTTAATACTTTCATTTTTAACTGCCTTAAATATAAATTGATGTTTTTTTGGATTTCTGCAATAAAAATTACAGAGAGGACGGAAGGTATATTATTATTTACCCCAAGGGGTCATAACAGTGATAGCTGTTCCAAAAACAGAAATATAATTCAAGTTGATCATGTTGTTTAAATCATTCATTTTTTGTGCTATACGAGTCAAAAGTATTACATTTACTCTAATAAAAAAACAATAATTGTCTTTTTAGGAACTTAACAAAATAATGGCATAATTATTAGCAAAAATTAAATCGAGTGAAACTATTTTCAAAAGAACAAATATATGAAGCCGATAGAATCACTGTTGAAAAGCAAAATATTTCATCTGCCGATCTTATGGAACGAGCAGGCATTCAAATTTTTAATTGGATGGATTCACGAATGCAAGGAGCTCAAGTATCAATTCATGTATTTTGTGGTATAGGAAATAATGGAGGCGATGGTTTGGTTTTATCAAGACATTTAGTCACGCATGGCTATAATGTTAAAACTTATGTTGTTAATTGCAGTGATAAAAGATCAAAGGATTTTTTGATCAATTATGACCGAATTAAAAATGTTACCAAGAACTGGCCGATTTTATTGACATGCAGAGAGGAATTTCCTTCGATTGGACGGGATGATATTATTGTAGATGCAATTTTTGGAATTGGACTAAACAGACCAGCTGATGACTGGGTTAAAGCACTTTTTCAGCATTTTAGGGCATCAAAAGCATTTACTTTATCTGTTGATATGCCTTCTGGTCTTTATGCCGATAAAGTTCCTGAAGATGAGAATGGTGTGGTTTGGGCTGATTACACATTGAGCTTTCAGGTACCTAAAATTGTATTCTTTTTACCTGATACAGCAAAATATACTATTCAGTGGGAGATATTAGACATAGGTATTGACCCTGAATATTTAATGTCTACAGATACCGATACAGAAATTATAGGAAAATATGAAGTTCTGCCACTTTATAGACCACGAGAGAAATATGACCATAAAGGTACTTTTGGGCATTGTCTCATCATTGGAGGTAGTTATGGCAAAATTGGATCGGTTGTATTGGCAAGTCGCGCAGCATTAACTATTGGTGCAGGTCTGGTAACTGCTTTTGTGCCAAAGTGTGGTTATTCAGTTTTGCAGACTGCTTTACCTGAAGCCATGGTTATTACAGATGAGGACGACAATATTTTGACTAATATTAAATTTGGAATAGAACCTACTGTAATAGGAATTGGAGTAGGAGTTGGAACAAATGAAAAAACTATCACTGCTTTCGAAACATATTTAAAAAGTAACAAATTGCCTTTAGTAATTGATGCTGACGGTTTAAATATTTTGGCCAAAAAGAAAGCATTGTTAAAATTGCTGCCAGAGAACTCCGTTTTGACACCACATCCCAAAGAGCTCGAACGATTGATAGGAAAATGGAAAGATGATTTTAATAAGCTTAAAAAAACTAAAGCTTTTTCCAAAAAATATAAAGTCATTGTTGTTATTAAAGGCGCTAATACGATTTCCATTTTCAATGATAAATTGCATATAAATACAACAGGCAATCCGGGATTAGCGACAGCAGGAAGTGGAGACGTTTTAACAGGTATAATAACCGGATTGATTTCTCAGGGATATGAACCATTTTCGGCAGCTGTTTTTGGAGTATATTTACATGGCAAATCCGCGGATATTGCAGTAGAAACTTATGGTTATCAAAGTTTAATAGCCAGTAATGTTATAGATTATATAAAGGATGCCTTTATGGATCTTTTCAAGGAACCTGAACCACCTGTAAAGACCGAAGACGAAAAAAATGAAATAAAGGAAATAGATGATGAAGAGAAATTGTATGTATAAATAAAAAAGCCACTTTTAAAGTGGCTTTTGATATTGTATAATTAATTGATAATTAAATATTTAGAGAGTTAAATAATTCTCTAAGTTTAGGACTTGAAGGTCTTGGAGCATCTGCATTAATTACATTTCCATTTGGTCCAATAAGAATAAATCTTGGAATGCTATTTACTTTGTAAGCAGTTAAAAAGTCTGATTTCCATGCATTATCAGAAAATAGCTGAATTCCACCTAATTCTTTTTCCGCAATCATTTTTCTCCAACCTTCTTTTGCTGCTTCAAAAGACCTGTTTTTATAACCTCTGCCATTATCAACAGAAATACTTACAAACTCTATGTTCTTACCGTGGTAATCTTTTTCAACCTCTTTAAGAGACGGAACTTCGCGCAAACAAGGACCACACCAGGTAGCCCAAACATCTATATAAACAAACTTTCCTTTTAAATCTGATAATGAAGTAGTACCTCCTTTATAGTTTTCATAGTTTTCAAAAATTGGAGAAGGTTTTCCAACAATGTCTGCAAATTGTTCAGATCTAGCGTTAGCCCTTTGTCTCTCTTTTTTGTAAACTGCTAAAATTTTAACTTTAAAACTGTCTATATCATTTTTCTCATTTGAAAATAAAATTGGATCGATATTTTTATTTTCATCTAAAAAAGCGCTCAATTTATTTTGGATATCGGAAGTTACAGATTCAAATTCAGCTTCTTCAAAATCAAATAGACTAGGCGGATAAAGGGTTTCTTCCATTAAGGCTTTTTTAGCTAAATAGTTACTTGTTTCAGCACCAATGCCTGTATATTTAATAGTTTCATCAAACATTTTAGTGTCTAAAGTCATATTTAGATCATATCCGTTTTTTAAATATAAATTAGAGCTTTCTCCACCATCATAAAAATTATGAATTCCAGTTTCAACCTTTAAAGTATCACTAAATGTTCCATCTTCGTTTACCCTTATCGTCTTTGAATATGTTTTTGTTCTAATAGTTATAGAATCACTGTTTTTATCGATGATTGACCCTGAAAAAGTTACATAATCTTTAGGTTTTTCATTACAAGACAAAACGGTTAAAACCAGAATGGAAGTCAATAATTTTTTCATTTTTTAGAGTTTTAAAGTGCCAAAGATAGAAGATTCTTAATTTATGGGATGAGTATTATTTAATTATTAACATTTCTTGGTTATTTTTACTTAAATGATGACTTTTGGTTCGTCATTTAATCATTATGAAAAATCTTCATTACATCAACTCGGATACCTTAGATTTAATAAAAATATCATCCATTATTTCTGAACAAAAAAAACTGGAATTAGCGCAAGAGACGGTTAAAAAAATTGTAGAATGCCGAGATTATTTAGATGATGTTTTAAAAAAAAGCGATGCTCCTTTTTATGGTATAAATACCGGTTTTGGATCTCTATATAATGTAAAAATATCAAATGAGAACTTAACAAAATTGCAAGAAAACCTTGTTATGTCTCATGCCTGTGGTACCGGTGAAGAAGTGCCTGCTGAAATTGTCAAACTTATGCTTCTTTTTAAGATTCAATCATTGAGCTATGGGCATTCCGGAATACAGTTACAAACAGTTGAACGGCTCATTGATTTTTATAATAATGACATTTTGCCAATAGTATACACTCAAGGTTCTTTAGGAGCTTCCGGAGATTTAGCTCCATTAGCGCATTTGTCTTTACCTTTAATCGGCAAAGGAGAAGTTTTGTTTAAAGGCAAGAAAATATCCAGTGAAAAAGCTTTGGAAAAGTTTGGCTGGGAACCAATAAAATTAAGATCTAAAGAAGGCTTAGCTTTGCTAAATGGAACTCAATTTATGAGTGCTTATGGTGTTTATTTGCTTTTAAAATCCTTTAAATTATCATACCTGTCAGATCTTATTGCCAGCTTATCTATAGATGCTTTTGATGGGCGAATAGAACCTTTTAATGAAATAGTTCACCTGGTTCGACCTCATAACGGACAGTTAAAAACGGCAGCAAGGATTCGGGAGTTTTTAGCTGATAGTGAGTTGATCAGGCAAGATAAAAAGCATGTTCAAGATCCATATTCATTCAGATGCATACCTCAGGTTCATGGAGCTACAAAAGACACTTTAGAATTTGTTTTAAAGACCATTAAAACAGAAATAAATTCAGTAACTGACAATCCAAATATTTTTGTAAAAGATGATATGATCATCTCTGGTGGAAATTTTCATGGACAACCACTGGCACTAGGTTTTGATTTTATGAAAATAGCTATGGCAGAGTTAGGCGATATTTCGGAAAGAAGAACATTTCAGTTAGTTTCCGGGTTGCGAGGATTGCCGCCGTTTTTAGTTGATAATCCCGGATTGAATTCCGGATTTATGATACCTCAATATACAGCAGCAAGCATTGTAAGCGCCAACAAGCAATTGGCTACTCCGGCGAGTGTAGATAGCATCGTTTCGTGCAATGGTCAGGAGGACCATGTAAGCATGGGAGCTAATGCGGCAACCCAAGCCCATAAAGTGGTCGATAATGTAGAAAGAATTTTGGCAATTGAGTTGCTAAACGCATCTCAGGCTCTGGCATTTAGAACTCCTTTAAAGTCTTCATATTTTTTAGAAATGTTTCTCAAAGCCTATCGAGATGAAGTTCCATTTATAAAAGAGGATGAAGTGTTACATTTTGCAATAAAAGAATCCATTACTTTTTTACAAAATCTAACTATTGATAGTGAGGAAATTTTAAGCTATTAAAACAATTCAGCTGTAAATCTGATCATGGCATAACCATTGGTCAAAAAGCTTGTTTCGGTTTGAACCAGATTATCATTTAAAAAAAACTCTAGTTCCTGTTCCAGCGGTTTATTAAAAAGGTTATAACCAAAATCAATAGAAGTACCTTCATACTTATAACCTAACCCAAAGGTATATTGCCAATGATTTATAATTTCTTTTTGGTTGAAGGCTGTTTTTCCAAATTGCCCAAATATATAAGTAGTCTGTTCTATGTCATCTGAAAAGTTAATATGAGGCTCAACAAAAAAACCACGTGAAATAATTTCCTTTCCGTATAGATCAAATGGAATACTTAGCATTCTATATCCGCCGTACAATGAAAAATGTTTGTGTAAATTAAAATTCAACTTAAACTCACCACCCACAAACATTCTCTTTCCATTTACTCTATTACAATCTTGTTCGAAGTTATAATAATTATAACAGTCCTCTTCATCAAAGAAAACAGAATTTATTACGGCTGCTACTGTATTGATAAATACTCCTTCCGAATCTCCCATAATCGAAATAGATGAATTGACAAGTTTATTGGATTGTGAGAATGTTTGCTGATTCAAATGAAAAATAAATAAGAGAGCAATAAGAGTGAATTTTTTCATTGTTTTGGTTTTCAAACAAAATTCACAATAATTGTACCATGCAGGCTATTTAATTTGCGCAATTGACGCAAAATCGGGTATGAGGCATTAGCATAATCCTGCCAATTGGAATAGTATTGTTACATTTTGCGCAAATCCCAAAATCAGGTTCATTAAGATTTGAGTAGGCAATCTCTAAATTCTTAAGTTTTTGCTTTGCTTTTTTTAAAGCTTCATCATTAACCGATTTGTTATTGATGGCATCCATTCTTGATATTCTGCCTATGGCATTTTCAGGAGCTATTGGTTTTGTAAGCTCTCTATAAGTATTAATGGATTGAACAGTCTTTTCGATTTCTGTCTTAATAAGAGCCTCTATTTGCTTAAGTTCAATGCTATTCATTTACAACTTTAGAATTGTTCAATTGGTTATCACTTGGCAGGATCTCTACAAAATAATAAACCAGACAACCAATACTACTAACAAATATCAGGATAACTGTCCACATGATCTTTTTAGCTGTATCATTTTTCACATTGTTGTTAGCATGAACTATGTAGTAAATAGTAATAATCAAGGAAATAATAACAGCCACAATTAGAGGTATGAACACTAAAAATATATCTCGTATGAATTGAACCGGAAATTCATCATGATGGTTTTGTTCGAGATGATGAATACTTCCTAAAAAGATCGTAAAGAACAATGTAAGATAAACTACAAAAAGAATAAAGGGCATAAAAGTTAATATACCCAACCAAATTTTACTTGAAGTAGACATTTATTGTATTTATTTTAATTAAAAAGAAATTAGCTGCATTACTGATCGCTTAATTTGCATTATGCATGTTTATAATGTGTATATGCATTTTCAGCCCAAAGAATGGCATCTTCAAGATTATTGAATATTTGGAATGGTTTGTTTAAAAATATCTTTTCTAAAAGAGCATTTTTGATAGATGATTTACTATCAGATACAACAACAAATCCTGCTAAATTCTTAATTTTTGATACATCATGGTAAACATTTGGGTCTACTGAATAGGAATGAATTCTGTGAGTTATATAAACAAAAGGCTTTCCCTGATAATAGTCTATAGCAGTTTTACATATCTTATCACTAATATCTTTTGATACTGTAACTCCTTCATTAATAATGCTTATAACGTAATTATCATAAAATTTAAGAATACAAAAATCAAAAACCTTAATCATTTCTATTAAAGTTACTAAAACTTTTTGAAAGAAATAAAAAAACTCTACAAAAATTTGTAGAGTTTTAAATATAAAGTTGATAAATTTCTAGGCAGGTTTTTCTGCCTTTTCAACATTTATGGTCAATTCATTAGAACTCTTATCAAGATCCATATAAATTGTATCTCCTTCCTCGATTTGCGATGCTATTATCTCTTCGGCTAAAGCATCCTCAACATATTTTTGGATGGCTCTTTTCAATGGTCTTGCTCCATATTGCTTGTCAAAACCTTTATCAGCTATATAGTCTTTGGCTTTTTTAGTCAATTTTAAAGTATAACCCAGACCATCAATTCTAGAATATAATTGAGCTAATTCAATATCAATGATCTTATTGATATGTTCCTTTTCAAGCGCATTGAATACGACTACATCATCAATTCTGTTTAAGAATTCAGGAGCAAATGCCTTTTTCAGTGCGTTTTGGATTACCGATTTGGCATTTGAACCCTCCTGTGCCTTTTGAGCAGCCGTACCAAATCCAACTCCGGCACCAAAATCTTTTAGTTTCCTTGAACCTATATTGGATGTCATGATGATTATAGTATTCCTAAAATCAATTTTTCTACCAAGACTATCTGTCAGATAGCCATCATCAAGGACTTGCAACAACATGTTAAAGACATCCGGATGTGCTTTTTCAATTTCATCCAGCAGGATTACAGCATAAGGTTTACGTCTTACTTTTTCAGTAAGCTGACCACCTTCTTCATATCCCACATATCCCGGAGGTGCTCCAATAAGCCTAGAAATGGCAAATTTCTCCATATACTCGCTCATATCAATTCTTATCAAGGCATCGGCACTATCAAATAATTCTCGAGCCAGAACTTTTGCCAATTGAGTTTTACCAACTCCTGTTGGACCTAAAAATATGAATGAACCAATTGGCTTATTAGGATCTTTTAATCCGGCTCGGTTACGTTGTATTGCTTTTACAACTTTGGCAACGGCCTCATCCTGTCCAATTACTTTACCTTTAATAAGCTCGGGCAATTGTGCCAATTTCTTGCTTTCTGCCTGAGCAATTCTATTCACAGGAATGCCTGTCATCATGGATACCACATCGGCAACATTATCTTCGGTTACAACCTCTCGGTGAAGTTTGGTATCTTCTTCCCATTTTTCCTGGGCAATAGCCAGATCTTTTTCCAATCGCTTTTCGTCATCTCTCAATCTTGCAGCCTCTTCATATTTTTGCTTTTTAACGACTGAATTTTTAGTTTCCTTAACTGCTTCAAGCTTTTTTTCCAGCTCAATAATCTGTTTAGGAACATCAATGTTAATTATATGAACTCTTGATCCCGCCTCATCCAAAGCATCAATTGCTTTATCCGGTAAGAACCTATCTGTCATATATCTGTTGGTCAATTTTACGCAAGCTTCAATTGCCTCATCAGTATACTCAACGTGATGGTGCTCTTCGTATTTGGATTTAATGTTATTCAATATTTCTATGGTTTCATCCACAGTAGTAGGTTCGATGATCACCTTTTGAAATCTTCTTTCCAAAGCTCCATCTTTTTCAATGTATTGTCTGTACTCATCAAGCGTAGTAGCACCAACACATTGAATTTCTCCTCTGGCTAATGCAGGTTTGAACATATTTGAAGCATCCAGACTTCCAGTGGCACCACCTGCACCAACTATGGTATGGATTTCATCAATGAATAAAATAATGTCATCATTCTTTTCAAGCTCATTCATTACCGCTTTCATGCGTTCTTCAAACTGCCCGCGATATTTAGTTCCTGCAACTAAACTCGCCAGATCTAAAGTAACTACTCTTTTATTGAATAAAATCCTGGAAACTTTTCTTTTAATAATCCTTTCAGCTAACCCTTCAGCAATTGCAGTTTTACCTACACCGGGTTCTCCAATTAAAAGGGGGTTGTTCTTTTTTCTTCGGCTTAAAATTTGAGAAACACGTTCAATCTCCTTTTCTCTGCCTACCACAGGATCTAGTTTTCCTTCTTCTGCCATAACAGTTAAATCCCTTCCAAAATTATCCAATACAGGAGTCTTGGACTTTTTAGACGATTTTCCAGGTTGTTGTTTGAACGGGTTATCTTTGGATTCGTCTTCAGGCATAGCGGCATCGTCTTCAAACGATTCTGCTTTAGGTATATCGATATAATCGTCTTCGTTAGTAATCATAAGTTTAAATTGTTCTTTAACGTTATCATAATCCACTTTGAGTTTATTTAATAACTTGGTTGTTGGGTCATTTTCATTTCTTAAAATACAAAGAAGTAAATGTGCTGTATTAATTGTTGTACTTTGAAACAATTTTGCCTCTAAAAACGTTGTTTTTAAAGCGCGTTCAGCTTGTCTGGTTAAATGTAAATTCTTTTTTTCGTTTGATGTTACTGTCACGTTAGGATTTGCCGGACTCAGTATTTCAACTTTGCGTCTTAAATGATTGAGATCAATATTTAAGGCGCTTAAAATATCAATTGCTTTGCCATTTCCATCACGTAATAATCCAAGCATTAAGTGCTCTGTGCCAATAAAATCATGACCCAAGCGCAATGCCTCTTCCTTACTGTATGCAATAACATCCTTTACTCTTGGAGAAAAATTATCATCCATAAATTATTCCTTTCTGCATTAAAATTAATAAAATCATAATACATAACGGCAAAAATTATACCTTAATATATTGATTCTTGCTAATAGACAAAAAAATCTTTATAAAATCAAAATAATTAACAGCTTACTTATTAACTAAAATCAGCCCTGAAATTGTTAATAAAAAATACATTTTTGAAGTCCTAAAAAGTATATAAAGACTAGCAAAATGGTTATATTAGCACGATTTGAAATTAACAAAAAATTGATATAAAAATTTATGGCAGAAGGAGAGAAATTGATCCCGATTAATATTGAGGATGAAATGAAATCGGCTTACATTGATTATTCAATGTCGGTCATTGTGTCACGTGCGCTTCCAGATGTAAGAGATGGCCTAAAACCGGTACATCGACGCGTTTTGTATGGAATGCATGAATTAGGAGTCAGATCGAACACAGCCCACAAAAAATCTGCGAGAATTGTTGGTGAAGTTTTAGGTAAATATCATCCACATGGTGATACATCAGTTTATGATGCAATGGTGCGTATGGCTCAGGAATGGAGTTTGCGTTATATGTTGGTTGATGGGCAGGGAAACTTTGGCTCTGTTGATGGTGATAGTCCTGCGGCAATGCGGTACACTGAGGCTCGCATGCGTAAAATATCAGAAGATATGCTTGCAGACATCGATAAGGAAACTGTCGATATGCAACTTAACTTTGATGACACTCTTGAAGAACCAACCGTTTTGCCTACCAGAATTCCGAGCTTACTTGTAAATGGAGCGTCGGGTATCGCTGTTGGTATGGCTACTAATATGCCTCCACACAATTTGAGTGAAGTTGTTGATGGAATAGTGGCATACATCGATAATAACGATATTGATATAGATGAATTGATCACCCATGTGAAGGCTCCGGATTTTCCTACTGGTGGAACAATTTATGGTTATGACGGGGTTAGAGAGGCATTCAAGACTGGAAGAGGTCGTATCGTGATGCGTGCTAAGGCTAATACTGAAGAAATAAAAGGGCGTGAATGCATTGTTGTGACCGAGATTCCTTATCAGGTCAATAAAGCAGACATGATCAAGAAAACAGCTGATCTGGTAAATGACAAAAAATTAGAAGGGATTTCTACAATTAGAGATGAATCTGACAGAAATGGAATGCGCATAGTTTATGTTCTTAAAACGAGATGCCATTCCAAACATTGTTTTAAATAAGCTATACAAATATACTGCCCTGCAATCATCATTCAGTGTCAATAATATTGCATTGGTTAAAGGTCGTCCTCAAATGCTGAATTTGAAGAACATGATCCACCATTTTGTCGATCACAGGCATGAAGTAGTGGTAAGACGTACAACTTACGAATTAAGAAAAGCCGAAGAAAGAGCACATATTCTTGAAGGATTGATCATTGCTTCTGATAATATAGACGAAGTTATTGCTTTGATTAGAGCTTCAGGAAATGCAGATGAGGCAAGAGAAAAGCTTGTTGAACGATTTAAATTATCGGAAATTCAAGCCAAGGCGATTGTCGAAATGCGTTTGCGTCAATTAACCGGATTAGAACAGGACAAACTTCGATCAGAATATGATGATTTGATAAAAACCATTGCCGACCTAAAAGATATCCTTGATAAAAAGGAGCGACGAATGGAGATCATCAAGGAGGAAATGCTGGTTGTTAAGGAAAAATATGGAGATGACAGACGTTCTGTCATTGAATATGCCGGTGGAGATTTGAGTATTGAAGATATGATCCCTGACGAAAAAGTGGTTATTACGATTTCGCATGCCGGATATATCAAAAGAACTTCTTTAACTGAATATAAAACACAGCATAGAGGAGGAGTAGGACAAAAGGCATCGACTACAAGAAATGAAGATTTCCTGGAGCATTTGTTTGTAGGGACAAATCATCAGTACATGTTGTTTTTCACTCAAAAAGGAAAATGTTTCTGGATGCGTGTTTATGAGATCCCGGAAGGAAGTAAAACCTCGAAGGGTAGAGCTATTCAAAACCTGATCAACATTGAACAGGATGATAAAGTAAAGGCCTTCATTTGCACACAAGATCTTAAAGACAGGATTATATAAATAGTCATTACGTGATCATGGCTACAAAAAAAGGTCAGGTAAAAAAGACTTCGCTGGAACAATATTCTCGTCCAAGAACCAATGGAATTAATGCCATAACAATTAGAGAAGACGATGAACTCTTAGAAGCTAAACTTACCACAGGCGAAAGTCAGGTTATGATAGCCTTGAAGTCAGGTAAAGCTATTCGCTTTGAAGAAGCAAAAACCAGACCAATGGGGAGAAATGCATCAGGAGTTCGTGGAATTAGATTGGCGAATGAAAAGACCGATGAGGTAGTGGGTATGGTTACCGTTAATGACATGAGCGAAAATATTTTAGTTGTTTCAGAGAATGGATATGGTAAACGTTCTAGTCTAGATGACTATAGAATTACCAATAGGGGAGGAAAAGGTGTAAAAACGATATCAATTACTCAAAAAACGGGTAATTTAGTGTCTATAAAGAATGTGACCGATGAGGATGATCTTATGATCATCAATAAATCCGGGATTGCAATTCGAATGGCTGTAAAGGATCTCCGAGTTATGGGTCGTGCTACTCAAGGCGTTAAACTTATCAATTTAAAAGGAAACGATTCCATTGCAGCTGTAGCAAAAGTAATGAGTGATGATGATGAAGTAATTGATGTTGAAGGCACTGAAGATATTGAGTCCGGAAAAAGATGGCACAACTCTTGATAATTTAACAAACGATAACAATAACTAATAACACTTAACTTAAAATTAAATAAAATGAAAAAACAGATTGTAGTTGCTTTAGCTTTATTAATTGGAGCGTTTTCTTTCGCTCAGAAAAAAGAATTAAAGGCAGTTGAAAAAGCAATTAAAGGAAATAATTTTGCCGAAGCAAAATCGGTACTGACTCAAATAGAATCCTTAATAGGATCGGCAGATGCAAAAACTCAAAGTAAATATTATTTATTGAAAGGAGAGGCCTTATATGCTAATGGAGCAGGCAGTAATGTCGATTTCGAAGGTGCCATTGAAAACTTTGATAAGGTTGGACCTGAATATTCGGCTAAGATCAATGAAATCAAAGCCGGAATGCTTCAGTCTATATTGACAAAAGCAAACACTTCGTTAGAAAATAAGGATTATGCAAGTTCTTCTAAGGGTTTTGAATACGCATATAAATTATCACCAAAAGATACCATGTATCTTTATTTTGCAGCCTCTACAGCTGTAAATGGTCAGGACTATGATACTGCCTTGAAAATGTATGAAGAATTAAAGGATTTGGGATATACTGGAATAGATGAAGAATATTATGCCTTTAATAAGGAAGAAGGAAAAGAAGAATTATTTGGTAGCAAGCAATTACGTGATATTTCCGTTAAGGCGGGAACTCATGTTAAACCGGAAGATAGAATGACAGATTCTAAATTATCGGAAATTGTTAAGAATATCGCTTTGATCTATATCAGTCAGGAGAAGAATGAAAAAGCGATTGAAGCAATGAAAGATGCTAGAGCTATTAATCCGGATGATCTTAATTTATTATTGGCTGAAGCTAATGTGCATTATAAAATGGGTCATATAGACAGATTTAAAGAACTTATGCAAGAAGCTACATCCTTGAATCCAACAGATCCTGAACTTCAATTTAACCTAGGTGTATTGTCTTTTGAATCTGGTGACAAGGAATCTGCTAAGAGTTATTATCAAAAGGCTATTGATCTTGATCCCGGCTATATAAATGCTCAAATAAATATGGCGGCCTTAATTCTTGATAGTGAACAAGTAATTGTTGATCAAATGAATAATCTAGGAACTTCTGCTGCGGATGACAGAAAATATGATGAACTTAAAGAAAAAAGACAACAAGTTTACAAGGATGCGATACCATATTTAGAGGCGGCCTTAGAAACTGACCCTAATAATTTACAAGCTGCAAAAACACTTATGAATATTTATAGTGCAGTTGGTGACACAGCAAACTTAAAAATGATCAAAGATCGTGTTGATGCTCTAGAAAGCGGGAATTAATCACTGATCTTGTAATAAAAAAAGCCACTTGAACAGTGGCTTTTTTTATATAATTTTTTTGATGACCCTTAATCGGTGAGTATGTCTGTTTTGCTCAGTATTATAGATTCCCGATTGGTCCAATCTATCAATTCTTACACATCCATGAGCATGAATAATGTAATTGTTTTTTAGGATAATACCTACATGGATTATTTCTCCTTCTGAATTGTCAAAAAAAGCAAGATCTCCAGGTTCACTTTCTTCTATAAAGCTCAAGACTTCTCCCTGGGCTGCCTGTTGAGATGCATCTCTCTTTAGTTCGTATCCATTTATTTTATAAACCATTTGAGTAAAACCTGAGCAGTCTATACCAAATGGAGATTTTCCACCCCATAAATAAGGTGTATTTAAGTACATGGAAGCCGTTTCAATTAATTTGGTTTTTGGAAAAATTTCAGAAATTGAATTACCTTCATATTTATGACCTAACATTTGCAATCCATTCAGGGACGACCCTAATAAAATGGGTAACAATTGTCCCTTTTTATCTTGAACAAATTCAACCAGATCTGCAGAATATTTAGGATTGAGACTATCGAGATGATGATACTCTTTTTCTGAAATTTCCAGAAATTGTTTGTTGTCCACATATCCTTCATAATCATCATAGCTCAATCGAATTTTACTCCAATTTTTGCGTTTCTCCAATATTTTAAAATGATCTCCGTATAAAAGCTGTGAAACCAGTTCACTTTTGTCAGAAGCTTCTAACCTTAAAGGAACCAGACTCAAATTACAAATTCCGTAATGCATGCAAAATTGGTTAGTTACGTTCTAAAATAATTGCCGAAGCTCCGCCACCTCCATTACATATGGCAGCAGCACCTATTTTAGCTTTATTTTGTTCTAAAACATTTATTAGTGTAACAATGATTCTTGCTCCCGAGCATCCCAAAGGATGGCCTAAGGACACTGCTCCACCATTGACATTAACTTTCTTATCAGATAATCCCAGCAGTTTCATATTAGCTAAACCAACTACTGAGAATGCTTCATTGAACTCAAAAAAATCAACATCATCAATAGAGATATTAGCCTTAGCCAATGCTTTTGGCAGCGCTTTGGCTGGAGCAGTCGTAAACCATTTTGGTTCCTGTGCTGCATCAGCAAAACTCTTAATAGTAGCCAATGGTTTTAACCCCAATTCTTCAGCCTTTTCCTTGCTCATTAAAACCAGTGCTGCAGCACCATCATTGATGGTGGAGGCATTGGCAGCTGTAACCGTTCCATCTTTTGTGAATACTGGTTTTAAGGAAGGTATTTTATCTATTTTCACATTCTTGAATTCTTCATCTTCCCTGATTACAATGGGTTCTCCACGTCGCTGTGGTACAATAACGGATACAACTTCATTTTTAAATTTTCCCAGTGACCAGGCATTTGCTGATCGCTTGTAAGACTGAATAGCAAAATTATCCTGATCTTCTCTTGAAAAATTATATTCTGATGCGCATAGATCTGCACAAACTCCCATAGCATTTTTATCATAAGCGTCTACTAGTCCATCTTTTTGCATACCATCTTCTAAAGTGATTGGTCCGAATTTAGTACCTGATCTGGCATGATAATAGTGCGGAATAGAACTCATATTTTCCATTCCTCCGGCAACAATTACATTTGCATCACCCAATGAAATTGCCTGAGCCGCCTGCATTACTGCTTTCATCCCGGAAGCACAAACCTTATTTACTGTTGTACAGGGAACTGTATTGGGGATACCTGCAAAAAGTGCAGCTTGTCTTGCAGGAGCCTGACCTGTTCCGGCTTGTACTACATTTCCCATTAGTACTTCTTCAACTAAATTAGGGTCCAAACCAATTTTATCTAATGCTCCTTTTATGGCAATAGCGCCTAATCTCGGAGCAGGAATCGTACTCAAACCTCCTAAAAAACTTCCAATTGGTGTTCTGGCAGCAGATACTATGACGACGTCTTTCATTGAATTTTTTCTAATGATTATAGGTTACGAATTTAATTAAAATAGATTACTTTATAAAGGTTCAAATTGTTTAATTTTATATACAATTAAATAGCACAAAATGGAGAACCATAAAAAGCATTATATAGCCGTAATAGGTGGATCTATTTCAGGTTCAGAAGCTGCAAACTTATTAGCTCAAAATGGGTTTAGAGTTGTTGTTTTTGAAATGAATGCTTTGCCATATGGTAAAATTGAGGATGGACTTCCAAAATGGCATGTTAACTTAAGAAATCGCCAGGAAAACGAAATTGATAATAAACTGGATCATGAAAATATTCGATTTGTTCCTATGGTAAAAATAGGTAGAGATATTTCATTTAATGATCTGGTCAATAATTGGGGATTTTCAGCTGTGATCATAGCTAATGGTGCCTGGAAAGATAGAGAGTTTCCATTAAAAGGTATAGAAAAGTTCAAGGATAATGGCCTCATTTATCAAAATGACTTTATTTATTGGTTTAATCACAATCATGAAGCTGACTACAAAGGCAAAAACTATGAAATAAAAGATGGTGCCATAATTGTTGGCGGTGGTTTAGCTTCTTTAGATGTTGTTAAAATATTTATGATTGAACTGGTAAGAAACAAATTAAAGGATGTTTTTGGAATCGAGGAGGACCTTTTCAACCTTGAAAAAAAGGGAATAGATAAAGTGCTGGAAGACCATAATATTTTATACAAAAAATTAAAACTAAAGGGAGTAAATCTGGTTTACAGAAGGAATGCTGACGATATGCCATTAAAATCACCAAGGGATGACTCTAAGGAGAGTCTTGATAAGGCAAGAGAAGTTTCAGCGAAATTATTAAATAATTACCTGGAGAAATATAAGTTTACATTTAAACCTTTAAGAGTTCCTATAGATTTTATTGAAGAAGACAATACTTTAAAAGGTCTGGTATTGCAAAAAGTTATGGTTTATAATGGGCGTATTGTTCCTTTAGAAAATGCAACCGAACAATTAAGATCTGATCTTATTGTTTCTTCAATTGGCAGTTTACCTGAGCCAATAGAGGGATTGCCATATGAATATTCAACTTTAAAAATGCGAAAACATGTTGATTATCACGTATATGGATATGATAATGTTTTTGCTGTGGGAAATGCTGTTACCGGCCGAGGAAATATTCAGGAATCAAAGAAGCATGGTCAGCAAATAACCAGGAAAATAATAGATACACATTTAACCGATGATGCTTTAGAGGAATGGTTGAATAACATGAATACATCAATTAAGACTAGGGTTAAAGAGAATATAAATTCAATAATAGAAGAAATAGGAACCAAGGAGATTCAGCCGGAAAAGATAATTAAAAATATTCTTGATCAAACTCAGGCAATCAATGACAAGAATGGCTATACAAGTTATTCCGAATGGATTGAAACCCGTCGACCTAAGAGACTGGAAGATATTATTAATTTAAATGACCGGTAAATCTTGTGTCATCATTATTTGTTACTTTTGATTTCTATTAGTTCTTAAATGAAAGACTTCATAAACACACTATACAAAAATCATTACTTGCTTTATAAGGTGATTTTATTTGTATTCACTACTTTTTTAATTGTGTACTTATTTCCAAAAAGTGGAAAATTTAAGTACAGTTTTGAGAATGGTAAGCCTTGGCAATCAGAAAATTTATATGCTCCTTTTGATTTTGCCATAAAAAAATCTGATGCCGAAATAAATATCGAAGTAAAAAAGATAGAAGCAGAAGCTGTTCAATATTTTGATATTGATTCCAGTCTGGTCCCATCTGCGATAGCCAATTTCAGATTAGAATTTAAAAAAGTCTATCCAGATTCATTAAATTCAAAAGAAGTTAATAGGGTTTATGAAAAAGGCGAGCAAATACTTCAAAAAGTGTATCGCTATGGTATATTAAAAGAGCCTCATGACTTTGATCCTAATACAGAAGTAGTGCTGCTCTCCAATCAAAAGGAAGTTATAAGTACTATGTATTCTAATTTGATCAATATCAATGATATTAGACAGATATTAGAAAAGGAAATAATTAATGAGAGGCTTGATGCCTATAAGGTACAGTTAATATCATTATTCTTTAATGTAATTAAGCCAAATGTAAGTCTGAATAAGGCAATAACGGATAGTGTACTAAAAGAAGAACTTGATAAAATCTCGTATACAAGAGGAAGTATTACAAGAGAAACTTTAATAATTTCTAAAGGAGAAGTTGTTGAAGGAGAAAAGTTTGAAATTTTAAAATCACTGGAAGCTGAATATCAGACGCAGGTTTGGAACGATTCAAACTATTACTTAATTGTTGTGGCCTATACCGTTTTAGTGGCGTTGGCACTGCTGATGCTGCTTTTGTTTTTAAGAAAGTACAGAATGGATGTATTTTCGAATAACACAAAAGTCACATTTATATTTTTCAATATCATTTTAATGGTCCTACTTACAACTTTGATCGTTAAATTTAATTCCGCTTATGTATATATCATCCCAATCTGTATTTTGCCATTAGTTTTAAAGGCATTTTTTGATGCGAGATTAGGTTTGTTTACACACGTGATAACCGTTTTGCTTTTGGGATTTATCGTGCCAAATAATTACGAATACATGTTTCTTCAAATCATAGCCGGTATTGTAACTATTTTAACGGTTTCTGAACTTTACAAACGAGCCAATCTTTTTATATCGGTAGGACAGATCACGTTCATCTATTTTATAGCATATTTTGCATTTTCTGTAATTCATGAAGGAACAACAGAAACACTTAAATGGGAGGTTTTTGGCCTTTTTGTGATAAATGGATTAGCTACATTATTTGTTCAACCTCTCATTTATGCCTATGAAAAATTGTTTGGTCTTGTATCAGACGTCTCACTTTTGGAATTATCGGATACCAATACAAAATTATTAAAGGAACTTTCCAATAAGGCACCTGGAACATTTCATCATTCTTTGAATGTGGCCAATTTAGCTGAAGCATCAGCCAATGAAGTTGGTGCCAATGCCATGCTCATCAGGGTAGGAGCCCTTTATCATGATATTGGTAAAATGAGAAATCCAACTTTTTTCACTGAAAATCAATCTACAGGAATTAATCCTCATGATGAATTATCAGCTCCGGAAAGTGCACAAATAATCATAAGACATGTCTTGGATGGAATAGAAATTGCGAAAAAGAATAACCTACCGGACAGGATTATTGATTTTATTAGAACTCATCATGGTACAAGTGTTGTGTATTATTTTTACATGAAGGAAAAAAGTACCAATGAAGATTTGGATATCAATGATTTTAAATATCCCGGACCAAAACCTTTTAGTAAAGAAACCGCTATTTTAATGATGTGTGATAGTGTTGAGGCAGCATCAAAAAGTTTAAAGGAACCAACCTCGTCCAAAATTGATGTATTTGTAGAGAACATCATCAATAAGCAAATGGAAGACAATCAATTTATTAATGCAAATATCACCTTTAAAGAGATCCAGTCTATTAAAAAAGTTTTAAAGCATAAGTTGGCCAATATTTATCATCTTAGGATTGAATATCCTGAATAAAAAAATAGGTTTAAAAAACTGAAAAAATAGTTTGCGTTCTTTAAGATGAAAAGTTACATTTGCATCCGCATTAAAATTATTAATGCCAGTTCTTAAAAATATAAATAGGAGAGGTGCCAGAGTGGTAATGGAGCAGATTGCTAATCTGTCAACGCGTAAGTGTTGCCTGGGTTCGAATCCCAGTCTCTCCGCAATCAAATAGGACTGTTTAAGATTTATTTGAGGAATTCATGCAAAGCTTGTTTTAGCATGAATTTAGAGAATAAAGCTTTCAAAACACCACCGGTGTTTTACAGGTCTATTTGCAGGATGAAGTACATGGGATCAACGTAGTTAATCCCAGTCTCTCCACAATTCGGGGTTTAGTGCCTCGACTTCGCTCGGAATAAACTCCGCCCGAGCAAACTACTTAAAAGAGTAGTGTATTGAAATTTGGAGTTTGTTTATTGAAATATTAACAGTTGTAAACTGTTTTCGGGGTGTAGCGTAGCCCGGTTATCGCGCCGCGTTTGGGACGCGGAGGTCGCAGGTTCGAATCCTGCCACCCCGACAAATAGAATCAAGGAGTTCTCGTAGAAAGCTCGCTTTCTTAAGAGAAATAATTGAATTTATTTAAAATTAAAGCCTTGCTTTAATTTGCAACAGAACAATTCAGGATCATCGAGCGAAGCGAGATAATCCTGTAATAGAGTTAAGTGAACAGGAGCCAACCCACAAACTGGCCCTTTCGCTAAAAATGTCTGGCAGACATTTTCTTAACTCTCAGTTAGGTGGCATAGCTCAGCTGGATAGAGCACCTGCCTTCTAAGCAGGCGGTCCCAGGTTCGAATCCTGGTGCCATCACTTAAAGCGTAAAGTCCATCACGAAAGTGATGGATTTTGTGGTTTATGGAAAGATAGAAAACCATAGGTTTTAGAATCTTGAGATAAAACAAAAAACCAGCTGTGTACCAGCTGGACTTTACATTTTCACATGGGAACGCAAAGGATATTCAATCCTGGTTTATGGTAAGATGGAAAAACCATAGGTTTTAGAATCTTGAGATAAACCACAAAACCGGCTGTGTACCAGCTGGACTTTACATTTTCACGAGGGAAGGCAAAGGATATTCAATCCTGTCTCGATCACAAATAATAAATTTAATTAACTTATATAAGTTAGTTGGATTTTTTATATTCCATTATGACCAATTCGTGACCCTCATATATCTGTAAACTAGATAAAATAAATTTTGAAATAGTTGATTTTATTGTTCAGATTAAAAACTGGTTTAATCTTCAACTTAAGTGGGATTTATGAAAAAGTGGCAGAATGTTATCAAACCACTATATTTTTAATAATTAACTCGGTAATCGTATAGATAGCTTATTTGCAGAGTACTTTTGTTTCTTTTGTTTCGAAGATTAATTTTTAATCAATAAAAATCAATTTGAAAGTATCACTAACTTAGTTCTTTTTAAAACAATGGAGTGGTACTTAAATGGTAAGTAACCTAATTTTTAAGCACTGAATAATCTTTTAAACCACGACTGTTTGGGTTGATTTTCTCCATAGCTATAACTATAACCATAACCGTAACCATTCTTCTCATAATCGGTATCATTGATCAGAATGGCCATATTCGGCAGGCGTTTGTTCTCATACATCATCTTTGGGATCTTTAACAACCGCTTGTCAAGAAAATTGGCCCTGACCACATAAACGAACAGGTCGGCATGATGGCCCATCAGCAGCGTATCTGTAATAATATTTACGGGAGGTGTATCAACCACTACAAAGTCGTAGTTGGCTCTTCCATAGGTAATTACTTCATCAAAACGGCCATTGGTCAATAATTCTGACGGGTTTGGCGGAACAATACCCGTTTGGAGGAAATCTAAATTCGTTTTATCATGATGCACAATTAAATCTGTTACCTTTAAACTGTTATCTATTAAAAAATGGGTAAGGCCTTTTTCCTGCTTTATGTTCAAATAGGCATCTATTTCCCCCTTTCTGATATCAGCCGCTATCAGCAAAACTTTTTTGTTCAGCAATGCCAGAGCCGATGCTAAATTGATGGAAATAAATGTTTTACCTTCATTGGCTATGGTAGAGGTAATAAAAATCGTTTTAGCTTCTTTGGTGTTTCGGGGCAACATAAAATTAATATTGGTTCTTATCTGGCGGAATGATTCTGCCACATTGCTCCTGTCTTGATTAGAAATAATGAGCTTCTCTTTTGATTTGCTAGTAGGTATATCTCCCAATATAGGTGCTTTTACCGTCGATTCTATATCCTCGCGGGTATGTATCTTATTGTCAAGTAACAAGCGGATATAAATAAAAATGAATGGTACAGCGAGGCCCATTAAGAACGCCCCGATATACACGATTAATTTATTGGGCGACACCGGAGTACTGCTCCCGTATGCCCTGTCAATGACCTTGGCATTGGGCGCAATTAGCGGCTAGTGATAATAGAACTTTCCTCCTTTTTTTGCAGCAAATACAAATACAAGCTTTCAACGATCTGTTGCTGACGCTTTATATCCGTGATCTCTCTTTCTTTTTTCGGGGCTGAATATATTTGGGAAGACAACCTCCTTTCCTGCGTCCCTAGTCTCTTCTAACGTAATTGCCAGTGACGAACGTGAGTTGCGTAGGCTTTGATCTATGCTTTCCCTTAAGCGTAAGATCTGATCATTTAAATTGATTAAAATTGGGTTATCTTCATTGGCTCCTTTTAACAGTCTATTACGCTCCAATACCAAACGGTTATAATTTAAGGTATTCTGGCTGGTGGTCTCATTCAACATGCCTAAACTAGCTGGTATTAGGTCATTGTTGGTTTTCATATATTCAATCACATAGTCTATTAATTTGATCTGCGAGCTAAGGTCAGCGATCTTATTATTTAATTCTACATTTGATTCCATTACAAGGCCCGTATCAGACCCCATATCTGATAACTTATTTTGGGTTTTATAGGTTTCTACCCCCAGATCAAGACTGGTCAACTCCACAGAAATATTGTCGATCCGGTTGTTGATAAAAAGATCTGTGCTCTTGGCTATCTTTCTCTTATCTTCAGAGGCATCTTCGATATAATGGCTTACTAAATTATCAAGAATGTCTCGCGCTTTATGTCTTAACGGGATCCTTCATGGTGAGTATCAACAGGGTTGATTCTTTACCTGCGGGGGTAATAGTGATGCTCACTTCTCGAATAGCCGACTAACCACAGCTATTCAGAGGTCTTATTTCTTACTATGATCTCCTGGCCTATTTTCACATCTTCGATAGCCTTTGGGGTAACCACCAGATCGCCAAATTTACATTTAATAGTTTCACCAAAAACGTCTTCCTTTACCTCATCACCATTTCCGTCAGCCAAGACGAATCGGGTGGCAGATCTTGCAGTTATCGAAAAAATAGTGTCTAACTTGTGGAGGATGGTATCATTTATAAATAAATTGATATTTAATGGCACATTGTTCTGATAAATCTCATTGATACCAACACGGCCTTTTCTATAATAGCTTACCTGTAAGCCCAGCTTCTTGATCACCCGCTCCATGAGGGTACGTGATTTTAAGATGCCCGATTTCAGTATCCAGTGATATTTCTGAATCGGCAGATAATCCCAGGTCTTTAAAAGCTGAGAGCTCGGAGTTTAATCCCCTTCCCTTTTCTTTATCGTTCAATTAAGATGGTGGTAGACACCTCATATTGATAGGTAGCATAACGCAGGTATACAAAGGCCATCGCCAAGGCTATAATAACCCCCAGCAAGAACCATTTATAATGGCGACTGTATTTTTCGAGGATTTCACGCACATTTATCTCGTCATCCTGCTGATCGTCTGTCATCAATATAGATGGTTTTGTATTTATTATCGTCTTGCATATCTTTCATATTTTAATGGGGGAATAAAGTTACTTTTTTTGTTTGATGGTAACAATTACTTACTCGATTTAATTACAATTTATTTTATGGATATTTTCATGATTGACTACAATACCATACTGCCTCAAAGGACACCCTAAAGTGTATTATATATTTTCCTGTACGATTCAATCATTGCGTTTAAACTGAATTTTTCTTCTATTTTAAGCTTAGCAAGTTTCCCCATTTTTATGCGTTCCAAAGTGTTATCCAATAATCTGATTGTCTCCGATACGACTTTATCATTACCGCAAATCACTCCATCAACTTGATTTTGAATTAATTCGGAGGAACCTCCAATAATATCGGTTGTAATAACAGGTACTTCATTTGCCATCAATTCTATAATTGCATTGGAAATACCTTCCGAATAGGTACAAAGAATTCCTAAATGACAATCCTTTATTAACTCATCAACATCTTCACGGTAACCTAAAAACTTTATGATAAGGATTTTTATTATCTCTGAAATCTGCGGTTAAATCTTCAAACTCCGGAAAGATTTTACCAATGGAGATAAAAGTCACATCATTTCTTATACTAGTTACTTGTTTAGCCAGATCGATAAACGTCTTATAGTCCTTATAAGGGCCGACATTTGCCAGCATTACAGCAATTAATGGAGTTGTGATTCCAAGTTCCTTTAATTTATTTATTTTGGATTTCGATACCCTTGATGGATCAAAGCCGTTGTAAATAACTAGTCCTTTATCCTCAGGCACCTGGTAAGCAATTAAACCTTTTTTTGAATTAGATATTATATAATCTGCTTTGGGAAAGATAAAATACTTAGCTAAAAAACCATAGTTCTTAGAAAAACCAAAAGTATCCCCTATAAATCCAGCTACAAATTTATATTTAAAAAAGGGTTTTAAAAGTGCAGCGTAAAATGAAGTTTTCCATTGACCATGCATGAATAATATCTGGTTGTATTTCTTTAAACTGCTTTCTATACGCTTGGAATTAACCGCAGATTCGAGACTGGCTTTAAGAAGTGAATATTTATATTAAACTGTTCAATCTCCTTATAATCAATCATGGATTTGGTTAAAATTAAATGTAATTCATAATCATCAGGAAATTTACTGAGTCCTTTAAGCAATTCTACCAGTCGACGTTCTTTGCCTCCTCTACCTAATTCTTCTATTAAAAAAAGTATTTTCATGAATTATAAATTATCCCTTATGTAATATGTTACTACAAATAGATGCTATTTTAAAAACCACCTTAGACAATAGACTACTATTGTTTCTAAAAACATATAGTTTCATCCAAAATTTGTTTGCATAAATTATTTTTGATTTATAGTTTTCCTGTCCGTTAAAATAAATTAAAGGTGTAAATCTTTTAATTCTATTTCCACCTTTTGATACGTTTCTTATTTCATTTCTCTCTACTAGAGTCAAATCTCTTGCACTATTAAAAAAAAGATACCCTAAATCAGTTGCTATTTTCATTCCTATTTTCGTAGCACTTCCTCCTGGCCAGCAAAGAAAAGTTATTTTTCTTTTTAGCTTTTCTTCTAATAGGGTTTTGGTATGTTCAAGTTCATAACGAATACGCTTTTCGTATTCCTCTTGAGATTCATATTTATCATCTAATTCATTTTGCTTCTTATATTCTTCTACTTGTTCAAATAAAACAGCTTTATAATTATTTTGTTTAAAGAATTCAATGCCTCCTTTCTCTTTCACAAACCCCTTTAAATAATTATCTAGACTATTATCTGGAAAATATCTTTTATGCATTAAGCTTTTTTCATGTTTATACACAGGTTGGCCTAATTGTTTTAACTTATTGGCATCAATTTGTAGGTTATATTTAAGTTCAGGATTATTATTCCATGTCATCCAAGTGTAAGAGTCAGTTGGGTTTCTAAAATCAATTATTTCATCGGTTATAGGATACCATGTATGTGTTAATGCATGACTTTCTGAGAATATAACTTTTTCTTTATCCATTTGAATAATCTCACTCCATGACAGAAAACCCGATGAAGAAAGATGATCTGATTTACCATTTAGTTCATATAAATCATTTTTATTTTCACGAGGATCAACAAAATCTGGATTTATAAAAACTGTTCCACACATCTTATACTTTTTTAATAAAGGATATGCATATATCCAAATGTCAGCATAACCGTCATCAAAAGTCAAAGCAATTGATTTTTTAGGTATTGTTTTGCCATTAACCATATACTCATACAATGTATTTAAGGATATGGTGTTTAATCCTAGTTCCTCAATAGCTTTCAATTGCGATTCGAATCTGTCATAAGGACATGTTAGATAATTCCAATTCCATGCTTTATTCGGAACTCCTATTGAATGATACATTAGTACAGGAACATTGTATTTATTATTACTCATATATTTGAAATAAAATCTTTAGTTAGTTTAGTGTAATTAAAGTTTTCATTAAAAAAACGATATGCATTATCTCTTTTGATAATGTGATCTTTTTTTATGACATCTATCATTATTTCACTTAACTCCAAAGAGTTAGAATTATCAAATAGAAAACCTCCCTGCTGAGTCTTTGATTATATTATTAATGCCTTTAGCATTAGAACCTACTATGCATAATTTATTGTACATGGCCTCTAGCATGGATATAGGTGTTCCTTCAAAATCTGATGAAATAATATAATAATCACTTAATTTATAGTATTCATTAATCCTTTCTCTCGGTATGTTACCCAGTAATTGAACAAAGTCTAGAAGACCTTTATCCCTAATAAAAGTTTCCATTTTATTTTTTAAAGGACCATCACCAGCAAATAAAACACAAACCTTTTGTTTTCGTAAAAATGTTTTATCAATTTTATCTAAAGCCTCTAAAACGATTAACGGCTTCTTAAGTTCTTTTAAGGATCCAACGATGAGAAATACTTTTGATTCTTCATTTAAACTATATTTCTTTCTAAGAAAAGGCTTTTCTTTTATGGATATCTCAAATGGAATCAAAGGTGGCAAATACTTGATTTTAATATTTGTTCTTTTATAGTATTCTTCGCATATTATCTGAGAAACCCCGAAAATGGTTTTTGCTTTTTTAAAAAACAAGTTGAATGGATATTTCCATTTCCATGGCATCATACTTCCTCCATGAATAACAATAACATATTTTTTATTAAAAAATATGTTCAATAACGGATACATGATCATATAATACCATTTTGTTCTCATAAAGGAGACTACAAAAATTCTTTCTTTCTTTGATTTTAGAATTCTTGAAAAAATCTCAAGATATTGATAAATATCTCTCTTTGACTTCAACTGATATTTGGTAGCTCCGGCTATAGTTTTATCACTTAAGGAAATATAACTAACCTCATTTTCATTAGCTAATCGGTTAATCAAATAATAATTAAAAACTTCGGCACCACCTACAAAATCTGGATACATTTGGCGAGCAATAAAACAAATTTTCTTCTTCATTATTAATTATTTAATTCTGAAGTGATCCACTTAAACTTCCCCGTTTTAGTATATTCAAATTCTGCCACCTCATAAATTTCTATTACAATGCCCTCTCCAAGCTTTTCCCAAATTAATTGCTTAGTTTTCTCTTTTTCCACAGCATTAAAATGCTGATTAGTCATTACATTAATTTGTAAGTTAAAATTTGAAGATTGTCTAATTTGAAAGGCTTCAATTCCTTTTACTTTATATCTAAAAGTAAGGGTCCAAAATGGACCAGAAACTTTATTTCCATTTTTACCATGAATAATGTCAAAAGCTCGTCCTTCAATTGTTTTTAATTTAGGTAAGGTACATCCACATTTACAATCACTCATATCCGAAATCGATCCTAAGTCTCCAATTTGATATCTAATCATTGGAAATGCGTAATTATTTAAATCTGTAATTAGTAAGTTACCTATTTCTCCCTCTTTGCATTCTTTTCCTTTGTCATTAACAACTTCTATAATTAAGTCATCTGCATTATAATGAAAACCGTTGTGCTCACTACATTCGTTAGCAATATGACCAACTTCTCTACAACCATAGCGATTAAAAATACGAGACTTAAAAACATCTTCGATTAAGTCTTTTTGATGAAGTTGCAATGTTTCACCAGCTGATATAATTCCTTTAGGGTAATGTGAGAGTTGAATTTTATTTTTTCTTATTTCTAAAGCCATAAAGTGCAATGCTGAGGGGTATCCAACAATTGTAACTGGCTTGAATTTATTTATAATTTCTACGTTTGTCGTTATATCATATTCTGTTAAATGATAAGATGATATTATTTGCTTTCTTACAATATATTTGTTGAAATATGAACGTAAACTCTTTTTTGCTAAAAGATCTCTTTCAGCACCCCAAAAAACTAATTGTCTATCAAGAAAATTAAAATTTGGAACAAATTCATCACCTCTTATTGCTCTACCTTCTCGCCTGTCTCTATATGTCAGAAAAGAAAATAGTTGCTTCCCCAGTAGAACCACTTGTTGAATTCTTTTGTAAGTATTTTAAATCTTCTTTTGATATGGATTTAATTCTTTTGCCTTCTGTTTTAATTATTTCTTTAGTAAGAATTGGTAAGTTTTTTAAATCATTGATATCTTTAATAACTTTTTCGCTTAATAACTCTCTATAATATGGAGAGAAAATCTTAGCGTGTTGAATTAATTCTGAAAATCTTTTTTCTCTTAATTTATTTAGTTCCTTAGAACTTAAAGTTTTATTTTTTCTACTTTCAGATAAAAGTTTATAACGTTCACTTTTAACTAAACGGTAAATTAGTTTTCTCATTTTATTTTAATTCTTATAATTCTTTTAGTTGTTTTGCTATTAGTAAGTAAGAGTATCAAACCGTATATTATTGCTGTAGCCATTGAGTTATACATGAAGAGCACACTTGCGGATATCATAATTGCACCAAAAACGAAGAACAGATAATTATAAATAAGAGCTGAAGCATTGGTTTTTTTTGCTTCGCGTATCGATCTAAATACTGAAATATTAAATAATAAATAGAGGATAAAACCAATCAAACCTAATTCGGCTAGATGAACCATGAATTCTGAATGTAATACCGTAGGCCAGTAGTTGTGTAGAAAATTTTTTAAGCCAATTCCAGTTATTGGTTCATCTTTGAATGCTTCCCATCCTCTAACGTAATATACTCCCCTATCTCCAAACTTTTCAAAAACTGTTCCTTCTGCATAATTACTTTTCTGATTCCTCATAACTTTCCGTTGTATTTAATAATCTTTCTCCAACAACCGTATTATTAATTATATAAAAAAGAGGAATTACTGATAATCCAATAATTATAAAGAATCGTCGGTAGGATATCATCCTATTCTTTTTTATAGAGGTAAGAAATGGAGCTAACACCAATATCATGGTTCCAATAAATCCCATTCTAGACCCAAGCATTATAGCAAAATATACAGGAAGACTTAAAAGAAAAACAAACTGTATTCTCGTTATTTTATTTTTGAGATAGCTTAAGCCAATTAATATCAATAAAAGATAGATCATTAAACTAAACTCATTGGGATCAAAGTTTGCAACCATAAAACGACCTCCTTGAAAACTTGATGTAACAAAGTAAATTATAAAAGAAATGTAAACAGATAAGCCAAGCCATCTTAGCAGATAACCTAAAAATTTAATTGGTAAGGATGCAACAGTACTCATCATAACAAATGGCATAAAAAGATTATAACCAATAAAACCATCTATCGAAAGTCCCTGTATTGAATACTTAAATAATGTATTTATTGTAGCATAGATAAACCAAAAGAGCCAAAACTTAAAGACCGATTTTTTTGAATAAAGTGTATTTCTATATCTACGGTTCTTTAATAAATTGTTCACGAATAGAACAAGAGATAAAATTATTACAACTCTACTTTTTCCATCAATATCCCTCTAAAAGAGTACGTTGAAGGGTCTCCCATAAAATTAATAAAACATAAAATTAAGATGTTAATTAAATTAATTAATTTTCCTGATTTCATAACTTAATAGAATATTACGAAATAATTTGTCACACTAAAAACAAGCAGTTAATATAGATTATTTTTATGTTTTAACAATTGTTTTATATATTAAAATTAACTCACTCTTCGCTAATAGAAATAGACTACAGAAGTATATTAAAATAAATAAAAGCGAAGTAATTGTGATAGAATAAATAAAATGTAAGCTCGCTAAATATGAATATAGTAATAGTCCTGGCACTACTGCGAGTATTGCACTTATAAAAAATGGGGAAACATCTTTAATTTGTTGGCTAAATGTATAGTTTATTAACTTTCCTGAAAAAATACTATTTACAATAGCAGCAAATATCTGTTGAGCAATTATTGCAATTGCAACTCCTGTTATTCCGAAGTTTAAGCCAATTAAAACTGCAGGCACTAAAATTCCTTTAGAAATTAAACAAGTTTTTAAATACAATCCACCTAAACCTTTTACCTTAATAATATTAAGATTAAATACAGTAAATGGGTAAAACACCCCACCAATGCATAGGATTTTAAAATATGGAATAGTTTCTCCCCATTGGTCACCTAACAAAATAATTATCAATTCATTTCCATTAATAAGTGATATTAGCATTAGTGGCAGGATGAAAAATGCACTAATTTTCATTAATACCCTATAGCCATTTCTTAATTTCACATCATCATCTTGTACCTTTGAAAATGTAGGAAATACGACTTTGTTTATGCTAACAACAATTGTTTGGCTCAGTAAACCCTGATATTGGAACGCTTTTGAAAAATATCCTAAATCTGAAGAATTAAATTTTTTACCTATTAAACCAAAAGTTATTTGATTTGAAATGACTTCAATTTGATCTGCAATAAACACTTTAGAACCAAAATTTAAAAAACCTTTTAAATATTCAAAAGATGTAAAAAAATTGATTTTTATTGGATGAAAAATCCAATAGAAAGACGTCGATAAAACAATTTGTAACACCGATTTATAAACAAGACTATATACACCAAAATCATTTAATGCTAATATAACTCCTACAATACTAGAAATTAAAGTAGAGAATATTGCTATTTTTGAAACTAATTTAAATTGTATTTCTTTAACCAGAACAGCCCTCGGCACAAGACTAAATGCTTCAACCAAGAGAGTAAAAGCAAGAATTGAGAATATTTCAATTAGATTTTGTTCTCCAAAAAAATCGGCAAGATTATTTGAAAATAATAATATAGAAGAACAAAGTACTAAGGCCAAAACCAGATTAAGATTTAGAATAGCCGAAAGTTCATTGCTATTAACTTCTTTTTTTTGAATTACAGCTTGATAAAACCCACTATCTACAAAACTTTTGCATATTGTTATAATTACCATCGCCATTGCGATTAACCCAAAATCGTAAGGAGTTAATAAACGTGCCATTATAACACCATAGCCCATTTGAATAACAATACCTCCAACTGTTGAAAACATACTCCAAAAAACAGCATTTTTAGCTTTAGCTTTTAGCAAAATTTTATTTTATTAAAGTTAAATTATTGTTTCTTCTGAAAAAACATTATTGTGAGCATAACCTATTTTACATTTATCCAATACCATTCAACAGCTTCTTCAATACCATTGGCAATGATATATGTATGGTTTATAATTTAAAAGCCTTTTTGTTTTTTCTAACAGAGGCTGGTGAATGTGGAATATTGTCTTGACGCTTTGGACCGTGTACAATATTTACATTGGCAATGGTAAGATCCTGTGTTGATAAATTCATTTTAATGCAATTCAGTTAATTGTAATAAAGTAGTATTAGATCCGCACCACAGTATTATAGACTTGGTTTAGCGTGGCTTCATTATCCTCAGTAACTGGCTGTAAATTAATTTGAACCATGCTATAGAAGTAGATGAAATCTGGAAATAACTGCCAATCGCCATTAATAATAGTGCTTTTATGATCCTTCATAAATTGATTTACAAACCGTGGTATCATAGCTGCAAAAGCCTCATTGGAGTCCTGTCGCTTAAGAACTGTCCCTGAAATTTCTTCAAAATGGCCAATGCATTGCTGCATAAGTAACTATATTATACCAAGTTTAATTGCCTCCCCTGAGTTAAAAAACATTCCATCTTTAACTTCATACACAGCCACGGCTTCGCCACTATGAGTCCCATATTTTATTGAACTGAAAGATAAATTTTCAGTAAAAATAGTTCATAGGCAGCAATAAAAAAAAGAGGGCAACTAAAACCCCCGTTCAGGGATACTTCCCCTGTATGCAGTATGAATAAACTTCGTTAGCTACACTGCTATATTTTAGGCACCCTAAAGGTCACCTCTGTAATTTTATTTATTTCCGGCAAAGAAATACACTTTCTCTGCCTCTAAGATGCTATTACACGAGATCCCGCCATACGGGCGGTGATCCTATAGCCGAGAACCGGAAACACCAACCAAACACTATGATGTCCTATTTCCTCTACAAAGAGTGCCTTATAAATTTTTAATTCCCATCCGGGCCTGGTGTAGATTACATACCAATTCATAGAATGATCTTTTATAGACTACGCAGTTAATTAACCTTCCTTGTAAAGAGTTTTTATTATTCTGAGATTTTTTTGAATACTACCGATCTATTGGCACTGATTTTTTCCTTTGGAATTTTTCGACTTCGGCACTACCTGCTTTTGCTAAAGGAGCATTCACAGCTGTAGTTTCAATGTTAGCAACCCCATTTTCCACTGGTGGTGCAAAAGATGCCTTGGTTTGTTGTGTTGGCCTTTCACTTGCCAACTACTTGCTCCATGCTTATTTCTTTATTCGGTTTGGTTTTAACAACTTCCACCGCTATGTCCTTCTCAAAAACCTTTAAAAATGGTGAAAGGTAGAGTGCCGACCCAACAAAAACAGTTATAAAGAGTTGTACGTTAATATCCAATCCGCCAATGACCAGCACTAATCCAATGAGCAAAATATTACTTAGTGCGACGAACAATGTTGCCTGAATATGGCTAAGTCCGATATGCAATAAGCGGTGATGAATATGATTAGAGTCCGGACTAAAGGGGCTTCGTTTTTCCTTGACCCTAATGGCAAATACCCGTAATGTATCTAACAATGGAAATGATAGAATGGCTAAAAACAGTATCGGTGCATTCGAAATGGGATATAAGGCATCTGCAGTTTGGTTCAGTCCTAAAAAACTAATGCCCTGATAAGGCCAATAAAAACCCAAGGAACAAAGAGCCCGAATCTCCCATAAATAATTTATTTTTATCGGACAAATTAAAAAGCAAGAAACCCAATAAGGACCCTAATAAAATAAAAGAAACAAGTGCCAATAGGAAGTTTTCATTGAGCAGAAAGAAAATACCAAAGGCCACACTTGAAATAGTGGCTATTATCCCAGCCAACCCATCTATACCATCCACCAGATTCATAGCATTGATTATCAAAATATAAACAAAAAGTGTAAACAACATGGAGGCAGCATAAGGCAGTTCCCCAACACCCAAAAGCCCATCGAAACTGGTAATTCTTAGATCTGTAAAAAATAAAACAATAATACAGGAAATCAACTGTCCAATAAATTTTTTCTTTGGTGATATTGCTATAAGATCATCCTTAATCCCCAAAAACAATAATATAAGGGTAGCCGATATAAGCGCTAATAACTTTATTAAATCCAACTGATGTAAACCGATAGACAGACCAAATACCATAATGGATAATGAAAAGGAAGAAAATAATCCTACGCCACCATGGGTTGGGGTTTTTGTACTATGCACTTTACGATTACCTGGGTTTTCCATAAGATTCTTTGTTGTCACCGTATAGATTATTATACGGTACATTCTAATGGATATTATAAATGTAAGTACTGCAGCAAAGAATGCCAATGTGTATATGTTGGAAAAAAATTCTTGAATGAGGGTCATAGTCTGGATTATTAATTAATTAAAAATTAACCATTAGTTATTAATCATAGGATTTTTTATCAATCACCAGATTGAATAACGTTCGAATTGTTCTGTACGAACATGAGTGTAGTGTATAACAGAAAAGTGCCTAAACATCAGAAGTAATTTTTTCAAATTAAATATTTATTGATTAATAGCATATACAAATATAAGGCGATAAATCCCTAAAATAAAAAACCTATGTCATTAATGACTAGAAATGTAAAAATATTCGTTAATATTATCGACAATTGACGTATAGAAAAGATGAATAACATAAACTCAGTCATTGATGATTGCATGCATAAACTTTATTCGATGAATAATAAAATAGCAGAAGGATAGTTATATTGATTTTATAAAAAACACCTTAAAGCCTTATATAGATATACATACAGAACATTATCAGACAGAAAAAACAAGGATTTGCAGATCATCATCAGTACGTTTAATTTCGTTTTATGCTGCTGTTAAATTCTACTAAACATATTTGAAGGCTGAATATTAATTCTCTATACTTGGATTAAGTAAATAAATTTTTGATTAATTAAAGAATACAGATAAAGACTTAAATTCTTCTTTCTGATTGGAACAGAAGTAGGAGAAGATGTGGTGGCTGATATGAGAAAAATAATATCTGGGTTATAGTTTTATTTTATCTTAATTATTTCTTTTTAATCGATGCCACTCAAATAACAAAATTAACTATCAGTATAAATAATAATTTATTTGGCGATTAGTATTAAAACCAGTTGATCTGCAATTATTTTAATTTATTGTGTTCCAAAAGAAAATCTTATTAACATGTCTTTGTTCATTTTTTTTTAAAATATAATAGTCCGGTTTATCATTCTACAACGTAACTATTTAAGTTTAGATGGTCAAATTGTTACAGCTCTTATTATTTAGGTAGAAAATTGGCAAAATAATTTGTTGACCATTACAGGTTGATTCATTTGAATTCACTAATTAATAAGTATATTTCTTACTAAAAAAAGTATTTCATCGAAAATATGAGCATTTAGAAGTAAATCACTAATTATTTTATTTAATTTTAAAAACGATTAATAGCAAAAGAATTTTACAATCCCCAAAATCTGTAAAATATGAAATCCCAAAGTTTTAATTTCCATTTATCTGGAAAAATCAAATCTATGCATAGAATTTTATTAAGTATTTTATGCTTAGCAACAAGTACTTATGATTATTCACAACAATTAGCTTTCCTAAGTGTTTACAGAGAAGGTTTAATGAAAAAAATAATATTTATATTTTTATTACTACCTATTTTATCAATAGGACAAGATTACTATGTTTCAGCAGATGGAACAGGTGATGGATCTAAGTGAATCAACACCTATGAGTTTTGCATCAGCAAAACACAATTATCATCTATGGTTGCAGGAGAAACTATGGCATTTAAAGGTGGTGATGAATTTTATGGAAATATAACATAATAACAGAGATGGTACAAGTGGAAATCCAATATTACTTTCACATCCTACGGAACAGGACAAGCAATATATTAAAGGTAGTGAAACAATTACAGGTTCATGGACAAATCAAGGTGGTAATATTTGGGAAGCTAATAGTACATCAGGTATAACTGTGTATAAGGTGTTTAAAGATATGCAAGCAATACCAGATTAGTAAGTTATCCAATGAAGATTAGTGCATTTAATTGGTTAACTATTAATTCAGTTCAAAACAGTTCAAACTAATTTAGCTTGTACATGCTTTAGCCGGACAAGATATAATTTAGTAGGTGCGAATGGTCTATGTTCAACAAATAATATTATAATAAGCTGAACACAATAATTTCATCTTTTGATAGTCTGTCCACAGGAAATAACTAGTGGGACTTAGCAAGCTTCGTAACTGAGTTAAATGCTGGAGATGTATTTTGGGTTAAGTAATCCTCTATGATTTATTAACAGTACAAGATTATTGGTCTTATGATGATACTGCAGAACATTATTTATATACTCTACAATAGTCCAACAGAATAAATGCAATAACTTATGGTACTGATAAATAATGGAATATTAATAGATATTGTCGATTATATTGATGTAGATAATTTAAAAATAAAAGGAATTGGTAAGCAGGTATTGAGTATTGAAGTTCACATAATATGTAAATTTAACATAATTGTACATATGAATATGCACAAATAATAGGAATTTGGTCTTATCATCATGATCTTAATTTACTGATAATATATATGTTACTGTTACTGGTGGTGTAACAGGAATTAATATGAGGAGAACATACTTTAATATTTATAGATAACTATAATTACAGATATTGGATTTATTAAAGATTATACGATGTACTATTACTCTTCTGGTGGTGGAAATCATGGTATTTATGATGCTGACACTTATTCAGTGAGAGTAATCAGATAAATACTTTAACAAATTTGGGGTAATGGAATTTCACTTATTGAGAGAAAATCCTATTGTAAATAATAATACTGTATTAAGATTTTTGTTTAACCATACATGATGGAGAGGCTATTTATACTTGTGGTCATATCATAATACAACAGGTAAGAAGTTACTGTTCAAATAACACATTCTTACAAGATAATAGTATACAAGGTTCAGCAAATTGGTATGGTATTTATAATGACGATAATGGTCACATGATATGACTAAACAGTAATAACGTTAATTGGTGGATCGAAGAGGTATATTTTTTCACAATACTAAAAATAATGAGTTACATAATAATAATGTTTATCAACTTGCAAAGAAGTTCTTATTAAATATTGCAGAAGATCAGGAGAAGTGGGCTGATACAAATAACTGCAATATATATAATGTAATTAGTAAAATAATGTTCTTAGTTGATTTAAATACATATATACAATTTTGAAATCTTTGGGATTATGGACGGTTTAAATTATGATACATCTGATAATAATATTTTTATAAATGCATCACGCAACTTATGGAAATACAGAAATTGAAGATTTAATGTGGAACATATTCAGATGGTAAACATCCATCAGGATCATGATGCAAATATTAGTTCACATGATTCAAGCTACATCAATAACGATTCACAAATAGTTTAAACGCTACAAAATAGCAGTATCTAAAAATGTTTCATTACCAGCAGGTACTTGGTACGATTTAGATGGATGCACATACAGGAACTATTACCTTACAGCCTTATACAAGTGAAATATTGATTAAAACAAGTAGTCAAATCACGGCTAATGCAGGCTCGGACGAAGAAATTTGTTTAGGAGAGAGCGTGACTTTAACTGCAACAGGAGGAGCAACTTATTTTTGGAATACAGGAGCAACAACTCAAAGCATAACAGTATCCCCAAATGAAACAACGACATATTTAACAGGAACAGATTCTGAAGGAAAGAATCAACTGATAGTGTTGTGGTAACGGTTAATCCATTACCAACAGCCAATGCTGGTGAGGACGCAGAAATTTGTCAGGATGAATCCATTACAATAACAGCTAGTGGTGGAGATTCCTATGAATGGAGTTCTGGTCAAACAAGTCAGAGTATTACAGTGTCTCCGGAGGATACAACAACTTATACAGTAACTGTTACCAATAACGGCTGTTCTGCTACAGACGATGTAATGGTGACAGTAAATCCCAGGCCTGCGATCAACGCAGGAAATGATCCACGTCATTTCCTGCGTCCATGTCTAGAAACTTGTTCGCATACCATCACAGTGTTCCGAATGATCCAGAGTTTACTGAGCTCAGCGTCTGGGCAGCATCGTCTTGCTGGAGAAGATTCCAGGATCGACCACAAGTTGCCAGTCTCCGTATCATGCTTTAACATGACACAAGTCGCTTTGATGAGAGTCTGTCGAGCGCTATCGAGTTCTGTGAGCAGCTTCCTTTCGTCGGCGTCCAGAGTATCAACTGAAAACTGACTCGAAAGTCTGTCGAATAAGCGATTCGCAGCCATCTGAACTGCATGGAAGGGTACAGTATCTGCGGCACCAAACCGATGTTCCAGACA
>CAWHCT010000023.1:0-123788 GCA_963827785.1 uncultured Flavobacteriaceae bacterium | reverse complement strand
GATATGTCAAACAATAACTCCTTTCCTTCCGGTCACACATCTACAACCTTCCAAAGTGCCGCATTTTTGCAAAAGCGATATGGTTGGAAATTTGGTATTCCCGCTTATGCCTTAGCGAGTTATTGCGGCATTACTAGGTTGAATGCCAATAAACATGATTTTGTAGATATTTTATCCGGAGCAGTAATAGGAGTTGGAAGTGCTTATTTGTTTACTACACCTTATCAAAAAGAACATATGGAATTAACTTTTTCTAAAAGTGAAAAGTCCTTTCTTATAGGATATAAGTATAAGTTTTGAAATATATCTATCAAAATTTAATTAATGTAATTTGAATTCATAAAGATTTCCGCCTAACCCAAAAGTATATTCATCGGCCAGATAAAGGGTTTGGTTATCTTTAAAAAATACACTTTCTTTTTGGGTAATAAAATCAAATTTATATTCCTTTACTTTTCCATTAAAAAAATCGTCATCTTTAAAATCTGTAAATAGTAAAAGAGCTGTTGGGGTCAACAATCCATCTTTGGATTTGTCCGGACTAATATCTGCAGACGTGGTCCAGCATGTTAATTTATCGCAATATGATTGATAAGTACCTATTTTTTGCGCCTCATATTTTCCTGGTTTGGCAGGCAATTTATATAATGTTGTCTTACCGTGATGTTCATCAACTCTACTTTTTGTGAATAAATAAAGATTATCGTTCATATAAAAAAAGGCCTCGCAGTCAAAGTAGAATTCTTTATTTTTAGGTGGAAATGCTTTTTGTTCAGGATAATTAAAATAGATCTTTTCCGGATTTACAGGAACCTTGCTTGATAGATCTTCTTTTTTAATTTTTAATATGACGAGATCCCTTCTTTTATTTTTATTATTCCCAAAATCTCCAATATAAAGGTTGCCTTCATCATCAGTTGTAAGATCTTCCCAGTCGTTATTTTCTTCATTTATCTTGATGGATGTAACAATATCACCTTTAAAATTTGACCCATATACTACTGAAGAATTACCAGCATCATTTACCATCCAGATTATATCTGAACCAGGGATATTTTGAGCTCCTGAAACTTCCCGCAGCGTATAAGGTAGATCAGCCACAATTTTTAAATTTTCAGATTGACATCCGGAAATTAATAATATCAAACAAGCAATTAGTTTCTTCAAATCAACATATTTTAAATTAGCCCTAAATTTACATAGATTTTAAAGAATGAAACAATACGATGTTATTATAATTGGCGGTGGAGCAGCTGGTTTTTTTGCTGCAATTAATATAGCAGAACTAAATCCCGAATTAAAAATATCGATTTTAGAACGTGGTAGTCAAGTACTCACTAAAGTTAAAGTTTCAGGAGGAGGTCGATGCAATGTCACTCATGCGGAATTTGATCCGAAAAAATTGGTTCAAAATTATCCTCGAGGTGAAAAGGAATTAATTGGCCCATTTCATAAATTTATGACGGGAGATACCATTGATTGGTTTGAAAGAAGAGGTGTTGAACTTAATATAGAAGAAGATGGAAGGATGTTTCCAAAATCTGATTCATCTCAAACCATTATAGATTGTTTTTTGAAGGAAGTTGATAATTACATGATTGAAGTATTGAGGAACAGCCCTGTAAAAAACATTTCTAAAAATGGAAATAACTGGTTGGTTAAAACCACCGATGAATTGTATTCTTGTAATAAACTTTTGGTAGCAACAGGAAGTAATAATAAGATTTGGGATATTCTCCAAGAATTAGGTCATACCATTGTTAAACCCGTTCCATCATTGTTCACATTTAATATCAATGATGAAAGGATTAAAAATATTCCGGGTGTGGTGGTTGATAATGTTACTAGTAAAGGTTATTGGATAGCCATTTGGAATCTCAAGGTCCTTTGCTTATTACTCATTGGGGAATGAGTGCTCCGTCAATTTTAAAACTTTCTGCTTTTGGAGCATTAGAGTTCGCAAAACGAGAATATAAATTTAGAATTGCAGTTAATTTTGTATCTATGTTTAATGATGAAGTTCTTCAAAAATTAAAGGCTTCGAAACGAGAACTTGCTAAAAAGTCGATTTGGAAATCACCACAATTTGGCTTACCAAAACGCTTATGGTATAATCTTGTACAGGCATCAAATATCCCGGAAGGCACTCGATGGGCAGATTTAAATAAAAACCAATTAGAGGAATTAAATCGTCAGTTAACTGATGCTACTTTTCAGGTTGACGGCAAAAGTGTTTTTAAAGAAGAGTTTGTTACTGCTGGGGGAATAGAGTTAAAAGAGATCAATTTTAAATCCTTTGAAAGTAAACTTCATAAAAACTTATATTTTGCAGGAGAAATTTTAAACATTGATGCAGTTACCGGGGGCTTTAATTTTCAAAATGCATGGACAGGAGCCTATATTGCAGCCGAAGCTATAGCAGTAAAATAAAATGTAAATTATTTAATCAATGAATTCATACATAGCTCTTTTAAGGGGAATTAATGTTGGAGGTCATAAAAAAATATTGATGGCCGATTTGAAGATGTTATTCGAAAAATTAGATTTTAAAAATGTACAAACCTATATACAAAGTGGGAATGTAATGTTTCATGCCGATGAAGTGAATACATCAAAAATGGAGTGTAAAATTAAGGATCAAATATTAAGTGATTTTGGCTATGATGTAACAGTTTTAGTTAAAACACCTTCAGAAATAAAATCAATTTTAAACCAATGTCCTTTTATAGGAGAAAAAAAGGAGGGCAGTTATTTTACTTTATTCAATAAATCCCCTAATTCAGAATCAATTGAATTAATGAATAAAATATCATACCCTAATGAAGAATTTCTTATAACTAATTCCTGTATTTATTTTCATAGTTCTTTAGGATATGGAAATGTTAAATTCAATAATAATTTATTCGAAAAAAAACTGGGAGTATCTTCTACGTCAAGGAATTTTAGAACATTATCGAAGTTGATCGAATTGTCTAGTTAAGTTGCCAAATGGAGAAATTTAATATGGTTGCAAATGAAACCCATAACAAATAAGGTATAAGCAAATAAGCGGCTAAATTGCTCACAATCTTAAACCATTTATAGGTTAAAATAATCAGCACCAATAAAATTAGAATCACAATAAGCGCAAATCCCGGACTTCTAAAACCAAAAAATACAATACTCCAAAGACCATTGAATAAAAGTTGAAAAATAAAATGGTACATGGCAGTCTTCACCCATTTATGATAGTAGCCTTTAGACCAAACAATTCCGGCGGCAATTCCCATCAAAATATATAATAATGTCCAAACAGGAGCAAAAATCCAGTTTGGTGGATTAAAACTAGGTTTGTTCAAGGTTACATACCAGGTACCTATAGAACTTTGAGTAGCGAAACCTGAAAAGAATCCTATTCCCAGACATACTGCAACAGCTATTAATATTTTAGGTAAATTTTTCAATTTAAGTTGGCCTGATTGAAATACTAAGTTAATAATTTAATTAAAACATCAATATTTTTGCAAGCAAAGTAAAAAGTTATCTTTGTACATTAAGAATAAAAAATGCAAGAATCCCATTTTTTACCGGCTCATAATAATTTAACTATCCAGCAAGGAAAATTTACCTGGGAATCTCCCAGTAATATTGCCCTAATTAAATACTGGGGTAAAAAAGAAAATCAAATACCAGAGAACCCATCAATAAGTTTTACTCTGGACGTTTGTAAAACCACAACTACCCTGACATTTGCAAAAAGGATGAATAAGAATGACTTATTTTCTTTTGATATATATTTTGATGGCAAACAAAAAGAAGATTTTAAACCAAAAATTCAAACTTTTTTCAAAAGAATTGAGGCGTATTTACCTTTTTTAAAGGATTATCATTTTAAAATGGAAACATCCAATTCCTTTCCTCATAGTTCAGGGATTGCGTCATCAGCAAGTGGGATGAGTGCTTTGGCTTTATGCCTGATGAGCCTAGAAAAAGAATTACATCCTGAAATATCTGAAGATCACTTTATTCAAAAAGCCTCCTTCTTGTCAAGATTGGGTTCCGGTAGCGCATGCCGCAGTATAGAAGGTGATCTCGTTGTTTGGGGGGAGCACAAAGAAATAGTTGGAAGTTCGGATTTGTATGGAGTTAAATATCCGTTACAAGTTCATAAAAACTTTAAAAATTATCAGGATACTATTTTGTTGGTTGATAAGGGGGAAAAGCAGGTAAGCAGTTCAGTTGGTCATAATCTAATGCATGGACACCCTTTTGCATCTAAACGATTTGAGCAGGCGAACAAGAACCTTACAAAATTAATACCGGTATTAAAAAACGGAGACCTAAAGTCATTTATTGAGATAATTGAAAGTGAGGCATTAACACTTCATGCCATGATGATGACAAGTCTGCCTTATTTTATTTTAATGAAGCCCAATACACTGGAAATCATAAACAAAATTTGGAAATTCAGGGAAAAATCTGGGCTGCACATTGGTTTTACGTTGGATGCCGGAGCCAATGTTCATGTTTTGTATCCTGAAAAGGAGGCAGATGAAATTTATGAATTCATTAAGAATGAGTTAGTTGCATATTGTCAAAACGGTCATTATATTTGCGACAAAATTGGTTTTGGTGCAAAACATATTTAATTTAAAAGTGTATATTTGATCAAGTCCATTTTAGGAATCTTAAAAAACCTGACGACTTACTTATGAAAGGACCTTTATTTTATTCAAAAATCTTACTTTTTGGCGAGTACGGAATTATCAAAGACTCAAAGGGTTTATCCATTCCTTATAACTTTTATAATGGTGCCTTGAAAAAGGATATTAATCCTTCCGAAGAAACAAAGAAGTCCAATACCAAGTTAAAAGCATTCGCAGATTATTTAAAAACCCTGGATACTGAACTAGTAGAATTTGATTTAGAACAATTAAATAAGGATTTAGATTCGGGGATGTATTTTGACTCATCAATTCCTCAAGGTTATGGAGTAGGAAGCAGTGGTGCTTTGGTGGCCGCAATTTATGATAAGTACGCACAACATAAGATAACAGTTTTAGAAAATTTAACTCGAGATAAATTGCTGAGATTGAAGTCCATTTTTTCGGAAATGGAATCTTTTTTTCACGGAAAATCTTCAGGATTAGACCCTTTAAACAGTTATTTGAGCTTACCAATCCTTATCAATTCCAAAGATAATATTGAGGCAACTGGAATTCCGACTCAAAGTACAAATGGTAAAGGAGCTGTTTTTTTATTAGATAGTGGCATAACTGGTGAAACTGCACCTATGGTAAGTATCTTCATGGAAAATATGAAACAGGAAGGCTTCCGTAAAATGATAAAAGATCAGTTTATAAAACATACTGACGCATGTGTGGAGGATTTTCTAAAAGGTGATATCAAGTCATTGTTCAAGAATACCAAAAGCCTATCTAAAGTGGTTTTAAATCATTTTAAACCTATGATTCCTCAGCAATTTCACGAGCTTTGGAAAAAAGGAATAGATTCTAATGCCTACTATTTAAAACTATGTGGCTCAGGTGGAGGAGGCTATATTCTTGGATTTACTGAAGATCTGGAAAAGGCAAAACAATCACTTAAAAACCATAAATTAGAAGTCGTTTACAACTTTTAATATCCGGTCATATTTATATGACAATTAATCTTTTTTAAACTCCTGATGTTATCAAGTAATCAAAAAGACATGCTGTTAAAATTCTTTAGCATGTTTTCCGTGGTTAGAGGTTACAATATCCTTATAGTTGTCATTGCTCAATATTTAGCGTCAATATACATTATGGCTCATGACAGGCCGTTAGGAGACGTAGTTTTTGACCTTAATCTGTTTTTCTTGGTACTCGCCTCGGCAGCGACCATAGCTGGAGGTTATATAATTAACAGTTTTTATGATTCAGAAAAGGATTTGATCAATAAACCTATCAAAACTACATTGGATAGAATGGTCAGTCAAAACACAAAGCTTTCTTTTTATTTTATACTAAATTTTATGGCTGCTTTCATGGCTAGCTATGTATCATTTCGTGCAGTGGTGTTCTTTTCACTTTATATATTTGGAATATGGTTTTATTCTCATAAACTCAAAAAACTTCCTATAATAGGCAATTTAACCTCCGCCATTCTGACAATTACCCCATTCTTTGCGATCTTTCTGTATTATAAGAATTTTGAAATTGTCATTTTTGTCCATGCCCTCTTTTTATTTTTGATCATTTCCATGAGGGAATTGACAAAGGATCTGGAAAATATAAAAGGAGATTTAGCCCTTAATTATAAAACAATACCAGTTGTTTATGGCATAAATGCTTCAAAAATAATGCTTAGTATATTAGTCGGACTAACGCTGATCCCAACATATTTTTTAATGAATTACTTTCCAATCGGTAAAATGAATTATTTTTTCTATTTAAGTATTGTTCTATTGATAGGGTTTCTAGTTTTATTATGGCGTTCAAGTTCAAAATCGCAATTTTTATTGTTACATAATATCCTTAAAATTATCATATTGGCAGGAGTATTTTGTATTCCTTTAATTGACGTTAATTTATTACTTAATAGAATTATTTAAATCTATATTTGCAAAAATATTAATCATGGGTAAAATGCAAGGGAATAAAGGAAAGAAAGGACCTTTTAAAGGAAAAACGGACAATAAAAGACGATTTTCGAAAGATAAGGCGCCTGTAAAAAAGAGTACTGCTCAAACTAAATCAAATCCCAACGAAATCAGACTTAATAAATACATTTCAAATTCAGGTATTTGTTCAAGACGTGAAGCCGATATGCATATAAGCATAGGTAGCGTAACAGTAAACGGAAAAGTTGTTACTGAAATGGGTTATAAAGTGAAGTTAAATGATGAGGTTCGTTTTGATGGTTCAAGGATTTCCCCGGAAAAAAAGGCCTATGTTCTGTTGAATAAGCCTAAAGGGTTTGCAACAACAACAAGTGAGAATAAAGACAGGACGGTAATGAACCTGGTTGCCAACGCTACTGCTGCTAATATTAAACCAATAGGTAGATTAGGCAGAAATTCCACCGGGTTATTATTGTTTACAAACGATGAAGAAATTGTAAAAAAGTTCACAAACTCTAACAGGGGAATAGCCAGATTATTTCATATCGAGTTAGATAAGAATTTAAAGCATGAAGACCTTAAAACCATTCAGAAAGGTTTTAAAATTGATGGCAAAGAGATTGCCGTAGAAGAAATAAGTTATATAGATGGTGCAAGCAAAAAGGAGATAGGTTTAAAAATAAAGAATACCGGAAACACGATCATTCGTACAATTTTTGAACATTTTAGGTATAATATTATAAAACTAGACTGCGTAATTATAGGACATTTAACCAAAAAAGACATTCCTCGAGGGCATTGGAAGCATTTGACAGAACAGGAAATCAACACCTTAAAAATGCTATAACCCTTTATTTTGCTAAAAATTTTAAAAAAAATTCTTTGAAATTAAATTTTTTGTATTTCATTTGTATTGAATATAGCTAAACAAATTGAAACCTGTTTTTATGTTCGGGCTTTTGAAAATTAGGGAGTCAAATTCAAAAGCAACTTTCAGAATAAGTAACCGAATTTTAGAGCTAACTTCCGTTCTTACAATTTATGCTAGCCAGCATAACAATGGTTTTATGCCAACAACTCAAAGTCAGATCCAAATTTGATTAGTATTCATTATTAACAATTTAAAACAAAATCCCTTTGTTTTTTCTATTAATCTCAATTTAAAGAATAATGAATACTAAATATATAGATTTAATTAATCAAACATTTTATTTCCCCCAAGAAGAATTCAAGCTCGAAAATAAAAGTTTACACTTTCATGATATTGATTTAATGAAACTTATTGAGGAATATGGTGCACCTCTAAAATTTACTTATTTGCCTCAAATATCGAATAACATCAACAGGGCAAAAAAGTGGTTTCACAAGGCATTTAAAAAACATAATTACCAGGGGAAGTATTTGTATAGCTATTGTACTAAAAGCTCACATTTCAAGCATGTTTTTGATGAAGCGTTTAAAAATGATATTCATATTGAAACGTCCTCTGCTTTTGATATCGATATTGTTGAAACTTTAAAAAAAGAAGGAAAGATTAACAATAGCACCTATGTCCTTTGCAACGGATTTAAACGTGCAAAATACATTTCCAATATAGCTAATTTGATAAATAGCGGACATAAAAACTGTATCCCCATTATTGATAATTATGAGGAAATAAGCCTTCTAACACAAGAAACAAATAAAAAATTCAATATTGGAATTAGAATTGCCTCCGAAGAGGAGCCAAAATTTGAATTTTATACTTCCAGATTAGGTATTGGTTATAAGAATATTGTACCTTTTTATAAAGATCAGATCCAGAACAATGATAAGGTTGAACTAAAAATGCTGCATTTTTTTATAAATACCGGAATTAGAGATAATGCTTATTATTGGAATGAACTTACCAAATGTTTAAAGGTTTATACAAGTCTTAAAAAACTATGTCCCCAACTGGATAGTTTAAATATTGGAGGTGGGTTTCCAACAAAGAATTCCTTAGCCTTTGAATTTGATTATGAATATTTGGTAGATGAGATAGTAAATCTTATTAAAGAAGTTTGTGAGGAAGAAGAAGTTGATGTCCCTAATATTTTTACAGAATTTGGTAGTTTTACTGTTGGAGAGAGTGGAGGAGCTATTTATCAGGTATTATATCAAAAACAACAAAACGACAGAGAAAAATGGAACATGATCAACTCGTCTTTTATTACGACTTTACCAGATTCCTGGGCCATAAACAAGCGTTTTATTATGTTGCCGGTCAACCGCTGGCATGAAACTTATGAGCGTGTATTGCTTGGTGGGTTAACCTGCGATAGTGATGATTATTATAACAGTGAGCAACATATGAATGCCATTTATCTGCCTAAATACAACAAAGATAAACCTCTGTATATTGGTTTTTTTAATACAGGAGCATATCAGGAATCCATTGGTGGTTATGGTGGATTGCAACACTGCCTAATTCCTGCCCCAAAACATATCCTGATAGATAAGGATGAAGAAGGTAATATTGTAACTAGAGTATTCAGGGAGCAACAAACAAGTGAAGATTTTCTAAAAATATTGGGGTACAACCAAGCTGATAATGGGAAGTCAACAAAAATTAATAAATTTTCGAAGCTTGAATCGGTAACAAATAAAATTAGTCTTTAAATTAACTATAATGAAAACCAAAACGTATGCTGGCATTCCAGAAGAATTCGCCAGATTAGAAAATTCAAAAATTGTACTAATTCCTGTCCCTTATGATGGGACAAGCACCTGGCAAAAAGGAGCTGATAAAGGTCCTGAAGCATTCTTAAATGCTTCTGAAAACATGGAGCTTTATGATATTGAAACAGGCACTGAAGTATATAAGCAAGGTGTGTTTTTAGCAGAGCCTGTTACAGAAAACACATCTCCGGAGGCGATGGTAAGCGCTGTACACAAAGCAACAAAGGAGTACATTAAAAAGAACAAATTTGTAACAATATTTGGTGGTGAACATTCAATATCCATTGGGACGATTCGTGCTTTTAATGAGCATTTTAATAGCCTGACAGTCCTTCATATTGATGCCCATGCAGATCTAAGAAAAGAATATGATGGATCTAAATGCAATCACGCCTGTGCAGTTTACGAAGCAAGTCAAACTACCAATTTGGTTCAGGTTGGGATCAGATCCATGGATTTGATTGAGAAAACGATTATGGATGAGGATAAGACCTATTTTGCACATGAAATGGCAATGGATGATACCTGGATGGATTCCGCAATTGATCAAATGACCGACAACGTGTTTATCACCTTTGACCTGGATGCTCTGGATCCTTCTATCATGCCTTCAACCGGTACTCCTGAACCAGGAGGACTATTGTGGTATGAGACCTTGGAATTTCTAAAACAAGTGTTCTCCGAAAAAAATGTGGTTGGTTTTGATATTATGGAATTGTGTCCAAATTCAAAAGCTAAAGCTTCAGATTTCTTGGCAGCAAAGCTATATTACAAAATGCTGAGTTATAAGTTCTTAGAGGAGAATGTAGATGATGAATATGACAACACATATGACAGTTCTAAACAAAAAGTAAATCCAGCGAAATTTGATGACGAAGATGAAGACTACTAAAGGTGCTATCTCAAATTTTATTGAGAAATATTATTTACATTTTAATGCAGCAGCTTTGGTTGATGCCGCAAAGGGATATGAAGAACAGTTAAAAAGCGGAGCAAAAATGCTGGTATCTTTAGCAGGAGCAATGAGTACGGCAGAATTGGGTAAGATATTTGCCGAAGTGATCCGTCAGGATAAAGTACAGATCATTTCCTGCACTGGGGCCAACCTTGAAGAGGATATTATGAATTTAGTAGCACATTCGCATTACAAAAGAGTCCCAAATTATCGAGATTTGACTCCAAAGGATGAATGGGATCTGTTGGAAAAAGGACTAAATCGAGTTACTGATACTTGTATTCCGGAAGAAGAAGCATTTAGAAGGCTTCAAAAACACATCTATAAAATATGGAAAGATGCTGAAGCCGCAGGTGAACGTTACTTTCCACATGAATATATGTATAAAATGCTATTGTCAGGTGTATTAGAAGAGCATTATGAGATCGACTTAAAGGATTCCTGGATGTATGCAGCGGCAGAAAAGAATTTACCTATTATAGTTCCGGGATGGGAGGATAGTACCATGGGAAATATTTTTGCCAGTTATGTTTTGAAGGGTGAACTTAAAGCGAGCACTATGAAATCTGGTATAGAATATATGACCTTTCTGGCAGACTGGTACACCAACAATTCAAAAAAGGGTATAGGGTTTTTCCAAATTGGAGGAGGTATAGCCGGCGATTTTCCAATTTGTGTTGTACCAATGCTTTATCAGGATATGGAACGAACTGACACGCCTTTCTGGAGTTATTTTTGCCAGATAAGTGATTCAACAACTAGTTATGGATCCTATTCAGGAGCAGTTCCAAACGAAAAAATTACTTGGGGAAAATTGGATATTGATACACCCAAGTTCATTATTGAAAGTGATGCAACAATTGTTGCCCCATTAATATTCGCTTATTTATTAGACATGTAACCAACTAAAAAATGATACGTAAAATTGTAGATTTTCAAAAATTAAACGAAGACATATTAGATCTTCTAGTAGAAAAGTTCCCTGATGGATACGACGATTCAGATATCATTTCCTTCAGAAATGCAAATAACGAAATAGTTGAAGCTGTGGAAGTCAGGACCGAAGATACTATTTATTTAGTGAAAGTGGGCAAACGATTAGTGCAGGCAATGGAAGATCATGATGATGATGAAGTAGATGATGTGCCTGATACTGAGTCAGACGAAGTCGACTTTGAGGATATCGAAACAGACGAGGACGAAGATATGGATTAAATTATGTTAAGATGGAAAAGGCTGTTTTTAAGAAATATGAAGATGGTTACTATACGTTCATCTTCGACTCTGGATTAGAAATGATCTTTGAAGAAGTTCATCCTAAGGCGATTCATCAATATGATTTAAGAAATGACCCTTCTCTTATTGGTGAATCTTTTGAAATTTCATTTACAGAAATTTTTGATGATTCTGACGAAGATTTTGTAATTTACAGAATAGAAAGACTTCAAAAAATTTAACTCTATATTCTATGAGCACATCATTTCACATCTCGTTACCTTGTACCGATGTAAAGGCCACAAAGAACTTTTATAAATACGTTGTTGGTGGAACTTTAGGACGTTTCAATGACAATTGGGTTGATGTTAATCTTTTTGGACATCAACTTACATTCACTAAGGCAGGAAAATTTAATTTTAATAACCCAAATTATGTATTTGAAGGCAAGATCCTTCCGTCTTTCCATTTTGGAATCATTATGGATAAGAAAAACTGGGACGAAGTTTATACAAGGTTGAAGGCTCAAAAACTGGAATTGGTTAATAAAGCTACATTTTTAAAGGGTCAACCAGGAGAACACTCATCTTTTTATGTCAAGGATCCCAACGAATATATGCTTGAATTCAAGTGTTTTAAGGATTCGAAGGATATCTTTAATAAATGAAATTAAGAGTTGTGTTTGGTAAAGATTCTTTTTCCAAATAATTTTGAGTATTTAGATTGATTTATTGCTAAATTTATGTAATCTTTTTAGTGGTTTATGACGTATATAGTTAAATTTTAACCACGCGTTGTCTCTTTAATGAAAGAGATTACTAAAGCATTCGGACTTGAATGTGGCAAAACTCCGAAAAAACACTCGTATTAATTTAATTATCAACTTATTATGAAAACAAATTTAGTGAAATTTAGTTTTATTGTTTTTTTGATGTTTGCAGGTTTAACTTCCTTTACTTCCAAATCCGGTCAGGATACCTCAAGTTTAATAGGCGTTTTTGACGGCCATGAATCTTATGGATACAATTTTGTTTATTTGGATATGAATAAAGATGAAAGAACGATGACCTTTCAGGAAATAGATGAATCTGTTTTAGATCAATTTGATCTGGATTCTGAGGATATGCTCGGAGCAAAATTTGAGATCACTTATACTACTGTAATTGAAACGGAATTAGAAGAGGATGGAAGCGAATATGAAAATGAAATAAATACCATTACAGCCTTAAAACAAATATGATAAACTAAAATATTCCATATAAAAGAGCACTTTAAGAAGTGCTCTTTTCTTTTTGATAAACCTACTGATCAACGTTTTGATCATGAAACCCATAGAATTAAATTTATAATTTAAAGCTTATAGATCATTTTTCTAGTCCAATAGACTTATTTGATTATTCTGAAAGTAGATTTACTCATTTCAGTTAATTTCTTCGCAATTTTTATAGCTTCAAAAGAATTAGTTTCCCCCTTAATAAAAGTAGTTAAAAATTATTTTCTAACTATTAAAGAAAGATCTACGCGTCTTGCCATTTGATCTGTTGGCGCTTCATAATCTATTCCATAGTAAACTGTTAAAATACGTGTAGGATGTATTCCTTTTGCAATTAAAGTTGTTTTAATTGCCTCTGTGCGTTGCATTGATAAATTTTGATTGACAATGGGATTTCCTTTGTTGCTTGCAAATCCTTGAACCAGAACATCAATATTCTTAAAAGTTTTTAATATTGAAACTATTTCGTTTAGTGATGCGCTGTAAATATTATTGATAGTCTTAGAGTTATTTTCAAAATGAATTGTTTGACTATACAAATTATATTTCTCAGTTAGTATTTCGTAATCTGTTAATGTGGACTCTTTTTTGTTTAATTCATTTTTTAATTCTAATAATTTCTTTTCAATGTTGGAAAAATCATTAGTATAATTTGGCACACTGTCTGTACTTTGAGTTATCTTTTTTGTTTCAGCACGCCTATATATAGAGTCTAATTGTAGTTGCAGTTTTTGTTTATAAAAATCTGCTTCAGTGTTGGTGATTTCTTCATTTATAGGCAGAGTATATTTTTGTTCCGGGACAGGTTCTGACACTATATTTCTTGGGTTGGTTTTTTGTTGATCATTTAAAAGTTTTTGGAAACGTTCAATTTTATCTTCCAAATCTTCTACTCTACGTTTTAAATATAAATCGTTCACATTAGTTGCATTAGTCATGCTATATGCGTCTGGTTTCATTTTTTCTTCATCAACTCTTTTAATTAAATCATCAAGTAACTGATTTAAATAAGTAGCCTCAAAATTTTGGTTTTCAGTCAGAAATAATTCATTATCGTTTAATTTAGTATCGTTTAAGTCGTTACTACTTTTATGTGCTAAAATGTTATTTTTTTTCGCTGCAACTATTTTAGAAATTATTTGAGTTAGATCAGATTCCGACATTCTAATAACACCTTCTTGTTCAATAGATTTTTGAGAAAAAACTGGTGTAATTAAAAAAACGGCTAGAATAATTAATGTCATTTTTATTGTCATCTCTATTTTTATTATTAAAGTGTCTTTTCAATTTATTGAACACCTAAACTATAAAAAAGTCACATGCAAAAAATATAATGTGACTTTTTAAATAATATGGTGTTATACTATAAAAATCAAGTGATTTTTATTAATAATTAATTAACCATAAAAATGAAAAACAGATTTGTATTATTAATGAGTTTGGCACTCATTACAATTAGTTGTAACAATACTGATAAAAAAGCAAGCCAAACTTTGGTGCAGGATAAGCCTGTAGAAAATATTGTGCATCCCAAAGTAGAATATGCCGATTCAATTAGTTTATTAAACTCAAAATTAAACTTATTAAACGCAGAAAAGGGTAATAAAGCAAACTTAATACAAAAAGTAGGAAAGCAAAGAGACTCTTTAAAAAATATGCTGGCACAGCTTGATTTATCAATAAAAGCAGTAAACGATTCTAAAATTAATCCTGGAATCAGTGGTGTAAATAATAAGCTTAATGAATTAAAAGGCTTAAAAGAAAGCTTAGAAGAACAAGTTACTTTACAAAACAAAGAAATAGAATTAGCAAACAAAAAAATACAAATTCTTGAAGAAGAGCAAAGCGTATATAAAGAACAGCAACAAGCCCTTATAGACAAAGGTGCGGCGCCTAAAGAATTTGTGTATGTTGATACATTGTTAGGTGGTATAAACTCTAAGATTAAAATTCAGAAGGATGTTATTAAAAATTTAGAAAGATCAGTTAATGATACTAAAGAACAAGTTGACAATATTAAACAGCAACGAGAAGTTTTGAGCAAAAACATTAGAAATAATTACAGCGCAAAACAACTATTTGAAGAATATCACACAGACGAAAAATTGCGTTTGGAAAAACAGCTGGAAAATGTAACAGACAACCTTAATATTTTATTAGGAGAAGCATCTTCATTAGACACAGATTATATGGTGTTAAATTCAAAAAAAATAAATCTTGAATCATTAAATACAAAGGTTGAAATAGATGAATCTTCAAATGGAAAAGAGATCCAGAATATGGACAATGGAATTGAGAAATCTAATAAGTTAACATTAGCAGCCATAGTAATAATTGCTCTTGGAGTTTTAATGGCCTTATTATATTTCATTGGAAAAAGAAAAAAAAATAACAAAAAAAAATAACAAAAAATGACTACAATAAATAAGAAAGAAGAAGCAAACAAAAAAGCTTCAGTAAAGAAGACCACTACAAAGAAAACTCCAGTAAAGAAAGCTACACAAAAAAAAGCTCCTGTAAAAAAGGCGCCTGCTAAGAAGACTGTAACAAATAGTACTGCAACAGTAAAAAAAGAAAATCCAGTTAATAAAAAAGGATTCTTTAAGTCTTTAATAGATAATGTTAGCGAAAAGTTAGATCACGTGACAGAAAATGTTGTGGAAGGAGCTTCTTTTGTAACAGAAAAAGTGAAAGAAACCACTGCAAAAGCATATGTGGCTGGGACAGAGTTAGTAGAAGATGCAAACGAGAAAATCCATCAATTTACGGATAAGCAAAGTTTAAATAAGGAAAAACATAAGCTAGAAGAGGCACAAGAAGAATTAAAACATTCTTTCGGTTCTTTGACATTAGAAAATTATTTGAAAAACGATAATTTAAATAAATCGTTTTTAACTACTAAAAAAGTTCAGGATGTTGTAGAAGCGTATAAAGAAAACTCTATACAGCTTATAAAAATAAAAAAAGCAATAAAAAACCTGGAAACCATCTAAAACAAATAAACTATGAAATATATAATCATATTTGTTTACACAGCTATAAATATATTTTTACTCATTTTGAACTGGAATTTATTTACATCTGCAGTTAACATGGATTTTGGATTTGATGTTATAGGGATTGCACCACTAATTTTTTTACAAATTTTAGGGTTATTCGCTTTAGTTGTTTTTGCGCTTCTAGACGGTATTAAAGATTTAAAGAGGGAGGTTGTCATAACTGATCTGCAAAAAAAGATACTTAAGCTCGAAAAGGATTCAGAAATTAGCTCCTTAAAAAAAATAATTCAATCTAAAGAACAGTTGCCAAAAAAAGAAAAGGTTGTTTCAGAAGGTATAAAATAAACACAGGTACATAGAATTAATATAACATTCTTTTTTAAAAAGGAGTGGAAGGGGTTAATTGTAAAAAAACAAAATTAATAAAATGAAAAAAACATATTTAATTCAAATTTTGGCTTTAGTATTGTGTCTTCAGGCTTACGCGCAAGTTAAAGATATTAGTGTTACTTTTTCTCCGGCAGCAGAATATACACTTTGGGATAATAAAGCTGGCATAGAAGATGGGTTTTTAATTGGGGGAAAAATAGGGTTTGGTTTTGGCGAATATGTAGAATTACGTGCTACATATATGCAAGATCTAGATTTGAAAACCAATTTTGAAGATTTTGGGTTAGATAACTATTCTAACGAGTTTTTCACTGCCAGAGATATAAAATTAACTCGTATTGGTGGAGAATTTAAAGCTAATTTTGGTACAAAAACTAAATTAAACCCTTATTTAACTATAGGTTCGGGAGTTCAGGCAATTACACTGGAAAAACAAGATAAACATGAGCAAATATTTGCAACACTAGGTTTAGGCGCAAAATTTAACTTAGGTAAGCGAACAGTATTTGCACTAGAAGCAAAAAACACTACCTATAATTTTAATTCTGGATCAAGATTGTTAACCGAAGACGACAAATTGTTGTTTGGTGTTACCGATGATGATTTTGAAAGCGAAAATTTAAGCAATTGGTCTGCAATGGCTTCATTGCAGTTTTATTTAAGCGGAAGAAGACCGGGAGAATTGACAGAACTGGATAAAGCATATATAAACAGTTTTTCCGGAGGATTTAAGGGTTTGAGATTCGTAGTAGAACCAGGATTGGCAAATATAGAATTTGATAAAGATTCTAATTTTAGAGACACGTGGTTATTAGGTGCTTCAATAGGATTAGATTTTAATGACTATTTAGGTTTAAGAGGGTTTTACTATAAAGCAACAAATAACGAAGAAATATCAACAGATTTTGATGACCTTTCTATGTATGGAGGTGAGTTTTTAGCACGTTTAAATGTGGATAGAGGTGTTGTGCCATACCTTGCATTAGGTGGGGGTTATTTAAACGCTGATAACAATTATATTGGTAAAGATGGTTTAACCGTAGATGACACCTATTTTGCTTCAGGAGGATTAGGCCTAAGTTTAGCATTAACAAAGGGTTTATATGCCTATGGAGGTGTTAAGGCAATATTAACTTCTGGTACTAATGAAGAAGATTTACAATCGCCGGATGAAATACAAACACATACCATGTATAACTTTGGTTTGCGATTTGCAATTGGCAAAAAAGCTAAATCTGCTACAACCGTTTATAATGACAATTTAAATGTGGCATTAAGTCAGCAACAAGCGCGTAACGATGAAAAATTGGCAAAATTAAAAGCTGAATATAATTCCAAAATTAAAAAGTTAGAAACCGAATTAAATGTAGCATACCAACTTAAGGATGTAGATAAGGCAGTAGAAATTTTAGAAGAGAAAAAAGAAGTAGAAAAAGCATTAAAAGAAGTTGAAGCAGTAGAAGAGGTTTCTATACAAAGAAAAGAAATTAAACAAGACTTAAAAGTAGCAGAAACTAAACCACAAATAATTGAAACGCCACAAATAATTGAAACACCACAAAATAAAGAGTTTGCCAATAAAGAACCCATGGTGCAAATGTCACCGGTTGAGTTTGAATTATTAGTAACACGAATATTAAATGAAGTTGAGGCAACAGAAAGTACTCAGAAACAAATAATTGATACGCCAAGTAAAACTGTACAAAGCAATAAGGATGCTCAGATTGAATATTTAAATCAAAGAATAGATGTGTTAGAAAAGTTATTGTTAGATGTAAATGCGAGTCAATTAAGTCCACCACAACAAGTTTTAGAACCTGCCATAGAAAGGGATGATAGAACTTATGATCTATCTAGGCAAATTTTAAACAAGTTAGATGAATTAAATAGAAAAGTTGAGCGCAATTCAGACAGAATAGAAATGAAGCAGTCTGCGAGTGACAAACCACAAACTATTGTCATAGATTCAGATTTATTAACAAAAGCAGAAAGAAGCAATGAAAAAGATACTATTAGTATTTTTTCAAAGCTAAAGTTTAAAGACGCATCTGTATTTGCAGGAGGTGTTTTTGGAGATGAAATGTTACCAGTTACAGGATTAAGACTAAACTATTCAATCGATAATTCAAAAATTCAATTTATGCCAGAATTATTTTTAGGTATAACTGATCCTTTTTCATTTGGTTTATCTGGGAATGGAATTATTCCAATAAACATAAAAAATACTACGGTAGAACCTTATGCAGGAGCTGGTTTAGGGTTTATGAATATTTATGGAGATAGTAAATTTAATGCCAATATTATTGTGGGTACTTATTTAGATCTCCTACAAGGTAAATTATATGTTGATTTTACGACAAGAAACTTTTTTAATTACAATCAAATCTCAGCCGGATATAAATTTAAATTTTAAAAATCAAAAGATGAAAACAAAAATAGCAATCTTTACAACAATAGTATTAAGTATGGTTTTGTTGAACTGTACTAACGATGACGATTCATCTCCTCAACCAAGCATAGTGCAAACAAGTATTGTAGGTACTTGGGACCTTGATTATTATTTAGAGAACGGAACATTAGTGGAAGAAATTCAATGTAACAGACAATTAAAATATAAGTTTCTTTCAAATGGCGCGTATACATTGACAACATTTGCAGGTGATGATATAAATAATTGCCTTACTGCGTTAATAATAAACGGAACATGGGAATATTTAGGAGATAATGAGTTTTCATTACTGGTAAATGGTGACACTACTGCAGAAGAAATAATGATTACATATCAGGATAATTTTACGAGCTTCATGATTGTTAGGTCAGCAATGCTAACAGAAGTGTACGAAAGAGAATAGATGTTTAATTTATTAATTAAAGTGATTAATTAATAAATTAAGGTTATAAATTTACATAACCAATAAATTAAAATCTGAAAACTCAAGTAAGTTCTTGTCAGTTAGAAGACAAAGAGCTTGTAAATCAAATAATTGCTACAAAAAATACTCTGCTATTTGGAGTGTTATACGATAGGTATGTCCATAAAGTATATAATAAATGTTATGGTTTTTCAAAAACAAGTGAAGAGGCAGAAGATTTAACTCAAGATATATTTGTTAAACTTTACACCAAGTTAAACTTATACAAACCAAAAGCTAAATTTTCTTCATGGTTGTATGCTTTCACTTACAACCATTGTGTAAATTATGTAAATAGAGATACTTCAAAAAAAATAGAAAAAAAGGCAATCCAGATTAATGATTATGATGATTTACCACTTGAAACAGAAGATTTTGATTTATTCCATTTAAAAGTAGACAAACTGCAAAAGGCTTTGGAAATATTAAACCCTGAAGACAAAATGATTTTATTACTAAAATATCAAGATGATCTTCCAATAAAAGAAATTCAAAATGTATTAAATGTCGGTGAAAGTGCTATAAAAATGAGACTTAAAAGAGCAAAGGCTAAAGTAGTTGAGATATATAATTATTTATAAAGGACTATGGGGAATCCATTTAAAGAATTGGAGCACAATAAAGAAGTGCCAAAGCATATAAGAAAAAAAGTCATGGGTGAAATAGCTGAGATTAAATTTTTAATAGATCTGTCAAGTTTATTTTTATCCAACTATGCCTCCGTGGTAAAAAGCTTTTTTAAAAATAGAGATAAAATTAAGAATAACTAAAACTTCTAAAAATGGAAACCGTAAACCAATGGAAAGATATGATTTTTAACTCGCTTGGAGACATGAGTTCTAAAGTAGCCACAGTAATTCCAAATATTGTGGGAGCATTATTTATCCTACTTTTTGGATGGATTTTTACAACAATTATACTCTATTTGTTAAAAAAGATTCTTAAAGTAATTAAAGTTGACTCATTAACAGATAAAATTAATGAATCATCCCTCTTCGGTAAAACAAATATTAACATCAATTTATCTAAAGTTTTATTGGTCTTTGTAAAATTCATACTGTTTTTAGTATTCTTAATTGCTGCTGTAGATATTTTGAAGTGGACTGTTGTGTCTCAGGAAATCAGTAACTTATTAAGATACTTGCCTCAATTATTTAGCGCCATAGTACTATTCATGATTGGTATATATATTGCTAATTTTGTTAGAAAAGCTATTATAGGAACTTTTGAATCTTTTGATCTAAGTAACTCTAAAATCATAAGCAGTTTAGTGTTTTATTTAATAGCTATACTAGTTACAATTACTTCATTAAACCAAGCAGGAATAGATACCGATATAATTACAAATAATGTAACAATTATTTTAGGAGCTTTTTTATTAGCGATTGCATTGGCTTTTGGTTTTGGCACTAAAGAAGTTATACAAAGTCTTTTGTTTTCATTCTATTCAAGAAAAAATTACGAAGTAGGTCAAAAATTAATTGTTAATGATGTAAAAGGTGAAATTATTTCTATTGACAATATTTGTATGACTTTAAAAACAAAAAAAGGTAAAATAATAATACCTATAAAAGAAATAGTAGAAAGCAGAGTTGAAGTGGAAGATTAATATTGTTAAAATCAATTTACGAATGGGGAAAATTATGTTAGAATTTAAAGAAGATTTTTAAATAATGAATACAAGATCTATCATAGCAATTCTGTTAATTTCAATGGTGGTAATATTTACAATTCAAAATACAGAAATTGTTACCATAAAGTTTTTAATATTTGAGATGTCAATATCCAGGGTGTTGTTAATATTAGGTTGCTTTATAGTTGGATTCGTAATTGGTGAGTTGCTAACCTTCGGAAAACGGAGAAAGTTTTAAGGGGTCTTTAAAAAACGCTTCCCAGACAAAAACACTGTATACAATTATATATTCCAAACCAATGATCCAAAGGTTTTCTTGATTTTCAATATTCTCATATGCCAAATAACTAAGTATAATTACAAAACTCCATACTAAAGGGAATTTATAATTAGTAAAGGTGCTCAAAATTACTAGGGTTGCAAGATACCAGGGATGGACTGTTGTTGCAGTAAAAAAGTAAAATGATAGAACTAATAGCATTGAGGTTATAAGATAAGGCATGGTTTTATTATTTCTGAAGAATGTAATGATCAACACAAATAAGCTCACCAAAACCGGAATATACTTTCCTATAATCGCTATCTCATTATAACCCCTAAACAGGTATCCAATTTCTCGAGCAACGTAGTAAAGGCTCGCATTAAACTCAAAATTCTGAAACCATAGTGCAACCGTTCCTGCGTAATTATTTATAAATTCTGAAGAGTAAAATGGGACAAAAAAGAGAATAGTTATAGTGCCAATAATTACATAAAAGGCAACTAATTTTGTCATGTTGAGCGCAGTCGAAATCTCTTTGCCCTTCATAAACCACTGATAAAACAAAGGCAGAAATATTAATGGAATCAATTTTATAGAAACCGAACATGCAAAAATAATTGCAGCGAATTTCCATTTTCCGGAATGCAGCAAAAATATACTCCAAACCAAAAAGAAAATCATAACCCCTTCAAAGTGAAGGTTGCCAGTTAGTTCTATAATGATGAAAGGATTTAAAATGTACCAGAATATATTGTGTATAGGAAGTTTTAGTTTTTCCAATAGCTTTTTGCCAAAATATAGGGTTCCAAAATCTGAAGCAATTATGACTAAGCGCATAACTATCACAGAACCTAAAATGCTTTTTCCGGCAAATAAACCTGCTATTACAAAGCATAACTGATTTAAAGGCGGATAGTTCGTATAATGACTTCCATTAAGTGTTCCCATGCCATTGTACAATGCCTGTGCTTGGGCAATAGGAAATTCACCTTTGGAAATAAAAAATTCAGGAGTAAATAAATATGGATTCCATCCTTCCCATAGCATCCTGCCATCCCAAATAAAACGATAAAAATCCTGTGAAAGATTTGGTATAGAAAAAAGAAAAACAAAGCGAAACAACAAAGCTAAAACCGTTAAAAATCGAATATTTTCCTTTTGGATTCTAACTAAAAAATAGAATAGAATGAACAAACTTATATAAAGACTTATAAGTTTGAGATGATCAGTTCTAACTAAATCGTAAGCAAAAAGGTAATAAAATACAATACTTAAAAAAGCCAATAAAATGGGTGTTCTATTTGGCCTTAAAAAGGTTGAGTTTAGTAGCATGAGTCAAATATAAACAACATGGGTCGATTTTATAAAGTTGTATCGAGAATAAAGGGATTACTCATTTGTAATTGCTGTAAAAAAACTAACTTAGTCAAAAGCTGAAATGATTAATTCTTTTGTGTGAATAAAATTAATATAATACGATCAATCGAAGTTTTTAGTCGGCATCTACTTATGGTCACTTTTATTTTGTTCAATTCTTGTAACGGACAAAACAAAGGTATTGATCCTCAAGAAAATAATATTGAATCAAAAGCGATCTCCAATGATTCTTTATCAAAGGAAAGCCAATCTGCTAACCAAATTTTGGGTCCACTTTATATTCAAGATATTGAGCCTGATCCTGCTTTACAGATAAGTCGGTTTGTACGAAGGATATTCCAGGATAAGAAAGGTGACCTTTGGTTTGGAACTAATGGAGATGGAGTTGTTTGCTATAATGGGATCTCTCTTGAATATTTCTCAATTAATGAAGGATTTGGTGGCGTTGCCGTAAGAGGAATTGTGGAGGATAAATCAGGAAATGTTTGGTTTGGAACTGAAGCAGGATTAACTAAATATGACGGAGAGGCATTTGCAAATCTAACGGTGAAGGATGGGCTTATTAATAACGATGTTTGGAGTATATATTTAGATAGTAAGAATATAATTTGGATAGGAACTTTGCAAGGTATAAGTCGTTTTGATGGAGAAAGATTCACTCCGTTTTACATTCCGGAGAATGAACCTGATTATTCAAGGGGAGTTACAAGTGCCAAGATAATCCATAGTATAATGGAAGATAGTAAAGGGAAAATGTGGTTTGGAACTAATGGTGGTGCATATGTTTATGACGGAAAATCTTTAACCAATATTTCAGAGAAAAATGGTTTACCAAGTAATGTGGTTAATGATATTTTAGAAGACAAACATGGAAACATATGGTTCGCCACACATCATAAGGGTATTTGTCGTTATGATGGAAATTCCTTTACCAATTTTATGGAAAAAGGCATTATTGAGGGTAATGAAGTTTGGAGCCTTTTTGAAGATAAAAGCGGAAACATATGGTTTCCTGCTGAAAACTTTGGGGTGTATCGATATGATGGAGAATCTTTTACTAATTTCAATAAAAAAGATGGTCTTGCAACTAATGCCATACAATGCATTTTTGAAGATAAGGAAGGGCGGATTTGGTTTGGTGGTTGGATGGGGCTCTTTAGGTATGATGGAAAATCTGTTTTCAGTGTTACCAAGAATGGACCTTGGGACAATTAGTATAATATGGATACATTTAAATTAGATTTTAGCACTTATCGATTTAAAGAACACATATCCAAAGCCAAGAAACAGCATTAGGTGAAATGGGAATAACCCAAAATCGCCACCCTGGTCCCCAACGACAAATGCACTATACATTCCGAAGGCAAAATAGAGCATTAATAAGCCTTCGAAAATTATATTTAGAGACAGTTTTTTACGTAAATATTTGTTGCCTTTCCAGGAATCTGTAATAGAATTGATATTGAATTTTGGTGTGCGAATGAAATCGCTTGATTTGCCTGCATGACCCTCTAAAACTGCTATGGAATTGTGTAGTGAAAAGCCCATGGCTATTGAGAAAAATGTAAAAAACATACCTATATAACTCAAGAACTTTTTGAAGCCACCACCATAAGTTAGTTTATACATAAACCAATAACATATGAAGAATATAATGGTGCTTATCACGAAAAAACTCATAACATAAAAGTATGGTTTTAAATGAGCATATTCGTTTTTTATGTACAACATTGGAATACTTAAAACTGCCACGATTAGGACGTTTAAAAACATCGTGCTATTTAGTAAATGCAAGAATCCATGTATTTTAGTTTTTGTAGAAATATTATGATTTGTAATAACTTTCCACATCATTTTTCTGAAGTTCTCAGCACCACCTTTATTCCATCTGAATTGCTGTGTTCTTGCTGCACTAATGACCACTGGTAATTCTGCCGGAGTGAGGACGTTCTCCAGATACTTGAATTTCCAGTTTTTAAGTTGTGCTCTGTAACTTAAGTCCAGGTCTTCGGTTAACGTGTCACCTTCCCAGTTTCCTGCGTCTAAAATGCATTCCTTACGCCAAACACCGGCTGTGCCATTAAAGTTGATAAAATGTCCTTTGCTGTTTCTGCCGACTTGCTCTAAAGTGAAATGGGCATCCAAAGCAAAGGCTTGTATTTTGGTTAGTATGGAATAGTTTCGGTTAATGTGACTCCAACGCGTTTGGACAACACCAATTTCCTCATCAATGAAATATGGAATGGTCTTTTTTAACCAATCCTTTTTAGGTAGGAAATCGGCATCAAAAATAGCAATGAATTCACCTTTGGCTTTTACCAAACCTTCTTTTAGTGCTCCAGCTTTAAACCCTTTTCTGTTCACTCTCTGAATATGTTGGATATCTAAACCGGATTTTTTTAATTGCTCGATCTGTTCAGAAGTCGATTTAACAGATTCGTCGGTGGAATCATCTAATACCTGAATTTCCAGTTTATCCTTTGGATAATCCATTTGTGAAATGTTATCCAAGAGTCGTTCCATTACATATAGTTCGTTATAAACAGGAAGTTGTATGGTTACATAAGGAATTTCATTTGGATTATTAAAATTATATTTAGGTGACTTGTCTACAAGTTTTTTAGCTTTTAAGTAATTGAATAACAGATTAAGTTGTGCTAACGAATACAAGAAAATGAGTATTAGTGCAATGGAATAAATTATAATAATGGTTATTTCAAGAATCATTATTTAATACTGTATTTAAAGATCCAACCGAGTATCTTAAAGCCTGCAAAGATAGTACCTTTTACCGTTCCGGAAACTTTAGACACTCCAATTCTGTTTCTGTATTTTACCGGTACTTCCACGTAATTTAATTTTTGTTTTATAGCTTTTAATTGCATTTCCACAGTCCAGCCGTAGGTTTTGTCTTCCATGTTAAAGTTTAACAGCTTATCATATTTAATAGCTCTAAAAGGGCCAAGATCTGTGAATTTAGCACCAAACATTAGTTTCATTAGAAAAGTCGCCAGCCAATTGCCAAAGACCTGTTGCGGAGTCATAGAACCTTGTTGACGTAGTCGTTTAACACGAGCGCCAATTACAAAATCTACATCATCATTTATGATCGGGTCAACAAGCTTTGTTAATTCTTCAGGATAATCGCTGTAATCACCGTCTAGAAATACTATAATGTCTGGTTTGTGTTTTTGGCTGGCAAGGTAATCCATTCCCTTTAAACACGCATAGCCATATCCTTTTCTGGTCTCTGTTAAAACCGTTGCGCCTGCTTTTTCTGCGGTTTTAAAAGTATCATCTGAAGAATTGTTATTTACAACAATAATCTCGCTAACTATATCTGGAATATCGTTAATAACATTAGCAATAGAATCTTGCTCGTTATAAGCAGGAATGATGACTTTAATTGCAGGCATAAATATTTAACTAGAGTGCAAATGTATAAATTGTTTAAACTTTAGACGAGCCCTAAGATTTAAACTAACCTAAAAATATTGTAACTTGATAATATAAACTGATGTCATGAGAAGTGTTTATTTAGTCTTTGTTTTGTCGCTTTTGATTTCGTGTAATTCAGATAGAACAAACCAAAAAGAAAAGCCTTACAAATTAAAAATAGCATACAATGTATTATTTGATGATGAAACAGATGATTATGAAGTTTTTATAATGGATCTTGATGGAAGCAATAAACAAAATATTACCAATTTATCTGGTGTTGAATGGACTTATCATGCTTTTGAAGATAATGTTTATTTCATTTCCGATAGAGACACGACACATCGATTGTATTTTTTGTACAAAATGAAACCTGATGGATCAGAAAAGGTTAAAATTTCTGAAATTCGCTTGGCAGACAGTTGGCATAGCACAAGGCACAATGGAAGTGAATTGATAATTAGACCTCACAAAACTGTTGACACAGCATTTTATATAGTGGACAGTCTGAGTAAGGTCACAAGTAAAATAAGACCAGATTTAGAATATATGAACGACCCATTGTTCTCTCCTGATGGAAAACAAATTGTGTTTAGAGGAGGTAATAAATCAACTAAATTTGAACGCGGATTCGATGACGAATTATATATCATGAATGATGATGGAAGCAACTTAAAAAAAATAACACATTTTCCCGAAAATGACACTTTAAAAAAATGGTATAATTATTCTGCGGGACCTCCAAGATGGAATTCTAAAGAAAATTTTATCACATATCAATCAGTTCAAAACGGAAAATACAGCTTGTACGCTGTTACACCAGATGGATCTAAACAATGGAAATTAACAAACAATGATTTTTTTGAAGGTTGGCACGATTGGTCTCCAGATGGGAAATATTTAGCAATCGAAATCTTTGATAAGGACCAAACCCAATTTCATATTGCATTAATGGATTGGCAAACAAAAGAAACTAAAATATTGACTGATACAACCTACAAATTTCAGCAGGCGCCAGTGTTTGTTAAGATTTATGATTAACCAATTCCATTAGATTTATATCATTTCCTAATAGAATTTCATTTGGATTGATTCTGCCCTTCATACTACCATTTTCCAGTTTTAAAACACCTCTTGGACAAACAGCAGAACACACTCCGCATCCTACACAACTTGATCTCACAATATTTTCACCTTTTTGAGCATAAGCCCGAACGTCGATTCCCATCTCGCAATAGGTTGAGCAATTGCCACATGAAATACATTGTCCACCATTGGTTGTAATTCTGAATTTAGAAAATAGTCGTTGTTGAAATCCTAAAATGGCAGCCATAGGACAACCAAATCTACACCAAACTCTGTTTCCTAAAATTGGATAAAACCCGGTTCCTACAACTCCGGAGAAAATAGCACCAATTAAGAATCCATATGATGATCGCAAGGTTTCTGCTTCAATAAAAAACAGTTTTGAACCATTTGAAAAGTAATGCACAGTGAAAAGTGACACGATAATTACAAAATATCCAATAGCTCCATATTTAGCATCTTTTCCAAATTCATTTCGTTTAAAAATCATTGTTAAGGCAAAAACCAATGTTAAAAATGCACCAACTAAAATTAAGAACAATCCTTTTGTCATCCAATATTTGTTCGGATCGTAATCCAAATAGGTGTAAATGACAGCTGTTGTCATAAGCACAACAAAAACCAAAACCGCATGGATTAGCCAACGTTCCAGTTTCCAGGCAGATAATTTTTTAGATGATAACTGCCTGAATGAATCGCCTGCTGTTTCCGCTAATCCGCCACAGCCACATACCCAGGAGCAATACCATCTTTTCCCATATTTATAAGTTAGAATAGGTGTAATTACAAATATAGACAGCACGCCAAAAATCAATAAGCCCAATCCGATGTTTCCGGCGCTAATAAATTCATCTACTCTGTATTGTTCGAAATTGTAATAGTTTAATGGCCATATATTTTTAAGATCATAATAAGGTAATTTAAAGGAGTCTGAATTTAATCTTGACATAAATTCTGGAATCAAAAAGGCAAATCCCAATTGAAAGAACATTACCGAAACTGTTCTTATTTGCTGATACCGATTATGGCTATATTTCAACATGAATTTATAGCCAAAGACTAAAATAGCAATGGTATAAAGCGTTCCGTACACAAACCATTGGCTTGCTGGATTTCCGCTTAAAAGTTTACTTAAAGGATCAAACAAGTAAACCAATCCTGTGTTGGATGCTCCATTAGTTCCAAGTCCTAAAAGCTGAGGATAGAAGTACAAAACAATATAAAACAAAGTCAATACAATTCCTGTGATCCAACCCAAAACTCCTCTTGAGGAAATAGATTTAAACCAAATTCCATCGTTTTTAATGCCCTCCATTTTTTTAAGATAGGCGTCATTGGCAAATAAAATGATGCCAACAGAGATTAATCCTAAAGCTGCAATTAAAAACAAACTTTTATTTGGAAAATTGGTATTGAAAAGTGCCAGAACTAAAATGAATAATCCGACAACGCCTAATCCAACTGCAACTTTTTGCTTGGTCGAAAGATTCTGAGCATCAGGTTTTGCCAAAGACATACTATGATTTATTTTGCTGCTCATGATTAAGTGGTTTGGAATTGATTCTGGTATGTGGTTAGAATGTCTTTTTCAAAATTTCTGTAAAATTCCGGATCGAAATTAGCTTCAGATAAATTATTAATAACAAAATCTAAAGCTCGTTTTTCGGTTAGCCAAGTATCAAAAATTTCATGTCGCATTCTAATTCCGAAGGTATTAATGCCAAGAAACTGATTCGAGTTTTTATCAAAGCAAACGGTAATACATTTGGTGTCTTCTTCATGTTTCCAGTGAAAATGGGCTTCGTTCTCTCGTGGTTTTGAAAACACCCAACCATAGGTTTGGTATTCAATATCTAAAAATTTTGCCGAATTGAACCAATGTCCGGGTTTGTACTTCATTCTATTTCCGCAAATGGTTTGTGCAACGGTTTCTCCCATCATTCGTCCTGTGTACCAAACCGCTTCAATTGGTCTGCGATTGCCAATAGATTCTCTTTGTTCTGCGCAGTCGCCAATGGCATAGACGTCTTTTATATCGGTTTCTAAAAATCGGTTTACCAAAACACCGCGATTGGTTTCAATTTCAGAATCTCTTATAAAATCAATATTTGGTGAAACACCTGCGGTTAATCCAACAAAATTACAGTCAATTGTTTCGCCGGTTTCAGCTACAACAACACTTTTTACTTTACCATTTTCATCAGAAATAATTTCTTTTAAATTCACTCCTAATCGCAGATCAATGTGATGATTTTTGATGTGCCTGTTTATCATTTCGCTTTCACCTTCGGGTAATACTCCATTCCAAAAACTGGTTTCGCGAACTAAAAAAGTGACCGGGATGTTTCTTGAATTCAGCATTTCTGCTAATTCAATTCCTATTAAACCACCACCAACTATAACAGCACGTTTGCAAATTTTCTTATTTGGAGCATAGACTTCAAGATTATCTAAATCCTGTTTGTGATATAAACCTTGAACGCCTTTTAGATCTTGTCCGGGCCACCCGAATTTATTCGGTTTGCTTCCTGTTGCAATAATTAATTTATCGTAATTAAGTGTTTCATTATTTGAGAAATAAAGCGTTTTACTTTTTGTATCAATGCTTTTTACATAGCCTTGTTTTAAGTTTATTCGGTTTTTCTTCCAAAACCAATCTTCATAAGGTTTAGTATGTTCAAATTTCATATGTCCCATGTACACATACATCAAAGCTGTACGAGAAAAAAAGTAATCAGATTCTGCAGAAACAATGGTGATTTTCTTATCAGAAAGCTTGCGAATGTGTCTTGCAGCAGTCACTCCAGAAATTCCGTTGCCAATAATAACTATGTGCTCCATTTTACTCAAAGTTGGTTCAATTAGTAGTCGAAGGTTTTGTTAAAACCTAATCTAATCCATGGATTTTGTTTAAATTTAAAATAAAAATTGTGTTTATGAGGAGTTTTTTGATTTCCTTTTTATGTTTATTACTAGTTGGCTGTTCAGCAACCATTCCGGAAAAACAATCTATTAATGGAGTTAGTTTTGTAGCATCAAAGGAGGCCATAAATCAAAAACATATTGAACCTGTTTTAAAAGTAAATGCCAATTATGCTTCTGTAATGCCATTTGCATTTATAAGAAATCTCAATTCACCGGAAGTAATTTATAACACAGAGAGACAGTGGTTTGGAGAAACAATCGAAGGTGCAAAACAATATATTGAGCAACTTCAAAAAAACAACATAAAAGTAATGGTCAAGCCACAGATCTGGGTTTGGAGAGGTGATTTTACCGGTAATATCGAGATGAAAACAGAAGATGATTGGAAAAAATTCGAGGAATCCTATTCCAGATATATTTTGGATTATGCCAAATTATCTGAAGAGTTGAATGTAGGAATATATTGTATTGGTACCGAATTGAACAAATTTGTTGGCAATCGTCCTGACTTTTGGAATGAATTGATAGGAGATGTGAAATCTGTTTACAAGGGTAAATTAACCTATGCCGAAAATTGGGATTCCTATGTAAATGTTCCATTTTGGGATCAATTAGATTTTATTGGTGTCGATGCTTATTTCCCGCTAAGTGATGAAAAGCAGCCAAGTGAAGAGGCTCTGATCGAGGGATGGAAGCCACATAAGATTAAAATGCAACTATTCAGTAAGAAACTTAATAAACAAGTTCTTTTTACAGAATATGGTTATAGAAGTATCGATTATTCAGCAAAAGAACCATGGAATTCAAGCAGAGAAAATGATCAGGTTAATTTGGAAGCCCAAACAGTGGCGCTAAAAGTATTATATGAACAATTTTGGAACGAAGATTGGTTTGAAGGTGGGTTTTTATGGAAATGGCATCATGATCATGAAAAAGGAGGAGGTATGAATAATTCCAGATTTACTCCTCAGAATAAGCCTGCTGAAGCTGTAGTTAAAGAACAGTATTCTTATAATTAATCTAAATTAAAAAAACCAAATTATTTTCAGTTCATTTTTTTATCTTACTATTGAATATTTTAAAAATATTTTAAATGAGAACATTAGTAATTGGAGATATCCATGGAGGACTAAAGGCATTGAAACAACTTTTGGATAGAGCAAAAGTTAATGAATCTGACACGTTAATTTTTATTGGTGATTATGTTGACGGATGGAGCGAATCGTCTTTTACATTAAGGTTTCTGATTAATCTTTCAAAAAAGTTCAATTGTATTTTTATAAAAGGTAATCATGATATCTGGTGTGAAAATTGGTTAAGAGAAGGAACTACTTTCGACACCTGGTTATTCCATGGGGGAAAAGAAACGATTGATAGTTACAAAAAGATCTCAGAAAAAGAAAAACAGGAGCATCTTAAATTCTTAGAACAGATGAATCTTTATTTTATAGATGATAAGAACAGACTGTTTGTACATGCTGGATTTGTTTCCATGCATGGACCTGCAAAGGAATATTCCGAAACCAATTTGTATTATGACAGAACCCTGTGGGAAATGGCTTTAGCCATAGATTCACAAATTGATGAAGATTCAATATTATTTCCTAAAAGATTAAAACTTTTTGATGAGATCTATATTGGGCATACACCAACTATCAATTTTGCTTCTTATGAACCCATGAACGCTCAAAATGTCTGGAATGTAGATACAGGAGCAGCTTTTTATGGCAAATTATCATGTATAGATATTGACACCAAAGAAATTTTTCAAAGTGATGCCGTTCAAACATTTTATCCTAATGAAAAAGGACGGAACAAATAAAGATGTAGACTTTATAAAATCTACATCCACATAATTATGTTACATTTTTTCTCCAACCCAAACAGCCAGAAAATCTTTGCTTAAAGAATGTGTTGTTCCATATATTTTTCCATTTTCCAGGTAGAAGGACGAATTATAATCTCCACTATTATCTCCAGACACTAGAGCAACATAAATTTTACCTGATTGCGTATTTGTCCTTCCCTCTTGAATTAACACTCCTTCACGGTAAAAAGTTCCTTCGACTAAATTAGTCCCTATTTTGTCTATTTTCATTTGAGCAAAGTTTGAATCATTTTCGTTTTCAGGTGTCATATCTAATTTCCATAAACCTACCAAATATTGTAAGTCCAATTCAGAATCTTGGGCATGTACCGATTGCATTATTATTAATAATGATGCAAGGATAAAAGCTTTTTTTAATAGATTGTTTTTTTTCATAGTTCGCTGTTTTAATATTGTAATTGAAATTACGACAAATTAATATATTATTACACTACAAGAATGTTTATAATTATTGGTTTACTTTGCTTTAAATAAATCCCTATATATCTAGATATTGTATTGATTAATAGCATAATTCCAATCCCCAATATTTATGATATACTCAGTTAAGTTACTAATTAACTTAAACTAACTAAAAGGCCACCAAAAGATTATAAGCGGAAATCTTGGGTGGTCTTTTTTTATAAATAAATAATTATGTAATTTAATCATTAATTAATTATATATGAAAATTCTAGTTGTTGATGATCATGCTATTTTAAGAAAAGGACTTGTAGGAATCCTAAAAAATGAATTTATTGATTGTAAGTGCATTGAAGCCTCAAACGGTTTTGAAGCGATTTCCGCATTAAAAGATAATGATGTTGATGTGGCAATCTCTGACATTTCCATGCCGGATCTAAATGGTATTGATCTGTTAAAGCAATTGAAAGCGCTTCAAATATCAACACCGGTATTAATTTTGAGCATGCTTCAGGAGGACCAATATGCTTTAAGGGCCATGAAAGCTGGGGCCTATGGTTTTTTGAACAAGGATTGTAATCCTCAAGTATTGATAAGTGCTATAAGAACAGTTCTTTCAGGGAAAAAATATCTAACACCTTCTGTTTCTAACTTATTAGTCAGTGCGCTTGATGTTAAACAAATTAAGAACCAGCATGAATTGTTATCCGACAGGGAATTGATGGTATTACATAATATTGCCAAAGGAAAATCCTTGACAGATATTGCAAATTCATTAGGTTTGAGTATAAATACCGTTAGTACTTATCGGGCGAGAATAATTAAGAAGTTGAACTTAAAAAATAATGCCGGAATTATTAGGTATGCCATAGATCATAACCTGGGCTAGCATGTAATTTTAACTTATTTTTTTTAGGTAATATTGATGTAATTCTTCAGGTGATGCACCAAACCACTTTTTAATATAAATTACCCAAAAATAATACTGCAATTTCCAAATACCATATTTTTGGTATTTTCTTGATGAAGTAATTAACCATTCTTCCTGAATGACAACAAATTGATCTTTTGCATATAATTTATTAATAAGATCGTTGTCCTCATAAATTATATATCGTTCGTCAAAACCATTTAATTCATCAAATAAGGCTTTAGTTATAAACTGACTTTGGTCTCCACCTCGGCAAGCTCTCCAATTAAATTGGGTCAGCCAGCCAGCCAGTTTTAGCCACCAATGATCACTCTCGAACTTCATTTTAAAGCAACCTGCAAGATTTCCATTTTCAACTTCTTTAATAATCATAGAGTCAAAATTCTTTGGAGGTAAGGAATCGGCATGAAGGAAATAAAATATATCTCCTTTTGCGTTTTTGGCACCTAAATTCATTTGTTTGGCGCGACCTTTTGCCGAAGTAATTAATTTTAATTTAAAAGGCAATCCTAAACTGTTAACCCGAGCTTGTCGAAGTTTTGTTTCAGGATCTATTTCACGATATTTCTGCTGAGCGATGTCTAAACTCAATTCTGATGAATCAGAATCACTCGAAGTGACTAATTTTGAGATAATTTCTTGAGAACCATCCGTACTTCCACCATCAACAACAATTACTTCAGAGATATTATTATTGGAGGAATTATTTAAAAGATACTCTATTAGTTCTGAAATAGTTTCAGCTTCATTTAGTATTGGGATAATTATTGAAATTTGATGTTTCACTTTCTGTAATTCCTGAGACGGCAGGAATCCATTTTTTTAGTTTCAATTAATCAGATTCCTGCTTTCGGAGGAATAATAAATAATTTAAATATTTAAATTCCAGTCATAGTCTTTATAACTTATTGATGCTTTTTGAGAGATTTCAATATCAGAATATTTATTTAAAAAATCAATTAATGAATGCCCTTGCTTAAAATCTTGTGAGAACCACTTAAAAATCTTGGATAGCTCTAATTTATTTGTTAAAATCTTATTTTTTGACGGATCATTCAGAAATTCTTTTGTCGAAATTGTTAACTGTATGTCTAATTTTGATCCAATAAATGCAGAGTTTTGAAGTTTTGGACATGAGACTGAAGCGCAAACTATAGCGAAATGAATTCTTGGTTCGTTCATTTTACGCAAGATCTTATGTTCAATTTCATTGAGGTCATACCATTTATCTCCTAATTTCCAAAGCTTTTGACCCCATGGATCATCAATATCCTTTATACTTTTTACCGAAGGATTCCTCAATATCAAATCTATGGTAAAGGCATTATAGGCGTTTATCCAGTAGGCTAATTTTTCTTCTTTTGCCCAGGAATCGGAAGGAATATTTTTCCCTAATGATTTTAAGTAATTATCAAGTTTAACCCTGTCGGATTGAAATCCTTTATAATCAACTTTTCCTTTGGAAGAAACATGTTTTTGAAGCAATTCACTAAATAAACTATGATCAATTGAATTTGATTGGACAGTGTTGGCGAATGATTGGGAAATAAAAAACACGTAAAGAATTATGAATTTATTCATTTGTACAAATTTGTTTTATTGGACGCATTGATAGTCGAGTCCTTACGATATTTAGTGTGCACTAAGCTATAAATTGATGAAGAATTGACCCAAAATCAGCAAAAGTTATAGAGTCCTGATTAGTTCTTCAAACAAAGTGATCATATCAGGTTCTGCTTTGTTGGCCATAGCAATTATTTCAGGTATGCTTACCGGTTTCAGATTATTCGGATCACATTCATCTGTAAGAACTGATATTGCCGCAGCCCTTAAATTTAAATGGTTTGCTACAATAATTTCCGGTACCGTACTCATTCCTACAGCATCTGCTCCAAGGATCTTTAGCATTTTATATTCGGCTCTTGTTTCCAACTGTGGGCCAACAACACTGGCATAAACACCTTTATGCAGTTTAATGTTATTGGACTTTGCAATGGATTCGAATTTTGTGTTGAAATCCTTGTCATAAGGTTGACTCATATCTGCAAATCGTTCACCTAATCTGGACACTCCTTTAAAGGCTAATGGAGAGTTGCCTTGCAAATTGATATGGTCTTCAATAAGCATTAATTCTCCTTTGTTAAAATTAAGATTGATGGCTCCAGCTGCATTTGATACCAATAAGGTCTTGATGCCTAATTTTTCCATGATACGAACCGGATAAGTTATGTCCTGTAAAGTATAGCCTTCATAAAGATGAAAACGACCTTGCATTACGATAACTTTTTTACCTTCTAAAATGCCATAAATGAGTTTTCCTTTGTGGAATTCTACCGTGGCTGTTGGAAAGTTTGGGATGTGGTTATAACTAACTTCATGTAATATTTCTATTTTTTCCAACAATAAACCTAATCCGGTGCCAAGGATGATACCAACTTCAGGATTATTAAACCCTTTATGCTCTAAATAATCGGTTGTTTTTTGTATTAATCTTATCATAATAAATATTTTTTGAATGTATCTATGTGCTTTAAATCATCATAAATATCTATGTCATTTAATGTTTCTAAAAGATAAACCTTTTCTTTTTTCAAATCATTTAATGAATCTTTAAGAACCGTAGAATTCCCCCAATCCTTGTTTATGAACAGTTTTGAATTGAATTTTAGCATACCTAACAGATAATAACCACCATCTTTTGCTGGACCAATAACGATGTCATGGTCATTTAAGGATTTAAAACCAAGATTTAAATGCGCTGTATTTATATTTGGTAAATCACTGCCAACAATAAGGACTTTTTCATATCCTAAAGAGAATAGTTCTGTAAATGCATTAGCCATTCTTTTTCCCAGAGTATCACCTGTCTGAAGTTTCTTTCTAAATAATAAATTATCCCAAAGATCATTTTCGTTGATGTTTTCGGAGTAATAGACATATCTATCTGCATTGATTTTACCGGTAATGTCTGTTGTATGTTTCAATAGGTCATTATAGACTTCTAAAGCGGCTTCATCACCTATTGTTTTCGCTAATCTGGTCTTACATTTACCTAATTCAGGATTTCTTACAAAAATAATTATCGCTTTTTTTGAAGTGGGAATATGAAAATCTGAAATTAATTCATTTTCATTAGAGTTCTTATTGCTTAGTAAACCCATTTAAAATACTTTATTTCCTTTTTTTATCCATTGACTCCATTCTTCAGAAAAAACATGAATGTTGTTCGTTTCTTTATTATCAGAATTAAATAACGGATAACTATTGTTCTTCCATTCAAAAATTCCACCATACAGATTATAAACATTTGAATACCCGGCTTTTTTAATTTTTTCTGCTATATCTTCTGATCGGATTCCCAAAGAACAATACACAACAATTTGTTCATTTTTATCTTTTATCTGGTCGAGAATAGTTTCTATTTTAAAATTTTTATAACCAACAAACCAGGCGTTTTTAATTCGGCTTACCTCATACTCCTTTTCCTCGCGTGCATCTAAAATTATAGCCGATGTTTTGGGCATTGCCAGCTCTTGAACAGAAATGTACGGAATTTTATGAGTATTAAATTTATCGAGTAAGTCTGAAACAGAATTCTGAGCAAAACTACTACTAACCAATAGAATTATTAAGATTTGGGCAATTCGTTTCATATTAAAAAAATTAGGCAACAGTTCCTTGACAACTGCTTCCCGCTCCTGCTGCGCAACCATAACAATGCTGTGAGATTACAACGTTTCTATTTTGAAGCAGGGTTTCATTGTATTGGCTTATATGCTGTACCTTGCTATCCACTTTAAGCTCCAGCATTTGATTAAAATCACAGTCATATAGCCATCCATCCCAGCTAACAGATATGGTGTTTTTACACATGACGTTTTGGACTGCTGAAGGATTATATGCTTCAACAAGTGAATACATGTAATCTTCATAATTTTCAGAAGCAATAAGATAATCTAAAAACCTGCTAATTGGCAGATTGGTTATAGTGAATAAATTATTGAACTGTATTCCAAAATCGTCTTTCAGGGCTTTTTTGAAATCATTCTCCAAAGCTATTTGATCTCCAGGCAAAAATGCACCTGACGGATTATAAACAAGATCCAATTTTAGCCCACTTTCAGGAATTCCATAACCAACTGCATTCAGTTCCTGGAGAGCTTGAATTGACTTATCAAAAACACCGTCACCTCTCTGCTTATCTGTTTTTCCTCTTGTCCAATGCGGCATTGAGGATACAACATGGATATTGTGTTTTTTGAAAAATTCCGGCAGATCCTGATATTTTTTATTTGATTTAATAATAGTGAGATTAGAACGGACAATAAAATCCTCTACGCCAATTTTGGAGGCTTCTTCAACAAACCACCTGAAATTAGGATTCATTTCCGGTGCTCCCCCGGTAAGATCTAAAGTATGAGCTTCTGTTTTTTTAATGACATTCAAACAGTGTTGCATGGTTTCTCTGGTCATTATTTCCTGTCTGTCGGGACCAGCATCTACGTGACAATGGGCACAAACCTGGTTACACATGTAGCCAACGTTTATTTGAAGGATCTCAATTTTTTTAGGTTTTAACGGGAATTGTCCGGTTTCAGCTATTTTATCTTTAAATCTTGGTAAATCTTTCGTTTGAAAGATTCCGTTGGATAATATTTCAAGCTGCCTTTTGGCATTTGCCAGTTCATTGTGGCGTTTATGTAAGGATTTTAATTTCATAAATTACATATCCAATTTATTCACCTTATTCATCATTTGAACGCCATGTACAAGTGAGGCGCCTCCACGAATAGCAGCAGCCACATGCAAGGCTTCCATCATTTCTTCTTTGGTAATCCCTCTTTTTAATCCATCGCCGTATAGGCATCAATGCAGTAAGGACATTGTATGGTATGTGCCACTGCTAAAGCTATTAAAGATTTTTCCCTTGCAGAAAGAGCACCTTCTTCAAAGACTTTATTATAGTATTCAAAGAATTTGGCACCTAATTCTTCATTCCACTCAGAAATATTTCCGAATTTTTTTAAATCGGCAGGATCATAATATGTCTTTTGCATGCTTTTAGGTTTTCACAGATTTTCTATAAGACGTGAAAATAAATAAAAGTTTACAAAACTGTTATAATAAAAACTTAAATCTGGTAGTCTCGAAATCTGTTATAGACTCATCATATATTGCTTGGGAGTAGTGCCATACTTCTTTTTAAAGGCAGCAATAAAATGGCTGGCAGTACTGTAGCCTACTTGTAAACTGATCTCAGAAACATTGTGTTTTTTAGACAACAACATTTTTCTGGCATATTCCAATTTATAATCCAGAAGGAAATTAAAGATAGAATCGCCATAAATATGCTTAAAACCATCGTTTAATTTAGGTAGTGTCAATCCAACTTCTTTTGCGAGATCATGTAATGAAGGTGGTTCAGACATATTGTTTATGACTATTTGTTTTACTTTTTTTATTTTATCCACGTTTTCCTCATCATCAAGGAACGGACAACTCTGATCACTATCTTCATTTTTATTAAAGTACAGACTTAACAGTTCGAACACCTTGCCTTTTGTATAAAGTTTTTGAAGCGATTCATGCATATTGTCATTGCAAATTTGATTCAAGACCAATATTTCTGACGGGGTCAACTCTTTGTCCAAATAATATTTCTTATCCTTATTTTCATCATCCAGGAAGTGTATAAAATCTGCAACCTGTGAAAAGAAAGAATGAAAAACTTTTATTGCAATGATTAGAATGACTTGTTTAGAATTAGGCTCTAAACTAAGATTTATAGGTAAATTTTGATTTGGATTATACAATAGGAGTGAATTATTTTCTTTTACATCTAAAGAATAATGAGGCCCAAAATGAAGTTTGGTGTTATTTTTTATGCAAAAATGCAACTGAATAAAGGTATTATTAACTTCCCTTTGATATTTAATAACATCTTGTGAGTCATTTTCTAGTTTGACAAGGCTAAACCCTTCTTCAATAATTAATTCCTTGGTCATATTGTATCGATATATTTGAAAAAAAATAATTAATACCTAATGATAAAAATCATATTATAAACGCTTCAAATATACTTATTTTACAGTGATTATAGCGAATAAAGTAGAAATTATATTATATCGATACTTAAATTTCTTTAAGCGTTATTTTTTAAAAAAATAACGAAGTATTTTCGCACTTGTTTTTAATATGAAAAAGAAAAAACATTTAAAATTATCCATTCTTTTATTTCTGTCTGGTATGACTTTCAGTCTTGCCCAGATCAAATTAAAAGATACTGTCATCGAGCAAAAGCTTGATGAAGTAATTATTACAGCTACAAGAACCTACAGGCAGCTTTCTTCATTACCATTGCCCGCTCAAATTGTATCACAAACAGAATTAAAGCAAGCGAATAGGATTCGGTTAAATAACATTTTGAATGAACAAACAGGCTTGATAACTGTTCAGAATTTCATTGGTGGAGAGGGCATTCAAATGCAGGGCCTGGATTCAGAATATACGCTAGTTCTTATTGATGGTGTGCCTTTGGTTGGGCGTTCTGCCGGAACTTTGGATATTAGTCGAGTTGCATTAGGAAATATTAAACAAATAGAAATTGTTAAAGGAGCATCTTCTAGTCTATATGGCAGTGAGGCTTTGGGAGGGGTTATCAACATAATAACAGAAAATCCCACTAAAAAAGGATTTAAAGGAGAGTTGAATTATAACTATGGGACATTCAATACTCATGACACCAATTTAAATCTTGACTTTAAAAAGGAAAAATATTCTATAGGAGCCTTTGTCAACAGGAACAGCAGTGATGGCTACAATTTAATTAATGCTGTAGACGTCAATACCATTGATCCTTACACTAACTATACCTTTAATACAAAGCTTAATTATGACCTGAATGAAAGCACAGAACTCTATGTTTCCGGCAGATATTTTACTCAGGATCAGGATTATGTTCCTACCGAAGATGAAGCCGGAGAAATTAAAGTGAATGAATGGAATGCGCATGCAAAGTTGCATCATACATATAGTGATAAATGGAGCAGTTATTTTGAATTTTACGCCACAAGATATAAGGCTGAAGACTATTTAAATACTGTTGCTGATAATTCCTTTTTAAGTGCCAGCGATTACAATGAAATATTGATCAGGCCGGAAATTCGTGCAACTTATAACCCGAATGAAACAACATCATTTATAGGAGGGATAGGCCTAGATTATGAAACCCTTGAGAGAACAGATTTCAATATAGATCCAATATTTAATTCACCTTATATATATCTTCAATATGATGTGGATATAAGAGATAAATTAAATATTATTTTGGGTGCACGATTTGATAAGCACAGCGAGTATGAATCACAATTTAGCCCAAAAGCGGCCTTTAGATATGAATTAAATGACAAGTTAGCACTAAAAGGATCGATTGGATATGGATTTAAAGCACCTGATTTTAGGCAACTTTATTTTGACTTTTCAGGATTTGCAGGATACACCATTTTAGGTTACAATACGGTCACTACAAGAATCCCGGAAATGATTGCTAATGGAGAGATTGAAAGTGAAAATGACATAGTTGTGCCTTTATCAGTTTTTGAGGGTTCCTTAAGACCAGAGAATTCGGTTGGGTTTAATATAGGATTCAGTTATAATCCGGTATCAGAAGTTAAGGTCGAATTAAATGTATTCAGAAATGATATTCAGGATCTTATTGACACACAACTTATAGCCAACAAAAATAATGGTTCCGGAGTGTACAGTTATTACAATGTAAACAGAGCATTTACCCAGGGATTAGAGGTCAATACTTCCTGGAAGCCTACAAGTGAGTTAAAAATTTCAGGAGGATACCAATTACTGTTTGCTAAAGATAAGGCGGCACAGGACCTTTTTAACAATGGAGAAGCCTTTGCAAGTGTTCCTGGTTCACCATCTTTTCAACTGGATGAGAATGATTATTTCGGATTATTCAACAGGTCCAGACATATGGCAAATATAAAAGTGTACTATTCCTTTGATAAACTGAATCTAAGCACAAACCTAAGAGGGACTTACAGAAGCAAATATGGTCTGTTCGACACCAATAGCAATACCTATCTTGATAAATATGATGATTTTGTAGAAGCCTATAGTATTTGGAACTGGGCTGTTAACAAGACCTTTTACAAGAATTTTGAATTGGGATTAGGCATCGATAATATTTTTGATTTTACAGATATCCCGGAATCAGAATTTGATGTAGTATTCATTGGCAATATTCCTGGTAGAATAATTTATACGAAACTTAACATTCAATTTTAATAAATATTTATAAACTATGAAACGAGCATGATAAAATTTTCTCACATAAAGAAATGATTATTGGCGAGTTACATTTGACAATTAAAAATCAATAAATACAAACAAATGAAAACAATTAAATTATTAACATTATTAGCAATTTTTATCGGATTCAGTTCATGTAGCAATGACGATGATGATCCGGTAATTTTAGAAGTAGAATCTGAAACAGTTTTAAATCTTTATGCACCTCAAGAAGGTGGAATGGACCAAATGGGAAATCCAATTCCGATTTCAGGCGCATTTACCAAGTTTGATTTTTCTTCAGGCGCTACAACAACAAGTGATACTGATTGGGACATAGCATTCAGAGGAACATCAATTATAATCAATGGAGGCGTTTCTTATGGAGCAACCGACGAACCTGAAAGAAATGGCGATGCAGCTGCATATATTGCTAATGGGACTTTTGCTGGTGTAGTATCCGTTAATACTTCAAATTTGGAACAAGATTCAGTTAATGGCTATGTACTTGCAGATTGGTATACTTATACAGGACCACCAAATCATTTGATACTTCCAACGGCAGGAAAGGTAATTGTCGTCAGAACACGTGATGGCAAATATGCAAAACTGGAGATTCTAAGTTATTACAAAGATGCTCCTGAAGAAATTTCAGCTGAAGCTGCTGCTAATGATGCGAGATATTACACATTTGATTTTGCATATCAGCCTAACGACGGTGAAACAACATTTGAATAGGTATCCCAATATTTAACATAATTATTATGAAAAACCCCAAACATTGTTTGGGGTTTTAATTAATTGATGTAATTCTGCTACAATAAATGAATACAATACCAGAGTATATACCAATTCTAACAACCATTTTTTCGATATATTTTTTTAAAGAAATATATAATCACTACCTACTAAAAAGAACCAAATATTTATTATGGTGGGCAATTGGTGTATTAACATTTGGACTAGGTACTCTTGCAGAAAGTATTAATGTTCTGGTAGGTTGGAGTGAAATAAATTTAAGGTACTGGTATATTGTGGGAGCTTTACTTGGAGGTTTTCCATTAGCTCAAGGAAGTGTTTACTTGTTGATGAACCGAAAATTCGCTAATTCAACAACAATCATTTTTGTAACATTGATCCTAATTGCCTCAATTTTTGTAATTCTTTCACCAATTGAGCTGCCTAATCCATTTGATGGGAAATTGACGGGAAAGGTTTTTAGCTGGACTTGGGTACGTTACTTTTCTCCTTTAATAAACCTATATGCTTTTATTTTTTTGGTGGGAGGAGCAATCTACTCGGCTATCAAATATTACAAAATGGGTATAAAAGAAGCCCCGTTTAGAGGTAATATTTTTATTGCTATTGGCGGGCTTTTGCCGGGTATTGGCGGCTCATTTACAAGAGCTGGATATGTTGAAGTGCTTTATATAACCGAATTTATTGGATTACTGTTTATCTATATAGGTTATAAAATAATAAAAGACAACAAAATCAAAGCTTTATCAAAGCAATAGAAGCCTTATATTAATTTGTAAACTTGTTCAAAAGGAACTCGGAACCTTTGGCCGTATATTCCGGAGTCATCTCTTATTCCACAGGCAATGACCATTGTAATTTCAGCACTACCGGGAATTTTAAGAATCTTTTTAACTCGTAGAGTATCGCTACCTTCCATTGGGCAAGTGTCGTATCCTACAGCCGCCATACTTATCATAAAATTTTGAGCCGCCAATCCAGCACTTTTATGTGCTACAATTCTCATATCACTTTTTCTGGTTTGCCTGTAAACAGGTCGGAATAGTCCAATAATTTGAAAGATGAAGTATTTTAAAAAACCAAGAATACCTAAAAAATCTAAATACAAAGTTGGTATTAACTTTTTGTAGTATGACAAAGCCATTTTTTTACGTTTTAGTAAACGTTCTTCCAGATTAGGTTTGTCAAAAGCGGTATTTAAAAAATCTATGTTTGCTTTGGCACGATTTCTCCATAATCTTTTATTGGCTACTACAACTACTAATTGTTGAGCGGTCCTTGCTGCACTTTGATTCATGCAGGCTTTTGCTAAATTATTAAGAATTTCCTTATCAGTTACATGATAGAATTCCCATAACTGCAAATTACTGCTGGTTGGGGCTAGAGTTGCATTTATTAAACACTGCTTAACTTTTTGGCGATCAATAGGTGTTTCTTTATAAACCCTTACTGAACGTCTGTAATTTATTGCCTCTGTAACCGTTTTTTCCATGATGAAATATTCTATTTTATAAAGAAAGTAATATTAGTATAAAATAGACGAACAATTTGAATTAATTTTAGACTATAATGAAACAGAATAATTTGTAATTTTAAAATATGGAAAAAGGCTTGTTTATAATGATTTCGATTTTTCTTCTGGTAGGTATAGCCCATTTTATATCACTAAGAATGGAAAAAATCTCAACAAAATCCAAATCAAAATTAAGAAAGGTATTCTGGTATTTTTACGGTAGTTATTTTCTCTTTTATGGAATATTCAGAAATATTGAAGATAATTGGAATGTTCTAGGGATCCTTTTTATTTTATTTAGTCTCTCGATTTTGATACTGAACTTTCTGGGAAAGATCGAAACAAGATCCAATTAGCGAAGCATCTTATTGCCTGTAATAAACAAAAAAATCCTAAACAGTAAGTCTAGGATTCTTTGTGGAGCCAAAGGGACGAAAGTCGAACTTTTTTGATGGGTATTTATTAGTTTTGAATAAAGTAAATTCATCAGATTATTGAACTATGCAACATTAATGATTGAGGTTGTTTAAGTTATTCTAAAACCAAGAAAGAATAACACTTGATTACGGCTAAAAAGGTCGTTGGTTCAAGCCCGATCTTCTCCACAACAATAACAAGACTTTCAAGAGATTGGAAGTCTTTTTTGTTTCCAATTACATACACCATTACGCACACTAGCTAAAACATAAAGGTAGATAAATTGTTATTTAAAATATTGATGCAGTAGATTACTATCCTAATTCTAATCATTCTCAAAAAGCCATTGGATTCATTCTGGTGGCTTTTCTCTTTTTATATAAAATTAATATATGTCATAAAATACTTTCAATTAGACAACTCTTCTGATTTCATTGTAAACTAAAAAAGTAAATCATACTCAATAATGAGACAAAATATATTCATAAAAAGCCGTATAAAGTGACATTTGTAACATTTCTTACCTTTAAATAAGTGTCTTCACATAAGTAGATTTTCTAATTAATACAACACGATATTAATTTTTAAATCTAAATAATCATGAAAAATTATTACTGCTATTATTAGTATTTGCAGGCTTTATGGCTTGTGAAAATGAGATCATTCAGGAACTGCCTCAGGAAGTTTCTAAAACAGAAGGTATTACTGCAAAGGAGAACCAAAAAATTGATGTATGTCACAAAGGGAACATAATTAGCATAAGTGTTAATCCATATGGGGAAGGTACTTATACTATTCTTCCATTAGATGATGCTATAGCGTGATCCAATATGATAATTTCTGCAATAGACGAATGTTATTTTGGGGAAAGAAGAATTAAAGACTTACGAAAAGCATATAAAGAAATCAGGAACATTAAATAGCACAAGCCAAGATTAATAATCTATAATTAAGATTTTAACGCTTCACTTCAGTGGGGCTTTTTTTATTTAGTGATAACCTACCATAGATTTAAACAAGCTCTTACTTATTTGAATAATCAAGTTTTTTATCTTTGTTGAGGTTGTTTATGACTCAGTGCATAATTTTATAACAGAATTAATTTCGTAACGCATGTAACATTATAAATTTTTAATACGATTATGAAAAAAATATTATTGTTATTATTAATAGCCTCATTAGGATTTTCATTTCAAGCAAAATCTCAGGTATATAACCCCCAAATGCAAGGACACTATGGAACAAGAATTATATATTACGAATATGGTTATTATCGAGGTAATGTCAAAAATGGAATAGCTGATGGAATTGGAACTTTTTACTTTAATAACGGTACTTTTTATCGTGGTAGGTTTTTAAATGGTTGGTGGCATGGAAAAGGTGTAATTGTTTCTCCATATTATGGATATTTAGCTGGATGTTGGTCGAAAGGAAATTATTCAGGTGATTGTCAAAGTAACAACAAATATTATCGTAGTGATAAAGTTGAAGATATTATTAGTGAAGTGCAAGATGAAAAACCTAATGATTCAAAATATCTCTCAATTTCACCAGAGGATTACAAAATAAAAAGAATTGATTCTGATACTCGAATGGGTAAGAAATTACTTGGTAAATATTCTGTTAATTAAAATAAAATAATGTGTTTTTTATGCAAAACTGTCTAAATGTAGTCTAAAATAGATAAATAAAAACCGTAACTATTTATAAATAAAATAATTACGGTTTAATATTGTGGTACCTCCAGGAATCGAACCAGGGACACACGGATTTTCAGTCCGTTGCTCTACCAACTGAGCTAAGGTACCAGTCTCTGCCCGATAGTTATCGGGAATGAGGTTGCAAATATATAGTCAATTTTATTATTCGCAAAACAAAACCATATAAAAATGGTCTCATCTGTGATTCAGCTTTTTATAAAATTGTTCAATGTGGTTAAAGATGAATTTAAATTAAGATTAGAGCACAAATATTAAGGTCATTTTGTAAATTTACCGCAATTCCGGGACAAATGAACCTAATTATTGATGTAGGAAATACCAATATAAAACTGGCTGTTTTTAATGGGGAAAATATTGTATTCAAGGAGGTCACTAAAACTTCACGCCTTTTATCAACTGTTAAAAAAATTCTGAAAAAATATCCTACATTAGATAAAGCTATTATGTCATCAGTAGGAAAGTTAAAAGAAGGGTTGCTAATAAAGATTCAGTCTCAAATAAACCTCCTGGTTTTGGATTCCAGCGTTAGATTGCCGTTTAAAAACCAATATGAAACTCCTAAAACTCTGGGTGCGGACAGGATTGCTTTAGTGAGTGCTTCTGCAAATAAATATCCAAATAAAAATGTTTTAATTATTGATGCAGGAACCTGTATAACTTATGATTTTATAACTCACAAGAACACTTATTTAGGTGGTTCCATATCCCCTGGTATCCGGTTAAGATATCAATCTCTTCATAATCTCACCGCAAATCTGCCGTTATTGAATTTAAAACAACCAAAAAATATTATTGGCACCAACACACAGGAATCCATTCATTCCGGTGTAATAAATGGGGTATTAAATGAAATACGAGGTTCAATTCATGAATACGAACAAGAATTCAAAGAATTAACAGTTATTTTAACAGGTGGAGACGCAGAATTTTTGTCAAAGCAATTAAAAAGTAGCATATTTGCGAACTCAAATTTCCTTTTAGAGGGTTTGAACTATATTTTAGAATACAATTTAGGTAAATGATCAAAAAACTGTTATTTGTTTTAATTGCTTTGGTAGCAATTAACACGCAAGCCCAGGAAGGTACTACTTCCCCATATTCATTTTATGGAATAGGAAGCCTGAAATTCAAGGGTACAGTAGAAAATAGAAGTATGGGAGGGTTAAGTGTGTACTCTGATAGTATTCATATAAATTTAAAAAACCCGGCCTCATACGCAGGCCAGAATTTGGCATCTTTTGGGGGCACAAACAGACCGGTGAAGTTTACAGTTGGAGGGAGTCATAATTCACTTAAATTGAAAACTGATGAAGTGGAGGAAAAAACATCTACTACTACATTTGATTATTTGGCAATGGCCATTCCTATGGGAAAATTTGGACTGGGAATCGGGTTATTTCCATATACTTCAGTAGGATATAAATTGGAGTCTTTTAATGGCGATGACATCACAAACAGATACAGAGGTGAAGGCGGTCTGAATAAAGTATTCCTGTCGTTGGGTTATCAGCTTACCCAGGATTTGAGTATTGGTGTAGATGCCAATTATGATTTTGGAAACATAAGGAACAGTTCCATAGTTTTTCTATATGATACAGATGGAAATTTGGTTCAATATCAGTCACGAGAAGAGAACAGGTCAGACCTTAGCGGTTTGAATTATAATTTTGGATTATCCTATAAAAAAATGATAAGTCCAAAGTTGGAAATGATTGCCGGTCTAACTTTTGCTCCTGAGTTTAATTTGTCATCTTTGAACCAAAGAACATTTTCCTCAATAACCATAAGTACAATTACAGGTACAGAAATAACACAAAATACGATAGATGATACATTATCGGAAAATGAAAAAGAAACGGATCTGACGATCCCATCGAAGTATTCTTTTGGCCTTGGCCTTGGACAGCCTAAAAAATGGTTTATAGGAGCAGAATATACATCTCAAAACACGAGTGAGTTCTACAATGATTTTCTGGGTTCTGCAGGATCTGTGTATGAAGACGGCACCACAATTAATATAGGCGGGTTTTTAATTCCTAATTATAAATCATTGACAAGCTATTGGAAACGAGTTGTTTATAGAGCAGGAGTAAAAATGGAAAATACAGGGCTGAACATTAATTCAGAGTCAATTAAAGAGTTTGGCATATCTTTTGGAGTAGGATTACCAGTTGGTAGTGTTTTCTCCAATACAAATTTCGGATTGGAAATTGGAAAAAGAGGGACAACCAGCAAAAATTTAATACAAGAAAATTTTGTAAACTTTCAATTAAGCTTATCTTTAAATGATAGATGGTTTGAAAGACGAAAATATGACTAACAGCTTTAAATTTAATATTATGAAGACGAAAATTACATTATTAATCTCAGCTCTTATTTTAGGGCTAAATTTTGGATTTGCTCAACAAGACGAGGAATGTATGACGAATTTATCCATTTTTAGTGAATATGTAAAATCTAAAAATTACGATGCAGCATACGAGCCTTGGATGATAGTTAGAAATAAATGTCCTAAGTTCAATAAGGCGATCTATGTCTATGGTGAAAGAATTTTAAAAGATAAAATCGATAATTCCGCTGCTGCTGAGAAAACAGCTTATTTAAATGACCTTTTAAAACTTTGGGAGGAAAAAGCTGAGCATTATCCTAATGATGTTAAAAAGGGAGAACTTATTGCTGATGAAGCTCAACTCATGTACGATGAAAAAGAACTTTTAGGAAAATCTGATCTGGAGATCTATAATACATTTGATAAAGCATTTCGTGAAGATGCAGAAACATTTACGAATCCTAAAGGATTATATACCTATTTTTCTTTAATGGTTGACCTGTTTGATAAGGGCCAAAAACCAGCTCAGGACCTTTTTAATAAATATGATGATATTGTTGAAAAAATAGATTCTGAGATAAAAAATTACACAACTAATTTAAACAAATTGGTAATCAAGGAAGAAGCAGGGACCGAATTGACAAAAAAAGAAGAAAAATACAGAAGATATTATGAAAGTTATTTGAGTGCATATGATAAAGTATCCGGTAGTATAGATTCTAAATTGGGTAGTAGAGCCAATTGCGATAACTTGATTCCTTTGTATAGTAAGGATTTTGAGTCCAATAAAAATAATGGTATCTGGTTAAAGAGAGCTGTTAATAGAATGGCAGCAAAAGAATGTACAGATGATCCCTTATTCTTTAAACTGGTAAATGCATATCATAATACCAATCCTTCAGCAGATACTGCGTATTACTTAGGTTACTTAAAAGACAAGGAAGGCAGAACAAGTGAAGCTATCAAGTTCTATAATCAAGCAATTGATCTGCAACCGGATTCGTTTGAAAAATCAAAGATCTTATACAAAATTGGAGATAAATTGAGAAAAAACGGAAACTATTCAGGGGCGAGAAATTATTACTACAAAGCATTAAAGGAAAATCCTTCTATGGGTAAAGTGTATTTAGTTGTTGGACAAATGTATGCTAGTAGTGCAAATAATTGCGGTGATGATAACTTTACAAAAAGAGCGGTGTATTGGAAAGCTGCTGAAGAATCAAGAAAAGCTGGTAGAGTAGATAGCAATTTATCAAGTTCTGCAGCAAAACAAGCCGCCAACTATGAATCAAAAGCACCTAGTAAAAGTGAGATCTTTGCAAAAGGAAATGCCGGCGAGACCATAAGTTTTAAATGTTGGATTGGAGGCAGTGTTAAAGTGCCAAACATATAATGAAATTAAATTTAAAGCAAGTATTTCAAAGCATGGTCACAGTATTAACTGTGACTTTGTTTTTTAGCTGTGAAAGTAATTTTAAAGAAGTTCAGAAAATTGGGATTTCTCAAAATGAACCAATAGGTATTGCTGAAAATATCAATTTAAGATATACAGATTCCGGTAAGGTAGAAGCTCATTTAATAAGTGAGAAGATGTATGATTACAGTAATCTCGATTTTCCATACTCCGAGTTTACTGAAGGTATTACACTGGATCTATATGATTCAAAAAATCAAAAAAATACCATTGTATCAGACTATGCTATCGTATATGACAAAACAAATTTAATAGATTTGATTGGCAATGTGGTTTTGACAACACACGATGGTAAACGTTTGGATGCTCAACAATTGTATTTTGATCAGGGAAAAGAATGGCTGTTTACGAATAAACCGGTTAAGTTTGCTGATAATGAGCAAATAATTAATGGCAATGGGTTCGATTCTAATATGGATTTTACAAAATCAAGGGTATTAGAAATCACAGGAATTGTTTATATTGACGAATAATTAAAAAGTATAGTCTTAAATTTATTAACCATGAAACTTTTAGGTTTTTTTCAATATGTATATCTGGTATTTGCAGCTCTTTTTTTATACGATGCATATTCAGAATGGACGAATGATAATGGCAGTAGAGCATTGATGTCATTGTTACTTGGCGCCTTGGCGATTTTTATATTCTTTTTCAGAAAGCGATTTAAAAATAAATTTAAAGATCAGAACAAACAATAGCCAATGCACATTGATATAATAATTATAGTTGTATCGTTGCTTCTTTCAGCCTTTTTTTCAGGAATGGAGATTGCTTATGTATCCTCAAACAAAATACATATTGAAATTGAGAAAAAACAAAACGACTTCATTGCAAAGATCCTGACAAAGCTGACCAAAAAGCCATCAAAGTTTATGGCTACTATGCTTATAGGTAACAATATTGCCTTAGTTATGTATGGGTTTTTTATGGGTGACCTTTTAATGAATTGGTTTGAATCATTTTTGCCATCAACAAATGGATTTATAAATGCTGCCTTTACCGATTTCAATTTGCTGTCTCAAACAATTATATCTACTTTGATCATCCTTATTACTGCCGAATTTCTACCCAAGGTATTTTTTCAGGTTTATTCCAACAAGCTTATTAAGTTTTTTGCTGTACCTGCATATATTTTCTACCTGTTTTTTGGGGTTATATCTAGTTTTGTAATGTGGATTACAGATGTAATACTCAGGAAATTTTTTAAGACCGAAGGAGATAACGTTCAACTTGCGTTTACAAAAATTGAACTGGGTAACTATATTAGCGAACAAATGGAGTCAGTAGAGGAAAATGATGATGTTGATTCTGAAATACAAATTTTTCAGAATGCTCTTGAATTCTCTGAAGTAAAGGCTCGTGAGATCATGGTTCCAAGAACAGAGATAACTGCTGTAGAGCTGCATGAAAACCCAAAAAAACTAAGTTCTATATTTACAGAAACAGGCTACTCAAAAATACTGGTTTACAAAGATACGATAGATGATATTTTGGGATACATTCATTCCTTCGAACTTTTCAAAAAGCCTAAAACGATCAAATCGATAGTTCTTCCGGTTGAATTTGTTCCTGAAACCATGTTGATCAAGGATATTTTAAACAATCTTACAAAAAAAAGAAAAAGTATCGCAGTTGTTTTAGATGAATATGGTGGAACTGCCGGAATATTGACCGTTGAAGATATAGTTGAGGAGTTATTTGGCGAGATCGAGGATGAACATGATACGGTGGAATTGATAGAGGAAAAAATCGATGATCAAAATTATAAATTATCTGCACGTCTGGAGGTTGACTATATCAACGAAACATATAAACTCAACTTGCCTGATGATGAAAATTACGAAACAATCGGAGGTTTAATATTGAATCATTTCGAGAAGATTCCAGCAAAGAATGACCAAGTTGACATAGATGATTTTAATTTTACCATTCTGGAGGTTTCCAATACAAAAGTAGAGCTTGTTCATCTTAAAATTAAGGACAAGACATAATTCCTGTTTTTTAACCTAATAAATGCCTTTACTACTTTTATTATTAATTATAAAATGGTATTTTCGCGCACAATATTTTAACAACAATTTACCCAATGGCAGTTTTAAATAAAATTAGACAACGCTCACTTTTCTTGATAATAGTTATTGCCCTAGCGCTTTTTTCATTCGTTTTGGCGGATCTGTTCAAAAATAGCGGAGCACTAACCAGTAAATCTCAAAATATTATAGCCACTATTAACGGTGTGGATATTTCACGTGAAGATTTTTTACGTCAAGTTGAGGTTGCTCAAAGACAACTAGGACCTTCTGCATCCGGTTCCCAGGCAATGAACAGAGTTTGGGATATGGAAGTTCGTCGAATTGTTTTGGAAACTCAGTTTGATGAGTTAGGATTTACTGTTGAAAATGAACAAATGAAGGATTTGATAAAAACCCGTTATGGGCAGGACCCAACATTTTTGAATGAAGATGGTGTTTTTGATGAAGGGAAACTTAATGAGTTTTTGGCCAATTTAAAAGAAAATGCAAAATCTGATGCAAATAGTCAGGCACTATACAGCCAATGGTTGCAAACTGAAGCCAATTTGGCTTTAAGTGCTAAAGAGCAGGCATATTATAACATGGTTAAGGCTGGAGTTACTGCAACAGTTGCTGAAGGTAAAATGGAGCATGAGTTAGAAAACAATAAAGTAGATCTAAAATTTGTTCAAATTCCCTTTAGCTCAATTGCTGATAGTACCATTACAGTAAGCAAATCAGAAATAAGTGACTATATCAAGAAACATCCAAAAGAATTTGAAGTAGAAGCTACCAGAAATATTAATTATGTTCAATTTAAGGAAGAAGCAACTCTTGAAGATGAAAATGCAATTAAAGAAGAACTAACCGAATTACTTACGGATAGAGTTGAATATAATGAAGCTACAAAAAATAACGATACTATTTTGGGCTTTTCAAGAGTTAAGAATAATGAGAGTTTTGTTAATGTCATTGCTGGTTCAGATATAAAATATGACGACAGATTCTTATTCAGAAAAGACATTCCTGTGACCTATGTAGACAGTGTTTTTAATTTAAATAAAGGTGAATTATATGGTCCTTATAAAGATGCAGGTTTCTATAAACTGACCAAAATGGTAGAAGCATCTCAATTACCTGATTCAGTGAAAGCCCGTCATATTTTAATTCCTTTTGTTGGAGCAGCAAGTGCAGATCCTGTTAAAGTTACTCAAACTGAAACTCAGGCAAAAGTAACTGCAGATAGCTTGGCAACAATATTGAAAAAGAATCGTTCAAAATTTACAGAGTTTGTTAAAGAATTCTCCTCAGATCAGGGAAGTATTGAAAAAGAGGGACGTTATGATTGGTACACTTACAATACTATGGTTGCGGAATTCAGAGACTTTACTTTTAAGGGTAATACTGGAGATCTGGGAGTTGTAAAAACAGCTTATGGTTTTCATATAATTGAAATAGAAGGTCAAAAGAATAAGCAAAGAGTGGTTAAATTAGCCACTATTGCAAGAAAGATCCAGCCATCTGAAAAAACAATTGATGATGTGTTTACTAATACTTCTAAATTTGAAATAGCAATTGAAAATTCTGATTTCCAGGAAGTAGCCAAAGAAAATAATTATGTAGTTCGTCCTGTAAATGGTATAAAACTTCTTCAGGAAAATATTCCGGGAATAGGAAACCAGCGTTCTATTGTTAAATGGGCCTTTGAAGAAGACAGGAAAGTTGGTGATTCTGATAGATTTAATCTGCCGGAAGGAGGTTATGTAGTGGTTCAATTATCTGCCATCAATAAAAAAGGTCTCATGAATACAGAAGATGCATCTGCAACTGTTCTCCCAATTGTAAGAAAACAGAAAAAAGCTCAACAAATCATAAATAGTGTACAGGCAACTACAGTTCAGGATGTTGCTAATGAGCAAAATCAATCTGTTAGAACTGCCTTAGCTGTTAATATGAAGAACCCTACTTTATCAGGTGCAGGACGTGAACCTAAAGTTGTTGGTACTGCATTTGGCTTAAAGGAAGGTGAAACTTCTGGATTGATTGAAGGAAATAATGGTGTGTATATGTTGGAAGTTACAAAAATCACTCCCGCCATTGAACTGGATAATTATCAGGCTTTTGCAAATCAAATTACGACAAGTAGGATGACTTCTGTGAATTCATCTTTATTTAATGCGCTAAAATCTGCAGCAGAAATTGAAGATAATAGAGCGCAAACAGTCCAATAAATAATTTAAGATATAATTAAAAACCCTTTTGAGAGATCAAAAGGGTTTTTTATAGTATCATATTCTCAAAGCTTACAATAGTGGGATAGCCTTTCTGCTTAAAATAGTTCATATCTTCCAAATTTCCTGTAGCTAAAATAAAATCTCCACCCCAGGCCCCCAGACTTTTTATGGCTCTTTTATAATCCTTGAAAATAGTTTCTTTTACAGGCTTAATTTTAATAATTTCAGATATTATTTTTTCATGTTCAGTTATCAGAGCTTCAAATTCAGATAATGCTGAACAGTTTGTGATATTTGAAGTAATATGATTTATTGCTTTTATTTCAGATTTGATCTGTTCTTTCCTGCTGTTATACATCGAAATACCTTTTCTGCTATCTTGCTTTTTGTTAAGATGAATAAAAAATAAATGATCGCTAAACTCAGGGTTAAAATCAACCTGATTGATTTGTCTTGTTTCTCCGTTTAATTGATAGGTTATTGCGGAATTATTTTGAGCACAGGCAATATCGTAACCACTGCCGCCAAAGGTCATTGCCAAAAGTTTGTAAGCATCAACATTAGCCCAGTCGGCAATATTATTTATTAGTGTTGAAGAACTTCCTAATCCCCAAGATCTTGGAAACTCCAATTTAGTAGTAACCTCAAAACCTTTATCAGAAATTAAAAATTCCGGATTGAGTTGTTTTGCAACGCCTATAATTTGTATGAGATTATTGCTGATCTTATTGTCATGCTGAGCTTGTTGAAGCAACTCTTTACCAAGATTAAATTCATTTTCAAACCATATATTACCAGCCTCATCAATACTTTTCCAAAAAATACTTTGGGAATCAATAGGCTGTACTTTTAAAGATTGACCAAACTTTGTGGGTAGAGCAAGAGCAAGTGCACCATCTAGAACAACATACTCTCCAGTTAGTAATAATTTTCCTCTGCTGTAAAAGTTTTGCATGCCCTTTAATTCCTATTCCTTAAATCATTAATAGCTTCTACAACTGCGCTATGAGTTACTATATTGGTTTTGAAATGTTCTATAATAGCAGCTTTTTCCTGCTCATTTGCATGAAATTGATTTAAGATGTTCTTTAAATGCATTTTCATATGACCCTCTTGAATTCCAGTTGTAATTAAAGATCTGATCGCCGCGAAATTTTGTGCTAAACCAGCCACTGCCACTATTTGCATGAGTTCTCGGGCTGTTGGATGGTGCAGCATCTCTAAAGCCAGTTTCACCAAAGGATGCAGTCCGGTTAGACCGCCTACAGTTCCCAGAGCTAAAGGTAATTCTGTCCAGAAAGAGAAAATGTCATTCTCAATTTTGGCATGTGTTAAGCTGGAATATTTCCCATTTCTGGCGGCATAGGCATGCACACCGGCTTCAACGGCTCTAAAGTCGTTTCCTGTAGCCAGAACAACCGCATCAACACCGTTCATGACACCTTTATTGTGTGTGACTGCTCTGTAAGGCTCTACTTCTGCAATTTTCACTGCCTGGAGGAATTTGGCTGCAAATTCTTCAGCACTTAAAGTTTTGTCTTCATTCAATTCAGTTACAGGGCAACTTACTTCAGCTCTTACAACACAATCTGGAACATAATTGGATAATATACTCATGATGACATGAATATTTTTTTCTTCAGTGCTGAATTCAGAATAGGTCTCAGCTGCATGTTTAAAGGTAGAGGCGAATTGTTCCAGGCACGAATTTATAAAATTGGCTCCCATAGCATCAAGCGTTTCAAATGTCGCATGCAGCTGATAATAATTATTTAAATCCCCGGTTTTGTCTATCAGCTCGATATCCAAAATACCTCCACCCCGTTTTTCCATATTTTGGGTGATAGGTTTGGCATCATTTATAAGTTTAGATTTTATTTCATTAAAAAAAGTTTGCAGTTTTTCAAATTTGCCATTAAATGTAAAATGAACTTGGCCAATCTTTGTTGTTGATATTATTTTAGCTTTAAAACCACCTCTCTGCAACCAAAATTTAGCCGATTTACTGGCAGCTGCAACAACAGAACTCTCCTCAATGGCCATTGGTATTGCATATAGCGTTTCGTTAATAAGAAAATTAGGAGCCACACCAAAAGGGAGATAATAGTTGGTTATCGTATTTTCTATGAATTCATCATGTAATTTTTGCAAAATTTTGTCGTCATTCCAATACTGAACTATAACCTTGGCAGCATCTTCATTGTTAGGGAAATAGGTGTCTACGATCCAATCAATTTTTTTTTGTTTAGATAATTTTGAAAAACCAGAAATTGATTTGCTCATTTTTTGCTAAAATTTAAAAAACAAAGATACCAAGTTGGTTCAAATATTGGAGACTTTGTTACTAAATACTACTAATTAACTAAGGATTAATGCGTTTTTTTGTATTATTTTTATTAAACTTGGCATTAATTTGGCTAATAAAAAATTTAAGATGAAAGTTTTTAAATTGTTGATTCTTTTTAGCTTTTTAGTGATTTCTAATATTCATGCTCAGAATAAGGAAATTACGCTTGAAGAAATCTGGAATGGAACATTCAGAACCGAAGGGATTGAAGCCTTAAATTCAATGAAAAACGGGCAACAATATTCCGTTTTGAATAAAGACCAAGCAACTAATGCAGTATCAATTGACATTTACGATTACAAAACTTCACAAAAGGTAAGAACTTTTTTCAGTACAAAAGAATTTAATGAGATTAAGACATTTTCATCCTATACCTTCAGCGAGGATGAATCAAAAGTATTATTAGCTACTGAAGAAGAAAGGATATTCAGAAGGTCTAAAAAAGGGAAGTATTATGTTTACAATACCAGAGACAATTCAGTTCAGTTAATATCAGAAGAACCAATTCAGGAACCAACATTTTCACCCGATGGTAACAGGGTTGCCTATGTGCAAAATAATAATATATTAATTAAGGAATTAGTTCTTAATACTACTATTCAGGCCACTTTTGATGGAGAAAAAAACAAGATCATTAATGGTTTAACCGACTGGGTTTACGAAGAAGAATTTAAACTTGTCAGAGCTTTTGACTGGAATGCAGACAGTGACAGGATAGCTTTTTTAAAATTTGATGAGTCGAATGTTCCAGAATTCTCAATGGATATTTATGGGAATTCATTATATCCATCGCAACAAGTTTTTAAATACCCAAAAGCTGGGGAAAAAAATGCCGAAGTAGATCTGTATATATACGACCTGCTTAAAACAGAATCAGAAAAGGTGTATTTAGAAAAGGAATATTCTGATTTTTACATTCCTAGGATAAAATGGACAAAAGATCCTGAAATTTTAAGTGCCCAATTTTTAAACAGACACCAAAACGATTTGGATCTGTGGTTGCTAAATGCTAATGGTTATGAGAGCACTATAGTTCTTAATGAGAAGAGCGATACCTATGTTGATGTAACCGACAATCTTACTTTTTTGGATGATGAGAGTTTTTTGTGGACCAGTGAAAAGGATGGATATAATCACATTTACCATTATTCGAAATATGGGAAACTCATAAATCAAATTACAAAAGGCAAATGGGATGTCACCAGTTTTTATGGATTTGATAAAAAAACCAACAGAGTATTTTATCAATCAGTAGAGGGAGGGTCAATAAACAGAGATGTTTATTCGATTGGCCTTAATGGGACTGACAAAAGACACTTGACAAAAAATGAAGGCACAAATAACGCTTCATTCAGTTCAGACTATAGTTATTTTATAAATAGATTTTCCAGTGCAAGCAATCCGCCTGAATATACTTTGAATGATTCCAGCAATGGAAATGTCCTCAAAAAAATCGAGGATAACAAAGCCTTAGAAAAAAGGCTTGATCAGTACAAATTGTCCAAAAAAGAGTTCAGTACTATAAAAGTAAATGGGAATGATCTTAATATGTGGATGATAAAACCCGTAAATTTTAATTCCAGAGATCAATACCCATTGTTGATGTTTCAATATTCCGGACCAGGATCGCAATCCGTTTCTAACAGTTGGAATAGATCAAATGACTATTGGTATCAAATGTTAGCTCAACAAGGATTTATTATTGCTTGTGTTGATGGCCGGGGTACCGGATTTAAAGGTGCAGATTTTAAAAAGAAAACAACCTATTTGAATTTGGTTAAATATGAAACAGAAGATCAAATAGCTGCCGCGAAAATATTAGGTGAATTGTCATATGTCGATAAAAACAGGATAGGGATTTGGGGATGGAGTTTTGGTGGCCAAATGGCTACCAATTGCATACTTAAAGGTAATGATGTCTTTAAAATGGCAATAGCCGTCGCACCTGTTACTAGTTGGAGATTCTATGACACTATATATACAGAAAGGTATATGAGAACACCTCAGGAAAACCCAAAGGGTTATGATGATAATTCACCGTTTAACTATCCTGAATTATTAAAGGGAGATTACTTATTGGTCCATGGGTCTGCAGACGATAATGTTCATGTCCAAAATACCATGAGAATGGTTGAAGCATTAGTTCAGGCTGACAAACAGTTTGAATGGATGATCTATCCTGATAAGAATCATGGCATCTATGGAGGTAATACAAGAGTGCATTTGTATAAAAAAATGACCAATTTTATCCAAAAGAGTTTAGGTGATAAAAGCCAATATGTCTATAGCAATGAACAACCAACCAAAAATACTTATGATGTTAAAGAATGTTAATTGTTAATAACACCTAGATGTTAAAGAACCGCCTAAGGTTGAAACTGATAAATCAAATACCATTTATGAAAGGTTGATAGAAGAAAGTTGATCGAAGTAAAGAATAAGAAAAATGAAGTTGAAATCAAAAATAAAACACCAAACGTCCTTTCCAAACGAGAAATAAGACGAAATAATATAAAACAAATTAAGGAGTTAAGAAAGCAACATAAGAAAACTAACGATTAACTAACTATTATTAAATTATGAGCGATAAAAACACATCAATTCAAGGGCATCCAAAGGGTTTAATGACCCTGTTTTTTTCAGAAATGTGGGAACGATTTTGTTACTACGGAATGCGAGTCCTTCTGACATTATATCTTGTAAAGTCATTGATGAAAGGAGATGCCGATGCAGCACTAATTTATGGGGCCTATACAGGACTAATTTATGCAGCACCAATAATAGGAGGAAAGTTAGCCGATAAATACCTTGGTTACAGAAATGCAGTACTTCTTGGTGCAATCCTAATGTCCCTTGGTGAGTTTTTAATTCTTGGCGGTACAGAACAGTTTTTAATGATCGGTATGGGCGCATTAATAGTTGGTAATGGTTATTTTAAAGCGAATATCTCTACTATAGTAGGGAAATTATATAAAGACAATGATCCAAGACGGGATTCCGGATTCACCATTTTTTATATAGGTATTAATATCGGAGCCTTATTGGCGACTACAGTTGTGGCCTATGTTGGAGAAACCTACGGATTTAAATATGGATTTGGTCTTGCAGGTTTCGGTATGCTACTGGGATTAATAATCTTTTGGACGGGAAGAAAAAATTATTCGCTTGCACCTGGATTGGGAATAACTGAAGAGGGCAGTAAAAAAGGATTTGCAGGATTGAATAAAGCTCAAATTGTTGGTATACTTTCTATGCTGATTATTCCAATTAGTTATTGGCTTATTACCAATAACAGTTGGTTAGATTATCTATTATTGGGATTATTCATATTCATTTCATTTTCACTTATTAAAGCAGGTAAAGATGCAGATAATTTAGAAAAAGTATCTATGTGGAAAGATCGAATGATCGCATTATTGATTTTCATGGTTATAAATATTACATTCTGGGCTTGTTTTGAACAAGCTGGAACTTCCCTAACATTGTTTGCCGACAGGAATGTGGATCGAAGTATTTTAGGCTGGGAAATGCCGGCCTCTATGACGCAATTTTTTAACCCGTTCTTTATTATTGTTTTCGGGTCAATCTTTTCGGTAATGTGGGTAAAATTATCCGCAATAGGAAAGAACCCTAGTTTACCAATGAAGTTTTCGCTGGGAATATTGCAATTAGGTTTAGGATTTTTAGTTACTCAAGTAGGTTTGCAGTTTGTAAACGAGTCATTTCAAGTGCCTCTATTAACGTTACTTTTCTTATACTTATTACATACAACAGGTGAGTTATTTTTATCACCAATTGGCTTATCCATGGTTACGAAACTGGCTCCAAAGAATATTGCCGGTACAGCAATGGGAGCATGGTTTTTAAGTTTTGCGATCGCAAATTATTTGGGTGGTAAAATTGCATCACTTACAGGTGGTCATGATGGTGAAGTAGCTTTAACGGCATCCGAAGGATTAGATAAATATACGTCGGTATTTTCCACTATTGGATTTGTTCTTCTGGGAATTGCATTATTAATTGCAATATTTAACAAACCACTTAAAAAACTTATGCATGGTGTTGAATAGGAAATAACTTTTATTACTAACGAGTCAAATTATATGATAATATTTAATAAATAGAGAAAAGCTCAGGTCATTTGGCTTGAGCTTTTTCATTAATAAACTTAAACAATGAGTACAGAAAAAAGATCATTTGTAAAAACTTTAGGATCCTTCAATAAAACCTTTTGGATTGGTAGTTTCATGGAACTTATGGAACGTTGGGCATGGTATGGAGTATTTACTTTATTTGCCCTATATCTTGTAGGCTCTACAGATACTGGCGGACTTGGTTTTAACCACATCCAAAAGGGTAATATCATGTCTGATATTACCGGTCTTTTGTACCTTCTCCCAATATTTACCGGAGTTATAGCCGATAGAATAGGGTATAAACTATCCTTAGTAATTGCTTATGTAATTCTCATTGCCGGTTATTACTTGATGGGTACTGTTAGTACTTATTGGAGTATGTACTTTATATTTCTGTTTGTTGCCATTGGTGCCGCCATGTTTAAACCGGTCGCTTCTGCCATTATAACAAAATCAACTGATAAATCTAATGGAACCCTTGGTTTCGGGATATTTTATATGATGGTTAATATTGGCGGATTTATTGGCCCTGCCTGCTCATCATATTTACGAACAACTTATGGTTGGAAACTAATTTTTATTCAAGGCTCAATTGTTATCGGAATCAATTTATTGATGCTTTTATTCTTTTTTAAAGAACCTTACAGAGAGAAGGTAGAAAAAGAGTCTATTAGTGACTCCATTGTAAACTCTCTAAAAAAGATATGGGAGGCAGTAAAAGATGTTCGCTTAACAGTCCTTTTGATATTAATGATCGGTTTCTGGACCATGTTCAATCAATTATTCTATACACTACCAAATTTTATTGAAGATTGGGTGGATAGTTCTGTGATAAGTAATTGGATAAACGATACACTTCCGGGACTTGGAAGAACACTAACGGAAAATGGGCAAATAAAACCGGAATGGTTTACAAACATAGATGCCTTTATGATCATCTTTTTACAAATGTTTGTGTCCTACTTTGTAATTAAGATGCGCCATGTTAGTGCGATGATACGCGGATTTATTATTGCTGCAATAGGTGTTGGTTTGACATTTTACACGAATAATGTCATGTTCACAATTATTGGTACCATTATTTTTGCAATAGGTGAGATGACTACTAATCCAACATTTTCTTCATTCATAGCATTAATTTCTCCAAAGGGAAAAGAAGCCTTGTATCAGGGTACTTATTTTTTACCCGTAGCTGCAGGTAACTTTTTCACAAAATTCATTTCGGGTAATTTATATCAGTCCTGGTCAGATAAATTGACTTTACTTCAAACTGAATTGAATACCAGAGGAATTGATATGCCAGAAATAAACGAAAGTTTTACTAAAAATGATTACATGGAATTAGCCACTCAAAAACTGAATATGGAAAAGTGGGAAATGACACGTATGTTATGGGATAATTATAATCCGAACAAAATATGGTACGTCATTGTGGGTATTGGGATATTCACAATTACTGCCTTGTATGTTTACGATAAACTGGTGATTCGTCCGAGAGAAGCGAAAGCCAATGGCAATTAATTAAGTATGAAGGAATCTTCCAACGAATTCTTTGAAACCCAGGTATTAGGTCATCCGGCAGGATTATTTGTTCTGTTCTTTACCGAGATGTGGGAACGGTTTTCCTTTTACGGGATGCGTGCTTTATTGGTTTTGTTTTTAGTAAGTTCCTTTGGAATTGGTGGTTGGGACTGGCCTCGCGAAAATGCATTGGCATTATATGGAACTTATCTGGCATTGCTGTATTTAACACCGATAATTGGTGGAACACTTGCCGATAAATACTTAGGAAACAGAAAAGCCATCATAATAGGAGCTTTAATAATGACCTTTGGTCATGCAAGCATGGCGATAGAGAACATTCCATTCTTTCTATATTTAGGATTGTTTCTTTTAGTTGTGGGTACCGGGTTTTTTAAGCCTAACATGAGTTCGTTCATCTCCATTCTTTATGAAGATTTTCCCAAGAAGAAAGATGGTGCCTATACTATTTTTTACATGGGAGTTAATGCCGGAGCTTTTTTAGGAATCATGTTATGCGGTTATCTAGGCGAGATACTCGGTTGGAGTTGGGGTTTCGGTCTAGCAGGAATCTTCATGCTTTTGGGCTTGCTTCAATTTACTCTGGCACAGGGAATTTTTGGAGAAAAAGGGAAAAAACCAAATAAAGAGGATAAAACAATAGAAACGGATGATCATACAAAAATTGAAGATAAATTAAATCCGTTTACGTCAATCGATAAACTTCTAATTGTTGTCGTTGCAGCTTCCGGATTAATATGGATCATAAATGATCCATTATCGAAGATCATCAATTATAATTTTTTAAAGTTTGGTGAAACTGATTATTCCGGGCATTCAATTTTGATCACACTTATTTTATTCGTTTATCTGTTGGGCTCAAGAATTGTGAGATACAGCAAAATAACCAGAGACAAAATGATAGCTGTGGTGGTTTTTGCATTCTTTATTATTTTCTTTTGGGCATCTTTTGAACAGGCAGGAGGCTCCATGAGTATTTTTGCCAAGGATTATACAAATAGGATCTTATCGGGTGATTCAGCATTGATCTTTAATATTGTAGACGTCGTTATAACTGTGGTTCCGATTGCAATAATTACCTGGGTGTTGTTCTTGTTATTCAAGCAAACCTTTAAGAAATATTTGATTTCCAATTTGATCCTCGGTTTCAGTTTTATCCTGATCTGGGGAATTGTCATTTGGAAGATCAACAACAATTTTAATACTTATTCCTACGAGATAAGCTATCCAACTTATCAACTTTCAAATGATGAAGGAGCTAAATCGAATATATTAATTGTTGATGAAGAAATACCTCAGGATGCGATTATAGCAACAGCTACAACAGTCATAAGATCTTCATCAGATTTTGTGGGTAATGATAAGATTTCAATTATTGATATTGACAAAAAGGGAGTCAACTTTAAATATTTAACTCAAGAGCAATCTAAGAATATTCCAAATAGAATTGAAGCGACAATTATTCAGAAAAAAGAAAATGAAATTCAAATTCCGGCAACATGGTTTTTAATTTTAAATTCTTTATTCATTATAGCCTTTGCACCACTGTTTTCAAAATGGTGGGAAAGCAAATACAATCCTAAGCCTGCACATAAATATGCCATAGGCTTGTTTTTCCTGGGAATTGGTTTTGCCTTTTTAGCTTTTGGTTCTGCTGGAATACCACAAGGAGCGAAGACTGCTTCGATAAGCATGGTGTGGTTGATTTTTGCTTATCTGTTTCATACTTTAGGTGAGCTTTGTGTATCTCCTGTTGGATTGAGTTATGTAAGCAAATTGGTGCCACCAAGAATGATAGCCTTTATGTTTGGTGTATGGTATCTAGCTCTGGCTATTGGAAATAAAACATCAGGAAAAATGGGGGCCATGATAGATGATATTACAGCCCAATATGATATTTCGACTTTCTTCATGATTTTCACCTTTGTGCCAATAATTATTGGAATAATCGCGTTATTGATGAATCCGGTATTAAAAAAATTAATGCATGGTGTAACTTAGATTACTTATGGCTTGCTTTTTGCATGTTATGTTTACAGAATTAAATCGACTTATTAGGTTATGAGAAAAATAGTATTAATTGCCCTTCTACTTTTTGCATTGAATACAAATGCACAGGAAATCAATTGGCTGACATTAGAGGAGGCCGTTGAGTTACAACAAAAAGACCCTAGAAAGATCATTATGGATTTTTACACCAATTGGTGTGGGCCATGTAAATTACTGGATAAAAACACATTTAAGAATAAAGATGTATCGTCATTTATCAATGCTAATTATTACGCCGTAAAATTTAATGCTGAAGGCAATGCATCTGTCAGTTTTAATGGCAAAGAGTTTACTAATCCTCAGTATGATGCAACAAAGGCGAACAGACGTAATTCTTCCCACCAGTTATCCAGATACTTTGGAGTAAATGCTTACCCAACAATGGTGTTTTTAAATGAGAATAAAGAACTGATCACACAAGTTAAAGGCTATCAATCGCCGCAGCAACTGGAGTTGTATCTAAAAATGTTCCAAAAGGATGAACACCTTACTATAAAAAGCCAGGAAGAATTTAAGAACTATTACGAAGCTTTTAAACCTTCATTTAACTAGGTATTTAGAAATCAATTATAAAAGCTCCCTTTTTACTGGTTTGGTGAAAAGGGATTTCTTTTTTTACGCAAGTTTCTGACCAACGTTTCTCGTAACTTTTATAATTACTTCCATCGGCAATGATCATTCTTGGCTGCAAATGGTCTGTCAACCGGTTTAAATTTATTTTCGGAGAATTCCTAAGCAATACATAATCGGGTTTAAAAGAGGTTTTATAAACACCTAAGCTATCAACAACTAAAATCAGTTTTTCATTTATTTTATAAAGAGACTTTATGGAATCTTGCTCTATGTTTTTTATGGAATTACCAATCTTATAATTTATCAATAATTTTTCATCGGTAATGCTATCATTTTTTAAATTATGATGTAAGGTCAAATCTCTGTTATCCTTAATACCAATTAAACTAAACCGACTTTTATGGAAGATGAGGAATTGATTGGTAGCATTTTCATATTTATTGAATATTAAAACACTTATAAAAATTGCAATACCTGTTAAGGCAAAAATTACAGAGTTATATGATCTTTTCTGATATAGCTTTACCAAAGCTATTATCAATAGATAACTTGAAACAACGAAAAGTATTCCAAAGGAGATGTGCTTAAATAAAAATTCTTCCTGTCTTGAAATAAAACCAACGAAATCATTCATAAAACCTATAATGCTTCCAAATGAAGCAGCAAAAAACTGAGGCAATATATTCATTAATGCAAGTACAATAACTAAGATGCCTAATCCCAGAATAGCCCCTAAAAAAGGAATGATCGCCAAATTGGAAATAAAAAATAAGCCAGGAAACTGATGAAAATAATATAAGCTGACAGGGAAAACTCCAAATTGAGCAGCAATAGTAACAGTAAATATTTCCCAAAGCTTTTTTACTGCAAGAAGCTTTGGGATCCATAGTTTAAAAAGCAATGGATGAATCCAGACTATTGAAAAAACGGCTAAATAACTAAGTTGAAAACCTACTTCAAATAAAAAAGAGGGTTTAAAAAGCAATAAAATGAACATAGATATTGCCAGTGTATTGTAGATATTGGTGGCCCTTTTAAAATTCAATCCGATAGCTACAATACTGAACATTGTTACTGCACGCATCACAGAAGGAGAAAGACCTGCTACAATGGCAAAGCACCATAAAAGGATGAGTATCAAAATAGTTTTGATATATAGACCATACTTTACACGTTCAATTGGTCTGAGTAAAAAGTTTAGAATCAGCAAAATGATACCAACATGCAAGCCGGAAACTGCCAGAATATGTATGGCACCTGCATTGGCGTAATTATTATAGGTTTCTTCCGAAACATCTTTTCTTTGCCCTAGAAGCAGAGCATTGATTATTGCAAGTTCATCGGGCTTAAAACTATATGGTTTTAGTTTTTTGTTAATTGTTTCTCTAAGATTGGAGGCAAACCCAAAAATAGATCTCCTGGATTTGTCCAAAACCAGAAATTCATCATTCTTAATCAATATTTGATGATAAATGTGCTGCTTTTCTAAATAATCTTTGTAGTTAAACTGATTCGGATTTAGAGGTGGAATAAGATCTTTTAATGCGGTTTTGGTATACACAATATTATCTACATTCAATGGACTAATTGTGCTGTCATTTTGAATGTTCAAAAGTGATTTTCCGGTTACTTTCTTTCCATTCACCTTTTTAAATTCAATCACATATTTGTCATAGTAAATTCCTGGTTTTAGAACTTCCTTCACAACAAACATAATTCCTAAATCAGAATCCAATTTATTACCAAGTTGATTTGTGTAATGATTGATTTGATTCTTTGGATTATGAATACCCACAGTTAACATTCCAACACATATAAAGGTTAAATATGTAAGTACCCCAAATGGAATCTTTAATTTGAAGCTAAACCTATTCAGAATAAATATTAAGGTTAAACAAACGGCAGAAATCAAACTTGAGATAATAGAAAAAATCAGGGATATATTTAGATAATAACCCAAAAGAATTCCCAATACCAGGAAAAAAGTTAACTTAATTATTACAAACTTAAACCACTGCATTGCAGCAATATAAAAAATTTTACAAAACTCTACGCGCCTGGACAAAGGCAAAATACCAGTACCGTTCGGCAAGATTAGAGATCATCACGCCATTACTGGTACTTGCGTGAATGAATTCCACATTACCAATTCTGGAATCGGTGACAATTCCAACATGATTAACTTTTTTACTGTTCTTTTTAGTAGCAAAAAAAAGAAGATCGCCTTTTTGCACTTCATTTATATCCACCCAATTGCCATAAATTTTTAGTTTTTTGGTGGTTCTTGGCACGTGAATATCCTCCTTTTTAAAAGCCGTATATACCAGTCCGGAACAGTCCATTCCCTTTTTAGTGGTACCACCATATTTGTAACGAACCCCGTTGAATTGTTTGGCATTTTCAATAACATCATCTGCCACTAACGAGTAATTGGTATTATCAGGTCGATTTGCAATTTTAACCTCATTCTTAGTTTTTGAAGCTTTGCTTTTTTTTGTAATGACTCCTTTTTTCGATCGGCATGACGAAATACCAAGTATTAAAACCAGAACTAAAAGAAATCGATTTATGGGCAATTTATTCATTTATTGAATTAAAGATTAATTCAGCAGTTTTTTGGCTGGCTCCTTTACCACCCAGTTTTTTTTCCAGCTCGTAGTAATTAGTAAAGAATTTAACACGCTCATCCTTGTCAAGAATAATATTCAATTCTTTTTTAAGGTTTTTCTTGTTGAATTCATTTTGGATAAGTTCCTTGACCACTGGTTTGTCCATAATTAAATTGACCAAAGAAATATAATCCAGGTTTACTAGTCGTTTGCCAATTTGATATGAGAACCAGCTTCCTTTATAGCATACTACCTGAGGAACCTTGAATAAGGCTGTTTCCAAAGTTGCCGTTCCAGACGTCACTAAAGCGGCAGTTGATACACTTAACAGGTCATATGTTCTATTAGCTACAAAACCAACATTTAATTTTTTTATGAAGGGTTTATAAAATGACAGATCCTGACTTGGTGCACCTGCTATTACAAATTGATATCCCTTAAAATCATTAATTACAGCCAGCATGACTGCCAGCATTTTTTTTATTTCCTGCTTTCTGCTTCCCGGCAGAAGGGCTATGATTGGTTTATCATTCAAATCGTTTTCAGTTCTAAAATCTGCTTCACTAATCTGAGATCTGTCAGAAATAGCATCTATTAAAGGGTGGCCAACAAACTCCACAGGGTAATGATGTTTTTTCTCATAGAATTCCTTTTCAAAAGGCAGGATGACATACATTTTGTCGATATCCCTTTTAATGGATTTTATCCTGTTCTCCTTCCATGCCCAGATTTGCGGTGATATATAAAAATGAGTTTTAAAACCCTTTATTCTGGACCATTTAGCCATTCTAAGATTAAAACCCGGATAATCTATAAATATTATAACGTCTGGATTGTATGATATTATATCTTCTTTGCAAAAGGAAATATTTTTTAAGATTACCCTAAGGTTTTTGGCAACCTCTAAAAAACCCATAAAGGCTAAGTCCTTATAATGTTTTACCAAATTGTCACTCACACTTTGCATGAGGTCGCCTCCCCAAAACCTGAATTCAGCATTCACATCTATTTTGAGAATAGCTTTCATAAGGTTTGATCCATGTAAATCGCCGGAAGCTTCGCCGACAATAATGTAATACTTCATTTAAAACAATTTATAAGGGTGCCAGATTTTTAAATTTTATTAACTATAACAATTATAGCCGCTAAAAGAGTTGCTAATAACACACCTCTTGCCTTGTTGTCCTGGTTCATTTTTATCAGAATAAAGAAAACAATTAAGTTTAAAATTGCTCCAAGACTTACTAATTTACCTATAAAGTTAAAATTTACGGCTGATTTTATAGTACCCTCAATTCCTTCTTTTGAAAATAGGATGATATATAGAACAATACCAATAATATTAGCTAAAATGCCAATAATAAAACCAATTACGACTTCTCTTCTAATCATTTAATTTCCAACTATTAAGATCTTTTAAAACATTATAGGCCGTTAGATCAGCCTGGACGGGAACAATGGAAACATACTTATTCTTTAAAGCCCATTCGTCTGTGTCTGTTCCGGGATCCAGATTAACAAATTTCCCTGTTAACCAATAGTAATCTCTCCCTTGCGGATTCTGTCGTTTATCAAATTCTTCCTTCCAGTTAGCTTTTGCTTGGCGGCATATTTTGATTCCTTTAATGTCTTTTTTATCCAATTTTGGAAAATTTACATTCAAAACAACTCCTTCAGGTAAGCCATTTTTTAAAACATTTTTGGCAATTGTGCGTATATAATCCTTGGTAGATTCAAAATTGGCGTTCCAGCTGTAGTCCAAAAGAGAGAACCCAATAGCAGGAATACCTTCGAGACCTGCTTCTATTGCAGCACTCATAGTGCCCGAATAGATTACATTAATTGACGAATTTGATCCATGATTTATCCCTGAAACACATAGATCAGGTAAACGTTTTAGAATTTCATTTTTAGCCAGTTTTACACAATCTGCAGGTGTCCCGGAACAACTATACTCAACTTGTGGGCCATCATCAATTTTAATCGATTCAACGAATAAAGTAGAATTAACTGTTACTGCATGTCCCATGGCGCTTTGCGGACTATCGGGTGCCACTACAATAACTTCTCCAATTTCATTCATGATACCAATTAAGGTTCTTAATCCGGGAGCTGTTATTCCGTCGTCATTGGTGACTAAAATAAGGGGTTTTTTGCTCATTATTATAATTTCTTTTAGCTGTGCTAAATTAAGTAAAATACTACTTAAATAACTAATTTAGTTGGTTTAACAAAAAATTAGTACCATTACTTATCTTTGGCATAATATTTTCTTTATTTTAGTTAAAAATTTATATTCTAAGAATTGAATGATGAAAAGGAATTTATATTTATTAATGTTAACGATCCTGCTGGCGTTCGCGTCTTGTAGCTTTACTTCTAAAACCTTTGACGATCCTGACAAGGATAAAATGCTGGTTCAAATTATTACCTATATTTTGGAAAGAGGCCATTATGACCCAAAAATCATGAATGATGAGTTTTCGGCTGAAGTATATTCAGATTACATGGAGAATTTAGATCCGTTTAAAAGATACTTTTACCAATCAGATATAAGCGAATTTGAGCAATATAAGACACTATTGGATGATCAATTAAAAGATTACGACATTTCTTTTTTTAATCTAACATACCAGAGATTAGAGGAAAGAATGGAAGAAAGTGAAGCCTTATTTCAGGAAATATTATCGTCTCCATTTGACTTTAATGAGAATGAGGAATTTAACTCTGATTATGAGGAATTGCCATATGTCAAAAACAAGAAGCAATTAAAAGATCGCTGGAGATTACAATTAAAATATGCCACTATTGCCAACTTTGATGACCTAAAAAAAGAACAAAAAAAGGAATTAGAGGCTGACCCAAACTATAAGGTTAAGACGGATAAAGAAATTGAAGAAGAAGCCAGAAAATTAACATTGAATTCCTTGGAAGAGTATTATGATATTATTGATGATCTTGAACGAAAAGATTGGTTCTCTGTCTACATAAATTCAATTGTTGAAGAATTTGATCCACATACGCTTTATTTTGCTCCTGAAGATAAGGATGTGTTTGATATGAGAATGTCCGGTAGTTTTGAAGGAATAGGAGCAAGACTTCAGAAAAAAATGGATCAGGTAAAAGTTAATGAGATCATTTCCGGTGGTCCGGCATGGAGAGGCAATGAGTTAGAAGTTGGCGATGTGATATTAAAAGTCAAGCAGGAAGATGAAGAGCAGCCACTTAGTATAGTAGGAATGCGTTTGGATAACGCCATAAAGTTCATAAAAGGTCCTAAAGGGACAAAAGTTACCTTAACAGTCAAAAAAGTTGATGGTACCCTTGAGGATATTACAATTACAAGGGATGTAGTTGAACTGGAAGAAACTTACGCAAAATCTTCTATAGTGAAAAAGGATGACAAGGTATTTGGAGTGATCAATCTGCCTAAATTCTATATAGATTTTGAAGATTACAAAAACAGAAATGCAGCATCTGATTTGGAGCGAGAAATAGAAAGACTTAAAGAGCAAAACATGCAAGGACTGGTCATTGATCTTAGAAATAATGGCGGAGGATCTTTACAGACTGTTGTTGATATTGCAGGATTATTCATCAAGGATGGGCCTGTAGTTCAAATAAAATCTACCGGTGAACCTAAGGAAGTTTTAAAGGACAGGGATAAATCCATTGCATGGGATGGTCCATTAGTAATTTTAGTTAATGAACTATCAGCTTCTGCATCAGAGATACTTGCTGCTGCTATGCAGGATTACAAGCGTGCAATCGTAATTGGAAGTAAGCAAACATATGGCAAAGGCACTGTTCAAAATATCGTAGACCTCAATAAAATGGTCAGAAATAACAAAAGTGGAGATCTGGGAGCTTTAAAACTGACAACACAAAAGTTTTACAGAATAAATGGTGGTTCTACTCAACTTGAAGGTGTTAAAAGCGATGTAGTTGTTCCGGACAGATACAGCTACATAGATGTAGGTGAAAAGGATCAGGAAAATCCATTGCCTTGGGACAAAATTGAAGCTGTAGATTTTACTTTATGGGATAGTTATTTTGATTATGACACCACGATCAGCAAAAGTAAAGAGCGAATGAGTAACAGCGAACAGTTAAAGTTAATTGATGAAAGTGCAAAATGGATAAAAACAATTCGAGACGAAAATATCCATCCTTTAAATTACGAGAAATATAAACAGAGACTGGAACTTTCAGAACAGGAAGCAGAGAAATTTGATAAGATAACAGACTATAAAACAAACTTGTCTTTTGATTCTTTGCCTTATGAAAAAGAAGAATTTGTATCAGATACCATTTTAAAAGAAAAGCGTGAACGCTGGCACGAAAGTTTAAGTCAGGATGTATACATAGAAGAAGCAATCAATGTGCTAAATGATCTTAAGGTATCTTATACTATAAAAAAAGTTGCGACCGTAAAGAACTAAAATAAATATGAGTGATCAGGCGAACTCATTATCTCAATTGGCGCTTCAAAAGTTTAAAAAAAACTTTTGGGGCGTTTTTAGTTTTTGGTTCATAGTACTTGTTGGGTTGATTTCAATCTTTGCATACACCATAGCACCAGATAATTCGCAAAATGCCAATCAGATGCATTTATCCATCCATTCAAAAAAGCCCGGCTTTAAGGTGAACATTTTAACGATTCCCAATGATCAAAATTCAAATTCCCAAAGTTGGTTAAACAAAATATTCTTTGGAATAAAGAATCCAAATACCGAGATCCCTGTTTTAGATTATGAATTGAGTGATAATAAGCTCACTTATACCGAATATGCTTCAGATGGATTACAAGGCTTGACCAAAACCATTGCTACTGATTTTCTAAAAGGAGATCCAATCGACAAATATATTCAGGAAAAAACATTTTATCTGGGGACAGATAATTACGGAAGAGATCTGTTAAGCAGAATACTGGCTGGCGCAAGAATTTCGTTCTTCATAGGTTTTGTGGCTGTATTTATTTCACTAGTTATTGGGATATTTTTGGGGAGTATTGCCGGCTATTTTGGTGGGAGAGTTGATGCCTTGATCATGTGGATCATTAATGTTACCTGGTCTATTCCTACATTATTGCTGGTCATTGCAATAACTTTAGCTCTTGGTAAAGGGTTTTGGCAAGTTTTTATTGCTGTTGGTTTAACAATGTGGGTAGAGGTAGCCAGAGTAGTAAGGGGACAGATAATCAGCGTAAAGGAAATGCAATATATAACTGCTGCCAGAGCTCTTGGATATACAGATTTCAGGATTATAGTAAAACATATCTTACCAAATATTATGGCGCCAATAATTGTTATTTCGGCCGCTAATTTTGCAGCGGCAATTTTAATTGAGAGTGGGTTGAGTTTTCTTGGTATTGGTGCCCAGCCTCCAATGGCCAGTTGGGGAGCAATGATAAAAGATCATTATAATTATATTATTCTGGGTAAACCATATTTAGCTGTCATTCCCGGTTTATGCATAATGAGTTTGGTAATGTCATTCATGTTAATAGGTAATGCTTTAAGAGATGCATTGGACGTGAAGAATTGAATTTATAAGGTGCTTATCAATTCAAATTTTACCATTCATTTATTCGATTCGAATCCAGTTTAATAAAGATGAACAACAGAATTGTGAATCCCCACAGTCCTGATCCACCGTAGCTAAAAAATGGAAGCGGAATACCAATAGTTGGTATAAGTCCCATGACCATCCCTATATTGATAAAAAAATGAAAAAATATTATGGATGCGACTCCATAACCATAGACTCTGCTAAATTGATTTTTTTGTAATTCTGCCAGATGAACAATTCGCAATAGCAATAAGATAAAAAGGACCACAACACTTAAAGTCCCGGCAAAGCCCCATTCTTCACCAACTGTAGTAAAAATATAATCCGTATGTTGTTCAGGCACAAACTTACCTGTCGTTCGTAGTTCCTTCCTGAAAGCCTTTTCCCCATTTACCACCTGAACTAATTGCCTTTTCCGATTCCAATAAATTATATGCATAGGTTTTTTTCATCCGCTCCAGCTTATCTGGATCTTTCTCCAATCTGAGCCATAAGCTAATCCTGTCTTTTTGATGGGATGGTAGTTTATTTTCGTAAACATAATTAACAATAAAAGAAAACCCAAGTACAAGAAGGGACAAGGTAAAAACAGTGAGTATTTTACTCCTTTTTTTTGGTTTTATGAAATACAGATATACAATTGAAATCAGTAGTATAGAAACTATAAAAGTTATTATAATTCCAAATTTCAACGTCAATATTGCCACAATAAGAAACAACGCCCCTAAATAAAGATATATTCTTGGAAGCCCTTCCCTAAATAATACAAAGAAAAATGATCCGTAAACAATCGTACTCCCTGTATCATTTTGAAGCAAAATCAAAACAGCAGGAATTGCAATAATTATTAAAAGCCTGATTTGATCTTTAAGAACCTTGATATTAGTTTGCATATCACTAATATATTTGGCGACAGCCAGGGCAGTGGCAGCCTTAGCAAATTCACTTGGCTGAATGGTCATTCCTCCAATTCCGTACCATGAAGTGGCCCCTGAAACGGTTTTACCAAAAATAAAAAGACCTAATAATGATATTAGGGATAGTATATAGATGACACTTGAAAACCGTTCATAGAATTTTGCTTCTAATGAAAGAATGACAATTATTAAAACTAGGGTTAGAATAATAAATAATAATTGCTTTCCAAATGGTTGATCAAGATCAAAATAGCTTGAAGAATCAATACTAGATGAAGCTGAATATATGTTGAACCAACCAAAAATAACCAGTGCAAGGAAAAGTAGAATTGTTATCCAATCAAATTTAAAACTTCTATCAGTTTGCCTCATTTGCAGGTAAAGCTATTTCTTGAAATGTACTTCCATCGTTTATATAAAATGGTTTTCCTGAATATGGTTTAGCATACTCTTCTTCCAAATTACCGTTCAGTACATAATACTCCATATCAGTTCTGGTAATTTTGCCTTTTAAATATTTTTCTATCATCAATCCGGCGATCCTGCCTGCCCATCGGCTGCCCCAATACCCGTTTTCCACATAAACCGCTATAGCAATTTTGGGATCATCCTTCGGAGCAAAAGCAATAAAAATAGAGTGATCTGTCAATTGAGTTGTGACACCATTTATTTTTGTGAAATTCTCTGCCGTTCCTGTTTTTCCACAGATATCTATTCCCGGAATTTGAATATATTTTGCGGTACCTTTTTTATACACTAAGTTCATTCCCTCAATAATAGGTTCAAAATTTTTAGAATCAATAGTGGTTATTTTAGGTATTGTGTAGTTTTTATCCAATTCCTGACCCTCGATATTCTTAATTATGTGAGGTGTGTAAAAATAACCTCTGTTTGCTATGGCGGCAGTCATATTGGCCAGCTGGATAGGCGTGGCCAGCACTTCGCCTTGCCCAATGGCATTGGAAATCGTAAAAGTAGAATACCAACGATTTTTACCATACATTTTGTCATAGGTTTCAGAGTTGGGTATTTTTCCGGGTTGCCCAACAGATAGATCATACCCTAAATAATTCCCCAGACCAAAACTGGTAACATGCTTATTCCAAGTGTCCATTCCTTCTGCAGGCGTATCAAATTTATCGATGATCCTTTTATAGACTGTGGCGAAATAAGCATTACAGGACTCCTGAATACCTCTGATCATGGCATTTTTTGTGCCATAATTGCAATGACATCCCATGAATCGGTCTCCATATTTAAAACCGTGGTAACAAGTGATCTGCTCATCCAGACTTATAACATTTTCTTGTAATGCTATCAAGGCATTAAGTGTTTTAAAAGGTGAGCCGGGTTCGTACATAGCCTGCAAACCTCTGTCAAACAAAGGTTTATTTATCGTGTCATTGTATAATTTTGTAAAATTTTTAGATCGTACTCTTCCTACTAATAAGTTTGGATTATAATTTGGAGCAGTGACCATAGTTAGAATCTCACCGGTTCCCGGTTCAATGGCAATTATTCCGCCACGTTTATTAACCATCAGTCTTTCACCATATTCCTGCAGTTTCGCATCTATTGTTGTAGTTATATCTTTGCCTTTCTGTGGAATTGTATCAAATATCCCATCTTTATATGGGCCTATATCTCTGTTAAATCTGTCTTTTTGAATGAATTTCACCCCTTTGACTCCTCTCAGATCATCTTCATAGGAATACTCTATACCTTGCTTCCCAATTAAGTCACCCATTTTGTAATATGGGTTCTTCATAATGGTTGATTGGTTGGCTTCAGCAATATATCCCAATACATTCGCTCCAATACTTGTTTGGTAGTCTCTTAATGATCGTTTTTGAATATAGAAACCATCAAATTTTCTCATTTTTTCCTGAAGGTAGGCATAGTCTTCCTTTGACAAGTGAGACACAAACACAGAAGGCAATCTGGGGGAGTAATTATATGCTCTTTTGAATTTCCTTATAAAATTACCTTTGTCAATTTTTAAAAGTGAACAGAACTCTATAGTATCCAAAGGTTCTACTTCTCTCGGTATCACCATCACATCGTATGATGGTTGGTTGGCAACCAACAAGACTCCATTTCTGTCATAAACATACCCACGCTTAGGATAATCAAACACTTTTCGTATGGCGTTATCTTCATACAGGTTCTCCGTTGGTGCATTATATACCTGCAGGTAGAATAACCTGGCTATAAAAATAATTCCTACCGCAAGTATGGAAAAGTAAAGTAAAAATTGTCTCATGAACTTTTTCTGCTGAAAATAATAGTTACTAAAATACAAAGGATAATAGTAAATATACTTGAGAATAACGTTTTTTGGGCAATTAAAATTATTTTTGAGATGCTAAAAATTTCCAAAGTGAACATTATGAAATGATGAACAACAGTCATTAAACCAATGTATGTTAGTTTAGGAGCTAAGGCAATATTGAAGAATTTAATGGTTTGATTTTCATATAAGGCGCCAAAGACCGATTTTAAAAATCCGGGTCTTATAAAAGCCAAAGTAACGCTTGCCGCTGCATGAACACCTCCGGAATCAGAAAAAATATCGACGCTAAGACCTAATAAAAACGATAAGAAAATAAATAATGTTCTGTTGTTTTTTACAGGATATAATATGATGAATAAAATGTAAATGTACGGATTGATATATCCCAGGAAATTGATATGATTCAATATCAATGCCTGTACTAAGACAAGTACAATAAATCTAGCTGTATTTGTTGCTGCAATACTATTCATTTATGTTCTCCAGATTTAGGATCTCTTCTGCCCTTAAATTTTCTATTATATACACATGCCCTATATTAGTCATATCATTAAAAAGCTTAACAGATATTTCATAAAAATCTTCGGCATTGTCAAGTTGAAATGAAGTGACGTGACCTATTGGGATCCCCTTAGGGAAAATGGTAGATCGTCCACCTGTAATTATGGTATCCCCAATTTGAATTGGAGCAATTTTAGGAACGTCCATCAATTGTACTATTTCCGGAGACATTCCATCCCACATAAGAGTTCCAAAATGATCTGATTTTTTTAACTGTGCATTGATCCTGCTTTTTGTGTTTAGTATTGAAACAACTCGAGAATAGCTGTTTGACGTATTATCAATTATCCCTATCAACCCTTTTGAAGTGATAACTCCAAAATCTTCCTTTATACCATTCTTTTTGCCTTTATCTACCAACAAAGAATTGTTAGAACTGGAATAACTATTCTTAATTAGTGAAGCAGGAATAAACATAAATCCTTTTGAGAATTTTGAAGTATCAATTGAGATGGAATCCAAAGTTAACCTATCCTGATTAAAAAGGGTATTCCTGAGCAGGTTATTCTCTTCAATTAAAATTTGATTTTGTTTTTTTAAATTGAAGTACTGCGATATATTATGGGCAGAATTATAAATACCGCCACTCAAGAAATTAGCAGAACCTATAAATTTGCTTTTATGATACGTATGAGATTGGATTGTCAGGAAAAAGGATATAATGAACAGTAGGAGAAACAAAAGAAAATTCTTGTTTCTAAGTATAAAATTAATTATCTGTTGCATTATTCAACTTCTATTTAATCAAAACGCTCTTGAATTTGACTAAATTTTTTAAGGTTATACCGGTTCCTCTTACAACTGCACGCAAAGGATCTTCTGCTATATAAACTGGCAGATCTGTTTTCTGAGACAAGCGTTTATCCAAACCACGAAGCATGGAGCCTCCACCAGCTAAATAAATACCGGTATTATAAATGTCAGCTGCTAGTTCGGGAGGTGTTTGTGATAGCGTTTCCATGACAGCATCTTCTATCCTTAAAATAGATTTATCAAGTGCTTTTGCAATCTCTCTAAATGAAATTTGAACTTGTTTTGGTTTTCCTGTAAGTAGGTCTCTTCCTTGTACACTCATGTCTTCAGGAGGTAATTCCAGATCTTCAGTTGCAGCTCCTATTTGAATTTTTATTTTTTCAGCAGTTCGTTCACCAACATACAGATTGTGCTGTGTGCGCATATAATAAACGATATCGTTGGTAAACACATCACCCGCTACTTTAACCGATTTATCACAAACAATACCACCAAGTGCTATAACCGCAATTTCAGTAGTACCACCACCTATATCTACGATCATGTTTCCTTTTGGTTGCATAATATCAACCCCAATACCAATAGCAGCAGCCATAGGTTCATGGATAAGATATACTTCTTTTCCATTGACCCTTTCGGCACTTTCTCGAACCGCTCGCATTTCCACTTCTGTGATTCCTGATGGGATACAAATAACCATGCGAAGTGCGGGAGTAAAGAATTTTTTCTTTAGGGCAGGTATGTTCTTTATGAACATATTTATCATTTGCTCTGAAGCATCAAAATCAGCAATTACACCATCCTTTAATGGTCTGATAGTTTTGATATTCTCATGAGTTTTGCCTTGCATCATGCTGGCTTCTTTGCCAACTGCAATTATTTTACCAGTAATTCTATCGCGAGCTACTATGGAAGGGCTATCCACAACGACCTTGTCGTTATGAATAATTAACGTATTTGCTGTACCTAGGTCAATTGCTATATCTTCTGTTAGGAAGTCAAAAAATCCCATATTCTTTATGCCTGATTATTGAGGTTATTTTTAATGTGGTAAAAGTAATAAAATTAATGCTTAAAATGACGTGTTCCGGTAAATACCATTGCAACATCATTTTCATTACAATAATCAATGCTTAATTGATCTTTAATTGAACCGCCAGGTTGTATAACGGCCTTGACACCAACTTTATTGGCTATCTCAACGCAATCAGGAAATGGGAAGAATGCATCACTCGCCATAACCGCACCTTTAAGATCAAAATTAAACGATTCAGCCTTATGGATGGACTGGTTTAATGCATCTACACGACTGGTTTGTCCGGTACCACTGGCGCATAATTGTTTGTTTTTCACTAAAACAATGGTATTGGATTTTGTGTGTTTGCATATTTTTGAGGCGAAGATAAGATCTTCCAGTTCTAATTTAGTTGGTTTTGATTTTGTGACATATTTCAATTCTTTGATGGAATCGGTTTTGTGATCTCTATCCTGAACCAATGCCCCATTTAGGCAAGATCGTACAATAGTTGCTGAAAGTTCAACATCTTTCAATATCAGGATTATTCTGTTTTTCTTCCCTTTTAGAATCTCTAAAGCTTCGGCTGAATATGATGGTGCAATAACCACTTCGCAGAATAACTTATGGATTTCATTAGCTGTTGCCTTATCTATTTCTTTATTACTGATCAATATTCCGCCAAAAGCAGAAACTGGATCTCCTGCCAGAGCATCTACATAGGCCTGATGAAGTGTTGGACGGGATGCAAAACCACAGGCATTATTATGTTTTAATATAGCAAAGGTTGGCCCCTCTATTTTAAATTCGTTCATTAAGTTAACTGCAGCATCAACATCCAGCAAGTTATTGTAACTTAATTCTTTTCCATGCAATTTGGTGAACATAGCATCAAAATCACCAAAGAAAAAACCTCTTTGATGCGGGTTCTCACCATAACGCAAAATCTTACCATTGGTTTCACTTATTTTTAATGATGAGATCTCATGATCTTTGTTAAAATAATTGAAAATTGCTGAGTCGTAATGTGATGAAATATTAAATGCTTTAGCAGCAAATTGCTTTCGGTCTTCTTCACTTAAGCGTCCTTCGCCTTCTTTAATTAACTCTAAAATCTCAGTATAATCGTCTACTGATGAAACGCAAATGACGTCTCTGTAATTTTTGGCTGCGGCTCGAATTAATGAAATACCGCCAATATCTATTTTTTCTATGATGTCCTGATGACTCGCTCCGGATGCAACGGTTTTTTCAAATGGATACAGATCAACAATGACCAAGTCAATTTGAGGGATTTCATATTCTTCAAGTTCTGCAATATCCTTTTCATTATTTTGACGGTTCAATATGCCACCAAATATCTTGGGATGAAGTGTTTTTACTCGACCACCCAGAATAGAAGGATATGATGTAATTTCTTCAACAGGAGTAACTTCAACCCCGAGATCCTTAATAAATTTTTGAGTTCCACCTGTGGAGTAAATGGTTACATTTAATTTATCCAGTTGGCGAATTATTGGTTCCAGTCCTTCTTTGCTATATACTGAAATTAATGCTGATTTGATCGTTTTGTTGTGGCTCATCGTTATTTATATCTAATTTGAAGGTTGCAATTTTTAATTTTACCAAAATTACATATTTACCATTAAAGTCAATGGATTAAATGGCCTTTGCCGTTAGTTTTTTTGTAACAATTGTTAATAAAAAACGTCTTATCTTTATTCTAACAAAAGGGTCATGTTTTTATACTTACGATTAATTAAAGAGAGCTTTTTTTTTGCAATAAATGCACTGCGTAATAATAAATTAAGAACCTTTTTGTCTTTACTCGGTGTCACAGTCGGTATTTTTTCAATAATTGCTGTTTTAGCAGCTGTTGATTCCCTGGACAGGCAAATAAAAGATCAGCTAAGCGGTTTAGATAAAAACACCATGTATTTAGCCAAATTTTCATTTGGCCCTACCGATGTGCCAAGATGGAAGAGGCAGAATTTTCCTGAGGTCTCCTATGATGAGTTTAAATATTTAAAAGAATCTCTGCCGGATGCTGATCATGTAGCATACCAATTATTCGTTAATCGGGAAAGTATTAAATATGAAGCTAATTCTGTTAGCAATGTCAATGTAGTGCCTGTGTCAAATGAATTTTCAGATATTCAAGTATTGAAATTTTCAAAAGGACGTTTTTATAACGAATCAGAATCAAATTCCGGAACACCTCTTGCCGTGATTGGTGATGAAATTGCAAAATCCCTTTTTGGAGATAGTGAACCCATCGGTAAACGTGTGCGTATGTATGGACAGCGATTTACGGTTATCGGCGTAGTAAATAAACAAGGTTCAGGGTTTTTGGGTGACAGTAATGATATCTCTGTTTTTATTCCGGCCAATTATTTGAGGAATCGATTTGGAGATAATGACGACAGAATGAACCATGTCATAATTATTAAGCCTAAATTAGGAGCAGATTTGATGGGTTTAAAGTCGGAAATAACTCAAAAATTAAGAATCAGGAGAGGTGTGAAAGCAGGCGCTGATGACAATTTCTTTGTAAATATATTAACTGGATTGACTGATTTTATAGATGGTATAATTGGATTTATGAACACAATTGGATGGGTGATAAGTGGATTTTCTCTTTTAGTTGGTGGATTTGGGATTGCAAATATTATGTTTGTAAGTGTGAAAGAGAGAACCAATTTGATCGGGATTCAAAAATCACTTGGCGCAAAAAATAGATTCATTCTTTTTCAATTTTTATTTGAAGCTATAATTTTGGCAATAGTTGGCGGCTTAGTTGGTCTACTTCTGGTATGGGTCATAATTATAGGGCTCGCTCAGGTAGTTGACGATTTTGAGTTTGTTTTGTCCGGATTTAATATATTTTTAGGATTTTCGTTATCGACTTTAATTGGATTGTTGTCTGGAGTGATTCCTGCTATATCAGCTTCAAGATTGGATCCGGTTGAAGCCATAAGAACAGGAATATAGTTTAAATAAACTTTAAGATGTATGTTATTTTACCTGCGATTAGTTAAAGAAAGTTTCATATTTGCTATTAGTGCATTGACTAATAACAAGTTACGAACGTTTTTATCCTTATTAGGAGTAACAATTGGTATATTTTCAATAATTGCCGTTCTAGCAGCTGTGGACTCTTTAAAACAAGAAATAAAAGGCAGTATCAGTTCTTTGGATAACAGTACACTCTATATCATGCGCTTTTCATTTGGACCATCTACAATTCCTCAATGGAAACGAGAGCAATTCCCTGATGTAACCTTTGATGAATACCAGTTTATTGCCAACAAGATTCCCAATGTTGCTGCCGCCTCATTTACTTTAAATGTCGCTCCTGAGACTATAAAGCATCAGGAGAAATCAATTACTAATGTTGAAATTGGTGCTGTTACGAATGAATACTATGAAATAGAAAGTTTACAGATCGCCAAAGGAAGATTCTTCAATGAATCAGAATCGAATTCCGGGGTTCCTGTTGTTGTTTTAGGCGATGAGGTAGCACAAAGTTTGTTTGGTGATTTTAATCCGATAGGCAAGGAAGTGAGATTGTACGGAAGAAAATTCAACGTGATTGGAGTCCTGAAGAAAGAAGGTTCCGGGCTTTTTGGCAACTCCAAGGATACAGCTGTTTTTTTACCTGTCAATTTTGTGAGACGCATTTATGGAGAAAACAACCGATTTGCATTTCCCGCAATTATCGTAAAACCGGAAAGTGGAATAGATCTGGCAGAATTCAATGCCATGATCACACAGCGATTAAGGACATTCAGAGGGCTTAAGCAGGATGAAGTAACTGATTTTTTTGTGAACCAGTTACAAGGATTTACGGACTTTATTGATAATATCACAGGGCAGATGAATCTGTTTGGATGGGTCATAAGTGGATTTTCTCTTTTAGTCGGTGGCTTTGGGATTGCAAATATTATGTTTGTAAGTGTCAAAGAAAGAACCAGCTTGATTGGGATTCAAAAATCACTTGGGGCAAAGAACCGTTTTATTCTTTTCCAATTTCTATTTGAAGCTGTTATATTGGCTGTAATCGGTGGTCTGGTTGGGTTATTTTTAGTTTGGATAACTACAATAGGTTTATCTCAAATTACCGGAGATTTTGAATTCGTATTATCCTTTAAAAATATGGTTATTGGCTTTGTTGTTTCCTCAATAATTGGTCTTATTGCCGGAATTTTACCTGCCCTTTCTGCTTCACGGCTGGATCCTGTTGAAGCTATTAGAACCGGATTTTAAGCATCTAAGATATTCGATACTTCATGACAAACAAATTCTAAAAAGCGTTCGTCCTTTTCTGTAAAAGGATTGGGCGTATTAGAGTCGATATCTATCTGACCAATATTTTCTCCATTTAAAAATATGGGAATTACAATTTCTGCCTTTACAGTAATGCTACAAGCTATGTAATTGTCCTGAGCCGTTACATCGGGAACTACAAAGTTCTTGTTACTTAAGGCAACCTGTCCGCAAATTCCCTTGCCAAATGGAATGATCGTATGATCTGTTGGCGCACCTACATACGGACCTAATTTCAATTCATTTTTATCGCCATTTTTAAAATAGAATCCAACCCAGTTGTAATGATCTATTTTGCTTTCCAATAATTGGCAAATTCTTAATAATCTGACATTTACAGAAGATTTTTCTGAAAGTATATCTAAAACAAGAGGCTTTAAATGCTTAAAAATCATATTATTGAAAAGTTTTCGTAAATGTATTCAAATATTTATATAAATTGTGCAGCGTTTTAAACTTTGTGTGTGCTAGAACTACTTAAAAAATATAAATCTGTTGTCAGGTTTATAATAACTTTTTTATCGGTATATATTGTGCTTACCATAGCATATAAGTTGTATCTGGATCTTTCTGATGGCTCTAAGTATTACCCTGATTATTTAACCCATACAGTCGCAAAGCAAAGCCAGGATCTTTTAAATACATTTGGTTATGAAACCGCTATAGAGCCCCATGCAGATGAACCTACCATGAAAATTATCATTCGAGGTAAATATGTCGCCAGGGTTGTGGAAGGTTGTAACTCCATTAGCGTTATCATTTTATTCATTTCGTTTATCATGGCATTTTCAGGTAAATTCAAAACAACTTTTTTTTATATTTTGGCCGGCAGCACATTAATTTATGTGGTTAATATCATAAGGATAGCTATCCTTTCAGTTGGATTGTTTCATTACCCATGGAGAAGAGAAATATTGCATATTGTGATCTTTCCTGCAATTATTTATGGAATGGTGTTCGTTTTATGGATGATCTGGGTCAATCGATTTTCTAATTTAAAATCCAGGAATGAGTAAATCGACAAAATTCATATTACTTTTTATATTATTTGCTTTATTAGCTATGATAAGGTATTTTGAAAATGAATTATTTTATGATCCCTATTTATCATTTTTTGAAAATGACTATCTATATTTAGATAACCCAAGACGTGAAGTATTTAAATTAACGGTATTTACTACTCTAAGGTATGTTTTAAATTCTGTTATTTCTTTGGGAATACTTTTTGTAATTTTTAAAGATAGAAATATCATCAAATTTTCGACATTTATTTATGGCATAGCTTATCTAATTCTCCTGGCATTGTTTTTATATTTTGTCTTAAACCCTAGAAAAGAAGACTATTATTTGTTCTTTAACATCAGACGTTTTTTAATTCAGCCCATAATATTGTTATTGCTTTTACCTGCTTTCTATTACAATAAGCTCAGGCAATAAATGTTAATCCTTTTGTAAATTCAGTCTGTCGAAGGCTAATTTTTGTAAATTTACAACGTGATTAAACAATTCATACATAAAGTTTTATCGGTTTTAATGGCACTATTGGTGTTGTTTTCAACTGTATCCTTTACCATAGATAAACACTATTGCGGAAGTACTTTAGTGGATGTTGCAATCTTTCATAAAGCAAAAGGCTGTGGAATGGAAATGCAGAATTCATCAAATAAAGACTGTTCAATTACAAAAAAGAATTGTTGCAAGGAAGAACAGATAGTCATTAAAGGTCAGGATGAATTGAAGTTTTCAACGATTGAAGATTTAAATCTTGATCAACAATTTTTTGTTGCAACTTTTGTTTACACTTATAACAATCTTTTTGAGAGTCTGCCAAAGAAAATTATTCCTTTTAAGGATTATTCACCTCCAAACCTGATTACCGACATACAAGTTTTAGACCAGGTCTTCATAATTTGATTTATTATTAATTCTAAGTGATTCCATCACGTATCAAGCTATTGGTACAATTATTAATAAATAAATTCTAACACAATGAAACATACATATACAGTTACAGGAATGACCTGTAACGGTTGCAGAAAGTCAGTTGAAGAGGCTCTAAACTCTGTCAACAATGTGGTTAATGCTACTGTTGATCTCAAAAAAGGGGAAGCGACTGTTGAAATGTCTGAACATATTTCTATAGAATTCCTGCAAAAAGCCATTTCTGGAAAATATACAATATCAGAAAAAGCGGAAAAGAATATCTTTCAAACTTCTGCAGGAAACCAATCGGATAAAACAGAACTACAGCAATTATTTCCATTATTATTAATTTTTGGGTACATCATTGTAGCTTCAACCTTGATCAATATAAAAGCATGGAATTGGAACAGTTTTATGCTTGATTTTATGGGATTGTTTTATATCATATTCAGTTTTTTTAAACTATTAGATCTAAAGGGTTTTCCGGAATCTTTTAAAATGTACGATCCTTTGGCAAAAGCAATTCCGGGTTATGGAATTATTTATCCTTTTTTAGAGGTTATTCTCGGCCTGCTTTTTTTAATGCGGATACAAATTCCATTGGCTTTAATAGTGACTCTGATCATTTTGGGGATAACCACCATAGGAGTAACAAAAACGCTGCTCGATAAAAAAACTATTCAATGCGCTTGCTTAGGCACGGCCTTGAAGTTGCCTATGACAAAAGCCACTTTTATAGAAAACAGTATCATGATTGTTATGGCAATTATCATGCTTCTAAACATGTATAGATCATGAAAAGGCTACTTTATATAATACTACTGATTCCTGCACTGATGCTATCTCAAGATAAGATAAGCGGAATGATCATGGAGGCAAATGACAAGAACGAGCATATTGGTTTAGCTGGTGCCAATGTTTATTGGCTTGATACAACCGTTGGAACCGTAACTGATGTAGATGGAAAATTTTCACTTTCCTATAGTAAGGATTATACTAAATTGATCATCAGTTATGTCGGTTTTAAAACAGACACGCTGACAATTACAGAACCCAAAATGATTCATCATTGGTTACAGCCAACCAGCAGTCTGGATGAGGTCACTGTAAAAGGCAAGCGAAAAGCGACTGCAAAATCATATTTACAGGCTCAAAATATACTAACGGTCAGTAGTGATGAATTATTAAAGGCAGCCTGTTGCAATCTGTCAGAAAGTTTTGAAACTAACCCATCAATAGATGTCAATTTTGCTGATGCCGTTACAGGTACACGACAAATAAAAATGTTAGGTCTTACCAGCCCCTATATTTTAATAGCAACAGAGAATATTCCAACAATTCGAGGAGCTTCTCAAGCCTATGGTTTGAGTTTTACTCCCGGTACCTGGGTAGAAAGCATCCAGATCACAAAAGGGATGGGCAGCGTGGTTAATGGTTTTGAAAGTATATCCGGACAGATAAATGCCGAATTGGTAAAGCCTAGTAAAGATGATAAACTATTTGTAAATGCCTATGGTTCGGTTAATGGACGTATGGAACTCAATACTCATATCAATACAAAAGTTAGTAAAAGGTGGGATACAGGATTGTATTTACATGGAAATATTCGTGATAAAAAGTTTGATAACAATGACGATTCTTTTTTAGATATGCCTTTAGCCAAACAGGTTAATTTTATGAATCGCTGGCAGTATACAAATCCCGAAAAAGGGTTTGTCAGCTTTTTGAATTTCCGGTATCTGAATGATGAAAAACAAGCAGGACAAGTTGATTTTGATCCCAATACTGATAGGTTAACCACCAATTCATGGGGAAGTGAAATAGATACTGAACGCATAGATGTTTCTGCTAAATTAGGATATGTAAATCCTGAAATTCCCTATCAGAGTATAGGAGTACAGGTAGCCTATAGTAATCATGATCAGGAATCTTACTTTGGTTTGAATCAATATGATATCGTACAGAATAGTATCTACGCAAACGCCATATACAATTCCATTATAAGTGATTCGAGACATAAAATTAAGACTGGTTTGAGTTTTACTTATGATGATTACGATGAAGCAGTAAACACGGAAAAGTATAATAGAACTGAAAATTCAGTTGGCGGTTTTTTTGAATATTCTTTTGACAATCTGGATGAACTGAATGTCGTAGCCGGTTTGCGAGTAGATAATCATAATTTATTAGGATTCTTTGTAACTCCGAGGCTTCATGTAAGGTATACACCATGGGAGCGATCGGCATTAAAGGCTTCTTTTGGCAGAGGCAAACGTAGTGCCAATATCTTTGCTGAAAATCAGAATCTATTTGCATCGTCCAGAAGTATCAATATTTTAAATACAAATGGAAAAATTTATGGACTGGATCCTGAAATTGCCTGGAATTATGGCGTTTCTTTTCTTCAGGGATTTGATCTATTTGAAAGAAAAGCTGATATCATAGTCGATTTTTACAGAACCGATTTTAAAAACCAGATCGTTGTGGATCTCGAAAATCCGACTGAAGTGAATTTCTATAATTTAATTGGGGAAAGTTATGCCAATAGCCTGCAGGTTGAATTCGGCCATAACACCTTTGAAGGTTTTGATTTAAGACTGGCCTATAAATATTATGATGTTAAAACGCAATATAGCACAGGCAAAATGGAAAAACCATTAACACCTAAAAACAGGATATTTGCAAATGCTGCTTATGAGACTAAACAAAAGGAAAACGGTTCTCAATGGAAATTTGATGCGACCTATAATTGGATTGGTGAACAACGCTTTTCGTCCACAACTGATAATCCAACGATCTATCAATTAGATGACTATTCACCTACTGTAGGGACTTTGAATGCGCAAATTACTAAGGTGTTTTCTAATAAATTTGAATTATATTTAGGAGGTGAGAACATGACAAATGTTAAACAAAATAATCCTATAGTAAGCAGTGAGAATCCATTTGGTCCAAATTTTGATACCACATTTGTGTATGGTCCAGTATTTGGAAGCATGTATTACGCAGGATTACGATTCAGGATTGAATAATCCGTTATTCCCTCGTAGGAGGGAATTTTATTAATTGAAACGAAATATTAAAATAATATGTCACATCTATGGCAGTCGAGAGGTTTCAAAAAAGGTCTCGACTTCGTTCGACCTGACAAATAAAACAACAATTATGAACTTTTCGAAGAAAAATCACGAATTCAATAAAAGCAATAGAAGTGTTGTGAGTAAAAAACTATTAGTAATAATTTTCCTTTTTATCAACATAACAGCCTTTGCTCAAAACAAAAATGCAAAAGCATCTTTGGAAGTCGATGGTGTTTGCATGATGTGTAAAGCGCGCATTGAGAAAGCAGCCATCAAGACACAAGGTGTAAAAACAGCAGACTGGAACGTTGATAGCCATGAACTTAAATTAATTTATGATGAGCGCAAAACCGATTTGCAGACCATTCAGAAGAATATAGCAGCTGTTGGCCATGACACTAAGGATTTCACTGCAACCGATGAAGCCTATAATAGTGTGGATGCTTGTTGTAAATATCGAGACGAACAAGTTGTCAAAGACCACAAGGAGTAATTTTATCATTGACTTTGCAAAAATGATAAAAAGAATACAGTTATTATTAATTACAGGGCTAACAATTGTCCTTCAGCAATTTGCATGCGCCCAGACTGACCAAAACCAAAAGTATTTAGAGAATGTCGGAACTCTGGATAGTGTTTACTCTAAAGTTCTCCAGGAATATAGGCACGTTTATGTTCAACTTCCCAATAGTTTCAAAGCTAATAGGAATAAGAAATATCCTGTAATTTTTATTTTGGACGGAGAAGTCTTTCTGCCTACACTTAAAAATGTCCATGATTTTTACAGTGGTGGATTTATGCCTGAAATGTTACTTGTTGGGGTTTCTAACAGTAATAACAGGACAAGGGATTTAACAACATCGGTAATTGGGTCAAAGTATGGAATGCCATTTAGTGAGGAAAACGGCGAGGCTATTAATTTCAGTAAATTCATGGAGAATGAACTTATTCCTTTTATTGAAGGCAAATATCCTGTTACTCCTTATAGGACATTAATTGGTCATTCTTACGCTGGATTATTTACATTATTCACACTTATGAATTATCCCTATTTGTTTGATAACTACTTAGCGATTGATCCAAGTTTGGATTGGGACAATCAAAAATTAGTAAATGAGTCAAAAGCAATATTGGCAAATCAAAACTTCAAGGGTAGGTCTCTGTTCATGTCGTTAAGTGGACAATTACACATGCAGAACTCTGAGATTACTATTGATAATGTGATGAAGGACACTTCAGATTTCACCATATTTGCCCGCTCTAATATTGAATTTTCTGACCTGGTTAAGAAAAACTCTAAAAATGGACTGAATTATGAATGGAAATTTTACCCTAAAGATTTACATGGCACAGTCTCTTTTCCTTCTATTATGGATGGATTGATATCGCTTTTTGATTGGTACCAAATGGAAAACACCTACAAAATTAATTCTTTTGAAACACCAAAAGAAGAGCTATTCAGCATAGTTAAATATAGAGAAAAGAAGCTTAAAAACCATTTCGGATATCAAGTAGCTCCTTATCCGGAAGATCTCTTAACCATGTTAGGCTACATGAACTTGGAAATGCAACAACCTGAAAAGGCAAAAATGTACTTTGAATTTGCTATTGAGTACTATCCGGAAAGTGCAAACGCGTATGATTCAATGGCTGATTACTACACAGCACAGAACGATAATGCCAATGCTTTGAAATTTGTAAAAAAAGCATATGACCTAAACGGCAGTGATTATTATAAGAAAAGGATTGAGGGATTAAAACAATAAAAAATTTAACTTAGGTTAAAATCTTAGACAGGGCGTTTAATAGCTATTCAGAGGAATTCAATTAATTTTATAAAACATAAAGAAAATGAATACGATCAAAAATTCTATTTTAGTTCTATTTGTAATTAGTACTTCGTTACAATTCAAGTGTCTGGGTCAAAATTTACAGCAACAGGATTCCATAAATATAAAATTGATCAATGCGGCAAAAGAAATTATGTCTGAAGCAGGAACCTGTGCCCTGATCACCTTAGATGAAAACAATATTCCTGCTGTTAGAGTGATGGATCCTTTCCTTCCGGATAGTGATCTAACTGTATGGTTTGGAACTAACCCTAAAAGCAGGAAAGTAAAGCAGATCAAAAATAATCCCAATGTGACCTTATATTATTTAGAAAAAAACGAATCCGGATATGTGGTCATTCATGGTAAAGCCCAATTAATTGATGATGAACAAGAGAAAGAAAAAAGATGGAAACCTGAATGGGAAGCCTTTTATCCCAACAAAGCTGAAGGATATCTTTTAATTAAAGTTATTCCAAAAAGTATGGAAATAATAAGTTATGTCCATGATATCATTGGTGATCCTGTAACCTGGGAGACTCCGGTTGTAATTTTTAAAGATTAAACATCTAACTTTTGGCAAAAGTCCAATACAGAATTTATGTAGTTGAGTTATCCAAACGTGTATTTACGGAAAACAAAAAATTCCGTGAGGCTAATCCACAATTCAATGGTGTGTTGCAATGTTTGTATGTTGGAATGACAAGTAAAACGCCTAAGGAACGGTTTTTACAACATAAATCTGGTTATAAAAACAAAAAAGGATATAAAATATCTTCTAATATTGTTGAGAAATATGGACTCTATCTTCGTCCAAGTCTATACAATCATATTGACCCAATTGCGACAAGACAAGAGGCTTTAAAAAAGGAAGAAACTCTGGCTTTGGAATTACGAAGACAGCGATATGCCGTTTGGTTTAATTAATTGAAAAATTGAAATTGTAAGCACAATTAAATAAACTGATGAAAATAATTGTTCATTTTTAGTTAAATATTAGCCAAAACAAAATCTGCGAATTGAATTTGTGCGTACATTTATATCGTTCTTAAATTTATATTTATGATACAATCAAAGTCAAATCAAAAACCTAGCCCTGCAAAGGCTACTCCTAAACAACAGGTTGTTAAAAAGGTTTCACAGATTACTGCTAAGAAGAAGTAATTTGTATGTGGTTTATTCCGATAAACCTTAGTCAAGAAAAATGAAAAAGACCACCCCTAAAACAGGTGGTTTTGTATTTTATAACATATATTATCAATAAAAAACGCCTTGATATTTCAAGGCGTTTTTATTATTATTTAATAAAGGAATTACATCATTCCCGGCATTCCGCCTCCACCCATTGGCGGCATAGCAGGAGCATCTTCTTTGATATCTACTAACGCACATTCAGTGGTCAGGATCATACCTGCAACCGAAGCTGCATTTTCAAGTGCAATCCGAGTCACTTTTGTTGGGTCTATGATTCCTGCTTTGTGCATATTAACGTAAGTCTCAGATTTGGCATCGTATCCAAAATCACCTTTACCTTCCATTACTTTAGCAACAACAACACTTCCTTCACCACCTGTATTTTCAACTATGGTTCTTAAAGGCGACTCAATGGCACGTGCAACAATTTGTATTCCTGTTACCTCATCCAGATTTTCAGTTGTAATTTTTTCTAAAACTGATTTAGCTCTGATAAATGCAACACCTCCACCTGCAACAATACCTTCTTCAACAGCAGCACGAGTTGCATGTAATGCATCATCTACTCTGTCTTTCTTTTCTTTCATTTCTACTTCACTGGCAGCTCCTACATATAACACAGCAACACCTCCGGCCAATTTAGCCAAGCGCTCCTGTAATTTTTCTTTGTCATAGTCACTGGTAGTTGTTTCAATCTGAGATTTGATCTGGTTAACACGATTCTTGATCATATCCTTTTCACCTGAACCATTCACTACTGTTGTATTATCCTTATCTATTGCAATGCGTTCGGCAGTTCCAAGCATATCTATAGTTGTATTTTCAAGAGTAAATCCTCTTTCTTCAGAGATAACGGTTCCACCTGTTAAGATGGCTATATCTTCAAGCATTGCCTTACGTCTGTCACCAAAACCAGGAGCTTTCACTGCTGCAATTTTAAGTGCACCTCTTAATTTGTTTACAACTAAAGTTGCCAATGCTTCACCATCAACATCCTCTGCAATGATCAACAATGGTTTTCCCGATTGTGCCACTGGTTCTAATACCGGAAGCAGATCCTTCATTGTTGATACTTTCTTATCATATAATAAGATATACGGATTTTCAAGATTAGTGATCATTTTTTCGCTGTCGGTGACAAAATAAGGAGATAAATAACCTCTGTCAAACTGCATACCTTCTACAACATCAACGTAAGTGTCAGTTCCTTTTGCTTCTTCAACAGTAATGACTCCTTCTTTGCCAACTTTTCCAAATGCTTCGGCGATAAGATCACCTATGACCTCATCGTTATTCGAAGAAATAGCAGCTACTTGCTTTATTTTTTCTGATGAATTACCAACTTTTTTAGCTTGCTTAGCAAGGTCAGCAACAATAGCCGAAACCGCTTTATCAATACCTCGTTTTAGATCCATAGGATTTGCTCCAGCTGCAACATTTCGCAATCCTTCTTTAACAATTGCCTGTGCCAGAACTGTAGCAGTAGTTGTTCCGTCACCAGCGAGATCATTAGTTCTTGAAGCAACTTCTTTTACCATTTGAGCTCCCATATTTTCTAGAGGATCTTCCAACTCTACTTCTTTCGCCACGGTAACCCCATCTTTAGTAACCTGAGGTGCTCCAAATGACTTGCTGATAATCACATTACGCCCTTTTGGACCTAAAGTTACTTTTACTGCATTTGCCAGTGCATCTACTCCACGTTTTAAACCGTCGCGTGCTTCTAAATCAAATTTTATGTCTTTTGCCATAATTGAATTTTTAAGTTTTAAAAATTAAACTCCAATGTTTAAATTCCAAAATCCAATAAAGGATGTTAGCTATTAAATGTTGGAATTTAGAATTTGTAAATTCTATTTTTTGATTAATTATATAATTGCTAATATATCTTCTTCTCTCATCATCAGGTAGTCCTTGCCATCTAACTGTAATTCTGAACCGGAATATTTTCCGTAAAGGACCTGATCTCCAACTTTTACAGTCATTGGCTCATCTTTTTTACCCTTTCCAACTGCCATAACGGTTCCTTTGTGTTGTTTTTCCTGAGCGGAGTCCGGAATGTATAATCCAGATGCGGTTTTAGTTTCTGCAGGTAGTGGTTCTACAAGAACTCGATCTGCTAATGGTTTGATATTTACTTTACTCATTTTCTATGGATTTTGATTAATTAATGTTATTATTAACGTAGAAAGGTTGTTCGAAAATTATGCCAACTAATTATGACTGACAAACTTTCAGTAAAACTAAAAATGCCAACTGAATTCAGTTGGCATTCTCTTATTTTTTGCTACATAGTTCAATTATTGAGCTGTGTCTTGAACTGTAGTTGTTGTTTCCTGAGTGTTATCTACTGGAACATCTTGTAGAACCGGAATTTCTGCATCCTTGTCAAGAGCTTTTGATTCCTGTTCCGCTGCTCCACTATTGATAGCTACATTGGATAATAGTATTAATACCAACAAAAGGGTTGCCAGTGTCCAGGTGCTTTTATCTAAAAAGTCGGTTGTTTTTTTAACACCACCTAATTGCTGCGTTCCGCCTCCGCCAAATGAAGATGATAAACCGCCTCCTTTAGGGTTTTGTACCATAATAACTACCACCAATAAAAATGCTACAATGACGATTAGGACTAAAAATATTGTAAACGTACTCATTATTCTATATTATTTTTTTCTTGTAATTGTTTGACTGCTTTAATTTGGTCTGCAAAGAAACCACTTTTTTCTGGATATTTCAAAATTAAAATCTTATAAGATTGTATAGCCTTTTCATAGTTTTTTTGCTCTACATAAATTCTGGCCAGCGTCTCTGTCATTAAAGATTCGGGTTGTATCATTCTGCCTTGAGCAAAATCGGTATTTGGGCTTGGGTCATCAGACGGTACAATTTTGGGTTTTTTACTGATGAATTTATCGATCAACAGGAATTTCTTCGACCTGGATAAACTTTTTGGTTTGCCAACTTCAAAAGGGATCTCTTCATTTTCCATTTCTGATTCTTCTCGCACAATAGGTTTAAATGATGTTATTTTTAACCATTCATTGAATGAGTGGGTTTCATTCTTGTCAAATTTCAGCGGTTTTCCTAATTCCAATTTCTCTTCAGGCAGGACTTCTATATTTTCGGCATCAACTTCTAAAATCTCTTTCCTTTCGTTACTGTCATCAATAAATCCGGCTACTTTTGAAACCTCAACCAAAGGCTGAAATAGAGCAGGATCCAATACATTCTTTGTATCCTGAACCTGTCGCCTTAAAGTATCATCAATAGTTACGCTTCTATTAACTGAAATATCCTCAAGATCATTGACGACAATACCCTTTAAATGCTCCAGATTGTGTTTGATCTGTTCAGATATTTCATTTTGAAGGAATTCATCAGATGTGATATAGTCGAACAGAATACTGCGATCGGTGGTGTAGGCCGCAGTGGTTTTTAACTCCTGATTGTATTTAAAACTGTTGTTGTTCTTTAGTCCTTTTAAATAGAGGGCTCTTGCCGATTGAAAATAAGGAAATTCTTCCAGAACCGATTTGATCTCCTGTGTCTGACTTTCGGTCAGGGTTTGTGGGTTTTGTAATAAGGATGTAAATTCTGTTGTATTCAATTTACCAGTTTGCTAATGATTTATTTACTATATCCTGAGTAATGCGTTCAAATATTTCAGCTATGGCTGTATCCTTTTGGCTTCCCACCAATTGCGCACTTCCCGGATAATCATAATAGAAAGAAAATCGTTGTTCAAAATTTGATTCTTCATCTATTTTATTGTAATACCTCACCATGACACCAATGGTCAACCTGTTTTGTGCAGCGGTATTACTGGAAGTGGATGTCATTGGAGAGATCCTGAATTCTGTTATCTCGCCCTCATACACCAGATCACCATTGGATTTTACAAGATCTAAACTTGTCTGATTTAGTATGAGTTCTTCCAAAGCGATCTTAAAGTCTCTCTCCAGTCCTGGTTCGATTGTGGATCCCGGATTGCTGCCTGCATAATTCTCAAAATAATTGACCTGAAAGGTTTTGGTTTCTGGAGGCAAAGAGATGCCGGTAAAGGAATAAGCACCACAACCCATTAAAGTTAGAATAGTTGCAATGGACAATATATATTTTATGTAATTCATGTTTTAAAGTTTCCTGCCTTCGCAGGAATGACAAAATTAATAAGTATTAGGACGTTTCATTGTTATAAACGCATAAATATAACCCGCATTATCTGCAACATCAAAATCTACGTTAATTACGCGATAACCTTGATAATGTTTCTCGTTAACTAAATCTTCGGCTTCTTTGCGAATAGCTTCAGAGCTATTCCTGGTAAAATTCTTTTTGATCATGAATATTTCAACTGCTTTCATAAAAGTTAAAAAATTTTATCAAAGGTAAAGAAAACAAATATTAGCGCATAAAAAAAACAAGGATGGTTCCAGTATCCTTGTTTTCTGTTATTCTTAAATCTATTTATTCAGGAATTATTTCTCCTTGGTAGTAATATTTGGCATAAAGTAATTCTGCGCCTTCAGGCTCACCAACATAATAACCTTGTCTGCGTACCCTAATTGGTAGATCTAAAGCATTGAATTCGTAGGTGTATTTTATACCTTCTGGACCGCATGCATTACCGTATGATGAACAATTTTCTCCTTCATCAATAACGTTGTTTTGAGAAATGATACAAAATAAATTTTCAACACCTCCATGCCCAAATCCATATGGATTGTAGTTGTATTGATCTTCAAAGAGAATTCGTAGATCCCATAGATTTGTCTGTGAATGATATAACGGATTAGGATTTTCATCATATTCGTATTCATGGCCGGAGGTAGTACTTTCAGTATAACCTTCTACGTTCTCAGAATAACCTATAGAATATCCGTGTAAACCATTACAACCTTCCCATTCTATCTCTGTTATATTGGTGTCTAAATACTTTTTTGAAATAATTTCGTAACCACAAAAACCTGTAATGATTCCATTTTCATCTGCAGTATATTTTTTAAAATAAGTCTCAGTATATAAAATATTAGGGTCGCTTTCATCAATAAAATCATCAGTTTGGTAGTTAATGTCATCAGTATAATAATTCCCTTCGGCATGATAAGTAAATGTACTTTCGCCAAAAGTGGCAATTCTTCCATCACCATCATAGCTTACATCAAAAATTTCAGTTGAATTATCTTGTAAGTCAGTTTTTGTAAACTTTAAAACTCTATTATTCAGGTCATATTCAAATGAGATCGAAACCTCATCTACTATATTAAAAGTTGTGAACCTTCCTTGCTCATCAAAAATATATTTAGTGTGAGGTTCTTCATTACTTCCTAAAATATGATACTCTGCAATTATAGTAGGATCAGGAATAAAAGGTTCTTCGAATGGTTCGTTGTTCGCACAGGAAAATAGCAATAAGAAGATGACTGCAAGTTTAAGTAGATTCTTCATAATTAAGGGGTTAAAACCCAAAACTATGAATAATCTGACAATTACAAGTCGAATTGTTTTATTTTTCGATAAAGTGTACGCTCGCTTATTCCCAGTTCTGCCGCTGCCAGTTTTCGTTTTCCCTGATGCCTTTCTAAGGATTTTTTAATTAATTCCAGCTCTTTATCATGCAAAGATAAAGTTTCTTCTTCTTCAACTTCTTCAGCAAAATGATATTTGTCCTGATTGGGCTGCGTTATAATCCTGGATTCTGAAGTTTCCATTTCTTCCGGCAAGGAGAGCACTTCAAAATCATCAGTATCAGTAGTTTTATCGGAATCATCCTCACCATAAATTTTTTGAATTAATCCCTCGTTCTTTTTTTGAACATCCTTAGCATTGCCACTTTTCATAAGTTCCATGGTCAGTTTTTTAAGATCGTTCAAATCACCTTTCATATCGAACAGCACCTTATAAAGGATTTCACGTTCACTGCTAAAGTCACTGTCAGATTTTGTATGACTGACCACTGCCGGTAAATTATGGTTTGAATTTGGCAGATAATTTTTTAGAGTATTGGAATTGATAGTTCTGATTTGCTCAAGAACAGAAACTTGTTCTGCGACATTACGAAGCTGACGAATGTTACCACTCCATCTGTAATTCAACATTAAACTTATAGCATCGTCGGTTAATTTAATTGTTGGCATCTTATATTTCAAAGCAAAATCACTGGCGAATTTCCTGAAAAGCAAATGGATATCTTCCTTTCTGTCTCGAAGCGGCGGTAGATGAATGTCAACAGTATTTAGCCTGTAATAGAGATCCTCCCTGAATTTTCCTTTGTGAATGGCATCCAACAAATTTATATTGGTGGCCGCAACAATGCGCACATTTGTCTTTTGGACTTTGCTGGATCCAACTTTTATAAATTCACCGTTCTCTAGAACACGCAATAGCCGTACCTGAGTGGTCAATGGAAGTTCACCCACTTCATCAAGGAAAATGGTTCCGCCATCAGCCACTTCAAAATATCCCGAACGTGTTTGAGTAGCTCCTGTAAACGACCCCTTTTCATGACCAAATAACTCACTGTCAATAGTTCCTTCGGGAATGGCTCCACAGTTAACGGCAATATACTTGCCATGCTTTCTGTGAGACAATGAATGGATTATTTTGGGAATGCTTTCCTTCCCAACACCACTTTCTCCCGTAACCAATATTGAAATATCGGTAGGTGCCACCTGAATGGCCTTTTCAACGGCCCTGTTTAAGCCCGCATCATTACCTATGATTCCGAATCGCTGTTTTATTGCCTGAACTGATTCCATTTTTTATTGAGATTCAAGAGTCAAGACCATTCTAGTCAAGACTTTATTTTTATTAAAAAGACAATTAATGACCAAAACCATCATGATTCCCCATTCTTTTGTCTTTGTTCTACTTAATTATTATCTGAGTATCCAACTGCCTTACCCATTAGGGTTGCACTGGTGCAATCAGTGGTCCTTACATTCACAAAGTCGCCAATTTTGTAATGCTCTTTTGGAAAAACTACCGTCGTGTTGTGTTCATTTCTTCCTGACCAATGTGCTGATGATTTTTTTGATTCCTTCTCGATCAAAACCTCCACAGTTTTTCCTAAAAATTCCTTGGTTCTAAACATGCTATGCTCCTGTTGACGGTCCACAATTTCCTGGAGTCTTCGTTTTTTAACTGCCAGTGGAACATCATCATCCATTTTACGTTCCGCCAGGGTTCCGGGTCTTTCAGAATAGGCAAACATATAACCAAAGGAAAACTTTACATAATCCATTAACCTAAGCGTATCTTTATGGTCCTCCTCTGTTTCGGTAGGGAAACCTGTCATAAGATCGTGAGAGATCGTACAGTCCGGCAGCATTTTTTTAATAGTGTCTATCAGCTCAAAATACTCCTCACGTGTATGCTGACGATTCATAGCCTTTAAAATACGATTGCTGCCACTTTGAACAGGCAAGTGAATATAGTTACAAATATTCCTGTGTTTCACCATGGTTTTGATGACCTCTAAACTCATATCTTGCGGATTGGAAGTTGAAAAGCGAATACGCATTTTTGGCTGAGCTTGGGCACATAACTCCAGTAATTGCGCAAAATCAACAGCAGTTGCTTTCTGGATTTCACTGGCCTGATCAAAATCTTTTTTTAATCCTCCGCCATACCACAAATAACTGTCTACATTCTGACCCAGTAAGGTTATTTCCTTATAGCCTTTTTCCCAAAGACCGTTGATCTCTTCAATAATGCTCTGCGGATCCCGACTTCGTTCGCGTCCACGAGTGAAAGGAACCACGCAAAACGTACACATATTATCGCATCCTCTGGTTATGGATACCAATGCTGTAACACCATTGCTGTCCAGTCTGACGGGTGAAATATCGCCATAGGTTTCATCTTTAGAAAGAACCACATTAACAGCATTTCGGCCATCTTCAACTTCAGCAAGTAAATTAGGTAAGTCCTTATAGGCATCAGGTCCAACGACAAGATCGACAATTTTTTCCTCCTCAAGAAGTCTGCTTTTTAATCGTTCAGCCATACAGCCAAGAACACCGACCTTCATTCTTGGATTAATTCGTTTTACGGCATTGTATTTTTCAAGACGTTTTCTAACAGTTTGTTCAGCCTTATCCCTTATTGAACAGGTATTGACCAAAACAAGATCGGCTTCTTCCAGCACCTGGGTTGTGTTATAACCTTCCTCAGAAAGAATGGAAGCCACGATTTCACTATCACTAAAATTCATAGCACAACCATAACTTTCTATAAAAAGTTTGCGTTGATTGCCATCTTTGGATTGCATTGATAAGCGTTCGCCTTGTTTTTTTTCGTCTATGATCTTTTCCATATTCAATTCTGGAACTACTTTGAGTCAATAAGTGTGCAAAGATACAATATATTTAAAATTTGTGACAAAATGACAGAGCCAATTTTTTTGAGATTTGTCTTAATAAATGGTTAAATTTGAAGCATTAACCAACAAAAAAGAATTATGACAATTTCACAGTTAGAGGAAAAGATACAAAATGCCATGGCCTTGGATTTCGGGACTATTTTTAGTGAGTCCATTGAGCTTTTTAAAAAAACCTGGGTACAAGGATTTTTATTGCAGATTTTTAATCTGGTTATCGCCTTGCCCTTCATAATAATACTTTATGTGCCTTTAATTGGCTTTGTCCTGGCTAATGCTGAGAATGGATATGATGATTCTGAGGCTTTAAGCGCCTTTTTTGCCGGTATGTCCTTACTGTATATTCTGTTCCTGATAGTTGGGATCTTTGTTCTGGGAGCTGTCCAGGTTGCCTTAAATGCTGCTTTTTTCAGGATCATGAAGAAACTGGATCATAATGAGGCAACTACAACCAATGATTTCTTTTATTTTTTAAAGGGTAAGTATCTAAGTAAAGCATTAATATTAATGATAGTCTCCATATTAATATCCATTCCGGCCGTTATTTTGTGCTATATACCATTTATATATGTGATCGTTCCCATGTCATATTTCTCATTTTTCTTTGCATTTAATCCCGATCTTAGTGTAGGGGACATCGTTAAGGCAAGTTTTAGACTGGGAAACAAAAAGTGGTTGATCAGTTTTGGATTATTATTAGTATCGTCCCTGTTAGCCCAAATAGTAGGTTTGTTGCTATGTTTAGTGGGCGTGTTTTTTACAGCAGCATTCGTCTATCATCCAACATATTTTATATATAAACGCGTAATAGGTTTTGATGAAACAAATGAGATCCTTGAGATCGAAAATAGTTAATATTAATAAGCAACCTTTTGGTATATTTTGTATCTAGTTAAAAAACTAATCTGATGAAAATAAAGTTTTCTTTTTTTATAGTGCTTTGCCTGGCAATCTTTTCTTGCAACAATGATAAAGTTGAATATGAGATGGTCACAGTCGCAACGCCTGAGATTTTAAGTAAAGCCGATTTCAGAACCTCTGTAGAGGTACTGGGTCCGCAAAATATTGATGAGGCAGGTAAGATATATGCTTACGGTAATTATATTTTTGTGAACGATAAATTCCAGGGCGTACATATCATAGATAACACAAACCCGGAAACACCACAAGCGATAGCATATATTAAAATTCCGGGCAATGTGGATATTTCAATAAAGAACAATTTTTTATATGCCGATAGTTCTGTAGATCTATTGGTTTTTAATATTTCCGATATAAACAGTGTTCAGCTTGTAGAACGACTGGAAGATGTGTTTTCTGTATACGATTATCAAATACCAATTGAAGCTCAGGATATAAACTGGAATAATTTTGACTATAATTCCGAAGTTATTGTAGGGTGGACGGTGACTCAGGAAAGACGGGAGATCAACAATAATACGGATGATATGTGGCTGGAAACGGGTGGATTTGATACAGCAAACAGCGGAGATGTTGGTACAGGAGGGTCTTTAGCAAGATTCCAGATAGTTGATGATTATTTGTATACCGTTGGAAGTTATGAAATGGCTATTTTTAATATTGCTAACCTGGAACAACCTGTTTTAGCTAATACGCAATATTCTGGATGGAACATTGAAACCATGTTTCAGGCCGATGGCTATCTGTATTTAGGAGCAACAAACGGAATGTATATCTACAGTCTTGAAAATCCTTCAAGTCCTGAATTCATTTCAGAGTTCACCCATTGGGAAGGCTGTGATCCGGTAGTCGTTGATGGTGACTATGCCTATTTAACTCTGCGTGGCGGCAATGTATGCGGTCAAATGGAAAGCGTTTTGGAAGTTATTGATATAAGTAATAAGAGTTATCCTGAATTGGTTGCTACCTATACTCTTGAAAATCCTTATGGCTTAGGATTAAAAGATGATCTGCTTTTTGTTTGTGATGGGACTGCCGGCCTCAAGGTTTTTGACAGAACCAATCCAATTGAATTGACATTGATTTCATCCTTCGAGGATATTCATGCCAAAGATGTTATTCCTTTGGAGGAAGTCTTATTAATGATAGGCGATGAAGTGCTCTATCAATATGAATACACTGAGAATGGTGTTAACTATATTAGTACCTTACAATTATAAATTAACCTTATATAAATAATCAAAAGTCCTGTGAATTACAGGACTTTTTTTTATTCAATTTCCCCCGAAAATATGGCTTATACAAATTAAAATTAGGTTCATATATTTTTTTTCCTATACATTTGTAGCCTTAAAAAATTTGAATAATGGCCAAGAATTTAGTAATAGTAGAGTCACCTGCAAAGGCAAAAACAATTGAAAAATTCCTAGGAAAAGATTTCAAGGTAGAATCCAGTTTTGGCCATATTGCAGATCTGCCATCTAAAGAGTTAGGAGTAGATGTTGAAGGTGATTTTAAACCTAAATACGAAGTCTCAAAAGATAAAAAGGCCGTAGTCAAAAATCTCAAAGAGCTCGCAAAAAAAGCAGATATAGTTTGGCTGGCAAGTGATGAGGACAGAGAAGGAGAAGCAATCGCCTGGCATTTAGCTGAAACCTTGGATCTTAAAAAAGAAAAGACAAAACGAATCGTTTTTCATGAAATTACGAAATCGGCTATTGCCAATGCTATTGAAAATCCGAGAGGAATTGATTACGACCTAGTTGATGCTCAGCAAGCAAGACGCGTACTGGACAGGATAGTAGGTTATGAGCTTTCTCCGGTTTTATGGAGAAAGGTCAAAGGAGGATTATCGGCGGGAAGAGTGCAGTCTGTTTCTGTACGATTAATTGTGGAAAGGGAAAGAGAGATCAACGAATTTAATTCGGTGGCATCTTATAGAATTGATGCCGAATTTAAAAATGAAGAAGGCCAGTCCTTTAAAGCCAAACTATACAATTCCTTTACAACCAAGGAAGAGGCATTAAAGTTCTTACAAAAGAATATTGGTGCATCCTTCAAGGTGTCCGATCTGGAGAAAAAACCGGTTCAAAAATCCCCTGCAGCACCCTTTACAACGTCTACATTACAACAGGAAGCATCACGTAAGATTTATTTTTCCGTAAGTAAGACCATGAATGTAGCTCAGCGACTCTATGAAGCAGGGTTGATCACATATATGAGAACGGATAGTGTCAATTTATCCAATGAAGCCAGGAATGCAGCACAGGAAGAAATAAAGAAGTCCTTTGGTACTCAATACAGTAAGCCAAGAAATTATAAAGGTAAATCAAAAGGTGCTCAGGAAGCCCATGAAGCGATCAGGCCTACAAATTTTGCACAATCTTCAGTGAATCTTGACAGGGATCAGTCGCGTTTGTATGAATTGATCTGGAAACGGGCGATTGCCTCTCAAATGGCAGAAGCCAAACTGGAACGTACCAATGTAAAAATAAATACTCCGGCACATAACGAGACATTTGTGGCCAGTGGAGAAGTCATTAAATTTGATGGGTTTTTAAAGGTTTATCTTGAAAGTACAGATGATGAGGATATGGAACAGGAAGGCATGTTGCCGGCATTAAAGGTCAACGATCCACTTCATAATAATTATATTACTGCTACCGAGCGATACACACGTCCGCCATACAGATATACTGAAGCCTCTCTGGTCAAAAAACTGGAAGAACTTGGAATTGGGCGTCCATCCACCTATGCACCAACCATATCAACTATCCAAAACAGGAATTATGTTGAAAAAGGAGCAGTTGAAGGCGCCGAAAGAAAATATTCACAGCTTATTCTAAAAAAAGGAGATATAAAAGATAAACAGCTTACCGAAAAAGTAGGTTCCGACAAGGGTAAATTGATCCCGACAGATATTGGGATCATAGTGACCGACTTTTTAGTCAATCATTTTGAGTCTATATTAGATTATAATTTTACTGCTAAAGTGGAAGCCGATTTTGATGACATTGCAGAAGGCAAAGTGGATTGGACCCAAATGATGAAAGATTTTTACAAGACCTTTCATCCACAGGTGGAACATGTACATGATAATGCTGAAAGAGAGTCGGGAGAGCGAGTTCTTGGTGTGGATCCAAAGACCGGAAGACAGGTGAGTGTGCGTTTGGGTAAATTCGGACCAATGGTTCAAATTGGAACAGCAGATGAAGAAGAAAAACCGCTTTTCGCCAGTTTAACACCTGAACAACAGTTAACTTCCATTACCTATGAAGAAGCTATGGATCTCTTTCACTTGCCTAAAACCTTAGGAAAATATAAGGAGGAATCCATCGAGGTCAACAATGGTCGTTTTGGTCCATATGTTAAGTTTGGAAAAAAATTCGTTTCATTGCCAAAAGGAGTCGATCCTATGAGCATTGAATTGGAAGAAGCGGTTGAGCTAATAAAGGAAAAGGAAAAAGCTGATGCACCAATATATACCTATAAAGAATTACCGGTACAAAAAGGTAAAGGCCGATTTGGACCTTTTATAAAATGGAATAATACCTTTATTAATGTCAATAAGAAATATGACTGGGATAATTTGTCTGATAATGACATCATCGAACTTATCGAAGATAAAATCCAAAAAGAAAAGGATAAGATAATCCACAACTGGGCAGAGGAAGGCATCCGTGTAGAAAAAGCACGTTGGGGGAGACATCATATTATACAGGGCAAGACAAAAATTGAATTGCCAAAGACTGTTGATGTGTCAAAAATGACAATGGATAAGGCAAAAGAGCTTATAGAAAAGAATGCTCCAAAGAAAAAAACCACAAAACGCAAAACCACTTCAAAAAAGTAATAGTTTATGAATTTTAATTTTCTGTCTCCAGTTCCAGATTCAGTATTGGCTCATAATGAATTGTTACCGGATCAATCGCTTGGAAAGAAACTTAAAATACATTCCAAACTAAATGGAATTCCCGAACTTGATGATGTGCAGATCGCACTGATAGGTGTACTGGAGAACAGAAACGATATCAATTATATTGGTGAGGAATTCTCTTTGAATGAGATCAGGAAATCCTTTTATTCTCTGTTTCCGGGAAACTGGAACATCACTATTGCAGATCTTGGCGATATCAATAAGGGTGAAACAGTGCAGGATACTTATTTTGCACTAAAGACCTCAGTAAGTATTTTGCTTCAGAAGAAGATCATACCTGTAATTATAGGAGGCAGTCAGGATCTTACTTATGCCAATTACAGGGCCTATGATATTTTGGAACCTATGGTAAACATTGTCAATATAGACGGAAAGTTCGATCTTGGGGATTCAAGCAGACCTATAAAGAATACAAGTTTTGTTGGCAAGATCATTATTGAAAAGCCTTATAATTTATTTAATTATTCTACTATCGGTTATCAGACCTATTTCAATTCACAGGAAGAAATTGATCTGATGGATAAATTGTTCTTTGAGGCCTATAGGCTGGGGAATGTCACCAATAATATAAGTCTGGTAGAACCTGTAATGCGGGATGCAGATATTGTGACCCTTGATATGTCCTGCATAAAATCGTCCGAAGTAAGCACAAAACAACAATATTCTCCAAACGGCTTTGATGGTAAAGAAATATGTGCTATTTCCAGATATGCCGGAATAAGCAACAGAGTGTCCTCGTTTGGCATATATGAGTACAGACCATCTAAAGATGATGATGCCACATCCATGTTAATATCTCAAATTATCTGGTACTTTATTGAAGGATATACATGCAGGATAGAAGATGAAGATTTTACTTTGGAGACCGATTACCAAAAATTCACTGTTCTGGTCGATGAACAGGAGCTTATCTTCTTTAAAAGCGGGAAGACCGGAAGATGGTGGATAGAAATACCTTTTTTACTAAATGTCGATAATAAATTAAAAAAGCACACGTTATTACCTTGCACCCATCAGGATTACAAAGATGCTTGTGATAACAAGATACCGGAAAGATGGTATAAGGCAAATAGAAAAAACAGTTTTTAGGTAGCTTTTTATCGATAAAGTGAACACCTAACATTAAAAACATCGACGAACTACATGTTTTTTAGATGAAATACAAAATAGTTAATCAAAAAGTTGTTTTTTTGAAAATATATAGATATGTTTGAACCCTTAATGATATTAAGTACACAATTAACCTCGAGTTTATTATGAATATGAAAAAGTTTGTTTTATTAACCGCAGTAATAGCAATGCTGTCCAGTTGTGGCTCTAAGGATAGAGGTGAACTGGTTGGTGTCAAAGGCAAAAAATGGCATCCTGAAAAACCATATGGAATGGCTCTCATTCCGGGTGGTGCTTTTATTATGGGTAAGTCAGATGATGATCTGGCGGCTATTCAAGACGCTCCGACTAAAACAGTTACCGTACGCTCATTTTATATGGATGAGACTGAGATCACTAATAGTGAGTACAGACAATTCGTTTATTGGGTTCGGGATTCCATCCTAAGAACCAAATTAGCAATACTTGCAGATGAAGTTGGTGAAGTGCCCGGAAATGGTGGTGTTGGTGAATTTGCTTTTAAAGATGCCGATACGGCCAACATGAGTGTTTATGAAAAGTATATGCTGGATAATTACAGCGGACTTGGAGAAACAGGCTATGAAGGCAGAAAGTTAAATAAAGACATCGATCTTATTTTCGATACCGAGGATTACCCAGATGAATACTATGCTGAGGTAATGGATACAATGTATCTTCCTATGGAAGAATCCTATAACGGTCAGCGCACATGGGATGTGAAAAAATTCAAATTCCAGTTTACCTGGATGGATCTTCAGAAAGCGGCCAAAGACAGAAAACTATCACGTAAAGACATATTGGTAAAGGAAGAAGTCGAGGTTTATCCTGATACCACAACATGGATAAGAGATTTTGCCTATTCATACAACGAACCAATGCATAATGATTACTTCTGGCATGATGCCTATGGAGAATACCCGGTTGTGGGCGTATCCTGGAAACAGGCCAATGCCTTCTGCCAGTGGCGTACTTTATACAAGAACGGCTATCAAAAAGAAAGAAAGAGTGCTTTCGTAAACGCATTCAGACTGCCATCAGAGGCAGAATGGGAATATGCGGCAAGAGGAGGTCTGCAAGGAGCAACCTTTCCTTGGGGCGGACCTTATGCAAAGAATGATCGTGGATGTTTCCTGGCAAACTTCAAACCTTTAAGAGGAGATTATGCTGCCGATCAGGCATTATACACAGTAGAAGCTGAATCATTTGAGCCAAACGATTATAACTTATATAATATGGCTGGGAATGTATCGGAATGGGTATATTCAACTTATGATCCGGGATCTTATGAGTACGTATCAACTATCAATCCAAGTGTAAATGACAAGAACAACAAACGTAAGGTTGTTAGAGGAGGTTCCTGGAAAGATGTTGCTTACTTCCTTCAGGTAAGTTCAAGAGATTATGAATATCAGGATTCAGCAAGATGTTATATCGGATTCAGAACTGTTCAGGATTATATGGGCACAGACGTTACCAAAAACGCGTCAACAAATTAAAATTAATATTAACCTACTTAGTAATTAATACACTTAACTTAAAACAACAGAAATTATGGCACAAAAAGGAAGTATGACTCTGACTAACATGATCTACGGATTAGGAGCAGCGATAGTAATTATTGGAGCTTTATTTAAAATTCAACACTGGCCTTATGGCTCAGCTATCTTAACAATCGGTATGATTGTAGAAGCATTGGTTTTTACCTATTCAGCTTTTGAAAGACAAGCCGGGGAACTGGACTGGTCTCTTGTTTATCCTGAATTGTCAGGCGGACAAAGAATTGGTAAAAAAGGAGAAGATAAAAAGGATGCAGAAAGTATCCTGTCTAAAAAATTAGACCAGCTACTTAAGGATGCGCAAATTGATGGTGAACTTATGGCAAGTTTAGGTCAAAGTATTAAGAGCTTTGAAGAAACAGCCAAGAATATGAGTCCAACACTAGATTCAATAAATGCAACTAAAAAGTATGGAGAGGAATTATCTCTGGCAGCTGCACAAATGGAATCTTTGAACAGCCTTTATAAAGTACAGCTGGAAAGCGTGAATCGTCAGGCTACAGTTAACGAAGAAGCTATCGAAAACGCATCAAAATTAAAAGAGCAAATGCAATCATTGGCATCTAACCTGTCATCATTAAATGGTGTTTATGGTGGAATGCTGTCTGCAATGAATAAAAACTAATATTGGTTTTTATCAAGATAATATTTAATTAAACCCAAAAACCAAAGCAAATGGCAGGAGGAAAATTATCTGCAAGGCAGAAAATGATCAACTTAATGTACTTAGTTTTTATTGCTATGATGGCAATGAATATGTCTAAGGAAGTGCTCTCGGCATTCGGATTAATGAACGAACGTTTAACCGAATCCAATGAAGCCGCAACGAAACGTAATGCTGATTTTATGGCAGGTTTGGCAGAGAAAGCTGTAGATAAACCTGAAAAATTCGAACCATTAAAATCTAAAGCAGATCAAATAAAGACATTGGCTGAAGACTTTAACAACTATTTATCCAATTTGAAAACTCAAATGACTGCTAAGGTAGAAGATGTTAAGGATTATGAGGCTATGGATAACTCAGCTTTCCTGGATGAATACTTTTTTGTAGGAGACAGAAATACCAAAAAAGGAGAAGAGTTTTTAAGCGAGGTAGCTAAATTCAGAAATGGTGTCAGCGAGTTAATAAAGGATGAATATCCTGTAATAGCTAATGATGTTCAGAAAAAGTTCGCAACCAATGCTGTCCCTAATACAGACGGTAAAAAGATACCATGGTTAGAATCTAATTTTAAAAGCTTTCCATTGGTTGCATCTTTAACAAAAATGACGCAGCTACAGGCAGATATTAAGACTACGGAGTCTGAATCTCTTAGCGCTATGTTAGCTGGAGCCCTTTCAAAGGAGATCTCTATGACCAATTATACAACCTTGATGGAAACATCAAAGTCGGCATATTTCAATGGTGAGAAATTTGATGGTGAGATCGTTCTAGGACGAAAGGATTCTTCCACAAAACCATCCAGAGTGGAATTAACTCTTGACGGAAGACCACTTACAGAATCTCAATATACTATTGAGGATGGTAAAGTAAAATTAAATTTCAGCGCCGGAAGCGCAGGAGAACATAAAATTGAAGGTAAATTAATATTTGCTGAAGATGGTCAGGATCTTGAAGTTCCTGTTAAAACAGCTTTTGCAACCGTACCAAAACCAAATTCTGCGACTATTTCTGCAGATAAAATGAATGTGGTGTATCGTGGTGTAACAAACCCAATGACCATATCCTTTGCAGGAGTATCGGATAATAAGGTTATAGCAACCGGACAAGGGCTTTCCCGTGGAAGTGGCGTTGGTAAATACAACATGAATCCTGGTTCTGGTAGAGAAGTGACCATTAGTGTTACAGGAACCTTACCGGACGGACAAAAAGTTAGTGATAATGCTACTTTCAGGATCAAGGATATACCTAAGCCTACAGGTACCATAAGAGGTGAAGATGGAAATGTTTCCATGCAACGTGGAAGTTTAGAAATATCGACTGTAGGAGCAAAATTGGATGATTTTGATTTTGACCTGCCGCTAACTGTCTCTGGATTTAAATTTAAAGTTCCGGGACAACCAACAATGACCGTTGGAGGAAGCAAACTTAACGACAGAGCAAAAGCTGCTCTTAGAAAAGCAAAAAGAGGTGAAGCTGTGCAAATATTTGATATTCAGGCTCAGATAAGAGGAAATAGTTCATATAAGCTTAAAAAAGTAGCTCCGGTAATTATAGAACTTACTAACTAAGCTTTGGTGCTAAACCCAAATTAAAAAAAAGTAACAGATGAAATTAAGAAGTTTTTTATTAACCGTTTTATGTGGTTTAGTTGCATCAGGAAGTTTTGCCCAGGCAAATATCCTGAATGCTAAGCAACCTGAGGAAATTGGTGTCAGAACTGAAGAGCAGAAAAAACTGGACAACGACCAGCCATTGGAATATGGTTATGTTGATGACAGGGATATTATGTGGTCTAAAATGACATGGGAAATTGTCGATCTTGATGAAAGAGCAAACTTTCCATTATATTATCCAATTGACACAAATAATATTGGAAGCAACAGACGCTCCTTATATGATGTCTTAATGACAAATGTGAACAAAGGTGAAATAGAAAACATCTATGACGATTCCTATTTTACGGCGAAAAGAACTGTAGGGGATATTCGCGATGCCTTAACACTTATAGATACTACCGATATGGGGTATGAGCAATTCAATGCCGAAGGTATTGTTGACGCTCAATATATCAGAAGGAGAGATATCACTGCTGCCGATATTATGGAATACCATATTAAAGGTCTTTGGTACTTTGACAAACGTCAGGGAGAATTAAAATACAGATTATTGGGTATTGCCCCTGTAGCTCCTGACGTGAACTTTATTGATTCTGACGATCCGGATCCGGTGGAATTATTCTGGGTTTGGTTCCCTGATGCGAGAAAAGTTTTGCATGAAGCCAAGGCATTCAATAACAGGAACAGCAATGTTCCGGCTTCTTTTGATCACTTGTTGAACTCAAGACGTTTTAACGGTACTATTTACCGGGAAGAGAATGTACAAGGTGACAGACAGGTCAAGGAGTACATAGCCGAAAATGCTTTGATGCAGCTTCTTGAATCTGACAGGATCAAAGAGAAAATAAGAGACTTCGAACAAGATATGTGGTCCTATTAACCACTTAGCCATAATTAATATAGAAAAGAGCTCATGATGTTATTCATGGGCTCTTTTTGATTAAAATGGATTGTCAGGTGAAGAATCTTGGTTAATTTCGCAAAACGATGAAAGTAGATTACCTTATTGTTGGTTGCGGCTTGGCAGGCATCGCTTTTTGCGAACAATTACAAAGCCATGGCAAATCCTTTGTCGTATTTGATAATGATTCTCAGGTGTCGAGTACCGTGGCAGGCGGCCTTTATAATCCGGTGATATTAAAAAGGTTTACTCCTGTATGGCAAAGCGAGGTCCAGATGGACAGGTCCATTCCCATGTATCTGGAAATTGAACAAAGACTGGGAATTATGCTGGATCAAAAAATTCCGGTATACAGACTTTTTAAATCTGTTGAAGAGCAGAATAACTGGTTCACAGCCTCTGACAAGCCAAATTTAAACCGATGGCTTTCTGCCAAACTCATTAAAAATACAAATGAATACATAGATGCCGAATTCGGATTTGGCGAAGTGCTGGAAACCGGGAGAATAGACACGGCCTTGCTTATTGATAAGTATAGACAATTTCTCAGGGAGAATAATTTACTTATTTCAGAATCCTTCGATTATTCTAAAGTCAATCAATCAAATGATACAATTAGTTATAATTCGGTCACAACTAAGAATATTGTTTTTGCTGAAGGATTCGGTGTAAAGCAGAATCCCTTCTTTAAGGAGTTGCCTTTAAATGGAACCAAAGGCGAGTTGCTCATCATTCATGCACCCGATCTGCAGATCGATTTTGTGTTAAAATCCAGTGTATTCCTGATTCCGCTTGGCGAGCACAAGTACATAGTAGGATCAACCTATAATTGGACCGATAAAACCAATAATAGTACACCTGAAGCCAAAAAAGAGCTGCTAAAAAGACTTAAAACCTTTATAAACTGTGAGTTTGAAGTCATGGATCAGTCAGCAGGTATTCGACCTACGGTTTCAGACAGAAGACCCTTGGCAGGTGTTCATCAGGAGCATAAGAACCTGTTTATTTTGAATGGTCTGGGAACACGAGGCGTTATGATCGCTCCTTATATAGCTGATAAACTGTATCAGTTTATTGAAATGGGCACACCTTTGGATCCGGAAATTGACATCAAACGGTTTTTGCGTTAGCGATTACAGTGGTATCCTTTTATTGCTTGAATAAGCAATAAAAGATTTAACGGAAAGCGCGACCTGTTCATCCTGAACTTGTTTCAGGAACAGGGAACGCCCAAAAAACTCAGCTATTTTTTAACCAACTCCTTATCATAATGTATAAACAGGTTGATCCATATATTCCTGGACAGTCGCATAATGATAGGAAGAAACACGATGAGGGTACCAACTATGGCCAAAAAGGAAGTGAATTTATCTAGGCCAATGAACATATAACTGATCACAAAAGCGGCCACCGCAAAAGCAATACCTACACCATAACTCACATACATGGAGCCATAAAAAAAAGAAGGCTCTATTTTATACTTGGTGTTGCAATGGCTGCAACGCTCATGCATTTGAAAGATTTGTGACAAGGCATACGGATTTTTATTCACGTACATACTCTCCTGATGACATTTGGGACACGACCCTGTAAGTATGCTATAAATTTTAGATCCTTTTGTAAACATTTTATTTAATGTATTTTTGCGTTCTGAATCAAAAAGCGGTTCCCGACTATAAAGTCGAGAAAACTTTTATAATTGTCCTTCCCATAAAAATGGGAATAGGGCACAAAAATAAGTTTTACCATATAATATTCAGTAACAATTGATACAAATCTATGCTTAATATCCACAATTTGTCCATATCCTTTCAGGGCGATTTCCTGTTTGAAGACATCTCTTTTAGATTGGGAAAGGGCGACCGTATTGGACTTATTGGTAAGAATGGCGCCGGAAAATCGACCTTGCTGCGCATATTGAGCAATGAAATGGAACCCGATACAGGGCAAATTGCTGCTGAAAAGAACCTGAAGATTGGGTTTTTGAAGCAGGATATTGATTTTCAATTCGGACGAACGGTCTTGGATGAAGCCTATCAGGCGTTTACCGAAATTAAAGATACGGAAGCCAAAATAGACCATGTCAATTTACAGTTGCTGGAGCGTCTTGACCATGAGAGTGAAGGGTATCATGACCTGATGGTGGAACTGAACGACCTACAGCATCAATATGAGATCATTGGCGGGTATAATTACAAGGGTGATACCGAAAAGATTTTACAGGGGCTTGGTTTTAAACGTGAGGAGTTTGATAATTTGACCGACACCTTTTCCGGTGGATGGCGAATGCGTATTGAACTGGCTAAACTCCTGCTGCAGAACAATGACATTTTGCTGCTGGATGAGCCTACCAACCATTTGGATATTGAATCCATTATCTGGCTGGAGAGCTTTTTAAAGGCCTATCCCGGAGCTGTGGTGATTGTATCGCATGATAAGATGTTTTTGGATAATGTTACCAACCGGACCATTGAGATCTCATTGGGACGCATTTATGATTACCCAAAGCCCTATACAGAGTATTTAGTTTTGAGGCATGAGATCAAAGAGCAGCAGCTGGCGGCGCAGAAGAATCAGCAAAAACAGATCGAACAGACCGAAAAACTGATCGATAAGTTCAGGGCCAAAGCCTCAAAGGCCACTATGGCGCAATCGCTGATCAAAAAACTGGACAGGATCGACCGCATTGAAGTGGATGAAGACGACCACAGTGTCATGACGCTCAAGTTCCCAATTTCGGTAGTGCCGGGAAAAGTGGTGATAGAAGCGGAGCATGTGAGCAAAAGCTATGGCGATAAACTGGTACTAAAAGATGTCAATTTATTAATTGAACGAAATAGTAAGACCGCTTTTGTTGGGCAGAACGGACAAGGAAAAACCACACTGGCTAAGGTCATAGTTAAGGATGTCGATTTCAAAGGTCATTTAAAGCTGGGTCATAATGTGCAGATCGGGTATTTTGCGCAGAATCAGGTGGATTATCTGGATGGGACAAAAACCGTTCTGGATACGATGATAGATGCTGCAAATGAAAAAAACAGGAGCAAGGTACGTGATATTTTAGGCTCCTTTTTGTTTAGGGGCGATGATGTAGATAAGTATGTGAGGGTACTTTCAGGAGGTGAACGCAACCGACTGGCACTGGCAAAATTATTGTTGCAGCCTTTTAATGTTTTGGTAATGGATGAGCCTACAAACCATCTGGATATCAAATCGAAGAACGTACTAAAGGAAGCCTTGAAGAAGTTTGAAGGCACGTTGATACTGGTGTCCCACGACAGGGATTTTCTGCAGGGACTTACCAATAAGGTCTATGAGTTCAAGGACCATAAGATCAGGGAGTATCTGGGAGATATTGATTATTACCTGGAACAGCGCAATGTGGATAGTTTGCGTGAGGTTGAAAAGCGAACGATTGTTAAGGAAGATCCTAAAAAGAGCAATAAACAGTCCTATGACGACCAGAAAAAGCTAAAATCGCTTAACAACCGGCTAAGCAAAGTTGAGTCACAGATCAGTCAGCTGGAAAAGAAGATCAAGGAGATAGATGTAGAACTGGCTGTTAATTATGAAGTGGTCATTGCGACTCCTAATTTTTATGAGGACTATCAGGCAAAAAAGGAAAAGCTTAGCAAACTTATGGAAGACTGGGAGGCCATTCACGAAGATCTGGATAAACTATCATAGATCATGTTAGAGCATCATTTTCAATGTCCGTATTGCTGGCAGGATATCAGTATGTTACTGGATCCATCAATTGGCAATCAAAGTTATATAGAAGATTGTGAGGTGTGCTGTAACCCAATACAGTTAAGGGTTGTATTCCAGAATAAGGAATTAATTGAATTTGAAGCGGATAGTATTGAGCAGTAAGTTTTTTTTGGTATACTTATTGTAATTATTAAAAAGCATTGTATATTTGCACTCCTATATCAAAGGATATAGATCAGTTCTTTAAAAAGTAAATAACAAATCGAAATTTTTCGATTTTTAAGATACATCGCGGGGTAGAGCAGTAGGTAGCTCGTTGGGCTCATAACCCAAAGGTCGCTGGTTCGAGTCCAGTCCCCGCTACAAGGAAAACCAGTTGTGAAAACAACTGGTTTTTTTATTTTGGAGCAAGTGGTGCGCGCACCAACTTGCAATCCAAAATAAAAACACCTAAATGTGCGCAGCACATTAGGTTTTCTTTGTAAAGCCACCCCCAAGGCCCATTTCTTTGCTTGCAAAGAAATGAATCCAGTCCGAATATTGTTTAATGCTTAGACCAACTTGCAATCCAAAATAAAAACACCTAAATGTGCGTAGCACATTAGGTTTTCTTTGTAAAGCCACCCCCAAGGCCCATTTCTTTGCCTGCAAAGAAATGAATCCGGTTACCTCCACAAATTCCAAACTCCAAAAATCGTAAATCTAAAAATTATTGGTCTGTTCCGGGTTACAATTCTTCTATACTAAAGTTTGCAAATAACAAGGCTTCATCTCTAAGATCCTGCGGATTTAATAAACTCCTGTAAATTCCCCATTTTGGTCTTACAAAATCAGCGCCCGGTCTCCAGTTAATAATGGCGTTATTGGAATATTCAAACAAAACAGAATTATCACTGACTCGTTTTATGTTTATATCATAGGTTCCGGAGACACCATAGGTGATAGTTTCCGTTACTTCCAGCCATACGCCAATTAAAGGAGCTATTTCTGTTTGTGCCAATGTCACCTGGGTGTCTGTTTCGGCATATCGCAATTCAAGTCTGTCCGGACTGCTTTTTCTTGTTGTCAGGGTATACATAGGCATACTCTCAAATGACCCGCCAACCGATTTTAGTTGATGTATATGCGTGAAATTTGGTGATGATTGAAAACCAGCCGGCAATTTAAATTTCCATTTATAGACGACTGTTTCATTTTCTATACCTAATAAATTATCCGGTGATTGATCGTATGTTTTAATCTCATTACGCTGTCTGTCAAAATTGATACATCTGTCGTTGTCAGGATCTACATGGATATAGAATCGAAACACATTGGTGTTTAATTCGCTGTCAAAAAGTTCATCAATATGATCTCCAAATTCCGGATGACTGCAATCCGGTACTTCAATGGGATCAAATCCCGGAGCGAGTACAGACGTAATTAAATCATAGGTGTTTCCCGGTCCATCGGCATTTAGTTGGACCGCGGCTCCAGTGTTAACCTCTTTTTCAAGTGTAATGGTCACTGAATTATTTGATGTATTTGAGTCGATGTAATCGTCTTGGAATGCTTCTTTAAAAGCTATAGTTACGGTAACTTGAGATGAGTCCGAAGTAAATGTTTGTGATTTTTCAATCTCACTTTCAAGGGCATTCCCATAACTGAAGATCAAAGCACTTTCTAATTTTTGAGTCAGGTCACTATTGTCAATCCAAATTATTAAACTTTCAGATGATGTTACAGAAATGTCCGTTATTACAGGTGGCACCGGATCTGGTGTTGGGTTATCATCAGAACAACTATTCAAAATAAGAGTTAAGAATAGTATCCAAAGGCTTAAGACCCGGAAGCCCGGGAAGTTTATAGTTTTATTTATTGGTGACGGGGAATAAGATTTTAACATTCTTGTAATTATTGATTAAAGAAGAACAACGTACATGTGACTAATTATGTTGCACCTTGCTCGTGTTTCGGCAACTAATTTACTAAATAAAAACTGACTTTAGATCAGTCGGCAGTAGGCAGTAGGCAGTAGGCAGCAGGCAGTAGGCAGTAGCATAAGCAGTATGCAGTCCAAATTCCAAATTCCAAAATCCAAATTCCAAAATCGTAACTCGTAATTTGTAAATCGTAAATCATCAATCCGAAGTCCGATTTTAGTTTCAAGTTTTGGCAAATGCTATAAGAGGCTTGATATTCCCCTTGTCGGCTTCCTTTAATGTTGATATGTATTTTTTCCTTGTTTCATCTGCCTTAACCATATTTGATCGATGCCAGGAAAAGCTGTCTTGACCAAAAACAGATTCCATCATAATGTCTGCCATCAATCTTGAATGTCTTCCATTGCCATTGGGAAAACAGTGAATTGCTACAAGTCTGTGTTTAAATCTGATTGAAATTTCTTCCGGTGAATAGATATTGTTTTCTATCCAATATTGGGTGTCATCCAATAATTTCTTTAGTTCTATTGATATTTGAGGCCAATGTATTCCAAGGTTTTTATCAGACGTTCTAAACTCACCTCCCCATTTCCAGACATCCCCAAACATTTTTTTATGTAAATCCTTTATGAACTTTTCCGTCAGTATTTTTTCGGGTTTCAAATTACTGTGTATGGTCCATTCAATAGCCTTTTCAATATTCAATTGCTCAAATTCATCCAATTCCTGTTGTGTAGTGACCGACCTTATCTTCAGACCTTCTTTTTCTTCTTCATCCAGAGGCGTTTGCCCATCTGAATATTTTAATTCTAATCCCATAATGACTTTCTCATTTCTCTTTTAATTTCATTAGCCAGATCTGTTATGGATTCCTTAATTTTTTTATCACTGATTCCCTGATCCTCCAGTTTCATATTTTGATGGGTTCTTAAAACAATTTTTCGCGCCAGATCTTCAGATTTTCTTTTAATGAGTTTGTCAATAGTGCCATCTTTTGGGACAAACCCATATACAAATTTCATATCCAGTGCTTTTCCAACTTCTTTTAATGCATTGATTGAGAGGGTGCCTTTGGCTTCACTGTCTTCCATTCTTTTTACACCCTGCCTGGTCATATTGAGTTTAGCTCCAAGCTGTGCCAATGTCATATTAAGTGACGTCCGTATCGTGTTTATCCAGCCTTTCTCCGGAATTGGGGCCAAAGCAGATTTTTCAAAAGGTTTGAGTTTTTTGTCCAGTTGCTCAATTAAAAGTTTCTTATTGCTTCTCATTAAATGTCATCTTTAAAGTTTACAAAATAATATTAAAGTAAACTATAATATTTACAAATATATAAAAAAGGCAATATAAACGTTTACAAAAATATTAAAAATAAATCGTAAATCGTAACCGATCGTAACTCCTCAAATCTCACATCTCAAATCTATTAGCTAAGCAATTGCAGCAGGATGCTGTTGTACTTGTAGATATTGATGAGTCGCAGGTTAAGGTGAATGTTTTTGTTATCCATATCCTTTTTTAGGTAGGCTATTTTTAAATAGAGGCTTTCCACCAGCATTTCCAGATCCCAGCCAATAAGGCGGTTTATGTTGTATTCTTTAGCCAACACTTTACCAACTTTTTTATTGCAGATCAATGGGTAGGGAATATCATATTTCACCGCAGCGGACAGCTCTGTAATGTCCAGCATGCCTATTATGGTCTTACGTCTGGCATCGCCAATGGGTTTAGACTGCTCAATATCCTGCAAGAACTTGTTGTTAAGCTTAAGCTCTGTTCGTAAAGCCCGTTTAATGGCCGCAATTTTAGCACCTTTTATGGCGCCGTCTTTGGCGAGTTCGTATATGTCTTTTATTATGCTCATAGTTGAAAGAATTACTTTTGTTCGACCATTTTGATCAAAGGTACTATCTAAAATTAGATCTGAGGGAGATTTTAAGCTGACTTTTTTCTGTATTTTTTTTGGCTATTTTAAAAGCAAACAACCGCAGTTGTCACATGTATCAGCTTCTATGGAATTCAAAAAACTGCAGGCATTACAAAAAATGATGTCATCTCCTGATTTGTCAAATTTTTCATAGGTTTTCAGCTTCCCATGATATCTTACTTTATCACCAACCTTATAATAATCATAGAGCGTGGAATCATTCTCTGATTCAATTTCGTGTCTTATTTTCTTCGGGTCTTCTATATAGACCATATAGAGGGTTTTGTCTTTTTTTTCTAAGATCGCTTTATAGATTATTATACCATCCCAGGTTGCATCGGCTTTGCCAAAAAAGGAAACATAGATCCCAATAGCAATAAACATGGCACCAATGACCAAACCAATATATAAGGCTTCCGGATTATCCATTTCGCTGCTGTTTTCGCCATAGAGATAAAAGCCGAATACAGCAAGAAAGGCCAGTACAAATGCAAATATGAATCTGTAATCTTTGGTCCTTTTTGTATACTTGTCAAAACATGGATCATGTATTCTTCCGGAATAGGCCATATCTCATTAATTATTTAATAGATCAATAACCTTTTCCAGATCCACATCTTTTGGTGCAGGGATCTTTAAGGACTCATTATTAACAAAGGTGCGATCAGTATAGTAATAATCTATCTGCAATCCATAGAAAGGCTTGTCCATGACCGCGGCTTTTTTAATCCCGGATAAAGGGAAATCCCAGTTGTGAAAAAATCCGTTGATATAGGCAAATTTCTCTCCTATCAAAACATGTCCGTCAGCTTTCATATTCTTTCTTCTGTAATATCCCGGCATCCCGAAAGCAAATAACGCAATGACTGTCAGTATTGAAATCAGCATAATGACCATAAAGCCTTTACCCTCATCCATAACTAATATGAATATGCCAAAGATGACAACCATCAAAATGGCAATAACCCAGAATAATCCCTTATTCTTGCTGGTTTCCCTGTCATGCAGCAACTTTATATAGTCTGTTTTTTGAGCCAGATCTAGTTTCCAGGATGCCAAAACAGACTCCCCTGTAATTAAGGTCTGCAGTTTCTTTTCACGAAGCCTGAACATATAGCCTGTTACAAGAGCCGCAACAACCGCGAAGATGGAGATCATGAATAAAGCCGGATGTATGGGGAATGCTTCCAGGTCCATGGAGGCGATAAAGATCAGCAATGTAAAAAAACCTGCAACATATTTGGAATAGCGAACCACCCGACTCTGGTTGTTCTTTATGATGGTCCGGTTAATGTCATTCAGCGCTTCCGGTTTCAGATCTGTCATGGTAGTGTCTTGTTTTTTTAATGCGGTTTGTTCAGTTTTCTTATTAACTGATTCGGCTTTAACCTTCTCACCGCAGCCTGTGCAAAATTTTGCATCCTTCTTTAGCTGTTTTCCACATTTCGTACAGTATTTCATGGCCTTATTTGTTTAATTTCTTGATATTCCAGCTGCTTTTGGTCAGGGTGCTAAAAAAAACGAGTTTAGCCTCATCTTCATAATAGCTCACATCAAAATACCCGTCTACACCCATTAAATTAACTTCGCCGGAATAGGTGTTCAAACTAACAGGAGTTAATGTAATAGCGATCTTATTATTTGCATCGGATCCAACAACAACCGATCCTTTTTTACTCAAGACGATAACAGCCGCTTTATCTCCCAAAAGGGCACCACTGGGATCGTACCATGTTCCCTCAATATTCTCTATAGCGGTTATTTTTGAAAATGTTCCGTCTTCAGGTGATGAAGGGTTCAGTAATGATTTCGCAACAAAAAATAACAATACCAGTGCAATGATTCCTAAAGTTATTTTCAAAGGTCCAGGTGATGATGCCTTCCTGGTTTTAGCCACTTCATTTGCCTCTTGAACCCTCTCGGTTTTTTGGTCTTCCTTTGCCGCAGTTCCACACTGGGTGCAGAATTTTGAGCCTGACTTAAGTTGTTCACCACACTGTGTGCAATACTTCACAGTAACTTGTTTTATTTCCATTCATAAATATATTGGGTGCGAGCGCCTTCTATTCCGCCAGCTACGTTTATGATGCAGAATTTCATCTTTATTCGCCTTTGGGTATTTTGTCCACGGACACCTTTTCGCTGAATGACCTACTTTTCTTGTACATGCAATGTAAACTTTTTCCTTCAGCATTTCTAAAGGATTCACACCAGTTGGCATCATCGGCTCCTTTTTTATAAATACAGGCACTGGCTGCCTATTTGAAAAAAAAAGCCATAAAAAGATTGATTTTCTGCAACCACTCTACCGTTTAATTGAATGGTTATTTTATCTCCCGGATTAATAAATTTAGGAGGACCCGTCCAGTTAAACTGAGCTCCCAGACCCTCACCATTTTCTTTCGCCGGATTATAATAGGTGTCCGTTTTGCCAATAAAGGTTTGCTTGCAATACAAACTGTTGTTGGATAGATTTTGTTTAAAAGTATAGACATTTTTATACGATTTATTCTTTCGTTCTAAACTTACGGCCTTATTGTCTAATTTTGTCTCTGTCAAAACCCAGGCTTTACCTGCAGGTTGTTTTTCAATTATATCTACAATACCTTCAATGCCCTCGGTATTCAATTCTTTCCCTTCTTTTACGGTGATTAGGTCACTTCGCACAATAAGACCTCCAAGTGAAATAAATACCTGAATTTGATCGCCTTCAGAAAACGTAATATCTGATGTTGAAAATTTGCCGTCCTGAAAAGCCTTGGTGTCAGCAGACTCTTTGGTATTCATATTCATGATATAAACGGTAGACTCATATTTTGTTTTCGCAGGATAGCCGTTTCCGGTGGTCACATCTACGACCCCGGAAATATTTTTGCTGTCTTCTGTAATTTTATCTACTTCAATATTAATTACAGGCAGATAACGCATCATCACCTCAGGTGCAACGCCTAAAAAATTGCTTAACAAAATAGTCGCCTGGCTCTTTGCGACATCCAGATCTATATATGCTTTGTCTGTCCGAAAATTGGACTTCATCGCATCCGCAAAATAATAGCGGTCTTTGCACATTTTTATTTTGTGCCCATTTATAAGTTTGTAATAAGTAAAATCAGACGGGTCATAGTCCCAGCCTCCGCCACTCTCTTTAGCATAAGGCAGTGGATATGGATTGGAACTTCTAATAGCAGGTTTTATCTTATTGACCCCATCACCATAGATCGTTTGGGTGGTAAAAAAATTTTCATTCGTATTTTTCGCAACCATTTTATAAATAGCAGCGACTTCCTTTGTGGATTTAGCTGCAGCAATAAGTCCTTTGTCCCAAAATTCTGCAGGGGTTTTTCTAACGTATCTGGTACCTCGTATGGCATCTTCATAGGGATCGGAAATTGGATGCCCATCATTACGTACATGCACCGGGCAGACCATATCCGCCAGCGCATGAAGACTCTCTCCCAAACTTCTCCAGGCATGCGCCATATATCTGTTTTGCATCTCAGGATCAGCCTCCTTCATAGCAAATACTATGCTTTTCTGCCCGTCCCGCCATGAATATTTCTGTTCAAGTCCGTCAAAGCCACTCAGAGCATTACTTATTTCTCCCTCATATTCCAATGCCCAGGAAATAATATCAATCTTAGGATTTGTAACACCGGGGGGAATGGCATCTGTCAGGTAATGCGCTCCATTATCAATAGCTGCCGGATCATAAAAATGTCTCAACGACTGCAACAATTCAGGCTCATCCGCTGAAAATGCGCCATGTTTTATCCACTTCTTGACTGTAAATTCTGCATCGCCTTCGGTAATGTTTTTCCAACCACGAGCGGTAACCGCTTTGCCTTTTATGGTGTTTCCAGAACTAATATTGTACTTCGAAAATTCTTTCTTGGATGCCAGCGCTTTTATAAAACGATCATAGGCTAATTCATTTAAAGCGGGATGCATTGTTTTGTTATCATAGGAAGACAGTAAAACAGCCAAACCAATAAATGAAAAAATTAGCAGTGAAATTTTAATATGTTTTCTCATGTATTAAATTTATAAGGTGAATGCAATATGTTTTCAAGATTGTATTTAAAGTCTTAAAATTTTGAAACTGCCATCTTCCTGCAACGAAAAATCTACAGTGTATGGAAGGCCATTCCAATCAAATTCAAATTCAATAAAATCATCACCATAGCCTTTGATTCTTCTCTTGTCAAAATCTTTGGCGAATTGTTTCAAACGTTCAGGAGACGTGTTTTTAATATCTTCTTTGGATCTCTTTAAGGCAGCCTCACTCATGAAATTTATAATAGCATTCACATCGGCATTGGCGAAAGCTTTTTCTACATCTTCTGCCGTCCTTTTCGCTTTTTCAACATCCATGGTTGAAATAATTCCTTTGGCATCAGAATAGTCATTAGATTCATTTCCTGAATCATCTATATCAGTGCCGGTTTCATCTAGAGCATCATTCTTTTCATCTGGCAGTCCCATCTCCTCTTCAGCAATGTTCTGCAATGTCTCTTCCCGGTTATAGTCCTCACTATCTTTGCTGTCACCAATAAAATATAGCGCTATCATGGCTACCACCAAAAAAGCCACTAACCATAATACTAGCTTGCCAAGGGCTCTTAAGAACCCTGTTTTTTTCTTTGCAGCAGGCTGCTTCTTTTTTTGGGTATGCTGTGTTGCAGGTTCTTTTTTGGGACGCTCTGCCTTTGTACTTGAAATTAAAGAGGTCCCGCATTCGGGACAAAAGGCCTCCTCATTGGTTGTGGAATAATCGCAATTTGTACATTGCTTTGTTTTGGTCTCCTTGGATTCTTTTGGCTGCTCTATCTTTTGACCGCAGCCACCGCAAAACCGTGCATTCTCTGTTAGCTTTGCACCACAGGAAGGACAGTACTGTATTTTCATATGTGTTTATTTAATGATGCTTAACCTGGAGAAGCTCTTAGTTATTTACCAGCCTGAAACAGTATAATACAGCAAAAACCCTCACAGTTAAACACCATATGCGTTTATAATAACCCTCTTTGTTTATTACTATGAATAACAATATTGAAACTATATAGTTTTGGGTAGATAAAAAATGACATTTATCAGATGTGAGAAGAAATAGTGCGGGCTATAAAAACGATGATTTTAATGCCGGAATGTATGGCCTAAAAAGCAGGGTATTCAGAAAATGATAAGCTTTTCGTGATAACATATTGTCCTAATCGGAACTTTGCTGCTCCCCGGACCGGAACTAAAGAATAAAAACTATTGCCAACAAAGAAATGACATAAAAAACAAGCTTTTTTGTTAAATTAGTTGCTTGCACACACAGCTAACCATAAACGAACACCTTGGCTGTAATGCTCAACAAACTTTAATTCAAATAAACAAAAGGCGAAATGAAAAAAATATTTACACTCTTAATTGCCCTCACATTCTGTTTTTTAGCTTCAGCTCAACAGACAGCAGACACATTGGATATAGAATCTGAAAAAGCCGCTGTAATAAATTTAGTGGAGCAATTTCTAACTGCTGTTGGTAATTACGACATAGATGCCCTGCCGGCAATGTTTAGCGATAAGGCTAACATATATGGTGCTTCTTTGAGAGATGGGAAATGGAATACTTATACCATGACCATTCAGGAATTTTTAGAACGCCTAAAATCTTATAATAACCCAACAAAATATACAGAACCAGTTTCTAATTTTACAGTCCACATGGAAATGGGAATGTTAGCATTTGTAAGAGCTGATGCAATTTTTACCATAAATGGTGAACCAAGAAATAATAATTTGGACTATTTCACCCTGATTAAAGAAGATGGAAATTGGAAAATCATGAACGGTTCTTATGTATCAGTACGAATTAAGAAATACTAAAAAATGTTTTAAATTATACTAACCAATTAAAAAGAATTCAAATGAGTAATATGAAAGAAAAAGTCGTACTTATAACCGGAGCAAGCAGTGGTATTGGAAGAGCTACTGCCGAAGCTTTTGCAGCGAATGGTGCAAGTGTAGTAGTCGCAGCACGTCGAAAAGAGGAACTTGATAGCCTAGTAGCTTCTATTGAAGCAAAGGGTGGCAAGGCATCCGCAATCAAGACCGATGTTTCGATTGCTAAGAGCGTAGAGCGAATGGTCGCTCATACTATCGACGTATTTGGCCGTTTGGATTATGCAATAAATAATGCCGGTATTGAAGGAAAACTAAATGGAATAACTGACCTTGCTGAAGATGATTGGGATCAGGTTCTTGACATCAACTTAAAGGGAACATTTCTTTGCATGAAATATGAGGCCAGAGCCATGCTTAAACTTGGTTTGGGTGGTGCAATTGTGAACATAGGCTCAGTGAATTCATTTCTGGGTTTTCCAACCGGATCGGCCTATGTAACATCCAAACACGGTCTTATTGGATTAACGACCAGTGTCTCTGCCGAATTAGGACCTAAGGGCATTAGAGTAAACCTTTTATGTCCGGGTATTACTGAAACACCGATGCACCAACGCCTGAGAGGTATTGTTGGTGACGACTTGTACGATAAAGGACTGCTTCCTACCGTGCATTTACAGCGTATTGGTCGCCCGGAAGAGATTGCAAATGCCATTGTGTTTCTTTGTTCAGATGCATCCAGTTATATTTCCGGATCAACACTTACGGTAGATGGCGGACTCACATT